>NZ_JBITLO010000020.1:0-181057 GCF_044465345.1 Nonomuraea sp. NPDC049684 | reverse complement strand
GGATCCTCGTTCAGAGGCGTTCATTTCGTCTTGCGTTCTTTCGTTGTGTCTTAATTCTTTCAGCCGTTCAAGTCTCTGTCAAATTGACCGGACTTGCTCGACCTGCTGGAATTAAGTCGCGCCCCGCTTCCGGGACAACCCCTCTAACTTACCAGCCTGTCGCTCGGTTAGCGAACCGATCTTCAAACCCGCGAGCCAGAAGGGATTGCCGACGTTACGCGTCGCAACGCACCAAAGTCACCGGAGTGAAGGGAGTGGGTTGCGCCGCACCTCGTCGGCTTCTAAAGATTAGCAGCGCTCCCGACCGCTCGGGACGCGTTCGGCAGCTCTCCCGGCCACAGAACGATCACGGCCGAACATAGACTCCCCCCGTGAGCAGCAACACGCCGCCAGTGGCGAAGAAGGTACCGACTGAGCGCATCCATCACGGCGACACGTTCATCGACGAGTACGCCTGGCTAAGCAACAAGGACGACCCGGACACAACGGCGTACCTGGAGGCAGAGAACGACTTTCTCAAAGAGCACACCGCGCATCTCGCCGAGCTCCAGGAGCAGGTCTTCCAGGAGATCAAGGGACGTACGCAGGAGACCGACCTGTCGGTGCCGAGCCGCAAGGGGGCGTGGTGGTACTTCACGCGTACCGAGGAGGGCAAGCAGTACGCGGTGTCCTGCCGGGTGCCGGCCGACAGTGACGCGCCGCCGCAGATCACCCCGGGCGAGCGCCTTGAGCGCGAGCAGGTCGTGCTCGACGGCAACGAGCTCGCCGGCGACAGCGCGTTCTTCTCCGTCGGCACCAGCGCCGTCACGCCCGACGGGACGATGCTGGCCTACTCCACCGACTACAAGGGCGACGAGCGTTTCACGCTGAGGTTCAGGAACCTCGACACGGGCGAGGTGCTGCCCGACGAGATCAAGGACATCTTCTACGGCGGCGCCTGGTCGGCCGACGGCTCGGCGTTCTTCTACACGCGGGTGGACGACGCCTGGCGTCCCTACCAGGTCTACCGGCACACGCTCGGGACGGAAGAGGACGTCCTGGTCTACGAGGAGACCGACGAGCGCTACTGGGTGGGCATCGGGCTGACCCGCAGCGAGCGGTACCTCGTGCTGGGCGCGGGCAGCAAGATCACCAGCGAGGTGCGCATCCTCGACGCCGCCGACCCCACCGGCGAGTTCCAGGTCGTCCGGCCCAGGAAGACCGGCGTGGAGTACGGCGTCGAGCACGCGGGCGACTTCTTCTACGTCCTGCACAACGAGAACGCCGAGAACTTCGAGCTGGCCACGGCCCCCATCGACGAGCCGGGCTCCTGGACCCCGCTGATCGGGCACCGCGAGGACACCCGGCTGCTGGAGATCGACGCCTTCTCCGACCACGCCGTCGTGCACTTCCGCCGGGACGGCCTGACCGGCCTGCGGGTGCTGCCCTACAGCGCCGCGGGCGCGGGCTGGCGGGAGCGGATCGAGGGCGCCGAGCGGAACGCGTACGAGATCGACTTCCCCGAGCCCCTGTACGACGTCGGCCCGGCGGGCAACCCCGAGTTCACGACGACGCGGCTGCGGCTGGCGTACACGAGCATGGTGACGCCGCCGAGCGTCTACGACTACGAGCTGGACTCGCACGAGCTGATCCTGCTCAAGCAGCGTCCGGTGCTGGGCGGCTACGACGCGGGCGACTACGAGCAGTTCCGTGAGTGGGCGACGGCCGAGGACGGCACGCGCGTGCCGATCTCGATCGTCAAGCGCAAGGACACCACGACGCCGGCCCCGACGCTGCTCTACGGCTACGGCAGCTACGAGACCTCGATCGACCCCGGGTTCTCGGTGCCCCGGCTGTCGCTGCTGGACCGCGGGTTCGTCTTCGCCATCGCGCACGTCAGGGGCGGCGGCGAGATGGGCCGTCAGTGGTACGAGGACGGCAAGCTGACCAGGAAGCGGAACACGTTCACCGACTTCGTGGCGGCGGCCAGGCATCTCAAGGCGAGCGGCTGGAGCGGGCGAATCGTCGCGCGCGGCGGCTCGGCGGGCGGGCTGCTGATGGGCGCGGTGACGAACCTGGCTCCCGAGGAGTTCGCGGGGGTGGTGGCCGAGGTGCCGTTCGTGGACGCGCTCAACACGATCCTCGACCCGTCGTTGCCGCTGACGGTGATCGAATGGGACGAGTGGGGCGACCCGCTGCACAACCCGGACGTCTACGCGTACATGAAGAGCTATTCGCCGTACGAGAACGTGGACGGCAGGGTGTACCCGCCGATTCTGGCGATCACCAGCCTGAACGACACGCGGGTGCTCTACCACGAGCCGGCCAAGTGGATCGCGCGGCTGCGGGCGACCGCGTCCGGCGGGCCGTTCCTGCTCAAGACGGAGATGGGCGCGGGGCACGGCGGGCGCAGCGGCCGGTACGACGCCTGGCGCGAGGAGGCGTTCGCGCTGTCGTGGATCATCGAGAGGGGGACGGTGTGAGCTTCGTGGCCGATGAGCGGCGTTACGAGCGTCAGCCGTACAACCGCAGCGGGCGCAGCGGGCTGAGGCTGCCGGCGGTGTCGCTGGGGTTGTGGCACAACTTCGGCGACGACCGGCCGATCGAGAACTCGCGGGCGGTGCTGCGGCGCGCGTTCGACCTCGGGGTGACGCATTTCGACCTGGCCAACAACTACGGCGTGCCGTACGGGTCGGCGGAGCGGAACTTCGGGCGGATCCTGCGGGAGGACTTCGCGGCGTACCGGGACGAGCTGGTCATCTCGACCAAGGCCGGGTACGACATGTGGCCGGGGCCGTACGGGGAGTGGGGGTCGCGCAAATACGTGCTGGCCAGCCTCGACCAGTCACTCGCCCGCATGGGCCTGGAGTACGTGGACGTGTTCTACAGCCACCGTCCGGACCCGGAGACGCCGCTGGAGGAGACGATGGGGGCGCTGGACCGGGCGGTGCGCTCGGGCAAGGCGCTCTACGCGGGCGTCTCCAACTACTCGGCCGAGCAGACCGCGCAGGCCGCGCGGATCATGCGCGAGCTGGGCACGCCGCTGCTCATCCACCAGCCGTCGTACTCGATGATCAACCGGTGGATCGAGGACGACGGTCTGCTCGACGTGCTGGAGGAGGCGGGCATGGGCTGCATCGTGTACTCGCCGCTGGCGCAGGGGCTGCTCACCGACCGCTACCTGGAGGGCGTGCCCGAGGGCTCGCGGGCGGCGACGAGCCGGTTCCTGAGCGCCGAGCAGATCGACCGGGACCTGGCGCGCGACCTCAACGAGATCGCGCGGGGCCGGGGCCAGACGCTGGCCCAGATGGCGCTGTCGTGGACGCTGCGCGATCCGCGCGTGACGAGCGTGCTGATCGGGGCGAGCAGCGTCCGGCAGCTGGAGGACAACGTGGCGTGCGTGGACGGCCCGGTGTTCACCGAGAGCGAGCTGGCGGCGATCGACAAGGTCACCGAGCCGGTCACGTCGGCCCGCTGATCACCGGCGGCGCACGGGGTCCTGTATGGCCCTACAGGGCCTCGTGCCGCTGGAGGTAGGTGAAGGCGGCCCATCCCGGCAGCACCGGCAGCCAGAACGTGAGCAGCCGGTGCAGCAGCACGGCCGAGGCCGCCAGGTCCCATTCGAGGCCGGCCGCGACGAGGCCGAGGGTGAGCGCGTACTCGACGGCGCCGAGGCCGCCCGGGGTGGGGGCGGCCGAGCCGATGGCGTTGGCCGTGAGGTAGACGACGGCGACGGCGGTGAAGCTGAGCTGGCCGCCGAACGCGGCGACGCAGGCGTCGAGGCAGGCCACGAAGGCGATCGTGATCATGAGCGTGCCGAAG
This sequence comes from Nonomuraea sp. NPDC049684, assembly GCF_044465345.1. Taxonomy (NCBI): domain Bacteria; kingdom Bacillati; phylum Actinomycetota; class Actinomycetes; order Streptosporangiales; family Streptosporangiaceae; genus Nonomuraea; species Nonomuraea sp. NPDC049684. The sequence continues at coordinate 177,256 of NZ_JBITLO010000020.1, read as the reverse complement.
GCGGCCTCGATCATCTTGGCCGGCGACTGGAGCACGTCGAGCAGGCGGGGCAGCACGTTCGAGAACAGCCTGCGCATCCGCACGGTCACCATCCTGCGCAGCGGCGGCACGCCGAGCACCACCGCGACCAGCAGCGCGATGGCGAGCATCGCCACGACCAGGCCGCGCGAGGGGGTGAAGGAGGTGGCGGCGTCGGAGCCGGTGATGTAGGCGAACAGCAGCAGCAGGGCGATGTGGAAGACCAGCATGATGAGCTGCGAGGCGCCCACGCTGGCCACCGCGAGCGCCGGTGCGATGCCGCGTTTCTGCAGGTAGCGGGTGTTGATCGCGACGCCGCCGACCGCGGCGGGCGCGACCAGCTTGACGAACGACGACGCGAACTGCACCAGGACGGTACGCCACAGCGGCAGGCGTTCCGGGACGAACCCGCGCAGCATGAGCGCGGCGGCGACGAAGCTGGTGAACGAGGCGATCAGCGCCAGGCCGGACCACGCCCAGTTGGCGGTGGTCACCACCTTGTAGAGGTCGACCTTGCTGAGCTGGGACAGCACGACGTAGGCGGCGACCGTGCTGGCGATGATCGTGATCAGGGTGCGCGGGCGGAAGCGCTCCAGGCGCACCTCTTCGACCTTGCCCTGGGGCTTGAGGGCGACGATGTGGTCGCGCAGGCTCGTGAGCACGTTCTTGGCCTTGGACAGGGCCGAGCGGGTCTCCCTGGTCAGGGCGATGCGCTGGAGCAGCGGCATGGCGGCGGCGAGGGCGTCGGGGCCCATCACGGCGGCGGCGGCCCGGACCGAGCGCTCGGCGCCGACGCGCAGCGCCAGGTAGGTGAGGAGCTGGGCGATGTCGAGCCGGAGCAGCAGGTCGCCGGCGGCGATCTCGCCGCTGCGGGCGTCGGTCAGCACGACGCGGCCCGCGCGGTCGAGGTGGATGCTGTCGCCGGTGAGCCGCCGGTGTGCCAGCCGCTGGATCTGCAGCAGCTCGACCTGCTCCCAGATCTGGGCGAGCAGGGCGTCGTCGATCTCGGCGTCGGGCACCTCGTCGAGCGGGCGGGTCTCGATGTGCTCGTAGGCGAGCAGGGCGGCCTCGGTGCCGATCTCGCTGGTGCCGAGCAGGCGCGGCGTGCTGGCGCCGGCGGCCTGGGCCGCGTACGCCATCAGGGCCTCGCGTTCCAGCTCGGCCCGGAGCGAGCGGATGGCCCGGCGCCTGGTCTCGGAGTTGAGCCTGATGCGCCGCCACAGCCGGTACGGCAGCCCGGCCACCTGGCGGTCGCGGTCGAGGACGGTGACGTCGAGGCTGGTGCCGTCCTTGAGGCCGATGGCGTAGCGGCGGCTGCCCTGGTGGTCGTCCTCGATGCGGCGGGCGGAGACGGGCGAGAAGGACAGCTTGCGCAGCGCGGCGACCACGGCGCTGCCGGGCGGGCGGGTGTTGGGGCTGCCGACGCCGTAGAGGGTGGCGTAGCCGATGGCCATGCCGACCAGGACGGTCACGATGGCGCTGGGCAGGGTGATCTGCCGGCCGGAGAAGTAGGTGAGGATGTAGAGGGCGATCGAGGTCCACATGAGCATGCGCCACGTGGGGCGGCGGGCGATGCGGACCGCGGTGGTGTAGGCGATCACCGAGGTGAGCAGCGTGTTCAGCGGCTCGATCGCGCGGTCGCCGGTGAGCAGGATGCGCAGGTCGGTCAGGCTGCTGGCCTCGATCCACTGGCCGAGCAGGAACGACCCGGCCATGCCGATGATGGCCGCGATCAGCCCCTCGGCGACGCGCAGGCCGTCGCGGTGGAAGACCCGCTCGACGGCGAACGCGGCGGGCACGATCAGCACGGCCGCGCTGCCGATGAAGGCCGCGACCCGGCTGAGCAGCGGGACCATCTCGGCGCCGACCTTGACGTCCTGCTCCAGGCCGTTGAGCGTCTGCTTGGCGACGAGGGCGAGCAGGATCACCGCCGCGAGCACCGCCAGCGTCGCGAAGAAGCGCAGCAGGTCGGACGGCCGCCGCAACCGCTGGGGAAGGAGCGGCTCGACTACGTAGACGCCGCCGTCGGCGCGTGGCTCGGCCACGGCTGGATCCCCCTCCGCGAGGTCCTCCGTGTCATCGTCTCGTTCCCTGATTTCGGCCACCGACAGTGATTCTGCACCTTCCCGGCCGGACCATACGATCTCTGTTCTCCAGTGTCCTCGTTCGCCGCTCCGGCGCGCGCACCGGGTGAGGACCCGACCGGCATTGACCTGCCCGCGTGTCTGGCATGTTCACGTCCGCGACGCCGGCGCCGGCCTCGTCGCCCCCGATGCCCGGCGTACGCGGGCAAACCGCGCGGCCGGGCGGGCCCGGTCACGACGCGTCGGCCGAGAACGCCGCGGCCAGGCTGCGCGAGGCAGGGTACACGGTGGAACTCCAACCGTTCACCTTTGCGTTCTTGTCCGAGGTCGGCTCGGCGGTGTCGCGGGCGCGGGGGGTCACCCGCCACGGCTGTCTCCCGACGTAGGCTGTGCGCATGTCGGGTGATTTGAGGGTTTTGGGGGCATGTCCGCTTGACTGCCCGGACACCTGCTCCTGGATCGTGACCGTACAGGACGGGCAGGCCGTCAAGATGCGCGGCAACCCCGACCACCCCTACACCCGCGGCGCGTTGTGCGTGAAGGTCAACCGGTACCTGGAGCACACGCAGGCGGAGGACCGCATCCTGTACCCGATGCGGCGCACCGGGCCGAAGGGGTCGGGGCAGTTCGAGCGGATCACCTGGGACGAGGCGCTCGACGAGATCTCGGCGCGGCTGCGCGCCATCGTGGACGAGCACGGCGGCGAGGCGATCTGGCCGTACCTGGGCACCGGGTCGCTGGGTTACCTCCAGGGCTGCGAGGGCGTGGCGGGCCGCCGGTTCTGGAACGTGCTGGGGGCGTCCAAGCACTGGCTGAACATCTGCTCGGCGGCCGGCAGCAGCGGGCTGATGAAGGCCAACGGCACCGCGGGCGGCATGGACCCGGAGAACTTCGCCCAGGCCAGGCTGATCCTGCTGTGGGGCACGAACACGCTGACCAGCGGCCACCACCTGTGGAAGTTCATCCAGGACGCCCGCGCGGACGGCGCGCACGTGGTCGCCATCGACCCCATCCGCACCAGGACCGCCGACCAGGCCGACCAGCACCTGGCGATCAGGCCCGGCACGGACGCCGCGCTCGCCCTCGGGCTGCTCAACGTCGTGCTCGCGGAGAACGCCCAGGACGAGGAGTTCCTGGCCGAGCACACCGAGGGCTGGGCGGAGTTCCGCGAGGAGATCCTGGAGTACCCGGTGGAGCGGGTGGCCGAGATCACCGGCATCCCCGCCGAGGACGTCCACAGCCTGGGGATGCGCCTGGCCCACACCCGGCCGACCGCGATCCGCGCCACCATGGGCATCCAGCGGCACGCCGGCGGCGGCACCGCGATGCGCACGATCGCCGCGATCCCCGGCGTGACCGGCGACTGGCGGCATCCGGGCGGCGGCGTGGCGTACTCGACGAGCGGCCACGTGCGCGTGACCGTCGACACGCGTGACGACCTGCTGGCCAAGCCGGTGCGCACGCTGGTCATGACCAAGCTCGGCTCCCAGCTCGACGACGTCAAGTGCCTGTGGGTGTACGCCGCCAACCCGCTCGGCTCGACCCCCGACGCCAACGCGATCAGGCGGCAGCTCGCCCGCGAGGACCTGTTCACGGTCGTCATGGAGCAGTTCCCGACCGACACCGTGGACTACGCCGACATCGTGCTGCCCGCGACCATGCAGACCGAGCACATGGACCTGCACGCCGGCTACGGCCACATGTACCTGCTGTGGAACGAGCCCGCCGTGCCGCCGCCCGGCGAGTGCCTGTCCACGACCGAGACCTTCCGCCGGCTGGCCGCGCACATGGGGCTGACCGAGCCGTCCCTGTACGACTCCGACCTGGAGCTGGCCGAGTCGCTGCTGTCGGGCGGGCACCCGTCGCTCGAAGGCGTCACGCTGGACCGGCTGCGCAAGGAGGGGTGGGTGCGGATGAACTACCCCAAGCCGTTCGCGCCGTTCGCCGAGGGCTTCCCGACGCCTTCCGGGCGGCTGCGCTTCCCGCGCGCGGGGAAGGCGTACGTGCCCTCGCACACGGCGGTCGCCGACCGGTCGGCGTACCCGCTGACGCTGGTCACGCCGGCCTCGCACACGTTCCTGAACACGATCTTCGCCAACAATCCGGAGCTGGGGCGGCGGGCCAAGGGGCCGGCCGTGCTGGTGAACCCGGCCGACGCGGCGGCCCGGGGGCTGGTGGCCGGGCAGCGCGTACGGGTGCACAACGACGGCGGCGAGTTCCTGGCCGACGTGGAGATCAGCGACCGGGTCGCGCCCGGCGTGGTGGCCTCGCCCAAGGGCCGGTGGCCGAAGCTGACCCCGGGCGGCGCGAACGCCAACGCGGTCGTGGCCGAGCGGGACGGCGACATGGGCCGCGGGCCCGCCTTCCACGACAACCTGGTCGAGATCAGCCCTTGTGCCGGTCCATGAAGGCCACGATCGTGTCGAGCACCTTGGCGGAGTGAGGGCCTGTGAGCAGGGCCGAGGCGTGCAGCGACTCGCCGGGGATGACCAGCACCTGGTTGTCCGGGGCCTTGGTCGCGGCGGCCTCGGCCTCGCGCATCGACGCGGCGCCGCCGTAGGAGTCGTGCTCGGAGCCGATCTGCAGCAGCGGCACGGTGAGCGCGGCGGCGTCGCCCTTGTCGATCTCGCCTGACAGGGCGACGACGCCGGCCACCCCGGCGCCCAGCCGCTCGGCCGCCGGGACCGAGGCCGTGGCGCCGATCGAGCCGCCGACCAGGAACAGCCGCTCGACGCCCTTCTCCTTGGCCAGGCGCTTGCCCATGGCGACCGCGCCGTCCTCGGGCAGGAGGCCGGCGTCCCTGGCGTAGAGCAGGACGCGGTAGCCGGCGGCGACCAGGCGGTCCGACAGCGGGCGCCAGGAGCACACGGTGCCGCGGCGCTCGTAGCTGATCACCACGCCCACCGGGCCGTCGCCGGTGATCACGCCGGGCAGGCCGCGGACGTGGGTGAAGATCTTGCCGTCCTGCTCGGTGAAGCAGCCCGAGACGTTGGGGCCGGTGGGCGGCGCGCTCGCGGGCGCGCTCGTCGTCGCGCTCTGGGCGGGGGACTCGGCGGCCGTCGTACGGACGGCGGTGGTGCCGGCGCCGACCGTGCCCCCGCAGCCGGTCAGCCCCATGGTGAGCAGTGCCATCCATCCGACGATCTTTCGCATGGCCGCCGCGCCCTTCTTCTGACTATGTCTGAACTGACATAGAGCCGCAAGCACCATATCCTTGGACCCACCATGACCTCAACGCTCGGATACGCGATCCTGGCCGTGCTGGCGCGCGGCGATCGCACCGGTTACGACCTCGCTGCGGCCATGCGGCGGCCGGTCGGCTACTTCTGGACGGCCGGCCACAGCCAGATCCACGCCGAGCTGCAGAAACTGCGGGCCGCCGGGCAGGTCGGGTTCGAGAGCGCGCACGGGCCGGGGCCGCAGGCCAAGAAGGTCTACCACCTGACCGCCGAGGGCCTGGCGGCGCTGCGGGCATGGGTCACCGAGCCACCGCGCGAGCGACCGGAGCGCGACGAGCTGGTGCTGAAGACGTACGCGGCGTGGCTGGCCGAGCCGGAGCAGCTGCGGCGGCTGTTCGCCGACCAGCTCGCCGCGCACGAGGAGCGGCTGGCCGACTACGAGCGGCAGGAGGCGTCGTTCGGCGGCCGGCCGGCCTTCGGCGACCCCGGGTTCGGCGGCTACGCGACGCTGCGCTGCGGGCTGAGCTACGAGCGGCACCGGGCCGAGTGGTGCCGCTGGATGCTGACCCAGCTGGCCGCCGACTGCGGGTCAGCCGAGTGAGAGCTTGTAGCCCTCGTGGGAGGCGGTGAAGCCGAGCGCGTCGTAGAAGCGGTGGGCGTCGGTGCGCGACTTGTCGGAGGTGAGCTGGACGACCGCGCACCCCCTGGCCCGCGCCCGGTCGACGGCCCACTGGATCATCTTGCCGCCGAGCCCCTGGCCGCGCGTCGAGGCGGCCACCCTGACGGCCTCGATCTGGCACCGCTCGGAGCCCAGCCGCGACAGCCCGGCCAGGTAGGTGAGCTGCATCGTGCCGACCACCTCGCCCTCCCGCTCGGCCACGATGAGCTCGTCGTGCGGGTTGGCCTCGATGCGGTCGAAGGCCATCAGGTAGCGGGTGTCGTCGGGGGCGCCCTCGCGGGCGGCGCCGAGCGGGTCGTCGGCCAGCAGCCGGACGATGGCCGGCACGTCCTCCCTGCGCGCCTGCCGGAACAGCAGCGACAGCACGTAGTGGGACTCCATCAGGGACGGGTTGGAGGGCAGCGCCATGACCTTGCCGCTGCGCACGAAGCCCTTGGCCGCGTAGAGCGCGCGGGCGGCGTGGTTGGCGTCGACGGCCCAGAGCTGCACCTGCTCGGCCCCGGTCGAACGGGCCCACTCGACGGACCGGTCGACCAGCCGGGAGGCGAGCCCGCGTCCCCTGGCCTCGGGGGCGACCCACATGGACAGCAGATGGGCCCCGGACTCCTCCAGGAGCATGCACACCAGGCCGACGTCACCCAGGCCGTCGCCGGCCGCCACCCACCACCGCGAATGCGGGTTCTTCAGCCGCTCGGCCCAGTCCTCGGCGGAGAAGGCGGCCTCGCGCGCGTAGGAGGAGCCGAACGCGTCCGGTGACTCCTGCAACGCTCGCAGCCGGACGTCCCTCAGCCGCTCCCCTTCGTCCGGTCCCAACTGCACAATGGCGATTTCCGTCATATGGGAATCATGTCAGGGACAGGTCAGGGTCCGTCCCCGATGCCTCTTGGGGGCCCGCGGCGGCACCATGAGGACATGAACGAAATCAGTAGACGCGATGAGGTCTCACTGTCCGCGGCGGCCCTGCGGGGCGCCCCTTGGAAGAGCGCCGCCATCGGCGGCGTCGTGGTGTCGGCCGCCAGCTTCGGGATGGGCCTGATCACCGGCGGCGGCGACCTGGTCTGGGCCCTGGGCCTCGGCATCAGCCTGTTCGCGCTGATCGCCGCGATCGGCGCGGTCGCCAAGCCGCACGAGGGCGACCGCGTCACCCGCCAGGCCCGGCACTGGTCGCTGCGGCACCCGTGGAAGTTCGCGCTCCTGCCCGCCGCGATCACGGCGGTGCTCGACTACCCGGTGCAGCTCGTGCTCGACGACGAGGGCGTCTTCGGCTCGGCCGTGCAGGCGATGTGGCACGGCGCGCTGGTCTACCTGATCGCCGCGATCCTGACCCTCACGATGAAGGGACGAGCACGATCTTCCCAGTGACCCGCCGCTCCAGCAGGTCGTCCATGGCCCGGTTCTCCGCGGCGTGGCCCATCGACCACGCGCCCCGGTCGACGCCCACCACCGCGCGGTTGCGGAGCAGCACCTGGTCGGCCGGCAGCCTCGCGATCCCGCCCGAGGCGAATCCGACGACCAGGAGCCGCCCGCCCTCGCGCAGCCCGCGAAGGGCCTGCTCGGACAGCTCGCCGCCGACCGGGTCGACGGCCACGTCCACGGACCACGCCCTGGCCGCTTCCTTCAGCCCGTCGTAGCCGATCACGTCGTCGGCTCCCGCCCGCCGGGCGCGCTCCCTCTTCTCGCCGTGCAGCAGCCGGCCGCGCTCCCTGAGCGCGTACGTGGCGGTGCAGCAGCTCTGCGGGAACGCCGCCGCCGCGAGTGCAGACGACGGCCCTCACGCTCATGGGGCCAGCTCACCGACAGAACATCATTCCGGCAAGGCCCTCTCCGCCTCGCTCCGGCACACGCAGAACTCGTTCCCCTCGGGGTCGAGCATGGTCACCCACCCCGTGCCGTCGGGCCTGCGCTGGTCCTGGAAGACGGTCGCGCCGAGGCCGAGCAGCCGCTCGACCTCCTCGTCACGCGTACGGCCCTCGGTGCCGTTGACGTCGAAATGCACCCGGTTCTTGCCGGTCTTGCCCTCGGGCACGCGGATGAACAGCAGGAACGGGTCCTGCGGCGTACGCAGCATCACCTCGTCGGCCCCCGGCTTGTCACCCTCGCCCAGCGGCCACCCGGTGGCCCGGCTCCACCAGTTCGCGATCTCGTAGGGGTCGGCGGCGTCGACGGTGATGGCATGGATCTCAATCATCGCACTAGTGTCCACCAGCCAGATTGAGCCCCACGACACCCGCCAGGATGAGCGCGATCGAGGTCAGGCGCAGCGGCGAGACGTCGTCGCCCATGGCGACCATGCCGAGGATCGCGGTGCCGACGGCCCCGATGCCGGTCCACACGGCGTACGCGGTGCCGACCTCCAGGGACTTGAGCGCGTAGGAGAGCAGCCCGAAGCTCAGGGCGGCCGTGGCCAGGAAGGACAGGGTCCACCACAGGTTGCTGAGGCCGTTGCTGAGCTTGAGCGACAGTGCCATGACCACCTCGAACAGGCCGGCCAGCACGATGAGGATCCACGCCATGATCAGTACTCCTGGGACGAGACGTACGGGTACGTGCGTCGTCTTGGCGTGTCCGGGTACGGCGCGTCTCGTCCGGGAGCGGTCAGCTCAATGCCTACAACGGCCGAACGAAACGGATCATTCCCACCAGACGGTGACCCACCGGTCACGTGGCACCGGCCACATGCCCAGCTCGACGGCGGTCTCGGCCACCTCCTCCACCCTGGACGGGTCGAGGCACACCCGGCGGCAGGCGCTCTCGGCCAGCTCCTCGACGGTCGTGAAACGTTCCAGGGGCGCCTCCCGCTCCTCCACGCGCACGGGGAAGCCCAGCGCCGCGGCCAGCGCCACGCAGTCTTCGGCGATGGGCCGGACCGGGCGGTCGACGCCGTGGAAGTGCCGCCAGAGCGGCGTCATCCAGCTCATGGGATGGCGGTGGGGCAGTTCGAGCACCACCCGTCCGCGGGTGCGGCGGTCGAGCGCCTGGAGGAACTCCGCCAGGTCGGGCACGTTGTAGACCACGTGCGCGGCGACGGACACGTCGGCCACCGGCACCTGGTCGGCCACGTCCGGCCACCGCCCCTCGACGGTGGTGGCGGGCACGCCGAGGTTCATCGCCCGCACCTTCAGGCCCTCCAGCATGGGTGCGGACGTGTCGACCGCGTAGAGGTGGCCGATGCGCTCGCGCAGCGGCAGCGACGCGGCGCCCGGGCCCGAGCCGACGTCGAGCAGCGTGCCCTTGTCGGGCAGCGCCTCGGCCAGCCGGGTCATGGTCGGGCCGTCGTCGGGCTCGGCCAGCGCCCGGTCGGTCCGCGTGGCGAACCGGGCCGGCGAGTGGCTCCACGGATCGGCCGGAGCCTTGGCCAGGATCTCCTCGGGGATGGCCCAGGATTCCAGTCGCTCCCGCCATCTTGTGGCGAGTTCTTCGGCGTCCATGGAGTCGAGCATGCCACGCATGGGCGGGGTTACCCGCGGGTAGCATTGCAGGTAAGGTTACTGGCCAGTACATGAAGACCTCGGTTCAAGGAGATCTGCACCCATGGGCCACTACAAGAGCAACGTGCGTGACCTGGAATTCAACCTCTTCGAGGTGTTCGGTCGACGCGAGATCCTCGGCACCGGGCCCTTCGGCGAAGTGGACGAGGACGTCGCGCGGAGCATCCTGGACGAGGTCAACAGGCTGGCGACCGGCGTGCTCGCCGACTCCTTCGAGGAGGGCGACCGCACCCCGCCGGTGTTCGACCCCGCGACGAGCACGGTGACCGTCCCGGCCGGCGTCAAGAAGTCGTACAAGGCGCTGGTGGACGGCGGCTGGGCGCACCTCGACCTGCCCGCCGAGCTGGGCGGCCCCGGCATCCCGCGCAGCCTCGCCTGGGCGACGGCCGAGATGGTGCTCGGCTCCAACCCGGCCCTGTACATGTACGCCGCCGGCCCCAACTTCGCCTACACCCTGTGGAAGCTGGGCACGCCGGAGCAGAAGCGCTTCGCCGAGCTGGCCATCGAGAAGAACTGGGGCGCCACCATGGTGCTCACCGAGCCGGACGCGGGCTCGGACGTCGGCGCCGGCCGGGCCAGGGCCGTCCAGCAGCCCGACGGCACCTGGCACATCGAGGGCGTCAAGCGGTTCATCACCAGCGCCGAGCACGACATGGCCGACAACATCTTCCACCTGGTCCTGGCCCGTCCCGAGGGCCACGGTCCCGGCACCAAGGGCCTGTCGATGTTCCTGGTGCCCAAGTTCCACGTGGACCTGGAGACCGGCGAGCTGGGCGAGCGCAACGGCGCCTACGTCACCAACGTCGAGAAGAAGATGGGCCTGAAGGTCTCCACGACCTGCGAGCTCACCTTCGGCGACAAGCACCCGGCGATCGGCTGGCTGGTCGGCGACGTGCACGAGGGCATCAAGCAGATGTTCATGGTGATCGAGCACGCCCGCATGATGGTCGGCACCAAGGCCATCGCCACGCTCTCCACCGGCTACCTGAACGCCCTCGACTACGCCAAGTCCCGCTACCAGGGCGCGGACCTGACCAAGATGGCCGACAAGTCCGCCCCCCGGGTGACCATCACCCACCACCCGGACGTGCGCCGCGAGCTGATGCTGCAGAAGGCGTACGCCGAGGGCATGCGCGCCCTGGTCCTCTACACGGCCACCTTCCAGGACGCCCTCCTCATCGACCCGGCCGACCGGCACGCGGAGGCCATGAACGACCTGCTGCTGCCCCTGGTCAAGGGCGTCGGCTCGGAGCGCTCGTACGAGCTGCTGGCCCGCTCGCTGCAGACCCTGGGCGGCTCGGGCTACCTGCAGGACTACCCGATCGAGCAGTACATCCGCGACGCCAAGATCGACTCCCTGTACGAGGGCACCACCGCGATCCAGGGCCTCGACCTGTTCTTCCGGAAGATCCTGCGCAACCAGGGCGCCGCGGTCGGCGCGCTGCTCGCCGAGATCAACGAGTTCGCCGCCTCCGAGGCGGGCAACGGCCGGCTCAAGGAGGAGCGCAAGCTGCTCGCCGAGGCCGCCGCCGAGGTCAAGGTCATGGGCGACACCATGGCCGGCTGGGCGCTCGGCTCGCTGGAGAAGCCGGCGGAGGTCTACAAGGTCGGCCTGAACAGCACCCGGTTCCTGCTCTCGCTGGGCGACCTGGTGATCGGCTGGCTGCTGCTGCGCCAGGCCGAGGTGGCCCTGGCCCGGCTGGCGGAGTCGGAGGACCCGTTCTACCAGGGCAAGGTGGCCGCGGCGTCGTTCTTCGCCACGACCGTGCTGCCCAGGCTGGCGGCCGAGCGGCGGGTGCTCGCCGCCACCGGCCAGGAGCTCATGGAGCTGCCCGAAGAGGCCTTCTGAGCCTGATCCGCGAAGTCCGTGACGCCCGCCTCCCGTCCGGGGGCGGGCGTCGCTGTTAGGTTCCGGTCATGAGCTCCTCACCTCATGACCACCCCCTGCCCCCGCCGCGCGTCGAAGAGGTCTCCGAGGGCGTCTACGCCTACGTCCAGCCCGACGGGAGCTGGTGGATCAACAACACCGGCTTCCTGGCCGGGCGGCGCGGCGTGATCTGCGTGGACGCCTGCTCGACCGAGCGCCGCACCCGCGACCTGCGGGCGGCCGTCGGCAAGGTGAGCGGCAGGCCGATCACCACGCTGGTCAACACCCACCACCACGGCGACCACACCTTCGGCAACTGGCTGTTCCCCGAGGCCACGATCGTCGGGCACGAGGGCGTGCGCGCCCAGATCCTGGCCGACGGGGTCCCGGCGTACCGGGGGGCCTGGTCGCCGGAGGTGGTGTGGGGGGCGATGGAGGTCGCGCCGCCGTTCCTGACGTACACCGAGGGGGTCACCCTCTGGTCCGACGACCTGCGCTGCGAGGTGCGGCACGTCGGGCCGGCCGCGCACACGACCAACGACTCGATCGTCTGGATCCCGGAGCGGCGGGTGCTGTTCTCCGGCGACCTGGTCTTCAACGGCGGCACGCCGTTCGTCCTGATGGGGTCGGTGGCCGGGGCGATCGCCGCCCTCGGCACGCTCAGGGGGCTGGGCGCGGAGACGATCGTCCCCGGGCACGGCGAGGTGTGCGGGCCGGAGGTCTACGACCGGGTCGAGGGATACCTGCGGTTCGTCCAGGAGACCGCCCGGCGGGGGCACGCGGCGGGCCGGACGCCCCTGGAGACGGCGCGGGAGACCGACCTCGGCGAGTGGGGCGCGCTGCTCGACCCCGAACGCCTGGTGGGCAACCTGCACCGGGCCTACGCCGAGCTGGACGGCCGCCCGCCGGGCGCGCCGATCGACGTCGGCGCGGCCGTCCAGGACATGATCGCCTGCAACGGCGGGCGGCCACTGTCCTGTCTCGCCTGACGCGGCGGGGGTGTGGTCACCGATACCCGGGTATGACCGTGGGCACATCTCGCCTTTGCCTGGAGGTCGTCATGGGTGTCGGGGTCAGCATCTTCTTCCTCACGCTCGGCGCCATCCTGCGGTTCGCCATCGAACCCGACGTGTTCGGCCAGAGCGTGCACATGGACATCATCGGCGTCATCTTCATGATCGTCGGAGGCGTCGGCGTCGTGCTCAGCATCGTGCTCGCGCCCCGGCGCGGGCGCACCTCCGACGACCGGCTGATGCACCGCGAGAACCACCCGCCCGAGTTCTAGAGGCTGAGCTGCACCGCGGCGCGCGTGGCCAGGATCGGCTTGATGTACTCCGCGATCACGGCCTGGTGCCGGGGATGGTCGCGGTAGATCACGAAGTCGTCCACGCTGTCGAGGTCGGCGACCACGGCGAACTCGTGGTTGCCCGGCGTGATGCCGGCGTCGGGCCCCACCGTGTACGCCCGTAGCTGCGGGATCTCGCCCGGCAGCTTGCGCAGCTCGGTCGCGACCGCGGCCTTCTGCTCGTCGGTGGCGTCGTCGGCCCAGGTGAACAGCACAATGTGACGGATCATGCGCCAACCCTATCGACACATCCCCGTCGGCCTGGTTATTCTCATGTTGAGATTGACTCGAACTGAGAAGGACTTGGGGATGGAAGAGTTCCTGGCCGGCTACAACCCCCGGCTCTACGCGCCGGTCGCGGTCACCGTCGACGTGGTGGCGCTGACCATCCGCGACCGGCGGCTGCACGTCCTGATCGTCGAGCGCGGCGTGGAGCCGTACGCGGGCCGCTGGGCCCTGCCCGGCGGCTTCATCAAGCCGGACGAGGACCTGGCCGAGGCGGCGGTGCGCGAGCTGGCCGAGGAGACCGGCGTGGCCACCCGCCCGGCGCACATCGAGCAGCTCGCCAGCTACGGCGGCCCCGGCCGCGACCCCCGCATGCGGGTGGTGTCGATCTCCTACCTCGCCTTCGCCCCCGACCTGCCCGACCCCCGGCCCGGCACGGACGCCGCCGCGGCCGTCTGGCACCCGGTCGACGACGTGCCGCCGCTGGCCTTCGACCACGCCCGCATCCTGGCCGACGGCGTCGAGCGGGCCCGGTCGAAGCTGGAGTACACGCCGCTGGCCACGGCCTTCGCCGGCGCCGAGTTCACCGTCTCCGAGCTGCGGCTGATCTACGAGACCGTGTGGGGCACGCCGCTGCACGCGGGCAACTTCCACCGCAAGGTCCTGTCCGTGCCCGGGTTCGTCGAGAGCACCGGCCAGACCACCGAGACCGGCGGCCCCAGGGGCGGGCCGCGGGCCAAGCTCTACCGCGCGGGCGACGCCCGGCTGCTCCACCCCGCGCTGCTGCGGCCCGCCCGGGAGGAGGAGGTGCGATGAACACCGAGCGGGCGGCGGCGATCGTCATGGGGGCGCGATCGGCCCAGGAGCTCTTCGCCGGCGGGTCCGCGGCCCGCGTCTACCGGCGGCTGGCCAGGGCGCTGCATCCCGACCTCGCGCCGGGCGGCGAGGAGGCGTTCAAGCGGCTGGTCGCGCTCTGGGAGACCTACCACCGGGGTCAGCGGGTCGGCGACTTCCTGGTCGGGCCGCCGCTGCACAAGGGCGGCACGGCCGTGCTGTACCCGGCCGGGCGCGGCACGGAGTCGGCCTCCCCGCGCGACTCGCTGCTCAAGGTCGCCCGCGCCCCGGCCGCCGACCGGCTGCTGGTCCGCGAGGCCGCCGCGCTGCGGAAGATCGCGGCCGACGGCGACCCGCGCTTCCTGCCGTACGTCCCCCGTCTCGTCGCGAGCTTCCGCTACCGCGGCGGCGACGTGGTCCGGCAGGCCAACGTGATCAGCCGGGCGCCCGCCGGGTTCGTCACCCTCGAACGCGCCGGCACCGGCCTCGACCCGCGCGACGTGGCCTGGATCTGGCGGCGGCTGCTCGTGGCCGCCGGGCTCGCCCACCGGGCCGGCGTCGCGCACGGCGCCGTGCTCCCGCGCCACGTCCTCGTCCATCCGCTCGACCACGGGCTCGTGCTGGTCGACTGGTGCCACGGCGACCGGCTCGACGAGCGCGCCGACATCGCCGCCCTGACCCGGTGCGTCGACCGACTGATGGGCGAGTGCCCGCGCCGGATGCGCGCCTTCGTCCGCGGCTGCCTGCTGCGCCCGCCGTCGGACGCGTGGGAGCTGCTGCGCGAGCTCGACGACCTGCTCGACGACCTCTACGGGCCCCGTACGTACCGTCCGCTCCACCTTTGAGGGAGGCTGCCATGGGCAGCGGAATCTGGTCCACGAACGTCTACGACTCCGCCGCGCGCTACCGCGCGGCCACCGGCTCCAGCGCCTTCGCCTACAGCGACGGCGGGGCCCGGCGCGTCCACCCCGACCTCGACCCCTTCGGCGTGACGCGGGAGAGCCGCGACTCGGCCGAGCACCCCGACTCGCTGGCCATCGCCGTGCTCTTCGACGTGACCGGCTCGATGCGCGCGGTCCCCCGCGCGCTGCAGACCCGCCTGCCCGACCTGCTCGGGCTGCTGCTGCGCAAGGGGTACGCCACCGACCCGCAGATCATGTTCGGCGCGATCGGCGACGCCACCTGCGACCGGGCGCCGCTGCAGATCGGCCAGTTCGAGTCCGACAACCGCATGGACGACCAGCTCGGCCTGATCCTGCTGGAGGGCGGCGGCGGCGGGCAGAAGCGCGAGTCCTACGAGCTGGCCCTGTACTTCATGGCCAGGCACACCTCGATCGACTGCCACGAGAAGCGCGGCAAGCGCGGCTACCTGTTCGTCATCGGCGACGAGATGCCCTACCAGCGGGTGTCCAGGAACCACGTCAAGGACCTCGTCGGCGACCGGCTGACCGCGCCGCTCGGGGTGGACGACGTCGTGGCCGAGCTGACCCGCAAGTACGACGTCTACTTCATCCTCCCGCAGGGGGCCAGCTACGCCGGCGACCCCGAGGTGCTCGACTCCTGGCGCCGCCTGCTCGGCCAGAACGTGCTTGAGCTGGACGACCTCGACGCCGTGTGCGAGACGATCGCGCTCACCGTCGGGCTCGGCGAGGACGCTATCGGCCTGGACGAGGGCCTGGCGGACCTGGCCGACCTGGGCTCGACGGCCGGCGCGTCGGTGTCGCGGGCCCTGGCCAGGCTCGACCGCGGCACGGTGGTCACCGCCGAGCCGCTCGACGGCCTCGACAGCGGCGGCGGGCGCGGGCTCGGCGGGCTCCGGTCGTGAACGAGCACCTGGTCGTCGTCGACCTCGGGTACGGCGACGCCGGCAAGGGCACGGTCGTGGACTGGGCGTGCGCCACGCTGCCCGTCCACGCCGTGGTCCGGTTCAACGGGGGCGCCCAGGCGGGGCACAACGTCGTCCTGGACGACGGGCGGCACCACACGTTCGCGCAGTTCGGCGCCGGGACGTTCCGGGGGGTTCGCACGCATCTCTCGCGGTTCGTGGTGGTCGATCCGCTGGCGTTGTCGGCCGAGGCGGAGCACCTGGCCCGGCTCGGCGTGCCCGACCCCTTCGGGCTGCTCACGGTGGACCGGGACTGCCTGCTGGCGACGCCGTACCACGTCGAGGCCGGGCGCAGGCGGGAGCTGGCGCGCGGGCGGGCGCGGCACGGGTCGTGCGGGATGGGCGTCGGGGAGACGATGGCGTACCACCTGGAGCACGGCGCGCTCGCGCCCCGGGCGGGCGACCCGCCGCGCGAGCTGACGCGGAAACTGACCGTGCTGCGGGAGACGCTGCGGGAGGCGCTGGGGGTCGAGGGGCCGCCGGTGGCCGACTGCGTGGCCGTCTACCGGGCGTTCGCCGAGCGGGTGCGGCTGGTGGACTCGTCGTACACCGCCGGGCTGGTCCGGCGGGGGCCGGTGGTGTTCGAGGGCGCGCAGGGCGTGCTGCTGGACGAGCAGTGGGGGTTCGACCCGTACACGACGTGGAGCACGGCCACCTTCGCCAACGCGCTGGAACTGCTGGACGGGGCCGGCGCGGCCCGGCTCGGCGTGTTGCGGACCTACACCACCCGGCACGGCCCTGGCCCGCTGGTGACCGAGGACCCGGCCCTGGAGCTGCCCGAGCCGCACAACGTGACGGGGCCGTGGCAGGGAGCCTTCCGCCGCGGGCACTTCGACGCGGTCGCCCACCGGTACGCGGCCGAGGCGGCCGGCGGCGTGGACGGTCTCGCGCTCACCCACCTCGACGCGGACGTCTCCCGCATGTGCGTGCGCTACGACCGGCCCGTCACGTTCGCCGAGCCGGACCGTACGGCCCGGCTGCTGCGGGCCGCGCCGGTCTACGAGGACGGTGTATCAGACTGGCCCGCGGCGGTCTCTCATGTCGTGGGCGCGCCCGTGTGGCTGGAGTCGTACGGCCCCCGCGCGCGGGACAAGAAGGCGCCCTGGCCGAGCCTGCGGTGACCGCCGGGGAGAGGGGCCCTCCCGGCGGTCGCCGCCCGGCTTCAGCCCCAGGCCAGCATGCGGAGCGGGTCCTCCAGCATCGCGCCGACGTCGCGCAGGAACATCGAGCCCAGCTCGCCGTCGACGATCCGGTGGTCGAAGCTGAGCGCGAGGGTGGTCACCTTGCGCACCGCCAGCTCGCCGTCGACCACCCACGGCATGTCCCTGACCTGGCCGAAGGCCAGGATGGCCGACTCGCCCGGGTTGAGGATGGGGGTGCCGGCGTCGACGCCGAACACGCCCACGTTGGTGATGGTGATCGTCCCGCCCGCCATCTCGGCCGGCTGGGTGCGGCCCGCCCTGGCCGTCTCCGCCAGCGCGCCCAGTTGCCTGGCCAGCTCGGGGAGCGGGAGGGCGTGGGCGTCCTTGATGTTGGGCACCACGAGGCCGCGCGGGGTGGCCGCGGCGATGCCCAGGTTCACGTAGTGCTTGACCACGATCTCCTGGGCCGCCTCGTCCCAGGACGAGTTGATCATCGGGTACCGCCTGACCCCGGTGAGCAGGGCCCGGCAGACCAGGAGCAGCGGGGAGACCTTGACCTCGGCGAAGTCGGGCAGCGCCCGCAGCCGCCGGACCGCCTCCATGGTCTCCGTCACGTCCACCTGGAGGAACTCGGTGACGTGCGGGGCCGTGAAGGCGCTGGCCACCATCGCCTGGGCGGTCATCTTGCGCACGCCCTTGACGGGCACGCGCTCCTCCCGCCGCTGGGGCTCGGCCTGCCGGACGGGCTCGGGCGCCGCCTGGAGACCGCCCTGCGCGGCGGCGTGCACGTCGTCGCGGGTGATGGAGCCCTGGGGGCCGGTGCCGGTGAGCGTGGCGAGGTCGACGCCCAGGTCCTTGGCCAGCTTGCGGACCGGCGGCTTGGCCAGCACGGCCACGCGGCCGGGACCGGCCGGCGCGGCCCCGGCGGGCGCGGCGGCGGGGACGGCCTCGGCCGGGCGGGCCGTCGGAGCCGGGCCGGGCACCTCCACGCGGGCCGGGTTGGCCACGGGCGCGGCCGGGATCGGCTCCGCCGGCTGCTTGCGGGGACGGCGCTTGGAGGCGCCGGTCTTGACCCCGTAGCCCACCAGGACCGCCTGCCGCTCCTCCTTGGGGGCGGGGCTGCCGTGGGCGCCTGGCTCGACCGCGCCCTCCTCCGGCGGCTTGGGGACCATGTCGTCGGCCAGCGCCTTCAGACCCTGATCGGCAGGGCCCTGATCGGCAGGGCCCTGATCGGCGGGGCCCTGATCGGCCAGAGTCTGGCCGGTGGGGCCCTGGCCGGCGCCGCCCGTCTCGCCGCCGGTGTCCACGGCGACGATCGGCGTGCCGACGTCGACCGTGCGGCCCTCCTCGACCAGCACGCCCGCGACCACGCCGTCCCAGGGGATCGGCAGCTCGACGATGGACTTGGCGGTCTCGATCTCCACCACTATCTGGTTGACCTTGACCTCGTCGCCCGGCCGCACGTGCCAGCGGACGATCTCGGCCTCGGTCAGCCCCTCCCCGACGTCGGGAAGCTTGAACTCGCGTCGCATGGAAGCGCGTCCCCCTTTCAGAACCCGAAGGCGCGGTCGACGGCGTGCAGCACCCGGTCCAGGTCGGGCAGGTAGTGCTCTTCGAGCTTCGACGGCGGGTAGGGGGTGGAGAAGCCGCCGACCCGCAGGACGGGCGACTCCAGGTGGTAGAAGCACTGCTCGGTGATCCGGGCCGCCAGCTCGGCGCCGAAGCCGCTGTAGACGGGCGCCTCGTGCACCACGACCACCCGGCCGGTGCGGCGTACCGACTCCATGACCAGCGGCTCGTCCAGCGGGTTGAGCGAGCGCAGGTCGATCACCTCCAGCGAGCGGCCGTCGTCCTCGGCGGCCGCGGCGGCCTCCAGGCAGGTCTTGACCATCGGGCCGTAGGCCAGCAGCGTGACGTCGGAGCCGGGCCGGACGACCGTGGCCTTGTCGAACGGCGTCCACCAGTCGGTCGAGGCCGTGTCGATGTCGGCCTTCTCCCAGTAGCGGCGCTTGGGCTCGAAGAAGATGACCGGGTCGTCGCTCCGGATGGCCTGCTGGATCATGGTGTAGGCGTCGGCCGGGTTGGAGCAGGCCACCACGCGCAGGCCGGCCGTGTGCGCGAAGTACGCCTCGGGCGACTCGCTGTGGTGCTCGACCGCGCCGATGCCGCCGCCGCACGGGATGCGCACGACGACGGGCAGCTTGATCGCGCCGAGCGAGCGCATCGGCATCTTGGCGAGCTGCGTGATGATCTGGTCGGCCGCCGGGAACACGAACCCGTCGAACTGGATCTCGCACACCGGCCGGTAGCCGCGCAGCGCCAGGCCGATCGCGGTGCCGATGATGCCGGACTCGGCGAGCGGCGTGTCGATGACCCGGTCTTCGCCGAAGTCCTTCTGCAGGCCGTCGGTGACGCGGAAGACGCCGCCGAGCTTGCCGACGTCCTCGCCCATGATGAGGACCTTGGGGTCGTCCTCCATGGCGCGGCGCATGCCCTCGTTAAGCGCCTTGGACAGGCTCAACACCGTCATTTCTCGAAGCCCTCCAAGTAGGCGGCGAACTGAGCGCGCTCCCCGTCGATGAGCGCGTGGGGCTCGCGATAGACGTGGTCGAAGATATCGAGCGGCTCGGGGTCGGGCATCGCCAGGCACCGCCTGCGCAGGTCGGCGCCGAGCTGGTCGGCCTCGGCCGTCACGGCGTCGAAGAAGCCCTGGTCGGCCAGCTCGTTGCGGAACAGGTACGACTTGACCCGCTCGATCGGGTCCTTCAGCTTCCACGCCTCCAGCTCGCTGGCCACCCGGTAGCGGGTCGGGTCGTCGGTCGTGGTGTGGGCGCCCATCCGGTACGTGAACGCCTCGATCAGCGTCGGCCCCTGTCCCGTACGGGCGGCTTCGAGCGCCTTCCTGGTCACCGCGAGGCAGGCGAACACGTCGTTGCCGTCGACCCTGATGCCCGGGAAGCCGAAGCCGGAGGCCCGGCGGTAGAGGGGGATGCGGCTCTGCTTCTCCAGCGGCTCGGAGATGGCCCACTGGTTGTTCTGGCAGAAGAAGACGACGGGCGCGTTGAACACGCTGGCCCAGATGAACGACTCGTTCACGTCGCCCTGGCTGGTGGCGCCGTCGCCGAAGTAGACGATCGTGGCGGCGGAGGCGTCGTCGCGCTGGATGCCCATGGCGTAGCCGACCGCGTGCAGGGTCTGGCTGCCGATCACGATCGTGTACAGGTGGAAGTTGTGCTCCTCGGGGTCCCAGCCCCCGTGGTTGACGCCCCTGAACAGGCCGAGCAGCTTGACCGGGTCGACGTCGCGGCACCAGGCGACGCCGTGCTCGCGGTAGGTGGGGAAGGCCATGTCGGAGTCGGTGAGCGCGCGGCCCGAGCCGATCTGGGCGGCCTCCTGGCCGAGCAGCGAGGCCCAGATGCCCAGCTCGCCCTGACGCTGCAACGCCACGGCCTCCAGGTCGATGCGCCGGACGAGCACCAGGTCGCGGTAGAGCGACCTGACCTCTTCGGCCGTCAGGTCTATGTCGTAGTCGGGATGCTCGACCCTCACTCCCTCGGGGGTGAGCAACTGCACGAGCTCAGGGGGTGCTTCGGCACCACGAGAGGCGTCGACTGTCACGTGCCGCTCCTGTGCGATCGGGGCCGGTGTCGATGGGGTCGCCACCTGAGGCCAGCCGTGTGTGCGTGCGAACCATGTGGTGGTGGTTCATACGCGTTTGGGGACATCGTGGCAGACGTCACAGCCCTCCGCGCAAGCCCCATGTCCTCCCCGTTCCCGTTGTGTTGACGGCCATGCGCGCCGGTAGGCTTGCTTTCCCAAGCACCCACTCCACCCAGGAGGAACGTAGTGGCGCGCGTCATCGTCGACGTCATGCTCAAGCCCGAGATCCTCGACCCGCAGGGCCAGGCCATCGCCAGGGCGCTGCCGAGGCTCGGTTTCTCCGGCGTCTCGGCGGTCCGTCAGGGCAAGCGGTTCGAGGTCGAGCTGGAGGGCCCGGCCGACGAGGCGGCCCTCGACGAGGTACGGAAGATGGCCGAGACACTCCTGGCCAACACCGTGATCGAGGACTACAGCGTCCGGGTTGAGGGGTAGAAGGCACATTTGATGCCTGGTTTTACCCCTGGTGAGTTAAAGTCGCGTTCGGGCATGCCACAATGCCACGGGCGTGCCAACACTAAATAACAACAACGTGATTTTGCGGTTAGCCCCGATTTCACAGGGAAACCTACTCCAGGTGACATTCCGGAGCCCGGAGGAGTCCGGTGGATATTGAGTTCTCGTTGGCGCTGCCTCGGGATGCGATCGGCATACCGATGGTCAGGCGAGTGCTTGGCGACGCGATGCGATCACTCAACGTGAGTGAGACCTGCATCGCCGACATGCTGCTCGCCGTCTCCGAGGCGTGCTCCAACGCGGTGCGACACGGCGGCCCCGCCAACCGTTACGAGGTCTCGGCGTCGATCGGCTACGGCCGCTGCGACGTGCGCGTCGCCGACAGCGGCGACGGCCTCCCGTCGATGCCGCTGCACTTCCCTCCACCCGACACCGAGAACGGCCGCGGCCTGCTCATCATGCGGTCCGTCGTGGACGAGATCTCCTTCGGCACCACGCCCGGCCGCGGCACGACGGTCCACCTGCGCAAGACGCTCGCCTGGGACGACGAGGCCGAAGGCGCCCGTCACCGCGAGCTGGCCGCCGTCTGACCGCTGTCCGACCCGGGGCCGACCCGCTGCCCGGAACACAGCCGCGCACCCGATAATCTGAGTACACCGCCGTAGACCGCCGTCCGCCCCCAAAGAGACGGTGGCACGCGCGTGCGCATTCCTCGGAGGGGACGACTGTCATGAGCGCTGCCCGTGTGGGCGTAGTCACGTTTCCAGGAACTCTCGACGACCAGGACGCCGCCAGAGCCGTGCGCCTCGTGGGCGCGCAGGCGGTCCCGCTGTGGCACGCCGACCACGACCTGAAGGGAGTCGACGCCGTCTTCCTGCCCGGCGGCTTCTCCTACGGCGACTACCTGCGTTGCGGCGCGATCTCCAAGTTCGCCCCGCTGATGGACGAGCTCGTCCCGGCCGCCAAGGCCGGTCTGCCGGTCATCGGCACCTGCAACGGCTTCCAGATCCTCTGCGAGGCCCACCTGCTGCCCGGCGCGCTCACCCGCAACGCCTCGCTCCACTACGTCTGCCGCGACCAGCGGCTCACGGTGGAGCAGACCGCCACCGCCTGGACCGGCTCCTTCGAGCGCGGCCAGGAGATCGTGCTGCCGGTCAAGCACGGCGAGGGCCGTTACGTCGCCTCCGAGGAGACGCTGGCCGAGCTGGAGTCCGGCGGCCACGTCGTCGTGCGCTACGCCGGGGGCAACCCCAACGGCTCGCTCAACGACATCGCCGGCATCCGCAACGAGGCGGGCAACGTGGTCGGCCTCATGCCGCACCCCGAGCACGCCGTGGAGGAGCTGGTCGGCGCGCCGAGCACCGACGGGCTCGGCTTCTTCACGTCCATCCTGAAGAATCTGGTGAACGCATGAGCACCGACAACGTCAAGCGGGCCGCCGAGACCCCCGACGAGCCGATGCCCTTCGCCGAGCTGGGGATGAAGCAGGACGAGTACGACCGGGTCAAGGCGATCCTGGGTCGCCGTCCCACCGGCTCGGAGCTGGCCATCTACAGCGTCATGTGGTCCGAGCACTGCTCGTACAAGTCGTCCAAGGTGCATCTGCGGCAGTTCGCCACCAAGGCGCCCAAGTCCGAGGCGCTGCTCGTGGGCATGGGCGAGAACGCGGGCGTCGTCGACATCGGCGACGGCTGGGCGGCCACGTTCAAGATCGAGTCGCACAACCACCCGTCCTACGTCGAGCCGCACCAGGGCGCGGCCACCGGCGTCGGCGGGATCGTGCGCGACATCATGTCGATGGGCGCCCGCCCGATCGCCGTCATGGACGCGCTGCGCTTCGGCGGCGCCGACGCCGTGGACACCCGGCGGGTGCTGCCCGGCGTGGTCGAGGGCATCAGCCACTACGGCAACTGCCTGGGCCTGCCCAACATCGGCGGCGAGGTCGTCTTCGACCCCTGCTACATCGGCAACCCGCTGGTCAACGCGCTGTGCGTCGGCCTGCTGCGCAAAGACCAGATCAAGCTGGCCACCGCGCCGGGGCCGGGCAACCAGGTCGTGCTGTTCGGCGCGTCCACGGGTCCCGACGGCATCGGCGGCGCGTCCGTGCTGGCCTCGGCGACGTTCGAGGACGAGTCGCAGGCCAAGCGGCCCGCCGTGCAGGTGGGCGACCCGTTCATGGAGAAGCTGCTCATCGAGTGCTGCCTGGAGCTCTACGCGGCCGACGTGGTCGTCGGCATCCAGGACCTCGGCGCGGCCGGCGTCTCCTGCGCCACGACCGAGCTGGCCGCCAAGGGCACCGGCGGCATGAAGGTCGACCTCAACCTGGTCCCGCTCCGCGACTCCTCGCTCAAGCCCGAGGAGATCCTGATGAGCGAGTCCCAGGAGCGGATGATGGCCGTGGTCCGGCCCGACGACATCCCCGCGTTCATGGCGATCTGCGCCAAGTGGGACGTCCCGGCCACCGTCATCGGCGAGGTCACCGACACCGGCCGCCTGGTGATGACCTGGGACGGCGAGATCATCGTGGACATCCCGCCGGGCACCGCCGCCGACGAGGGCCCGGTCTACGAGCGTCCCTACCACGAGCCGGCCGGGCAGGGCGCGCTCAACGCCGACACCCCCGACCGGCTGGCGCGCCCCGACGACCTGCGGGCCACCCTGCTGCAGCTCCTCGGCTCGCCCAACCTGGCCTCCAAGGAGTGGGTGACCTCCCAGTACGACCGCTACGTCCGCTCCAACACCGTGCTGGCCCAGCCCGCCGACGCCGGGATGCTGCGCATCTCCGAGGTCATCGCCGGGGCCGAGCCGACGACGCGGGGCATCGCGCTGTCCACCGACGGCAACGGCCGTTACGCCAAGCTCGACCCCTACGCGGGGGCGCAGCTCGCGCTGGCCGAGGCGTACCGGAACGTGGCCGTGACCGGCGCCAAGCCGCTCGCCGTCACCAACTGCCTCAACTTCGGCTCGCCGGAGGACCCCGAGGTCATGTGGCAGTTCGCCGAGGCCGTACGCGGGCTCGCCGACGCCTGCCGCACCCTCGGCGTGCCGGTGACCGGCGGGAACGTCTCCTTCTACAACCAGACGGGCTCGACGGCCATCAACCCCACGCCGGTCGTGGGCGTGCTCGGCGTCATCGACGACGTGGCCAAGCGGGTGCCGTCCGGGTTCACCGCCGAGGGTCTGCGGGTGGTGCTGCTCGGCGACACCGCCGAGGAGTTCGGCGGCTCGGAGTGGGCGCACGTGGCCCACCGCCACCTGGGCGGCCTGCCGCCGCACGCCGACCTGGAGGCCGAGCAGGCGCTGGCGACCGTGCTGGTCGAGGCCGCCGCCCGCGGGCTGCTGGAGGGGTCGCACGACCTGTCCGACGGCGGGCTGGCCGTGGCTCTGGCCGAGTCGTGCCTGGCCCGCGGCATCGGGGCCACGGTGGCGCTGAGCGGCGAGCCGTTCACCGACCTGTTCAGCGAGTCGGCCGCGCGGGCCCTGGTCGTGGTGCGGCCGGAGGCGTTCGAGGAGTTCGCGGCGCTGTGCGGGCGGCACGAGGTGCCGTGCTACGGGCTCGGGGTCACCGGCGGGGCGTCGCTGGTGGTCGAGGGCGTGTTCGAGGTGGGGGTCGAGGAGCTCCGCGAGACCCACTCGGCGACGCTTCCGGCGCTGTTCGGCTGACGTTCGCAACGAGAAGGGCCGGTGCGGGATGACCCCGCACCGGCCCTTTCAGCGTTGTCAGACCTTCTTGGTCATTCGACCTTCTCTGGTCGTCAGACCTTCTCTGGTCGTCAGACCTTCTTGATGCAGACGACGAACACCTTGCCGGAGACGCTGGTGCCGTTGTTGCCGCCACCGTGGCTCTGGGTGCTCTGCGTGTCGGCGGTGAGGTTGTTGCCGCCGCCGTTGTCGTCCTTGGCGACGGTGACCGTCCAGCCGGAGGCGCCGGGGTAGCTGCCCATGACTTCGGCGTTCTTCAGGGTGCCGAAGGAGAAGCCGCCGCCGGTGGGGGTGCCGCCCTTGTCGCAGGAGGCGGTCACCGAGCCGAGGCCGTTGATGGAGGCGTCGTTGGTGTAGGTGGCGTACGTGGCGCCGGCGCCGTCCTTGCCGGGCTCACCCTTGGGGCCCTGGGGACCCTGGGGGCCCGCCGGGCCGCGCTCGCCGTCCTTGCCCGGGAGGCCGTTCTTGCCGTCCTGGCCGTTCTTGCCGGGAAGACCGTCCTTGCCGTCCTTGCCGGGAAGGCCCTGCTTGCCGTCCTGGCCGTCCTTGCCCGGGAGGCCGTCCTTGCCGTCCTTGCCGGGGAGGCCCTGCTTGCCGTCCTGGCCGTCCTTGCCGGGGAGACCCTGCTTGCCCTGGGGGCCCACCGGGCCCGTGTCGCCCTTCGGGCCCTGCGGGCCCTGCGCGCCGGTGTCGCCCTTGAGGCCCTGCTTGCCCTGGGGGCCCTGGTCGCCCTTGGGGCCGGAGGTGCCGCCGTTCAGCTGCGTCGTGCTGCCGCCGATCACGATCCGCTCTTCGGTCTTGCGGCACGGCGTGGTCGGGTTGACGATGCGGACGTACCGCGTCTTCTTGTGCACGCAGGCGTACACCTCGCTCGCCGCCGACGAGGCGGTGGCCACGCCACCGACGGCGAGGAGCGAGGCGGCGAGCGCTCCGACAGTGGCGAGGGTGAGCGTACGCCCACCGCGAACCTTGATAGCCACGGCTTTCCTTCCAGGGAACGAGTGATGCTCAGGTGATGCATGAGATTCACGTTTCAACCGTTCCAAAGGTTGACAGAAACTACATAACGTATTTGTCACGAAACGGAGGGTTACTGACCGGATTGACCGACTGTCGTCGTCGCAGTGGGTAAAAGGACGCATTGGCGGCGGCGATCCCGCGTGCATAATCGGGTCTGTGCCCAGCACCTACCTGCCGCCGGCCACGCAGCCCGTCCGAGGCGTGGTCTGGGTCATCCACCTCGCCCTTCCCCTGCTGGGGCTCTGGTTGCTGCTCGCCCAGCCGCACCTCAACGTCGTCTGGCAGCACAACGCGGGGCACTTCTGGATGATCCTCGCGGTGGCCGGGATCAACGTGGCGCTCGGCGGGCTGATCACCGAGGCCGCGCGCCGCCGTCAGGACGCCCGGCTCTTCCTGGTCTCCATGGTGTTCCTCAGCAGCGCGGGCTTCTTCCTCCTGCACGGCCTGGCCACCCCCGGGATCATCCTGCCGACCGGCTCGCTGGGCTTCGACCTCGGCCAGCAGGTGGGGCTCACCATCGCCTCGATGTTCGCGTTCGCCTCGGCCCTGCCGCTGGGCGAGCGGGCCGCCAGGAGCGTCCTGGCGGGGCAGCACTTCCTCCGGGCGGTGCTGTTCGGGTTCATGCTGCTGTGGGCGCTGGTCTCGCTGGTGCCCGAGCTGACCGAGCTCAGCCGGCCGCCGCCGGTCGCGCCGATGAGCTGGCTGGGCCCTGCCTCGATCCCCGGCGTCCTGCTGTACGGCGCGGCCGGCGTGCTGATGTTCCTGCTGCATCGCCGCCGTCCGTCGGCCATGCTGGTCAGCCTGATCACCGCGTACGCGCTGCTGGCCGAGGCGATGGTCGCCGGGATGTCGCAGCTCAACTGGCACCTGACGTGGTGGGAGTGGCACGCGCTGCTCACCCTCGCCTTCGTGTTCGTGGCCTACAGCGCCTACCTGCAGTTCCGGCGCGAGGGGTCGAGCGCGGGGCTGTTCGACTCGGTGACGCTGGCGGCGACCGTCGCCCGCCTCCAGCAGGACTACGACCAGGCCCTGGAGGAGCTGGTCGAGCACGTACGCCGGGGCGAGCCGCTGGCCGCGGCCCGGTTGTCGGGCAAGTTCCGGCTCAACGAGAGCCAGGCCGCCGTGCTCGACCGGGCCGGGACGGCGCTGGCCCACGAGCGTGAGCTGTCGGAGCGGCTGGCCGCGCTGGTGGCGGTGAGCGCGCAGACCCGCGTGGGCCTGCCGGAGGGCGAGCTGCTGACCACCGCGCTCGACCGGGTCAGGCAGGCGTACGGAGACGTCAAGATCGCACTGGTGTCGGAGGGGAAGACCCAGATCGGCTCCCGCGCGTACGAGTTCGAGGGCGACGCCCCGATCCGCCGCGACCACCGGCTGGCCTACCCGCTCACGGTCAGGGGCCATCTCGCCGGCGTGCTGGAGGTGCCGGTGGGCCGCGGCGGCCACGACGAGGCGCTGGCCGCCACGCTCGCCGGCCAGTTGTCCATCTCGCTGGAGAACGCCCGCCTCTACCAGGAGCTGGACACCCTCTTCCGCCAGTACATGTCGCCCGACGTGGCCAACGCCCTGCTCGCCGACCCGGCGCGGGCGGCGCTCGGCGGCGAGCTGCGGGAGCTGACCGCGCTCTTCGCCGACCTCAAGGGGTTCACCTCGTTCTCCGAGCAGGTCGCGCCCGGCGAGATCGTCGAGATGCTCAACCGCTACCACACGGCCGCCGTCCCGTGCGTGCTGAACAACGGCGGCACGATCGTGCAGTTCGTCGGCGACGCGATGCTGGCCCTGTTCAACGCGCCCGCCCCGCAGGCCGGTCACGCCAGGGCGGCCTGCCGGGCCGCGCTGGAGATGCAGCGGGCCGCCGCCGAGGTGGCCGAGGAGATGGCCTGGAGACGCGTGGACGAGGTGGAGTGGCCGACCTTCCGGGTGGGCGTCAACACCGGCCCCGCGCTGGTCGGCAACATCGGCAGCCCCGAGTTACGCGGCTTCAACGCGATGGGCGACTGCGTCAACGTGGCCGCCAGGCTCCAGGCCCTGGCCGAGCCGGGGACGGTGGTGATCGGCGAGACGACCCTCAGGCAGCTCGGCCGCGACGCCTCGGTGAACGCCCTCGGACGGCTCAGCCTCAAGGGCAGGGAGGAACTCGTGGCCGCGTACGTTCTGACTGGAATGCCATAGAACGGCAATAGCCGTGCGTACATAATCGGCGCATGGATCCAGAGCCCGGCGAGTTCCTCTCCATGCTCACCGCCGAGGAGATCGAGGCGCTGCGCGCCGCCGGGCGCCCGCGCCGGTGGGACCGCGGCACGACGGTGATCACCGAGGGCGACACGGCCGACTGGGTGCTCGTGCTGACGGAGGGCCGCGTCAAGGTGTCCTCGCACACCAGCAGCGGCACCGAGGTGGTCCTCGCGGTACGCGGTCCAGGGGCGCTGCTGGGCGACATGTCGGCCGTGGACGGCTCGCCCCGCTCGGCCACCGTGACCGCGCTGGAGCCGATCCAGGGCATCGTGGTCCGCGACTTCAGCGGCTTCCTGGCCGCGCACGGCCGCATCGCCGTCCTGCTCCTGCAGCTCCTCGTCGGCCGGCTGCGCGACGCCGACCGCAAGCGGGTCGAGTACGGCGCGTTCGACACCACCGGCCGGGTGGCGACCCGGCTGCTCGAACTGGCCGACCGGTACGGCGAGCGCACCAGCACCGGCGTGCGCGTGGCCCTGCCGCTCAGCCAGGACGAGCTGGCCGGCTGGACGGGTTCCTCGCGGGAGGCGGTCAGCAAGGCGCTGCGGAGCCTGCGCGACCGCGGGCTGATCGAGACCGGCCGGCGCCGGGTGGTCATCCACGACGTCGAGGGGTTACGCAAGCGAGCCAGGTGACCCCTGGTACAAAACGGACGTACGTCGTACGTCATAGTGGGAGGCATGGTCGCGGTCACCCCCGAAGCCGGCACCCGCATGCGCTACGCCTGGCGCGTGTGCTCGGTCACCAGCCTGGGCCTCGTCCTCATCGGCATCGCCGGCAGCACGCTCAACGTCGCGCTGCCGACCGTCGTGCGGCACTTCCACGCCGACGCGACGCAGTCGGGATGGATCCTGCTGGCGTTCCTGCTGGTCAACACCGCGAGCCTGGTGTTCTTCGGCCGGGTCGCCGACCTGCTCGGCAGGCGCGAGGTGTACCTGGCGGGCTTCGCCCTGTTCACCGTGGCCTCGCTGCTGGCCGGGCTGTCGCCGGACGTCTGGTTCCTGGTCGGCATGCGCGTGCTCCAGGCGATCGGCTCGGCCATGATCCTGGCCAACGGCACGGTGATCATCACCGACGCGTTCCCGCCCGAACGGCTCAGCCAGAGCATGGGCGTCTACATCGGCACGCTGTCGGTGGCCCAGCTCGCCGGCCCGACGCTCGGCGGCCTGATCGCCGAGACCGCCGGCTGGCAGTGGATCTTCTGGGTGAACGTGCCCGCCGGGCTGGTCGCGCTCGGCTGGGGCGCGGTGATCCTGCGCAAGATGCCGAAGAGGCCCAGGCAGCCGGTGGACGCGCTCGGCAACGTGCTGGTGTTCGCCGCGCTGTCGGCCGTGCTGCTGGCGGTCAACGAGGCCGGGTCGGGCGGCCTGACCAGCCCGGTCGTCCTGACGGGGGCGGCGCTGTTCGTGCTGCTGGTGCCGCTGATCGTGCTGGCCGAGCGGCGCTCATCGAACCCGGTGCTGGACCTGCGGCTGTTCGGCGGCCGGCTGCTGGCCTACGCGAACCTGGCCTCCTTCTGCAACGCGCTCGCGCGGTCCGCGCTGATCCTGGTGGTCGCGCTCTACTTCCAGGCGGCGCGCGGGCTCGACGCGTTCTCGGCCGGGCTGAGCGTGCTGCCGGTGCCGGTGGGCATCGGGCTGGCCTCGCCGATCGCGGGGCTGCTCGGGCCGCGGGTCTCGCCGTACGGGCTGTCGATCGGCGGCGCGGCGATGAGCGCGCTCGGGCTCGGCGCGCTCATGCTGACGGCCGACCCGGCGACGCCGTACTGGGTGACGGGGATCGCCCTGTTCGTGGCCGGCTGCGGCAGCGGGACGTTCCTGACCGGCAACACCACCCAGGTCATGGCCGCCCTGCCGAGCGGCAGCCTGGGCGTGGTCAACGGCTTCCGCGTCATGATCATGAACGTCGGCATCGTGATCAGCGTGGGCCTGTCGCTCAGCGTCGTGACCAGCTCGGTGGGCCCGGCGCTGCGCGCCCAGGTGTACGCCGGCACGCTGTCCACGCTCTCCCCGGTGGCCGTCGGGCAGCTCATGGACGGCTTCCAGCGGGCGTACGCGGTGCTGTTCGCCGTGGCGCTGGCCGGCGCGGTGCTGGCCGCGCTCGCCAGGTCTCAGAGGGCTCCGGCGAGCCTGGACTCCACGTCGCGGTAGCGCGAGACCGGGATGAGGTGCACGCCGTCGAACGCGCCCGAGTCGCGCAGCGCGAACACCTGCTCGCAGGCCGCCTCGACGCCCGCCATGCGGTCGGCGGCCACCCGCTCGACCAGCTCGCCGGGCAGGGCGATGTCGGGGATGGCGGCGGCCAGCGTACGGGCGTGGCGCTCGCTGGCCAGCACCATGACGCCCGCGTAGACCGGCACGTCGACCTGATTGGCCTCGCGCCACCGGACCTGCGCCTCGACCGAGAAGCTGACCTGGGCGAACAGGAAGTCGGCCGCGCGCTTCCATGCGGGCAGCGGGCGCAGCCCGGCCGCCGCGCCGACGCGGAAGGCCGGCGAGAAGCCCCTGGCCTCCTCGATCATCGAGCGGACCGTCAGGTCGCTGGTCCGGCTGCCGCTGGCGGGCTTGTCGCCGTGGACGAACAGGAACTGGTCGACGCCGTACGCCGCGGCCGTCAGCAGGTCGCGGTGGAAGCCGAGCAGGTTGCGGTCGCGGGAGTTGAGACAGGCGATGCTGCGCCCGCCCATCGCCTCCACCTCGTGGGCCACGGCCACGCTGGACACGGTGGCCCGGCCGATGTGGTTGTCGGGGATCAGGAACGAGTGGGCGACCTGGCTGAGCGTGCCGATCTGGTGGCGTACGCGCTTCAGATCGGGCTTGGTGGGCGGTTCGATCTCGCAGACCAGCTCGAAAGGCATGATCCCGACCCTAACGCCCGGCGGCCAGCGCCTCGATGCCGCGCAGCACGAGATCGACGCCGAAGGAGTCGTAGAAGGCCGGGTCGGCGCTCGCGACCAGCGGTGAGGCCATCTCGACCAGGTGCGGATACTTCTCGGGCGGCAGCGACTGGAGGCCGGCCCGCTTGACCCTGACCATCTCGGCGATCTCCTCGCCGGTCCGGCCCGCCTTGAGGTGCACGGGCGCGTCGGCGATCGCCAGGGCGCTCTGCAGCAGGTACTTGGTGATCAGGCAGCTCTCCTCCACGTCGAACCCGGCCGTACGGGCCAGGCCCAGCGCCTTGTCCCAGACGACCAGGAAGTTCGGGACGGAGATCGGGTCGATCTGCTCGATGACGTTCTTGGCGCAGGGATGGGTGCGCAGAACCCTGATGAGCCCCTGCGTCAGGTCGCGGAGCTGGTCCTGCCAGGGCCGCTCGTCGGCCGGCTCCGGCACGAAGCCGCCGATCAGGTGGTCGGCCATGCCGACCAGGAGCTGGTCCTTGTTCTTGAAGTGCCAGTAGAGGGCCATCGGCGTCACGCCCAGGTCGGTCGCCAGCCGGCGGATCGTCACGGCGTCGAGCCCCTCGGTGTCGCCGATCTCCAGCGCCCGCTCGGCGATGGCCCGTGCGCCCAGTTTTCCCATCACGGTTGACAACTATACGCCGTACAAGTTGAACTGTACGGCGTACAAGTACGGCGTATAGGGGGTTGCGACATGCGATGGTGGGCGCTGGGTGCCGTGACATTGGGCACCTTCATGACCTATCTCGACAACAACGTGGGGAACGTCGCGCTGCCGACGATCCAGCGGGAGCTCGGGCTGACGATCTCCGGGCTGGAGTGGATCGTGAGCTCGTACATCCTGGTCTTCGCCGGGCTCATGCTGGTCGGCGGCCGGCTCGCGGACCTGTTCGGGGCCCGCGTGGTGTTCCTGGCCGGGCTCTCGGTCTTCACCGCGGCCTCGCTGGGCGCCGGGCTGGCCACCTCGGGCGGCGCGCTGATCGCGGCGCGGGCCGTCCAGGGCGTGGGGGCGGCGCTGCTCACGCCCACGTCGCTCACCCTGATCAGCCAGATCTTCCCCCAGCCCGGCGAGCGCGGCAGGGCCGTGGGCGTCTGGAGCGCGTCCGGGGCGCTGTCCATGGCGCTCGGCCCGGCGGCCGGCGGTTTCATCAGCGAGCACCTGCACTGGGGCTGGATCTACCTGATCAACGTGCCGATCGGGATCGCCACCCTCGGCCTGGCCCTGTGGGCGGTCCGGCCGGCCTTCACCCGCCGTCGGCACCGGCTCGACCTGCCCGGCCTGGCCACCTCGGCGCTCGCGCTGGTCTCCCTCACCTACGCGCTCATCGAGGGCGACCGCGCCGGATGGACGTCGGCCGAGATCCTGGCGGCGTTCGGGCTCGCGGCGGCGGCCGCCCTGGCGTTCGCGCTGGTCGAGACGCGCTCCGAGCGCCCGATGATCGACCTGTCGCTCTTCCGCTCGCGGGTGTTCAGCGGCGGCGCGCTGACCATGGGCATCTGGTCGTTCGGCGTGTTCGGCATCTACTTCTTCAGCGCCCTGTGGCTGCAGAACGTGCTCGGCTTCTCCCCCACGCAGGCCGGCCTGGCGTTCGTGCCGATGGCCCTGGTCATGGCGGTCGTCGTCATCACGTCCCAGCGGATCTCCGCGCGGCTCGGCACCGGGCGCACGGTGGCGCTCGGCATGGCGCTCATGGGCGCGGCGATCTACCTGATCTCCGGCGTCGGCGCCGACGGCGACTACGCCGACGTGGCCCCCTGGTTCCTGCTCTACGGCCTCGGCGGCGGCCTGCTGGTGCCGCTGACCTCGGCGATCCTCGGCGGCCTGCCCAAGGACAGGGCGGGCGTGGCCTCAGGCGTGCTGAACGTCTCGCGCGAGGTGTTCGGCCTGCTCGGCATCACCGTGCTGGGCGCGATCCTCGGCTCCCGCCAGAGCGGGAGCGACCAGCCGCCGCTGGCCGCCTTCCTCGACGCCTACCAGTTCACGCTCGTCATCGCGGCGGTGATCGTGCTGGCCGCCGTCCCCCTCGGCCTGTACGCGCTGCGCCCGTCCCGCCGCCCGCCGGTTATGGACGAGCCTCAGGCCACCGCCCCCGCGACCGTCGGCTCGTCGAACTGAGTGCGGTACAGCTCCTCGTAGCGGCCGCCCATGGCCAGCAGTTCGGCGTGCGTGCCCCGCTCGGCCACGCGGCCGTCCTCGATCACCAGGATCTGGTCGGCCGCCCGCACGGTGGACAGCCGGTGCGCGATCACCACGGCGGTCCGGCCCGCCAGCGCCTCCCCCAGAGCCTCCTGGACGGCCGCCTCGGAGGTGGAGTCGAGCGCGGCGGTGGCCTCGTCCAGGATTACCACGCGCGGCCTGGCCAGCAGGAGCCGGGCGATCGTCAGCCGCTGGCGCTCGCCGCCGGACAGCCGGTAGCCGCGCTCGCCGACCACCGTGTCCAGGCCGTCGGGCAGCGACTCGATCAGCGTGCGCAGCCGGGCCCTGGACAGGGCGTCCCAGATCTCCTCCTCGCTCGCCGCCGGCCTGGCCAGCAGCAGGTTCTCCCTGATCGTTTCGTGGAAGAGGTGGCCGTCCTGGGTGACCATGCCGAGGGTGTCGCGGATGGCGTCGAAGGTCAGGTCCCGTACGTCCACGCCGCCGAGGCGGACCGCGCCGGAGTCGACGTCGTACAGCCTGGGCAGGAGCTGGGCGATCGTGGACTTGCCGGCCCCGGACGAGCCCACCAGCGCCACCATCTGGCCCGGCAGGGCCGTGAACGAGATGCCGTGCAGCACCTCCTCGCCGCCCCGCGAGTCCAGCGTGGCGACCTCCTCCAGCGAGGCCAGCGACACCTTGTCGGCGGCGGGGTAGGCGAAGCGCACGTCGTCGAACTCGACCGCGACCGGGCCCTCGGGGACGTCGCGGGCGCCGGCGCGCTCCTGGATCAGCGGCTTGAGGTCGAGGACCTCGAAGACCCGCTCGAAGCTGACCAGAGCGCTCATCACGTCCACCCGGGCGCTGGCCAGGGCGGTGAGGGGCGCGTAAAGGCGGGTCAGCAGCAGGGCCAGCGACACCACGGCGCCGGGTTCGAGCTGGTCGCGCAGGGCGTAGAAGCCGCCGAGGCCGTAGACGAGGGCCAGCGCCAGCGCCGAGACCAGGGTCAGGGCCGTGACGAACACCGACTGGTTCATGGCCGAGCGCACGCCGATGTCGCGCACCCGCCGCGCCCGCGCGGCGAACTCGGCCGACTCGCGCGCCGGACGGCCGAACAGCTTCACCAGCGTCGCGCCCGGCGCGGAGAACCGCTCGGTCATCTGGGTGCCCATGGCGGCGTTGTGGTCGGCGGCCTCGCGCCGCAGCCGCGCGATCCGGACGCCCATCCGCCGCGCGGGCAGCACGAACACGGGCAGGAGCAGCAGCGCGAGCAGCGTGATCTGCCAGGAGATGCCGATCATCACGGTGAGCGTCAGCACGAGCTGCACCAGGTTGCCCGCCACGCTGGACAAGGTGTCGGTGAAGGCGCGCTGCGCGCCGATCACGTCGTTGTTCAACCGGCTCACCAGCGCCCCGGTGCGCGTCCGCATGAAGAACGCGACCGGCATCCGCTGTACATGGTCGAAGACCGCCGTGCGCAGGTCGAGGATCAGCCCTTCGCCGATGGTGGCCGACTGCCAGCGGTTCAGCAGGCCGAGCCCGGCCTCGGCGAGCGCCAGGCCGGCGATCAGCAGCGCGACCACGACCACCACGCCGAGCGGCTCACCGTTGAAGATCGCGTCGACCACCCGCCCCGCGAGCAGCGGCGACACCACGGCCAAACCCGCCAGCACCACGCTGAGCACCAGGAACAGCACGATCCTGCGGCGGTGGGGACGGGCGAACCCGCCGATACGCCGGAGCGTCGCCCTGTTCAGCGGGCGACGCTCCGGCCGGTTGTTCATCGAGTAAAGCTGATGCCAGGCGGTCACTTCCATGCTCATGCATGGGAGACTATTTCCTCAAGTTAACTTGAGGTCAACTGGTTTTCGCCGGGATCAGCTGCCGATCTTCCTGCCCCTGCCGTGCCAGACCACCGCGACCGACGGGCGCGGCTGGTCGCCGTCGGGCCAGCGGCTGGCCGGGTTGTCCGGGGTCGCGCCGTCGATCTCGCCCGGGTGCTGCACGGCCACGAACACGCTCTTCTGGTCCTCGGTGACCAGCGGGCCGCAGGTCTCGGCGCCGACCGGGACCGTCAGGAACTGGCGCAGGTGGCCGCGGTCGGAGCCGCGCACCGGCATGACGAACAGGCCGTCGTTGCTGCCGAGCTGGTTGCCGTCGGTGGAGATCCACAGGTTGCCGTCGGCGTCGAACGTCACGTTGTCCGGGCACGAGATCGGCGAGACCTTGGTCTTGTCGAACCCGGCGAAGTACGTCGTGGGGTCGTTCGGGTCGCCGCAGACGAGCGGGAGCGACCAGGCGAAGGTGGTCTCGCCCGCGTCGTTGCGCCGCTCGGCCACCTCCAGGACGTGACCGTGCTTGTTGGACGGGCGCGGGTTGGCCTCGTCCACCTGGGCGGCGGTGCGGTTGGAGTTGTTGGTCAGGGCCACGTAGACGCCGCCGGTGACCGGGTTGCGCTCCATGTCCTCCGGACGGTCCATCTTGGTCGCGCCGACCTTGTCGGCCGCCGTACGGGTGTAGACCAGCACCTCGGCGGCGGTCATGCCGTCCACGTACGACTTGTCGCCCGACACCAGCGGGATCCACTGGCCGGAGCCGTCGAACAGCCCGTCGGAGGGCAGCTTGCCGGAGCCGTCGATCTCGGCGGCCGGGCTGTCGCCGGTGAACTTGGCGACGTACAGGGTGCCCTCGTCCAGCAGGGTGCGGTTGTGACGGTCGAAGCCCGGGATGTACCGGTTCTTGGAGACGAACTTGTAGATGTACTCGAAGCGCGAGTCGTCACCCATGTAGACGACCAGACGGCCGTCCCTGGCCAGGGTGGTGTTGGCGGCCTCGTGCTTGAACCTGCCGAGCGCGGTGCGCTTGATCGGCGTGGAGTCGGGGTCGAACGGGTCGATCTCCACGATCCACCCGAACCTGTTGGCCTCGTTCGGGTGCTTGGCCAGGTCGAAGCGCTCCTCGACCCGGTCGAAGCGGCGGCTGCTCGCCGGGGTGCCCGTCGTGATCGTGTACCGCGAGATGTACGGCCGCTGCGCCTCGGGCACCTTGTCGCCGTTGACGA
This sequence comes from Nonomuraea sp. NPDC049684, assembly GCF_044465345.1. Lineage (NCBI taxonomy): Bacteria > Bacillati > Actinomycetota > Actinomycetes > Streptosporangiales > Streptosporangiaceae > Nonomuraea > Nonomuraea sp. NPDC049684. The sequence goes on along the minus strand of NZ_JBITLO010000020.1, from coordinate 141,352 downwards.
AGTACTGGTCGAAGTTCTCCTCGGCGGTCAGGACCGTGCCCCACGGCGTGGAACCGCCCGAGCAGTTGTTCAGCATGCCCACCGGCGCCAGGCCCTTGGGGTCGGCGGCCGTCCTGAGCAGGGCGTGACCGGCGGCGGGGCCGGAGAAGCGCATCGGCGTCTGCGCGGTGACGCGCCGGTTGTAGCGGCGGCGGCCCTTGGTGGTGAGCTTCCACTCGCCGGTGCCGTGCGCCCGCTCGATCTCCACGACCGAGCCGCCGTGCGCGGCCAGCGCGATCTTGATCTGCTCCTCGGTCGCGGCGGCGCCGCCCGTGTAGCCGCGGAACATCAGGTTCTCGTCGGTGTACTCGTGGTTCACCCACAGCAGGCCGCGGTTGTGGCCCATCGGGAAGAACGTCACGTAGTCGCAGTTGTAGCCGAACTGCTTGTTCTGGGCGTCGGCCGTCTGGTTGGCGAAGTCGAAGGCCGGCGCGTCGGGCAGCACCGGGTCGCCCCAGCGCACGACCACGGAGGAGTTGTAGCCGTCGGGGATGCGCAGCGCGTCGTCCTTGTTCGGCGGCACCGGGGTGAAGGCGATCTCACCCGGGCGGCGCCCGCCCGCCGCGACCGGCGCGGCGGCGGTCTCGGCCGCCGGCTCGTCGGCGAGCGCCGGGACCGCGCCCGCCACGCCCACGCCCGCCACCAGCGCGCCGAGCGCGCCCGCGCGCAGGACGCCGCGGCGCGACATCGCCTCCTTCACCACGTCGCCGAAGTAGGCGTTGCCCGTCGTGTTGGCGACCTCGTGCGCGCACGCGTTCCCGCAACGGAACTGACAGGTCAGAGCGGATCGGCCACCTTTGTGCGGGGTGGAAAGCAGCGGCAGCAGCCGCCCCGCCTCAGGGTTCGCCACAGGTCCTCCAGATATGTGCGCGGTTGTACGGCGGGGACGTTACGGTCGTCAACGAAACCCGGGGTGAACGACGACCTCCGTCCCGATGAACGCTTGCCGCGAGAGAATGGACCCGTGCCACCACGCAAGATGGACCCCGACAAGCTGCGCGCGGCCCTCGACGGCCAGCTCGTCGCCCTCGACGAACCGCCCTACGACGGCCCCGCCTCGGCCCTGCCCGACGCCCTGGTCGCCGCGGTGCTCACCGCCTACGACCGCGGGCTCGCCCCCGAGCGCGACGCGGCCAGGCAGGCGGTGCGCCACCTGCTGGAGAAGCTGGCCGCCGCGGCTCCCGGCCGCACGGTCGAGGTGCGCGTGCCGCCGTACGCGGCCGTCCAGGCCGTCCCCGGCCCCCGCCACACCCGGGGCACGCCGCCGAACGTGGTGGAGACCGACGCCCGCACCTGGCTGGAGCTCGCGCTCGGCCGCCTGACCTGGGACGAGGCCGTGGCCAGAGGCTCGGTCGCGGCCAGCGGCTCCCGCGCCGACCTCTCAGCCCACCTGCCGCTCTAGCGGCCCTTGCCCATCCAGGGGAACTTGCTCTCGAAGCACTGGTCGGCGAGCTGGCCGGGAAGCTGGCCGCACTCCTGGACCACCTTCCAGAACCAGATCGCGACGATCGCGAACAACACCAGCGACAAGGCGCTGATCACGATCCCGGCGATGGCCCGGCCCCGGCCCACGCGCTTGGCGAGCGCCACACAGCCGAAGACGATCGACAGGATCGCCGTGAGCACGCCGGTGAAGCAGACGAACACCAGGAACGGGCTCGCCACGCCCAGCACCAGCGAGGCGGTGGCCAGGCCGCTGCCGGGCGGCGCGGGCGGCTGGGCGCCGTAGGGGCCGTACTGACCGTAGGGGGGTGCTCCCGGCGGCGGCCCGTACCCGGGCGGCCCGCCGTAGGGGCTGGAGGGCGTGGTGCCAGGCACGGACGCATCCCGCCCCCCAGCCTCGTACGCCCCCGGAGCCCCCTCATAAGCCCCCGCTCCCCCATAGGCCCCCTCACCCGGACCACCGGCCCCCGGCCCGCCGTAAGGACCCTCGCCGCTCCCGCCGGACGCCGTGGGACCGCCACGGGTCCCGCCGGTCTCCGAGGGACCGCCGTAGGCCCCGCCGGGGGTCGTGGGGCCGGCACCGCCGCCGGGCGCCGACGGTCCGCCGTAGGCTCCTTCGCCGCCGTAGGGTGCCCCTGGCCGGCCGTGAGCTCCTTCGCCGCCGTAAGGCGCGCCTGGTCCTCCTGGGGGGACGGCCGCGCCTCCCGGGGGCGCCGGCACGCCGCCCGCGCCCGCGGTGGCACCCGTGCCTACGGCGCCTCCGTGGCCTTCGACACCTCCTGCGCCCTCTGCGCCCTCTGCCCCCACCGCGCCGCCCTCCGCGCGGGCCGCGCCGCGTTCAGCGCCGCCCTCAGCGCCCACCGTGCCGCCCGCCGCGCCGCGCTCTGCGCCGCCCGGCCGGGCGGCTGGCTCGTCGGGGCCTCTGGCCGCGTGGGTGCCGGTGGGCGGGGGCTCGAAGGTGGGTACGTCGCCGTACTCGTACCGGGAGGGCGCGGGACGGCTCGGCTCCTCGTCCGGTTGCGTGCCCCAGCCCGGATAGGCCGGGGTGCCGCCGGGCACCGGATAGACCTGCGTCTCCTCGGCGTCACCGCCGGACCACCGCGTCCTGCCGGTGCCGCCCTCCGCCGGTCCCGGCGTCTCGGGCGAGGTGGGGAAGTCGGGATGGTCCGGACGCCCTCCGGGCCTGGGCTCGTGCGACGGCGGCACGTCAGGCGGCGGCGGTGGCACCACGGGCGGCACGGGCGCGATCGGCTCCTCGCCCTCCCGCTCCTCCTCACCCTGCCGCTCCTCCTCGAACGGCCACTCATCCGCCCACCGCCCGCCTCCGGGCCGCCCCCCAGCTCCTTCACCCGCAGGCAGCCCACCCTCGGGCCGCTGCTCGTGTCCCGCATCATGCTCGCGTCCAGAGCCCTGCTCGTGTCCCGCGTGCTCGTGTCCCGCGTGCTCGTGTCCCGCGGCGGGCTCGTGGCCGGGCGGGTGCTCGTGTCCCGCCGCGTGCTCGTGTCCGGGCGGGTGTTCGTGGTCCGGGGTGGTCCAGCCCTCTGGGGTGCCTGCGCCGCCGGTCGGGCCCGCGCCGGGCGGGCCGCCGACGGCCCACTCGCTCGGGCGCCACTCGCTGCTCGTCGGCCCGCCCTCGTACGGCCCGATCTCCGGCGGCTCCTCCTCGGGCGCCGGTCGATCCTCCTCGGCCGCCCCCTCCCGCCACCATTCGGGCGTGTGCCCCGGCGGCGGCGCGGATTCGGGCCGGCCCTCGCGGGGGTGGCCTTCGGGGTGCTGCGGGTCCTGCCCCTCGCGGGGTTCGTTGGGGTCCCCAGGTGTGGTCACGTCTGCGTCTCCCGACGGGTCTGCATGCCGGATACTTCACCTTTTCGCGGAGGGCATCGGCTAAAGCGCACGACACGGTAAGACGGGCGCCATCCTTGGGTCACCATGCGCCAAAGCGGCAGGCGGCGGGCAAGATGAGTGCATGCTGGACGAGACCCTGACGTACGCCCTGATCATGGTCATGAAGACCCACCGCAACCGGATGGCCGCCGCCCTGGCGCCACTGGGCCTGCACACGGGCCAGGAGCTGCTGCTCAACCAGCTGTGGCGGCAGGACGGCCTCACCCAGGGCGAGCTGATCGCCCGGCTGGGCGTGGAGCCGCCGACCGTCACCAAGACCCTCCAGCGCCTGGAACGCGCGGGCTTCGTCCACCGCTCCCCCGACCCCGACCGCCCGCGGGTGGCCCGCGTCCACCTGACGGAGGCGGGCAAGGCGCTGCGCGGGCCGGTCGAGGAGATCTGGGCCAGGACCGACGAGGAACTCCAGCACGGCCTGGACGACGCCGAACGCGCCCTGCTGTCCCGCCTCTTCCGCACGGCCCCCCGGTAACCCTCTTCACCAAGAGCGAAACCCTCTTGCCTCCGACACCCACAACCGACTTAGCTGGCTAATTAGTCGGCTAATCGAAGAGAGGCATCCCCATGCACGCGTTCATCACCGGCGGCTCCTCCGGCATCGGCGCCGCCACCGCGCTCGCCTACGCCAGGGCCGGCGCGCGGGTCACCATCACCTACAACACCGGGCCCGGCCGCGCCGCCGAGGTCGTCAAGCGCATCGAGGAGGCGGGCGGCCAGGCGGCGGCCGTCCATCTGGACCTGGAGGACCACGCCACCATCGCGCCCGCCGCCGCCCAGGCGGGCCCGGTGGACGCCCTCGTGCTCAACGCCGTCCGCTGGGGCACGATCATGCCCAACAGCATGAGCTTTGAGGACGTGCCCGCCGCCGAATGGACGGCCGCCCTGCACGCCAACGTCGTCGGCAACGCCCTGCTCGTCCAGGCCCTCCTGCCCGGGATGCGGAGGAACGGCTTCGGCCGGATCGTCTTCGTCTCCTCGGGCGCCGCCGAGGAGGGCCAGCCGGGCCCCGGCCCGTACGGCACCGCCAAGATGGCCCTGCACGGCATGGCCCGCGCCCTGGCCTGGGAGGCCGGCAGGGACGGCGTGCTGGTCAACGTGGCCGTGGCCGGGCTCACGATCACCGAGGTCGAGCGCCCCGTCACCCAGGAGGCCCTGGACCGCGTCGCGGCCCGCACGCCGAGCCGCCGGCTCTCGACCGCCGACGACATGGCGGCGCTGATCCATTTCCTCGGATCGGCGGCGAACCGCAACGTCACCGGAGAGTTCGTCCGCGACGGATCCAACGCCGGCAGATCCTCCCACGCGGGCTGATGAAGCACCCGGGTGTGCGAGCACGGAAGCCCGCAACCTAAACTGAGGCATGTGCTGAAGGGCGACGGCCGGCTCGGCCATGACCTGGACCCCCACGACCGCGCACCCAAAGACGCTTGTGGTGTCTTCGGCGTCTGGGCACCAGGCGAGGAAGTTTCCAAACTCACCTACTACGGGCTGTACGCGTTGCAGCACCGCGGCCAGGAGTCCGCGGGCATCGCGGTCAGCGAGGGCAGCCGCATCCTCGTCTACAAGGACATGGGCCTGGTGGCCCAGGTCTTCGACGAGTCGGTGCTGGGCACCCTCCGCGGCCACCTGGCCATCGGCCACTGCCGTTACTCCACCACGGGTTCGAGCGTGTGGGAGAACGCGCAGCCGACCCTCAGCTCCACCGAGGTCGGCGGGCTCGCGCTCGCGCACAACGGCAACCTGATCAACACGCCGGAGCTGGCCGAGCGCCTGGCTCCCGGCTCCACCCGGGCGACCACCGACACAGAGGTCCTGGCCTCGCTGCTGGCCCAGGACCGCACGCGTTCCATCGAAGACTCGGCGGCCGAGCTGCTGCCGCAGGTCAAGGGCGCGTACTCGCTGGTGTTCATGGACGAGAAGACCCTCTACGCGGCCCGCGACCCGCAGGGCATCCGCCCGCTGGTCCTGGGCCGCCTGGAGCGCGGCTGGGTGGTGGCCTCCGAGACGGCGGCCCTCGACATCGTGGGCGCCACGTTCGTCCGCGAGATCGAGCCCGGCGAGCTGCTCACCATCGACGAGGACGGCGTCCGGTCCCGCCGGTTCGCCCTGCCCGACCCCAAGGGCTGCCTGTTCGAGTACGTCTACCTCGCCCGTCCCGACACCACGATCGCGGGCCGCGGCGTGCAGGTCACCCGGGTCGAGGTCGGCCGCGTGCTGGCCCGCGAGCACCCGGTCGAGGCCGACCTGGTCATCCCCACGCCCGAGTCCGGCACCCCGGCCGCCGTCGGCTACGCCGAGGAGAGCGGCATCCCCTACGGCCAGGGCCTGGTGAAGAACTCCTACGTGGGCCGCACGTTCATCCAGCCCTCGCAGACCATCCGCCAGCTCGGCATCCGGCTCAAGCTCAACCCGCTGCGCGAGGTCGTCGCGGGCAAGCGCCTGGTGGTCGTCGACGACTCGATCGTGCGCGGCAACACCCAGCGCGCCATCGTGAAGATGCTGCGCGAGGCGGGGGCGCGCGAGGTGCACGTCCGCATCTCCTCGCCGCCCGTGGCCTGGCCGTGCTTCTACGGCATCGACTTCGCCACCCGCGCCGAGCTGATCGCCGGCTCGCTGTCGGTCGAGGAGATCCGGGCCTCGCTGGGCGCCGACTCGCTGGGGTACATCTCCCTGGAGGGCCTGACCAAGGCCACCACCATCCCCGCCGAGCGGCTCTGCCGGGCCTGTTTCGACGGCTCGTACCCGATCCCCATCGACCAGGACAACGTGGGCAAGTTCGTGTTGGAGAGCAAAGCGTGAGTACCTACGAGGCCGCCGGCGTCGACATCGAGGCGGGCGAGCGCGCCGTCACCCTGATGAAGGACAAGGTGGCGCGGGCCCGCCGGCCGGAGGTGGTCGACGACGCCAGCGGCTTCGCCGGGCTCTTCGACGCCTCGGCGCTGCTGCGTTACCGGCGTCCGCTGCTCGCCTCCTCCACCGACGGCGTGGGCACCAAGGTCATGATCGCCCAGCGCTACGGCAAGCACGACACGATCGGCATCGACCTGGTCGGCATGGTCCTCGACGACCTGGTGGTCTGCGGGGCCGAGCCGCTGTTCATGACCGACTACATCGCCGTCGGCAAGGTCGTCCCCGAGCGCGTCGCCGAGATCGTCGGCGGCGTGGCCGAGGGCTGCCGGCTGGCCGGCGCGGCGCTGGTCGGCGGCGAGACCGCCGAGCACCCGGGCGCCATGGGCCCCGACGAGTACGACCTGGCCGGAGCCGGCACCGGCGTGGTCGAGGCCGACGCCATGCTGGGCGCCGACCGGATCCGCGAGGGCGACGTGGTCCTCGGGCTGGCCTCCTCCGGCATCCACTCCAACGGCTACTCGCTGGTGCGGCACGTGCTGCGCGAGGCGTCGCTGTCGCTCGACGCGGTGCTGCCCGAGCTGGGCCGTCCGCTGGGCGAGGAGCTGCTGGAGCCGACCCGCGTCTACTCGCTCGACTGCCTCCACCTGGCCCGCACGACCGAGGTGCACGCCTTCGCGCACATCACGGGCGGCGGCCTGGAGGCCAACCTGTCGCGGTCGCTGCCCGGCCACCTCGACGCGCTGCTCGACCGGTCGTCCTGGACCCCGCCGGCGATCTTCGAGGTGCTGGCCGGGCACGGGCAGATCGCCCAGAAGGACATGGACCGTACGTTCAACCTCGGCGTGGGCATGGCGGCCGTCGTGGCGCCCGGCTCGGCCGACGAGGCGATCCGGCTGCTCGCCGAGCGCGGTCTGCACGCGTGGGTGCTGGGCGAGATCGTCCAGGGCTCGGGCCAGGCCCGCTACCGCTGACCCGGGAGGGCCGGCCCGGTCCGGCCCTCCGTTCAGTCGCCCTTGTGCCGCCGGTAGTGGCGGGCGACGCGCACCCGGTTGCCGCACAGCTCCGGTGAGCACCAGCGCCGCCGGGGGTGGGCGGGCAGGAAGATCATTCGGCACCGGGGCCCCTCGCAGGCCCGGATCCGGCTCGCCGCCGGATCGGTGAGCAGGTCGGCCGCGGCCTCGGCGAGCTGCGCGAGCAGGCGGGCGAGCCGGTCGCCGTCCCTGCGCGCGCCCTTGGTGAGCCCGCCGTCCGCGACGTCCAGATGCCCGTACGCGGGCGCGGCGCGCATCGCGTCGTTGATCGCCCCGACCGCCTCGCCCGACGGGCTCTCCCCCCGGCGAACGGCGTCGACCGCCGCCGCCACGTGCGCCCGCAACGCCCGGACCGCGCCCAGGTCGTCCGCCGTGTACGGCCCCCGGACGGCGCTCAGCCGGCCCGCCTGACGATCGAGCCAGTTCCCGAACACCTCGGGCGTGTCGAGGACGTCGAAGTCCTGGGCCCGGGTGTTCACCAGGTCCAGCGCGAGCGGCTCACCGATCAGGAACTCCATGAGTCCTAATGCTACATCTCCCCCTTGACGCGTTAGAAGCATGCTCGCTATAACTAACGCATCATTGCGCGAGAAAGGCATTAGGCATGGAGATCCCGCAGATCCGCCACGGTTTCGTGGACGTGGCAGGCGTGCAGGTGTTCTACCGGGAGGCGGGCCCGCGCGACGGCATCCCCGTGCTCCTGCTGCACGGCTTCCCCTCGGCCTCCCACCAGTACAGGCGCCTGATGGACGCGCTGGGCGCCCGCTACCGCCTGATCGCGCCGGACTATCCCGGGTTCGGCCACACCGAGGCCCCCGGCGACTTCGTCTACTCCTTCGACCACCTGGCCGACGTGGTCGAGGGTTTCGTGCAGAAGATCGGGCTCGACCGCTTCGTCTGGTACGCCTTCGACTTCGGCGGCCCCGTCGGCTTCCGCCTGGCCACCCGGCACCCCGAATGGATCGCCGGCCTGATCGTCCAGAACGCCAACGCCTACGACGAGGGCCTGTCGGACCTGGCGCGCACCACGATCCACGCGCCCGCGGAGAGCCTGGGCGACCTGTTCACCCTGCCCGTCACCCGCGGCCAGTACGAGGGCGGCGCGTCGGACGTCTCAGCCGTCGCCCCCGACGGATGGACCCTCGACCAGCACTTCCTGGACCTGCCAGGACGCCGGGAAGCCCAGCTCGCGCTCGCGCTCGACTACCGCTCCAACCTCGCGCTCTACGCCGACTGGCAGGCATGGCTGCGCCGCCACCGGCCGCCCACGCTGATCGTGTGGGGCCGCAACGACGCCTTCTTCCCGGAGCCGGGCGCGCACGCCTACCTGCGGGACCTGCCGGACGCCGAGCTGCACGTGCTCGACACCGGGCACTTCGCGCTGGAGGACAAGCTCCCCGAGATCGCGCCGCTGGTCGCGGACTTCCTCGACCGCACGCAAGCGTGACGAAAGCCCCACGGTTGCCCGTGGGGCCCGACGCTCATGAACGAGGATCCGGCATCAGCCGGATCCTCGGCCACGTCACTCTGAAGAACGGCTATCGGCGACCAGAAGGACGGCCGTCTTCGTCGTCCCCGGAGCCGTAGTCATCGGCGTAATCGGCATAGCGATCCGCCAGCTCATCGTTGAGGTCGTCGGCGTCGTCATTGCTGGAGTCTCCGACCCCGAGTTCGTCGCGCAGACGGTCAAGATCCGTGCCACCGCTGTTGTACTTCAGCTGGCGAGCAACCTTGACCTGCTTGGCCTTTGCTCGGCCGCGCCCCATTGGCTCGACCCCCTCGTGTGGGGTCGTCCCCGACCCCTCGTCGCTAACGCACCACACACTGACGCCGCCTGACTTTGGACGTCAGCCTATCGTTCGCCTATTACCGTACCTGTTTTGTGCCCAGCTCGGTACGTCGTATGGGCGTGGGGCGTCAGTGGCCCAGCCAAATGGCCCTAATACGCCCGACTTCCGACATTCTGCGCTCAGCTAGCCTATCCGCTGCCACAGCCGGAGGAACGCCCTCGTCCGCCGCGATCCCGAAGATCTTCAGAGTCGTGTCGTAGATCTGGGCCGCCTTCGCCCTGGCCCGGTCCATGCTGAAGCCCTCGATCTCGTCGGCGACCTGGATGACGCCGCCGGAGTTGACCACGTAGTCGGGCGCGTACAGGATGCCGCGGTCGGCCAGCTGCTTCTCCACGCCGGGATGCGCGAGCTGGTTGTTGGCCGCGCCGCAGACGATCTTCGCCCGCAGCCCGGCCACCGTGGCGTCGTCGAGCGCGCCGCCCAGCGCGCAGGGCGCGAAGACGTCGATGTCGGACGTGGTGAGCGCCTGGGCGTCGGCGACCACCTCGACCTCCGGATGCCGCTGGCGCACCCGCTCGACGGCCCGCGGGTCGACGTCGCAGATCACCACCTCGGCGCCGTCCTCGCGCAGGAGGTCGACCAGGCGGTGGCCCACCTTCCCGACCCCCTCGACGCCGACCCGCCTGCCGTGCAGCGACGGCGTGCCGAAGACCCGCTCGGCCGAGGCGCGCATGCCCTGGAAGACGCCGAACGAGGTCAGGACGGAGGAGTCGCCGGCGCCGCCGTGGGCCAGCGTGCGGCCGGTGACGTGGCGGGACTCGCGGGCGACGACGTCCATGTCCTCGCTGAAGGTGCCGACGTCGCAGGCGGTGATGTAGCGCCCGCCGAGCGACTCGACGAACCTGCCGTAGGCGCGCAGCAGCGCCTCGCTCTTGACCTTGGCCGGGTCGCCGATGATCACGGCCTTGCCGCCGCCGAGGTCGAGGCCGGCCAGGGCGTTCTTGTAGGACATGCCCTTGGCCAGATTGAGCACGTCGGCCAGGGCCGCCTGCTCGTTCTCGTACGGATAGAACCTGGTGCCGCCGAGCGCGGGCCCGAGGGCCGTGCTGTGGACGGCGATGATCGCACGCAGGCCGCTCTGCTCGTCGGCGCAGAAGACGACCTGCTCGTGGACGTCCTTGTGGGACGTGCCGAAGACGTCGGTCACGGTAGTGACTCCCTGTCCGGTCCACCGCTCCTTCGCGGCGGAGGTCACTCTCAGACTAGTGAGCCCGACGGTGCGCGCAGGTGCTCTTCGTGACACGATGCCTCCGTGCTGCCCTATGCCGCCTACCTCCGCGTCTATGAGCCACTGACCGCGTTCGCCGAGTCCGAGCGCAAGCTGTGGGCCGACTACGCCGACTCACGCGACCGTCCGCGCCGGGCGAACGCGCTCAACGCGGAGCACAGCGAGTCGGTCATGCGCCTGCTCGGCATGCCCCCTCAGCCCGTTCCCGCCCAGGAGAGCCCCAATGCCTATCTGCGGCGCGTTGAGGACCGTTTGTACGTATGTCCCTGGCAGACCCGTCTGCGGTCGTGGCTGGCCTTCTCACGGCTTCGTGGCGCCACTCCCGTGAAGCTGATGGACCGGCTCGTGCCCAAGGCCATCGCCGAGCAGACCGCCGACGACTTCGACCGGTTCAAGCGCCGGGCCGGTTCGTCCGCCTTGCGTACGCACATTCGCACCACGGCGTGGCATGTGCCGCCATCGTGGTTCGTGCCGTTTGATGGGAACGAGCGCTGGCTGGTGCTCGGCTCCTCCACCCCGGGACAGGACGTGACGACCACTACGGGCCGTAACCTCATCTACGTCACCTCCATGGCGCAGGCCAGGAGGCGGGCGGCCCGCGCCCTCAACGTGATGCGCCGGCACCTCGGCGACGCGTCCTCCAACTTCGACGTGGAGGACATCGCGCGCTGGCTGGAGGAGTTCCACCCGCACTCGCTGGTCGAGCTCGACTACGGCGGCCTGGTCCACCTGATGAACGACGACGCCCTCCAGGCAGACCAGTCGGTTGCTGAGCTTTCGGCCGCTTTGACCGGTCTGGACACGGGTCAAGAAGAACTTGCCTATGCCATGTACCAGCGCGTCATCCTTCGGTGGAAGTCAATGCAACAGCTGGAATCTGCCAACTGACCCCCAAAACAACCGTCTGACCTGCATGAGTAGGTCACGTCTCGCGGCTGCTCTCTTCTGCGAACTGAGTAGTTTGCCGTTTTCACTGCGATACCACGAACCGTGTCGCTAGAATCACCGAGCGTGACATCGCCATGGGGGCGGGCAGTTGGGTCAAAGAAGGGCTCGCCAATCGCTCTGCGTGGCGGTATGGTCACATCGGGTGATGCCGCATATGGCTCAGAAAAGCCGCACGCTCTGCGCCATAGGGGGACATCCGTGACACGCGCAAAGGCAGTCACAGGATCGCTAAGCCGGTCCACACGGAGGAGAGGCCGCACAAATGTCAGCTCGTACACCCGAGGCCGAGCCACTGCTCACGCCCGCTGAGGTCGCGACCATGTTCAGGGTCGACCCCAAGACCGTTACGCGGTGGGCCAAGGCGGGCAAGTTGACGTCGATTCGTACCCTCGGCGGTCATCGGCGTTACCGGGAGACCGAGGTTCGCGCACTGCTGGCGGGCATTCCGCAGCAGCGTTCCGAGTAGTCGCAAGGGTCGTCACGAACCTCAGGGGGGTTGAGGGTGGACCAGGTACGCTTGCCCGGTCCACCGACGTGACGTCGCACGGGGAAGTTGGCGTCGCCCGCCCGGCGCCACTCTTCCCCCGCTACGCCAGTTGCTCGCCGGTGAGCACGTCGAGCAGCTCGCCGACCTCGCCGTCGTAGGAGGCGGCCACGCCCAGCAGGGCCACCATGTGGTCGACCAGCATCTTCTCCAGGATCGGCCGCTCGACGTCACGGTGTTCCAGCCAGTCGAGGCCGGCCGTCTCCACCGAGGCGATCCACGAGCGCAGCGTGGTGCGCAGCACCGGGCTCGGCTCCTCGACGCGCATCTGCTTCTGGATGAGGCGGAACAGCCTCCGGCGCACGCCGTCGACGATCTCCCCCACCTCGCCCGCCCGGTTGGCGGGCCCCCCGCGCAGCAGCGCGGCGAAGCCGGCGGCGTGCTCCTCGACGAAGTCGAAGTAACGCCCGAGGCCCGCGGCCAGCTCGTCGAGCGGCCTGCCGCCCTCGGCCGGGCGCAGCCGCGACTCCAGCTGCTCGGCCGCGCTCCTCAGCGCGGCCACGTAGAGCTCCTGCTTGCCGCCGAAGTAGTGGTAGACGAGCGCCCGCGAGGCGCCTGCCGCGGAGGCGACGTCGTCGATCGAGACGTCCTCGGCGTCACGGGTGCTGAACAGCTCCAGCGCGGCCGCCATGAGCTCCTCGCGACGGCGGTCCACGCTCAGCCTTCGGCGTGCGGGGCGTGCCGTCTCGGCTGACTTCCCGGGTGTCACACCTGCACAGTATCCGACGGCATGCCCAATAGCGGACGTGTGGCGAATGGGTCAATATCAGGCTTCCCTAACCCGAAGCCGTACCCTGCGGCTTACTCGATCGTTTGGTGAGACAGGTGCCCATATCCGCATCGCGGGGGAGACACATGTCAGGACCGCCCGTCAACACTTCAACCATCGCCGAGCTCCGCGAGGTAGACCCATTGCCTCGGCCACGACCCACCATCCGCAACGTCGCCGAGCGAGCCGGCGTCTCGAAGTCGCTGGTCTCACTCGTGCTGCGCGGATCCCCGCACGTGAGCGAGCATCGGCGGCAGGCAGTGCTCCAGGCGGCGCGCGAGCTCGGCTACCGGCCGAACGCGGTCGCGCGCAGCCTGGTGGAAGGACGTACACATCTGGTCGGGGCGCTCGTCGCCGACCTGCACAACCCGTTCTACGCCGAGTTCCTCGACGGCCTGCAGGAGAGCCTGCACGGCGACGGGCTGCGCATGCTGATCGGGAACAGCCAGTGGGACCCGGCGTTCGAGGACGAGGCCGTCGAGGCCTTCCTGGAGCTCCGGGTCGACGGGCTGGTGCTCTTAGGCATCGCGCCGACCAGCGAGACGCTGATCGAGGCGACCGCCTACACCCCGACCGTCGTCGTGGGGGAACGTGACATCGAGCTCGACGGCGTCGACATCGTGGTCGACGACGACCAGCTCGGCGCCAGGCTGGCCATCGACCACCTGGTGAACCTGGGGCACAAGCGGATCGCGCACATCGAGGGCCCCCGGTCCTCGCGCTGCGAGGGCTACCTCGTGGCGATGCGCAGGCATTCGCTGGCCCCGTACATCATGGTCGAGGCGGCGGACGCGACCGAGGAGGGCGGCCGCGAGGCGGCGATCGCCCTGCTGACCCGCGACCCGCGGCCGACGGCCGTGTTCGCGGCCAACGACGTGGTGGCGCTGGGCGTGCTGGCCGCCGCGGCCGAGCTGGGGCTGCGGGTGCCGGACGACCTGTCCGTGGTCGGCTACGACAACACCCACCTGTCGGCCTCGCGGCACATCTCGCTCACCTCGGTCGACCAGCCGCGCCGCGCCATGGGCCGGTCGGCGGCCGCGCTGCTGAGCGACAGGATAGGCGAGCCGGCCAAGGGCGCCCGGCTGCGCGAGATCCAACCCGAGCTGATCGTGCGCCGCAGCACGGGACCCGCCTGAGGGGATATCTGCCGGTTGCGCTGCCGTTGCGGGCCTTTACCGGCGCCGCAATGGCACGGCGGGCCAATGCGCAGGTCTCTCGTCAGCAAGCCCGCCCAAAGCCTGGGTCAAGCCGTACGGCAGCGTCGCCGGACGGCGGTTTACTCGTCAGGGTCATGCTAATTGTGGCCGAATCTGGTTCGGTCACGATCTGATCCGGGGGACAGTCATGCGTGATCCAGAACTGGTGTCCTGCGCCCAGCGCGCGGCGGCCGAGCTCGAACGCGCCTGGGGGCACTGGCGCGCGGGCAGGGGGCGGGGCACCGACGTCGGCGCCGAGTCCGTCGCCAGCTACGTGGCGCATTCCCTCGACCATCCGTGGGGCCGCCCCCGCGTCGTCCTCGGCCTGGACGCCGAGGACGCGCGGGAGCTGGCCGCCCTGCTCGAACGGCAGGAGGTTGGCGAGCACGTGTGGTGAAGCGGACGGCGAAACCGCCAGGCGGACCGTCGCAGCGGTCCCGGTCCGGCACTTCGGCAGGGTCGCGGCCCGACTCGCAGGATTGCTGTTGATACGGGCCTGAACGCGTGGCTTCACGTAAGTTGGAGCTCATGCGTGCTCTACCAGCCACCGTCCTCGCCGTCTGCGGCCTGATCGCCTCCGCGTGCGGCGGCACCGAGCCTGGTGGCGCCGCGGCAGGTCAGGCCCCCTCCACCGCCCAGGAGCCCGGCACGGCGGCCGTCCAGGACGGGCCGAAGGAGACGGCCACGGCGAAGCAGGCGCCGCCCGGCGCCAAACCGCTCGCCGGCAAGGTCATCGTCATCGACCCCGGGCACAACGGCGGCAACTACCGCCATCCGGCCGAGATCAACCGCCAAGTCGACGTGCTGACCAAGAAGAAGGCCTGCGACACGACCGGCACGGCCACGAAGAGCGGCTACACCGAGGCCGCCTTCACCTGGGACGTCTCCAACCGCATGGCGAAGATCCTCAAGCAGCGCGGCGCGACCGTCAAGCTGACCAGGTCCGACAACGACAGCGTCGGGCCGTGCATCACCCAGCGGGCCGCGATCGGCAACAAGGCCGGGGCCGACGCCGCGATCTCGGTCCACGGCGACGGCTCGGACAACCCCTCGCACCGGGGATTCCACGTGATCCTGCCGAAGAAGATCAACGGGCCGGTCGACAAGGTCGTGGGCGCCTCGACCAAGCTGGGGATCGACGTACGCGACGCCTACCTCAAGGGCACGGGCATCCCCTACTCCAACTACATCGGCAGCAAGGCACTGGACTTCCGCAACGACATCGGCGGGCTCAACCTCTCGACCGTGCCGAAGGTGCTCGTCGAGTGCGGCAACATGCGCAACGCCGTCGACGCGGCCAAGTTCCAGGATCCGAAGTTCAGGCAGCGGATCGCATTGGCGCTCGCGAACGGGATGCAGCACTATCTCGAAGCATGATTCCTCGCCCAGAGCTGCTCAGTGATCTTTCCGGCTCCTTCGAGCTGACCTCGGGCGCGACCGTCGCCGGTCCGTACGCGGACGCGGTACGTCGCGCGCTGCCCCTCCTCGACCTGCGCCCGGGTGACTCGGGCGAGATCGAGGTACGCCAGGACCCCGCGCTCGGCGCGGAGGCCTACCGGCTGATCACCGGGTCGCGGGGGATCGAGATCGTCGCCGGCGGGGCGGCGGGCGCGTTCTACGCCGCGCAGTCGTTGCACCAGTTGCTGCCGGACGCCTCCTACCGGTTCGCCGAGGGCGCGTCGTGGCCCGTGCCCGGGGTGCGGATCGAGGACGCGCCGCGGTTCGCCTGGCGAGGGCTGCACCTCGACGTGGCCCGGCATTTCTCCCCCAAGCGGGAGGTGCTCCGGCTGATCGACCTGATGGCCGTGCACAAGCTGAACCGGCTGCACCTCCACCTGGTCGACGACCAGGGCTGGCGGGTGGAGAGCCGGGCGTACCCGCTGCTTCACGAGGTCTCCTCGCACCGGCCGCGCACGGCCGTCAACTACTACCGGGAGCCGGAGGCGTACGACGACATCCCGCACGGTGGCTACTACACGCTGGAGGACCTGGCCGAGATCGGCGCGTACGCGCGGTCCAGGTTCGTCACGGTGGTGCCCGAGATCGACGTGCCGGGGCACGCCTCGGCGATCCTGGCCGCCTACCCGGCGCTCGGCGCCACCGGCGAGCCCTACGACGTGCTCGACCGGTGGGGCATCTCGCCGGCGATCCTGTCGCCGCTGCCGCCGACCGTCGAGTTCCTGATCACGATCTTCGACGAGATCATCGGCGCGCTGGGCGAGGTGCCCTTCTTCCACATCGGCGGGGACGAGGTCGTGCTCGACCACTGGGCGCAGTCGGCGCAGATCACCGCCTACCGCGAGTCGCTGGGGCTGTCCACGGTGCCCGACCTGCAGGCGTATTTCCTGCGCGAGCTGGCCGACGCCCTCGCCGAGCGCGGCGCGCGGGCCGTGGTCTGGGACGAGGCGTTCGTCAGCGGCAGGCTGCGCCAGGACACCGTCGTCATGCCGTGGCGCGGCATGGGCGTCGGGCGGCGCGCCGCCGCGGTGGGCCACGACGTGGTCGCCACCCCGGTCTTCCCGCTCTACTTCGACTACGCCGAGGCCGCCTCCGCCGACGAGCCGATGGCCATCGGCGACACCACCACGGTGGCCGACGTCGCCGCGTTCGACCCGGCCCCCGCCGACTGGACGGACGAGGAGCGGGCGCGCGTCATGGGCGTGCAGGCCCAGCTCTGGACCGAGCGGGTGCCCGACCCGCGGACCGTCGACTACCGGCTCTGGCCGCGGTCGTGCGCGCTGGCGGAGGTGGCCTGGGCCGGCTCGGGCGGCGAGGGGTTCGCCGGGCGGCTGGCGGAGCACCTGCCGCGGCTCGACGCGATCGGCGTGGAGTACCGGCCGGCGGCGGGCCCGCACCCGTGGCAGCGGCGGCGTCCGCACCGGCCGAGCGGCGTGAAGGTGAACGAGGTGATGGAGCGCATCGACGCCATGACGCACGACGCGGAGTCGACCAGGCCGAGCGTCTGAGCGGCGGTCACATGGGCGCGGGGCGGTCGTTGAGTATGCGCTGGAACAGCACGTGGTCCTGCCACTCGCCGTCGATGCTGACGGCGCGGGGTGCCAGGCCGTACTCCTCGAAGCCCGCCTTGCGCAGGACCGCCTGCGAGGCCTTGTTGTGCACGAGCGTGCCGGCCTCCACCCGGTGCAGGCTCAGGTCCTCGTCGGCGGCCCGGCACGCCTCCAGCACCGCCTTGGTGGCCAGCCCGCGCCCGTTGTAGGCGGCGTCCACCCAGTAGCCCAGCGACGCGCTCTGGGCGGCGCCGCGGATGATGCTGTTCAGGTTCATCCGGCCCACGACGCGGTCGCCGTCCGTGAGCACCCACGGCATCACGAAGCCGGCCGCACGGTCCTCGGCCAGTCGTTCGAGGCGTGCGGCCTGGCCCGCGGTGGTGAAGAAGTCGGCCGGCCTGCGGGGCTCCCAGGGGCGCAGGAAGTCGCGGTTGCGGCGGTAGGCGTCGGCCAGCGCCTGTGCGTCGGACCTGGCGACGGCGCGCATGACGACGTCGTCGGTGAGCTTCACCTCGGCATTGATCACGATTCCACGATAGAGCGCCCTAGGCGGTGCGGCCGATCGCCTCGGTGACGGAGGACAGGCCGTGGCGGCGGACCCGGCGGGCGAGCTGCCGGTGGATGCGGGCGGCCCACAGCGGGCCGCCGTAGATCCAGCCGGTGTAGCCCTGGACCAGGGTGGCCCCGGCCAGCAGGCGCTCCCAGACGTCGTCGACGTCCTCGACGCCGCCCACGGAGACCAGCGTGAGCCGGTCGCCGACCTTGGCGCGCAGCCGGCGCAGCACCTCCAGCGAGCGCCCCTTGAGCGGACGCCCGGACAGGCCGCCGGTCTCGCCACCGTGCCTGATGGTGGTGTTGGTCGCGATGATGCCGTCGAGGCCCAGCTCCACGGCCAGGTCGGCGACCGCGTCGACGTCTTCGTCGGCCAGGTCGGGGGCGATCTTCACCAGCAGCGGCGTACGGCGCGGCGTCGCGTCGGCGACCTCCTTGACCGCGGCCAGCAGCGGGCGCAGCAGCTCGACCGCCTGGAGGTTGCGCAGGCCGGGCGTGTTGGGCGAGCTGACGTTGACCACCAGGTAGTCGGCCAGCGGGGCCAGCTCCCTGGCGCCGGTCACGTAGTCGGCCACCGCCTCGGACTCCGGCACCACCTTGGTCTTGCCGATGTTCACCCCGACCACGACCGGCACCCCGCGCGTACGGCGCAGCCGCCGGGCGGCGGCGCGGGCGCCGGAGTTGTTGAAGCCCATCCGGTTGATCACCGCCCGCTCCCCCACCAGCCGGAACAGGCGCGGCCGCGGGTTGCCGGGCTGGGCGTGCGCGGTGATGGTGCCGACCTCGACGTGGCCGAAGCCGAGCGCGGCGATCGCCTCGGCGCAGGCCGCGTCCTTGTCGAACCCGGCGGCCAGGCCGAACGGGCCGGGGAAGTGCACGCCGAACGCGGTCACCCGCAGGACCGGGTCGTGCGGGGCGAACGCTCGGTGGAGCAGTCGCTTGAGCAGGGGCAGCCGGGCGAGCACGGCCAGGCCCTTGACGGTGAGACGGTGCACGGCCTCGGCGTCGAAACGCCGCAAGACCTGCGAGAACACGAGGCGATACATCACGGGTCAGGCTACCAATCCCGCCTCGTGGGCGATGATCGCGGCCTGGACGCGGTTGCGCACGTCGAGCCGGGTCAAGATCGTGCTCACGTACGCCTTCACGGTGCCCTCCACGATGTGCAGCCGCTTGGCGATCTCGGCGTTCGACAGGCCCGCGCCGAGCAGGGCGAGGACCTCCCGCTCGCGGTCGGTGAGCAGGCCGACGCGGTCGCGGGCCTGCGCTTCGCGGGCCATCCGGCCGCCGCCGAGCTGGGCGATCACTCGCTGGGCCACCTTGGGCGACAGGTACGCCGCGCCGTCGGCGACCGCGTGGATGCCGGCGATCAGCTCGCGCGGGTCGCCGGACTTGAGCAGGAACCCGGCGGCCCCCACCTCCAGCGCCCTGGCGATGTAGTCGTCCTCGCCGAACGTGGTCAACATCACCACGGCTGTGGCGGGCGCGACGCGGCGCAGCTCGGCCGCGGCGGCCAGGCCGTCGAGGCGCGGCATGCGGATGTCGAGCAGCGCGACGTCGGGACGGTGGCCGATGGCCAGGTCGACGGCCTGTCTGCCGTCGCCTGCCTCGGCGACCACCTCCAGGGACGGGTCGGAGTCGAGGATCGCCCTGACCCCGGCCCGGATCATGGCCTCGTCGTCGGCGAGGAGTACGCGGATCACGCCCTCTATATTGCCGACATGGCACAGGTGAAGGTTTACGGGCGTCGTGACGTGTGGGGCGGACGGCAGCGGGAGATCTCCGATCTGCTGCAGTCGTGCCTGGTGAGCGCCTGGGGCGTGCCCGAGGAGAAGCGGTTCCACCGGTTCCTGCTGCTGGACGCCGACGACTTCGTCTGCCCCGGGCGCAGCGCGAACTATTTGATCATCGAGGTCGTGTGCTTCACGGGACGCAGCGACGACGCCAAGCGCGCGCTGATCCGGTCGATCTACGAAAAGTCGGGATACGACCCTGAGGATGTGGAGATCACGATCATCGAGATGCCCAAGGTGAACTGGGGGATCCGGGGCGTTCCGGCCGACGAGCTGACGCTGTCGTACAAGGTGGAGGTCTAGCGTCAAGGGTGGCCTGGGGCGGGCGGTATGGTCCGAGTCATGAGCACTCACTATGACGTCGTCGTTCTCGGCGCGGGTCCGGGAGGATACACGGCCGCCGTCCGCGCCGCCCAGCTCGGGCTGCGTACCGCGGTCGTCGAGGAGAAGTACTGGGGTGGCGTCTGCCTGAACGTGGGCTGCATCCCGTCCAAGGCGCTGCTGCGCAACGCCGAGCTGGCCCACATCTTCCACAACGAGGCCAAGACGTTCGGCATCAGCGGCGAGGTGAGCTTCGACTACGGCGCGGCCTTCCAGCGCAGCCGCAAGGTGGCCGACGGCCGGGTCAAGGGCGTTCACTACCTGATGAAGAAGAACGCCATCACCGAGTACGACGGGCGCGGCACCTTCCTCGACGCCAACACCCTGCAGGTCAACGATGAGACGATCACGTTCGACCACTGCATCATCGCGGCCGGGGCCACCACCAGGCTGATCCCGGGCACGCAGTTGTCGGAGCGGGTGGTGACGTACGAGGAGCAGATCCTCACCGAGGACCTGCCGCGCAGCATCATCATCGCGGGCGCGGGCGCGATCGGCGTGGAGTTCGCGTACGTGCTGCACAACTACGGCGTCAAGGTGACGATCGTGGAGTTCCTCGACCGGGTCGTGCCGCTGGAGGACGAAGAGGTCTCGGCCGAGCTGGCCAAGCGCTACAAGCGGCTCGGCATCGAGGTGCTGACCTCGACCCGCGTCGACGGCATCGAGGACACCGGCGGCTCGGTCAAGGTCACCGTCACCCGCGACGGCCAGACCCAGGTTCTCGAGGCCGACAAGGTCATGCAGGCCATCGGCTTCCAGCCGCGCGTCGACGGCTACGGCCTGGAGAAGACCGGCGTGCAGCTCACCGAGCGCGGCGCCATCGCCGTCGACGGCCGCTGCCGCACGAACGTGCCGCACATCTTCGCCATCGGCGACGTCACCGCCAAGCTCATGCTGGCCCACGCCGCCGAGTCGATGGGCATCATCGCCGCCGAGACCATCGGCGAGGCCGAGACCATGGAGCTCGACTACGTGATGATCCCGCGGGCCACGTACTGCCAGCCGCAGGTGGCCAGCTTCGGCTACACCGAGGCGCAGGCCCGCGACCTGGGCTACGACGTCAAGGTGGCCAAGTTCCCCTTCACGGCCAACGGCAAGGCCCACGGCCTGGGCGACACCGCCGGGTTCGTCAAGATCATCAGTGACAACACCCACGGCGAGCTCCTCGGCGCCCACCTGATCGGCCCCGAGGTCACCGAGCTGCTGCCCGAGCTGACGCTGGCCCAGCAGTGGGACCTGACCGTGCACGAGGTCGCGCGCAACGTGCACGCGCACCCGACGCTCGGCGAAGCGGTCAAGGAGGCGATCCACGGCCTCGCGGGCCACATGATCAACATGTGATCCCGTCGCGCGGATGCGCATCCCGGTGCTCGTCCATCGGGATGCATCCGGCCGGGGTCAGGCCCAGACGTACAGGGCGACGCCGAGCAGCGCCACGGCCAGCGCCGAGGCCCAGCCGCGCAGCGTGTTCCACCGGGTCCAGCGCGGCGCGTACGCCCGCCAGGCCAGGTCGCCCGCCTCCAGGGCGTTGTTCATCGGCACGTTGATCGCGGCCGTGACGGCGATCGAGCCCAGGAAACAGACGACGGCCGCCGCGAACGCGAGCATCGCCGGCCCGCCGTCCCCGCCGATCAGCAGGAACACCCCGGCCAGCAGCGAGGCCACCGGCGCGAGCGTGAACGTCGACAGGAACCCCGGGTTGAGGATCTTCCTGTTCATGCTGCGCATGGCGGCCGCCGCGCCCTCCTCCCCCACGGCGTCCAGGCCGGGCATGACGGAGGTGGAGAAGGCGAAGAACACGCCCGCCATCAGCCCGTTCAGGACGAGGGCGAGGACCGAGGAGACGACCGCGAGTACGCTCACGTCCCCATGATCCCTTAAGTCACACTTGTCCGGAAACGGGACGCCCATCGCGATTCTCATTGAACGTTCATTTATTCCTGAGATGTCTCTGAGACCGGAGGCACAACGTGGTGCCCGTGCCTCCAACGAACGCGCAAACACAGATCGGACGGCTCGGCGCCGTCACCGTACGTCTGGGGCTCTTCGGACTGGTCGCGCTGGGCATCCTGGGCGCCGGCCTGGAGCTGGCCTTCGAACGCCACTGGCAGTCCTGGCAGCAGCTGGTTCCCTGGGTGGCGCTGCTGGCGCTCGGGTCCGCGCTCGTGCTGCTGGCCCTGGACGCCTCGCGCCTCACCCTCAAGGTCGTCCGCGGGATCGCGCTGGTGGTGCTGCTCGCCTCCGCCTACGGCGTGTACGCGCACATCTCGGCCAACCATGACATGGGCGCCTTCGACCCGCGCTACGCCGACACCTGGCAGACCCTCTCCCCCCTCACCCAATGGTGGTACGCGCTGACCAAGTCCGTCGGCCCGGCCCCGCCGCTCGCGCCCGGCATGCTCGCCCAGAGCGCGCTCCTGCTGCTGCTGACCACGCTGGCCCCCGCCAGGGCCAGGGAGAACGCCTGATCACACCCCGCAGGCGGCCCGCACGTCGGCGACGAGCCGTTCGGCGGCGGCCACCGTACGGGTGATCTCCTCCGGCGTGCCGCCGACCCCGGCGAGCAGCGCCTGGGCCCGCTCGCCGAACCCGGCCGGCGCCGAGGGCAGCCGGCCGGCGGCGGCGACCATGCCCTTCTCGTTGATCAGCCAGGCGCCGTCGGCCGCGTGCAGCGCGTGGCAGGCGACGCCGATCGCGCGGAACAGCGCCCCGGCGGCGTACACCGGGTCGCGTCCGGCGGCGCCGTACTCGGCGATCGTCAGCGAGAAGCCGGCCTCCCACAACCCCTGGACCAGCGCCTCGCGCAGCGCGGGCGGGTACGCGGCCGTCTCGGCGCGCAGGGCCGCCAGCTCGCCGGACGGGTCGGCCAGCACCTTGCACAGCGCCACCTCGCCCGCGTAGGCGTGGGAGTAGAAGCCCAGCGGGTGGCCCGCCTGGACGCCGATCTCGTACCGTCCGGCGCGGCAGTCGTCCCAGACGCGGCGCACCCGGTCGAGGTCGCGGTAGATCCAGTCCACCCGCCACCCCTCGACGGTGAGCCAGCCGCCGCCGTCGACCCACGGGCCCCAGCCGCCGGGCTCGGTCACCTCGGTCGGCTCGCCGGTGGTCTCCAGGGCGAGGGCGCGCAGGTCGCCGACGGCGAGCGGCCCCCGGTAGTACAGGCCCAGATCGATGTCGGAGTCCGGCCGGTGGGTGCCGCGCGCCCGGCTTCCGCCGAGCGCGACCGCCACCACGCCGGGCACCTCGGTCAGCTTCGCCGCGATCTCCCGCAGCCGTTCGTCACGCATGCCGGTCCGCCATCCGTCCAACCTACCGAAGGCCCAAATCGCATATTTACGAACCACTCCGGCATTTCTCGCGTCACACTCATGCACAGCCCGGTGTGTGATCCACGAGACTGGAGAGACCGAAGTGGCGTCAGGTCGCAAACTCGTAGCCATGGCCGTGATGACGGCCGCCGCGCTCACCACGGGAGGGGCCGTGGCCCGGGGTGAGTCCCGCCCGGCCGCCGCCACGGTCCGGGAGCCGGCCCCGGTGACCACCACCTCTCTGACCACCACCCCGCTGACCAGCACCCCCGCCGCGGCAGAGCCCGCCTGCATGCGGATCAAGGGCGCCGAGGTGTGCGTGGGCCCGGACGGCAGCGACCGGCCCGGCATCTGGGTCGAGGACACCCGCAACGACAAGCTGCACGCCGCCGTCGAGTACCACCTGAACGAGTACCTGGGCACCAAGTACGTCATCCACAACCTGGGCGGCAAGGGCGAGATCCGGGGCAACCGCGAGATCGGCAGGACCGTGACGTTCCGGGCCGCCGTCTACGAGGGCAACCACCGCGTCCGGGTGGGCCGCTGGAAGACCGTCCGCAACCTCACCAAATACCCGGTCAAGCGCGACACCGGCGTCACCCCGGCCGCCGCGCGGGGCCGTGCGGAGCTGTGCTCGTACACCAAGGGCGGAGCGAGCGTGTGCTTCCACGAGCGCGACACGTACGTCTTCGCCTGCGACACCAGAGCCGACGAGTACCAGGCGCGGGCCGAGTACTTCGTGGCCGGCGACCCGACCGCCCGCTACGAGATCCACCAGCTCGCCGGCCTCAACACCTGCGGCAAGGCCGAGCACGGCGACCAGTCGATCAGCATGTACCGCGCGTCGGTCTACAACGGCTCCCACCGGGTCGCGACCCGGCAGTACAAATACAACTAGTTTGCAAGCGGCCCCGCAAGCCGGTTGAAATCGGGCCAATGCACTGTGTGGTCATCCCAGAGAGGAAGGAACCCCTCGATGACCGCCTCCCGTACCGCCGCCGTCCTGACCGGTGTCGCCGCCGCGGCCCTGGTCACGCTCGCCTCCTCCCCCGCCCAGGCCGCCTCGGCCGCTCCATGGGGCCCCTACTACGCCCCCGGTCACGCCGCCAAGGCGACCGGCTCGCTGAGCGCGACCGGCGAGGACCACGCCGACCTGCCGACCGCCGACGTGGTGCGGATCTCCGGCAAGCTGACCGACCGCACCCGCAAGGACTCCTCCTGCGGCTGGGCGGTCTTCCGCATCACCTACCGCGACGGGAGCAACCTGCCCAACAAGGAGCGCAGCGTCCGCAACTGCTCCTACAGCTCCGCCAAGCCGTTCTCCTTCGAGTACCACGACGTCTACCAGGTCGAGCTGAAGGTCTGCGCCGAGGGCAAGGGCTCCAAGCCGTCCCTGAACTGCCTGTACGCCGGCACCTGGAAGACCCTCTACCTGTCGAAGTGACGACCCGAGGCGGCGTCCCGCCCATCCCCCGATCGGTGGATGGGCGGGACGCCGCTCCCGCGTGATGCTCGGCTCATGACAGTTATCGAGATCGACGACCTGCGCAAGAGCTACCGGCACACCCGGGCCCTCGACGGCCTCTCCCTGAGCGTGGGACGCGGCGAGATCTTCGGGCTCGCCGGGCCCAACGGCGCCGGGAAGACGACGGTCGTGGAGTGCGTGTCCGGGCTGCGGCGTCCCGACGGCGGCCGCATACGGGTGCTGGGCCTCGACCCGCAGGGCGACCGGCGCGCGCTGCTCCAGCGCGTCGGCGCCCAGTTGCAGGAGGCCGCGCTCCCCGACGGCATCAAGGTCGGCGAGGCCCTGCGGCTCTACGCCTCCCTGTACGACCACCCGGCCGACTGGCGGGCCATCATGGACGAATGGGGCCTCACCGACAGGAAGGACGCCCGCTTCGGTGGCCTGTCCGGCGGCTGGAAGCAGCGCCTGTTCATCGCGCTGGCCCTGGTCGGCGACCCCGAGGTGGTCCTGCTCGACGAGCTGACCACCGGCCTCGACCCCGACGCCCGCCGCACCACCTGGGGGCTGATCCGGGCCATGCGCGACCGCGGGATCACCGTCGTCCTGGTCACCCACTTCATGGACGAGGCCGAGGCGCTGTGCGACCGGATCGCCGTCGTCGACCGCGGCCGGGTCGTGGCCGAGGGCAGCCCGCGCGAGCTGATCGGCCGGGCGCGGGCCGCCTCCCTGGAGGACGCCTACTTCACGCTGACCGGGAGGGCCGAGGCATGAAGGGCTTCACGAGGGTCGTCGCCGTCGAGCTCAGGCTGGGGCTGCGCGACCCGATGTCGGCGTACTTCGCGCTGGGCTTCCCGCTGGTCATGCTCTGGGTCAAGCTGCGCGGCGGCGACCGGCCGCTGCCCGGCGGCGAGCGGCTGGTCGACGCCACCGTGCCGATGCTGACCGTCTTCGTCGTGGGGCTGGCCGCGCTGGTCGTCCTGCCCGCCACGCTGGCCCAGTACCGGGAGCGCCGGGTGCTCAAGCGGCTGCGGGCCACGCCCGCCACGCCGTTCATGCTGTGCGGCGCCCAGTGGGCCGCGCACATGCTGCTGGCGGTGCTCGGCAGCGTGCTGCTGGTCGTCCTGGGCGTGGCCGGCTACGGGTTGGGCGCGCCCGCCAGCCTGCCCGGCGTGCTGCTGGCCTGGCTGCTCGGCGCGCTCAGCCTGGGCGCGGTCGGGCTGCTCCTGGGCGCGCTGGCCCCCAGCGGGCGGGCGGCGACGGTGATCGGGCTCGCCCTGTTCTTCCCGATGGTGTTCCTGTCCGGCGCGGTGATCCCGCGCGAGACCATGTCGGCCTCGATGCGGGCGATCGGGGACCTGACGCCCATGGCGCCCGCCGTCCAGGCGATCCGCGACGGCTGGTCGGCCGGCGTGCTCCCGCCGCTCGCTCTCGGGATCATGGTGGCGGTCAGCGCCGTCGCGGGCGGCCTCGCGGTGAAGGCCCTGCGGTGGTGAGCCGGTGGGAGCGGGCCACCGCGGCGCTGCCGTACCTGCTGGTGCTGCTTCCCGCGCTGTTCTCGCTGCTGCGGACGTGGCGGGTCGAGGTGCTGGCCCTCGCGCTGTTCGCGGCGGCCTGGCACTGGTTCGTGGTGGCCTTCCGTCCCGGCTGGACGGCGCGGGCGTGGGTGGCGGCCGGGTACTTCGTGGTGCTGCTGGCGGTGGTCGCGGCGCTGGTGCGGATCGACCCGGTCTTCACCGTGACCGGGGTGGGGGTGTTCGTCCAGTGCTTCGCGCTGCTGCCGGGGTTGTGGGCGTACGCCGGGATCGCGGTGACGGTCGGGACGCTGGTCGCCGCCCGTCCGCCGACCGGTCGCACGCCGGTCGAACTGCTGGCCTCGTTCGTGGTCGGGGTGCTGGTGGCGTCCATGACCGGGCTGGTCTTCCAGACCGTCTCCGAGCAGAACGCGCAGCTCAAGGAGAAGAGCGCCAGGCTGGCCGCGCTCGCCGAGGAGAACGCCGACCTCCAGGCCCGGCTGCTGGTCCAGGCCCGGGAGGCGGGCGTGCTGGGCGAGCGGCAACGGCTGGCCCGGGAGATCCACGACACCGTGGCCCAGGGGCTGACCGGCATCCTCACCCAGCTGGAGGCCGCCGACGAGGCCGTCGCCCGGGCCGTTCCCGGGAACGCCATGGCGGTGCCCGCGGTGCGTGCGCGGCTGGCGACCGTACGGGAGCTGGCCAGGGAGAGCCTGACCGAGGCGCGCCGCTCGGTCCAGGCGCTGCGCCCGGCGCCGCTGGCGACGGCGGCGCAGCTCGGGACCGCCCTGTCGGAGGTGGCGGCGGTCTGGTCGCGAACCTGCGAGGTGCCGGCCTCGGTGTCGGTCACGGGCGACGCCCGGCCGCTGCACACCGAGGTGGAGAGCACGTTGCTGCGGGTGGCGCAGGAGGCGCTGGCCAACGTGGGCAAGCACGCGCGGGCCTCCCGGGTGGGGATCACGCTGTCGTACATGGAGGACGTGGTGGCGCTCGACGTCCGCGACGACGGGACCGGCTTCACCCCGGGCTCCGCCGGCGGCCCGGACGGCGGGTTCGGGCTGGTGGCGATGCGGCAGCGGGTCACCCGCCTGGCCGGCACCCTCGCCGTCGAGAGCGCCCCTGGCCAGGGCACGGGGATCTCCGCTACCGTTCCGGCCATCCCCGCCGACCCGGGAACGTGAGCCCATGCCGGTACGCCTGATCATCGTCGACGACCACCCCGTGGTCCGCGACGGGCTGCGCGGCATCTTCGAGACCGACGGCTTCGAGGTGGTCGGCGAGGCGGCCGACGGCGCCGAGGCGCTCGCGGTGGCCCTGCGCACCGCCCCCGACGTCGTGCTCCTCGACCTGCGCATGCCGGGGCCGAGCGGCGCCGAGCTCATCCGCCGGCTGCGCGAGCAGTGCCCCGGCACGCACGTGCTGGTGCTGACCACCTTCGGCGACGACGCCGACGTGGTGCCCGCGATCGAGCAGGGCGCCACCGGCTACCTGCTCAAGGACACGCCGCGCGCCGAGCTGCGCCGGGCCGTGCTGGCCGCGGCCCGCGGCGAGAGCGTGCTGTCGCCGGCCGTGGCCGGGGTGCTGACGCGGCACGCGCACCCCCCGGAGCAGCGCGCGCTCAGCCCGCGGGAGCTCGAAGTGCTCGGCCTCATCGCCCGCGGCGCGACCAACCGCGAGGTGGCCAGGAAGCTGTTCGTCACCGAGGCCACCGTGAAGACACACCTGCTGCACGTCTTCGCCAAGCTGGAGGTCAAGGACCGGGCGGCGGCCGTCGCGGCGGCCTACGACAGGGGCCTGCTCAAGCCCGCCTGACCGGCCGGGGCCCGCTCAGGCCCGCCTGGCCGCCGTGAAAGTTTCAGCGCCGATTGACGGGCCGGACCCCACGTCGCATGATCATGCTTGCCTCCTGGTCAGGAGGGGGCGTCGAGCCATACCGCTACCCACGGCGAGGTACCCCGATGCCTGGCAAGATCCTGCCCAGGGCCGCGACCGCGGCCCTCCTGACCCTCACCACGCTGATCGCTCCCCCGGCGCGCGCCGACGACGTCACCCCCGTCACGGTGACCGTCAACGCCCGCGCCGCCCTGGCCACCGCCCCCGAGACCGGCATCGGTTCCAACCATGCGATCTGGGACGCGAACCTGGGCACCGACCAGACCGCCGACCTCCTCAAGGACGCCGGCGTCAAGCTGCTGCGCTACCCCGGCGGCTCCTACTCCGACATCTACCACTGGGCCGACCACACCGCCCCCGGCGGGTACGTCGCCCCGAACACCGACTTCGACACCTTCATGCGCGGCGTACGGCGTACCGGCGCGCAGGCCATGGTGACCGCCAACTACGGCACCGGCACCGCCGAGGAGGCCGCCGCCTGGGTCCGGCACGCCAACGTCACCAAGGGCTACGGCGTCAAGTACTGGGAGATCGGCAACGAGAACTACGGCAACGGCCACTACGGCAGCGCCTGGGAGGCCGACGACCACGCCGACAAGAGCCCGGCCGAGTACGCCCGCCACGTCGTCGCCTACGCCGACGCCATGAAGGCGGCCGACCCGACGATCAAGATCGGTGCGGTGCTGACCACCCCAGCCAACTGGCCCGACGCCATCACCGCCGAAGGCGACGACGGGAGCTGGAACAAGGTCGTCCTGTCCCTCGCCGGGCCGAAGATCGACTTCGTGATCCTGCACTGGTACCCCGGCGCCCTGGACAAGGCCGGACAGGCCCCCGACATGATCCGGCTCACCCGGCAGCAGCTCGCCGCGTACGCCGGGCCCGGCTCGGACCGGATCGGCATCGCGATGACCGAGTTCAACACCGGCTCCAGCAGCAACGGCACCAACACCCAGCCCGGCGCCCTGGCCGCCGCCGACGCCTACGCGACCCTGCTGGCGAACGGCGTGTTCACCGTCGACTGGTGGAACGTGCACAACGGCATCGGCAACGTCACCGAGGTCGAAGGGCACACCGACTACGGGAACTTCGGGCTGCTGTCCAGCGGGGTCTGCAACTCCTCCGGGGTCTGCGAGCCGCCGCTGAACACGCCGTTCGCGCCGTACCACGCGTTGCGCATGGTCAGCGCGTTCGCCCGGGCCGGTGACCAGTTCGTCACGGCGGCGACCGACCAGCCCAAGGTCAGCGCGCACGCCGTCCGGCGGCCGAACGGCGACCTGGCGGTCATGCTGATCAACACCTCGCCGGACACGTCGTACCCGGTCGCCGTGGACTACGCGGGCTTCACGCCGGCCGCGGGCGCGCCCACCGTGCTGACCCACGTCAACGGCGCGACCGCCATCACCACCGCGACCACCGGCACCGCCACCAGCCAGACCCTGCCGCCGCTCTCGCTGACCACCGTCGTCGTGCGTCCCGCCGCACTTCAGGCCGGCCTTCCCGGCGCGCCGGGACGTCCGGCGGCCTCGAACGTCACCGACCGGACCGCCGTCATCTCCTGGCCCGCCGCCGCCCCCGGCGCCCGCCCGATCATCAAGTACGAGCTCCACCGCCAGAACGGCGCCGTCAGCGAGCAGCTCGGCGAGACCGCCGGCACCTCCTACACGGTGGGCAACCTCAAACCCGGCACGACCTACACGGTCAACGTGATCGCCCGCGACAGCGGCGGCGGCGTCTCCTGGGCCTCACCGCCCCTGACCTTCACCACCGGCACGCCGGCGACCAGCTCCTGCGCCGTACGGCTCACCGACCAGACCGACTGGGGCAGCGGCTACGTCGGCGCCGTCGAGATCACCAACAACGGCGCCCCGGTCAACGGCTGGACCCTGAGCTTCACCTGGCCGAGGGCCTGGCAGAGCCTCGGCAGCGGCTGGAGCGCCACCTGGACCCAGACGGGCTCGAACGTCAAGGCCGTCAGCGAGCCCGGCAACGCCTCCCTGGCCACGGGGGCCTCGACCACGATCGGATTCGTCGGCAACTACGCCGGCCCGAACCTCCTGCCCGCCGTCTTCACCCTCAACGGAACCACCTGCACCACCAAACCGTAACCCGCCCTCCCACCCCCGCCCCTCTCTCCGCCCCTGACCACGGACCCCACCGCCTGGCCGACCTCCCCCTCCGACAGCCCCTCGGCCGCCGCCTTCTCCCGGTCCACCGCGACCTCGATGTGCGGCGCGCCGGCCTACGCCCCTACCTCTGCCCTGTCCCAGCCCGGCCCCTACCGTGGCCCTCTCCCCCCGCCCCTGACCCGGCCCTCTCCCCGCCCCTGACCAGGGACGCGTGAGCGGGGCCGGGTGCGCGGCGGCGGGCCTTCCGGTTCGCCCTGGTCGTCACCACAACATCCAGGGGCTCTCCGCGCCGCCGCCGAACGCCGCCGTCCCCGTCCGCCGCCACCGTTGCCGCACGTCGTGCTTGGCCTGGATGGCCGGCGCGGTGGTGGTGAACGGGCCGCAGGTGGCGACCTCGCCGTCGTTCCGCGGGGACACCCCCGAGCACGTGAAGGGCTGGGAGACGTTGCGGTCCGCGTCGGTGTTGTAGAGCTGGACGTGCACGTCCGAGCGGACCGAGCTCGCCCCCCGGACGCGTCCCATCAGGTAGAAGACGTCGCCCACCATGGCCATGCAGGGCGACATCTCCACGCCGCTACCGCCGCCCACGGTGATCCACGAACGGCATTTCCAGTCGGGCTGGGAGCTGCGCGGCGGGGCGCCGTCACCCTCTGTCCCGGGGTCCACAGTGTGCGGGGCCTCCGTCTTCCGGCCGGCCGACGTCCGGCGGGGGTCTGCGGTACGGGTCGCCGTAGGGTCCGTCGTCGTGCTCGGCGTCCGTTCCTGGACGGCCGTGCCCGGCGTGCGGACCGGCTCCTTCGGCGTCTTCTTCGCTGACGACTTGAGCGGTTCGTCCGCGGTGCCGGACGTCTCCTCGTCCGCCTCCAACGGGACGGGGCTCTCCTTCGCCGTCCCGGACCCGACGGGCGTCGGCGTGCCTACCGCCTCAGCCGACCTGGACACCGAGAGCCCGGACGCGTCGTTCACGGCCCCCGCCCCCGGCGTCCGCCATGGGGCCATGACGGCCACGGCCACCGCGGTCAACGCCACCGCCGTCGTGGTGCTCGCGATGACCACCAGCCGCCGACGGGATCGCTTAGGCGACCCCCCAGCCCCCGTACCCGCCTGCACGGCGCCGACCTGCCCTGCGGAAGGAACCACCCCGGACTGAGCAGCACCCCGCCCTGCGGGAGAATTCGCGCCGATCTGGGCGGAACCCTGCCCTGCAGAAGGAGCAGTGCCGAACTGGGCGGAACCCTGCCCTGCAGAAGAAGCAGTGCCGAACTGGGCGTGCCCTGCGGAAGGAACCGTGCCGTCCCCACCAGCGACGCCCGAGGCCGCCCCAGCCCCTGCGACATCCCCAGAGGCCGCGCGCGGCTCAGGGGCCCGAACGGGCTCACCGGGCGCCCCAGCGACGGCGGCCGACGAGGAACCAGGCGGCGGCACCGCCCCTGGGAACGACCCTGGCGGCAGCCCCGGCACCGCCCCCGGGAGCAACCCCAGCGGCGGACCCACCAGCGGACCTGACGGCAGGCCCGGCACCGACTCCGGCGGCCCCGGGAGTGGCTCTGACGTCGCAGACGGGGCGTCGGCCCTGCCGACCCGCGGCAAGGCGGCCAGCCCCGCCACCACCGGCGCCGCCTCCCGCAGCGCCACCGCCACCTGCCCTGCCGCCGGACGCGCCCCCGGATCCTTCGCCGTGCAGGCCGCGATCACCGACCACAGGGCGTCGGGCATCCCGGGCAACCGCCGCGGCATGGCCATCGCATGCTGCCGGAGCAGGGCCATCGGATGCTCGCCCACGAACGGCGGACGCCCGGCCAGCAGCTCGTAGAGGATCAACCCGGCCGCATAGACGTCCACCGCCGGCGTGGGTGCACCACCGTCGGCCACCTCGGGCGACAGGTACGTGGGCGTGCCGATGATCGAGGTGGTCTGCGTCAGCCCCGGCCCGAGAACGATCCGGGCGACCCCGAAGTCCGTCAGCCGCACCTGCCCCGAAGGCCCGTCGATCAGCACGTTCCCCGGCTTGACGTCCCGGTGGACGACGCCCGTCGCGTGCGCCGCCGCCAGCGCCTCGGCGACCTGGGCCATCAGCTCGGCGGCCATGGCCGGCGGCAGCGTGCCGTGCTGCTGGAGCAGGCCGCGCAGATCCCCGCCCTCGACGAGGTCCATCACCAGCGCGAGCCGCTCCCCCTCGATGACGAAATCGCGCATCGTGACGATGTGGGGATGGCGAAGGGTGCGCAGCACATTGCGTTCCTGCACGAACCGCAGCACCAGGTCCTGGTCGCCGGCGAGGTTGCTGCGCAACAGCTTGACCGCCACGATCTCGCCGGTCTCCCGGTGCCGCGCCCGCCAGACGGTCCCCATCGCCCCGGCGCCGATCTCGTCGAGCAGCACGTACCGGCTGCCCAGGAACGCCTCGGCCCGACCCTCGTCCATCGCCCGCCTTCCCCCCGAACAGTGGGGATCACAATAGTCAGGATGATCGAGACAAAAAAGATCACCGCCGCCGCACAGCCCACCTAAGGCGGACCAGACCCCACCTCGAGCTACCAGACCCAACCTCAGGCTGACCAGGCTCCGCCTTCGGCTGACCAGGCTCCGTTACCGGGGGGCGCGAACCCACCCGACAGCCAGCCGCACGAACTCGCCCGACCAACCGACCGCGTGGACGCGCCCGACCAGCCCCAGCAGCACAGGACCAGAACCGCCCCCACAGCGCAGCAGCGAGCATACGGCCCGAACAGCCGCCCGTCCGGCCTGTCACCCAAACCACCCAACGATCACCCGCAACCCCGCAACCCCGCAAATGCAACGACCAGCGTGCCCCTGAGTCACACCTGAGCCGTGAGCAGGGCGTCCGCGAGCCCCGTACGGGCGTAGAACACCGTGCGCCCCGCCCGATGAGTGCTGGTCAACCCAGCAGCCCGCAGCGCGGTGAGATGCTGCGACACCCCCGCCGCGGACATCCCCGACCGCTCGGCGAGCTCCGTGGTAGAGGCCGGTGAGTCGAGTTCGGCCAGGATCAACGCCCGGGAACGCCCGATCACGGCGGCGAGCGCGTCCATGGGCGCATGCCTCCGCGACTCCCACAACGCGCCGATGCCACGCGCCGGGTAGGCGAGCTGAGGCGGCTCGGACGCGACGGACCGCGTCAGCACCCGCGGCCACGCGAAGACCGACGGCACGAGAAGCAGCCCCGCGCCGGTCTCGATCCTGGTGATCGCACAGTGCCGCTGCGCCAGTTGGAGGCCGCCACTCTCCCAGCGCACGGTGTGGTGGAGCTGGTCGAGCGTGCGCGCCGTGCCGTGCTCGGCCACCTGCCGCCCCCGGTGGAAGACGTCCGCGTCCAGCACCGACCGGATGCGCGCCCAGTAGGGCGCGATCGCGAGCTCCCAGTACGTCTCGATCTCCGCGACGACCTTGGGCAGGTACGCCCGGGGCTTGCGGTGCAGGTTCCGTAACCGGGGCGGCAGCCGGCCGTCCCGCTCGGCGGACAACAGGTCGAGGTCGCGCCGCACCTGCTCGGGGTCGGTGGCCTCGATGGCCGCCAGCTCGTCGGGCAGTTCATGGGACGCCGTCGTCGGATTGAGGAAGTCCGGGAAATGGCCGACGGGCGCCACCATGTCGGCCAGCCAGCCACGATCGAGCCCCGCCGCCGCGAGCCGGGGACGCACCTGCCCGGCCCACCCGCGATGCGGATCGGGCACCGTGGCCCCGGCCAGCGCCCGGCAACTCGTGACGACCTCCCACATGGCCGAGACGGCGAACCGGGTCTCGGCCAGATCGTTCACCGAAAAGGCCAGCCGCGCCTTCATGCCGCCTCCCGCGGGTCCACGATTCGGTCAGAGCTTAATCAATGGACGCCTACCTCGCGGCCCGGCAACATCCCGGACCAGGCGCCCACCGAGCCATGGTGCCGGATTCCGAACACCCCGAAGGCGGTCACCCACATGTCTGTGGATAACTTCCCCTCCACCGATGCGACGACGACGAAAAAGGCTGATCTGTTCAGAAAGCTCAACGCCGACTCCGTACTGATCCTCCCCAACGCCTGGGACGCCGCCAGCGCCGCCGTGATCGCCGCAGCCGGCGCCACAGCCATCGCCACGACCAGCGGCGGCGTCTCCTGGTCCCTCGGCCACGGCGACGGCCAGCACCTCACCCGCGACGAGATGCTGCACGCCGCCCGGCGCATCGTGAACACCGTGGACCTCCCCGTGACGGTCGACATCGAAGGCGGCTACGGCCCCGCCCCCGAGGACGTCGCGCACACCATCCGAGCCGTGGCCGGAGTCGGCGCGGTGGGCGTCAACCTGGAGGACTCCCAGGCCGTCGGCGGCCCGCTGTTCGACCTCGCCGACCAGATCGCCAGGCTGCACGCCGCCCGGGAAGCGGCGTCCGCAGCGGGCCTCCCCGAACTCTTCGTCAACGCCCGCACCGACGTCTTCCTCTTCGCCATCGGCCCTTCCGCCGACCGCCTGGACGAAGTCCTCAAGCGCACGGCGGCGTACGCCGAGGCCGGCGCCGACGGCATCTTCGTCCCCGGCCTCCTCGACCTCGACGCGCTGGCCACCCTCTGCGCCGAGTCCCCGCTCCCGGTCAACGCGATGGCCGTCGCCGGCGGACCCACGATCGCCGAGCTCACCCAGGCAGGCGTACGCCGGATCAGCGTGGGCACCGCCCTGGCCCAGACCGCCTACACCGCCGCCCGCAGAGCCGCCGAAGAACTCCTCACCACCGGCACCTACGAAACCCTGGCCAACTCCCTGGACTTCACCGACCTCAACACCCTCTTCCACCCCTGACACACACACCGACGAAGCCCCTCTACGAACACGGCTCCGCATGGGTCACCGCTCCCCTCCCTCCCGCGCCGGGCTGCCCTCCTTCCCCACCTGCGGCCTCCACGGCATGGCGGCCCGCGCCCACGACGACATTTGGCTGATGACACAGGCCGCCTTCGAGCGGTCCAAGTCCTGCGAGCTGCCCAACCGCGGCATGATCGTGCGCTGGGACGGCACCGCGTGGAGGTGGCTGAACCTGCCGTTGTACAAGACCTGGCTGCCTGCCGTCGGCGCGGACGGGGCCGGCGGCGTGTGGATCGCCGCCCCCCTCCCACACGAAGTCGTACGTGCTCACTTTCCGCGGCGGCCGCCTGCCGAGATCGACCTTGCCCGCGGGGAGAGGTTGGGCGGGAAAGCCCGAGCAGTATTCGATCCCCCACAGGCAGCCCGTTGCCGTATTCGGCCAACCGCTACCTGGCCTTCCGTCCGAAACCGGGAGGCGACGTTGCTGTCAGCGGACATCAAAAAAGCCTCGAACGATAATCCGTTCGAGGCTTCCTTGCTATTCAAAGGCTGGTGGTCAGGGGCAGGGTCGAACTGCCGACCTTCCGCTTTTCAGGCGGACGCTCGTACCAACTGAGCTACCTGACCCAGAGCGGTCCTGACGGGACTTGAACCCGCGACCTCCACCTTGACAGGGTGGCGAGCACTCCAAACTGCTCTACAGGACCTTGCGTTTCTTGCGTTTCTTTCTGTTTGCGCTTGCTTAGCTTACCAGCTCTCCGGTGGCCTTTCGACCAGCCGGTTCGCGGTGCGCCAAACACTCGCAAGTGCCCCCAACGGGATTCGAACCCGTGCCGCCGCCTTGAAAGGGCGGTGTCCTAGGCCGCTAGACGATGGGGGCTCAGGATTCCCTGTCGCCTTCCGTCGGAGACCTCTGAAGCATAGGGGACGATTGCCCTTGATGCCAAAGTGGCTGACCGGCGGTCGGTGACGCGGTGCCAGTGATCGTTCCCGTTGGAGACGGGGCGTTCGTTGGCTCCGGAGAAATCATACGTTGTGGGTCGGCCTCCACGTGACGCTGGATGTACACCGACTGCTCCCCCAGGCCGCCCAGCGTGATGTCGTCCCAGGCACGCAGGCGGCGCGTCTCCCGGTCGAAGTACAGGACCGAGGCCTGTACGGGCGTGGGCTGGGCGTGTTCGAGCGCCCGCAGGCCGGCGCCGCCGGTCGAGCCCTGGACGAGCATGCGGGTGCCGGACGGCAGCATGGACGTCGAACGGTCATGCGTGTGACCGGCCAGGATCATGGGCGCGGCCCCGCTGAAGCCGCGGCCGACGACGGGGTCGTGGACGGCCACCAGGTCCGCCTTGTCCACCTTGGACAGGTGTGAGCGGGCGAACTGGTCGAGCGCGTCCGGGTCGGAGTCGACGGCCACCGACTTGTCGGGGGTGAACCGGGGGTCGCCCAGGCCGTAGATGCGCAGGCCGGCGACCTTCTCCACCCGGTCGTCCAGGACCACGGCGTTCTTCTGCCTCTCGACCGCCCTCTGGGTGATCATCGAGTCGTGGTTGCCCCGTACGTACACGTACGGCACGCCGAGGCGGCTGATCTCGTCGACGAACTTGTTCTCCGGTTTGGTCCCGTGGTCCGAGATGTCGCCGGTGTCGATGATCATGTCGACGGCGAACTGGTCCTTGAGCGAGCGGATGACGTTCCAGGCGATGGGGTTGATGTGGATGTCCGAGACGTGCAGGACCCGGATGGAATTGGGGTCGGCGTCGTACAGCGGCAGGGTCGAGACGGTGTCGTACAGCTTGGAGACGTTCGTGACGAGCTTGGTGAGCTGCGACCGGTACGACTCGAACTTCGTCACGATCGACTCCGCGCTGCCCACCAGCGACGGCGCCGCGGCGACCAGACCCGAGTAGCGCGGCTCCACGAGCGAGCTGGGACGGAACGTGAGGGCGGCCAGCGCCCCGGTGGCCGCCAGGCCCACAGAGGCCGCCAGAAGCCCCACCAGAGCCGTCCTGGGGCGCCTGTAGACCATCAGGACGGCGATCAGGGCCCCCGCCCCGGCACAGAGCATGCTGCGGATCGCCAGGGCGCGCACGCCGTCCAGGAGGTCGCTCTCGATGAGGCCCGGCAGGCGGTCGGCCAGCTTGGGGTCCTCGATGAGCGCCTTGGCGCGCTCCTGGTCGATGTTCTCCAGGGTGATGCGGAGCCTGAGCGGGGCGTCGTGGGTTCGGAAGGTCAGCGTGCCGAGAGGGCTGGCGTCGACGACGGTCTCGCCGTTCCAGGCGGGCCTGAGCGACATGCCCGTCTCGACCGGGCCGACCTGGGCGTGCACGGTGCCGCTCAGGAAGATGCCCAGCCAGGCGCCGGCGGCGGCCACCAGAAGCACCGCCACGGCCCTCGTTGCACGTGACCGAATGACTGCTTTCGACCTGTCAACGAACTTCATACAGTTTCTTGCATACCTGACTGACGGGGCAGAATGGCATGCGTGATCGAGGTTTCGCGGGAGAAGTTCGAGGAACTCGTGGCCGAGGCTTTGGACACGATCCCCGCCCAGCTCACCCGCGTCATGAGCAACGTCGTCGTCACGGTCGTCGATGATCCGCCAGAGCCCCACCTGCTCGGCCTGTACACCGGTGTCCCCCTCACGGAGCGCGGCGACTGGTACTCAGGTGTCCTGCCCGACCGGATCGAGATCTACCGCAATCCCATATGTCAGATATGCAAGACAGAAGATGAAGTCGTTAACGAGGTGCGCATCACCGTTGTCCATGAGGTGGGACACCATTTCGGGATCAGTGATGACAGACTTCACGAACTGGGCTGGTGACCCTTTGCAGCTCGTTGACTTCTTTGGGTTGCGCCTTGCCTCATGATCGGGCACCTTAGGTCACATAGCGAACACGGTGAGTCAGGCACAGCGGAGTCCAATGGGGGCCATGCAGTCAGGTAGGCCGCCGGGACGGCATCGCCGTGCCGAGACAGACCAGGCCACCTACGGCGAGGTCATCGCCATCCGGGAGTTCCGGGCACTCTGGTACGGCCAGGGCCTTTCCCTCCTCGGTGACCAGCTCGCCCAGGTGGCGCTCGCCGTCCTCGTCTACTCCCGCACCGGGTCGCCCCTGGCCACCGCGGCCGTCTACGCACTGACGTACCTTCCGTCGATCGTCGGCGGGCCGCTGCTGGCGGGGCTGGCCGACCGGTTCGCGCGCCGGGGCGTCATGATGACGTGCGACGTCGTCCGGGCGGTGCTGGTCGGCGTGATGGCGCTGCCGTTCATGCCGTTCTGGGCGTTGTGCGTGCTGGTGTTCTTCGTGGTGCTGCTCAGCGCCCCGTTCTCGGCGGCGCGCGCGGCGCTGCTGCCCGAGGTGCTCGAAGGCGACCGGTACGTCGTCGGCTCGGCGTTGCAGAACATGACGAACCAGGCCGTGCAGATGCTGGGTTTCGCCGCGGGCGGAGCGATGATCGCCACCCTGGGCCCCTACCGGGCGCTCGCGCTCGACGCGGCCACGTTCCTCGCCTCGGCCCTGATCCTGGTCTCCGGGGTGCGTCCGCGGCCGGCCGCCGGCCAGGACGGGGCGAAGCCGTCGATGTGGGCGATGACCAGGGCGGGTGCGCAGCTCGTCTTCGGCTCGCGCAGGTTGCGAACGCTTGTCCTGTTCGCGTGGTTGTGCGGCTTCTACATCCTTCCTGAGGGCATCGCCGTGCCCTATGCCGCCGAACTCGCCACGGGGTCGCTGCCGGTGCCCGTGATCACCGGTCTGCTGATGGCCGCGATGCCGACGGGCACGGTGGTGGGCGCGTTCCTGTTCAGCAGGTTCGTGACCCCGGCGCGGCGGCTGCGGCTGATGGGGTGGATGGCCATGCTGAGCTGCGCGCCCCTGGCCGTGACGGCGCTCCGGCCGCCGCTCGCGGTGGTGCTGGCCGCGTGGGTTCTGTCGGGGATCGGCGGGGCGTACCAGCTCGCGGCGAACGCGGCGTTCGTCCAGAACGTGCCGCCGGAGCGGCGCGGCCAGGCGTTCGGGCTGGTGCAGTCGGGGTTGATGGCCGTGCAGGGGATCGGGATCCTGGTCGGCGGGTTCGCGGCGGAGAGACTCGGTCCTGAGCTGGTGGTCGCGCTCTCCGGCATCACCGGAGTGATCGCGGCGGCCGTGCTCGCCCTGATGTGGACCGAGTCCCGGGACGACCGTGATGCCCAGGAGCTGCCCGCCCAGGCGCCGGCCTGATCACTGCTGCGGCTTGTGCTCGCCGGTCCAGTCGGTGGCGTTGCGCTGCTGCTGCTTGCTGATCAGGTCCTGGACGATCGAGGTGTCCCGCTCCTCGTCCGGCAGCAGGAGCCAGCCGATCGCGTACACGCCGACGCCGACCCCGCCGAACAGGGTGGCGATGGCGAGGGCGACCCTGATCAGGTTCGCGTCGATGCCGACGTACTCACCGATGCCCGAGCAGACGCCCGCGACGACCCGGCCCTTGTTGGTGCGACGAAGCTTCTTGACGTTGTGCTCGCTGTATTCGTTCATGTCTCAAGACTGCCCCTGGGGCCGGTGTTAGCACATCAGGATTGTCCCTGGTAGAACCCTGGTAACCCCTTACGCGAGGAGAGGACCCGCCATGGACGATCTGCTGCGCCTCGACGACCGCCTCAACGGCGACCAGCGGCTGATCCGCGACACGGTCAGGTCCTTCGTCTCCGACCGCGTCCTTCCGCACGTCGGCGACTGGTTCGAGGAGGCCGTCTTCCCGGCGCGCGAGCTCGCGCCGGAGCTCGGCTCGCTCGGCCTGCTCGGGATGCACCTGGAGGGGTACGGGTGCGCCGGCACCGACGCGACCTCCTACGGCGTGGCCTGCCGCGAGCTGGAGGCGGGCGACTCGGGCCTGCGCTCGTTCGTGTCGGTGCAGGGCTCGCTGGCCATGTTCCCCATCTGGCGGTACGGCTCCGACGAGCAGAAGGAGGAATGGCTCCCGCGCATGGCGGCCGGCACGGCGATCGGCTGCTTCGGCCTGACCGAGCCGGACCACGGGTCCGACCCCGCCAACATGCGCACGTACGCCAAGCGGGACGGCTCCGACTGGGTGCTCAACGGCTCCAAGATGTGGATCACCAACGGCTCGATCGCCGACGTCGCCGTGGTGTGGGCGCAGACGGACGAGGGCGTCCGCGGCTTCGTCGTCCCCACCTCCACCCCCGGCTTCTCCGCCCCTGAGATCCACAAGAAGCTGTCCCTGAGGGCCTCGGTCACCTCGTCCCTGTACTTCGACGACGTCCGCCTGCCCGCCTCCGCCGTGCTTCCCGGCGTCACCGGCCTCAAGGGGCCGCTGTCGTGCCTGTCCGAGGCCCGCTTCGGCATCCTGTGGGGGGTCGTCGGGGCCGCCCGCGCCTGCCTGGAGTCGGCGGTCGACTACGCGAAGACCCGCGTCCAGTTCGACAAGCCGATCGGCGCGTTCCAGCTCACCCAGGAGAAACTGGCCTGGATGTACGTCGGCGCCGCCCAGGCCCAGCTCACGGCCCTGCACCTGGGCGCCCTGAAGGACGAGGGACGGCTGGAGCCCAGGCAGATCAGCTTCGGCAAGCTGGCCAACGTACGGGCCGCCCTGGACATCGCCCGGCAGGCCCGTTCCGTCCTGGGGGGAAACGGGATCACCCTGGAGTACCCTGTGATCAGGCACATGAACAATCTGGAGTCTGTGCTGACGTACGAGGGGACCCAGGAGATTCACACACTGGTGCTGGGGGAGGCCCTGACGGGGCTGCCCGCATATCGGTGATGGAGGCGTCGCGGGCGGGGCGGTAATCTCTGTACCCTTGCTCGTGCGAGGGGCGTTAGCTCAATTGGCAGAGCTGCGGACTTTTAATCCGTAGGTTCCGGGTTCGAGCCCCGGGCGCCCTACCACTCCACCCCCTGTCTGACCCGTACTTCTCGACGTTGTTCTGTGCGGCGCAGACACGCCGCTGGTTGCTCTTCGGCGTGCTGGTGCGCCATTTGACGCGGCGTCCGGTCGCCTTCGGCCGTGTGATCCAGTGCAGCATGCCAGGCGTTGTCCGGCCGGCTCAGGCGCGGAGGAATTCCTCGATCGCGGAATGGAACTCGGCCGGGCGAGTGCTGTGGACGCGGTGGCCGGCCTCGGTGGTGACGAGGGTGCAGGTGTGTCACGTCCCTTTGAGGGAGAGGCGGCCGGGCACACAAGGACGTCGCTGCGGCGACGCCCGGCAGACTGTGGGCGCCCACCGGGGGGCGGTACTGCCCGCCTGTGCCGCCGGCCTGTCGTGGGTGTGCGCGGACGGGCTGGGCTTCCCCGGGATGCCCGCCTGCTGGCGGGGAGACATGGATGTCCCCTTGTTTGAGGTCCGCGTCTTCCAGCGCAGGCCATGGGCTTTCCATTGCCGAAGACCGAGAGTGAGCGCCACTCGAGCCGCGCATCATGCGAACGCCGCCAAGATATCCATGGAGCCATCTTCCGAGTTGCTGATCTTCAGATAGACGTCGTCGCCATCCCACTCGGTGCTTACGCCGTCGAGCCCGTCGACGCAACGGAAGCACCCATCCTGTGGATCATCGATTCGGCTCCACCCTTTGGTGAGAAACTTCTCGAATATCTGCTCGCTAGTCATCGTGCGATCCGCTCTGAAGGTAAGGAAACCGCCACTTGCGGAATCGCAGTCATCGTCTTCCATGACAGTTTCTGCGACAGTCGGTGGGAGAAGCTCCAGTACGATCTGCTTGAGTTCGTCGATGTCCTGCTTTGCTTGCGCCTCGCACATTGCTCCACAGCCGGCCAACGAGGAGGCCAGGACAACGCCTGCCGTGAAGACTGCACAAGCTCTCGCAAGACCGTTCATACGTCTTTGACTCCATGGTTTCGTGGTGAATATTGAAAATATCGGAAAGGTAAGCACGGCAACAGTGGGACTTTCCTGCCGCATGAAGCGGGCCACATGGTGTCGCCCACATGCCGCCCTCACAACCGCCTGCCGTTGACCGGCCGACGAAGGGGGCTGGGGCGATCGACCACCCAGATGCAGTCCTACGATCCGCCATGCGTGGTGGGGTCACGGATGATCAACTAGGGTGCGCCCATGCATCTTGGCAAGGCTTTCCTCATTCTGGTGTGCGCGGCGTTAACCCTGTCCGGCTGCGCGACCTCTTCCTGGCATGAGATCGGCATCGCGTACCTGTCGGCGGACGAGCGTACTTTGACGGTCGATTTGACGTTCGGGGCCCCCGAGGGGTCCCCTCAACTCTGCGAGAGAGTGACGGACACCGAGCTGGACGAATCCTCCGCACAAGTGGTGATCGGAATCCTGGTGGAGAAGGACTGCCCCCGGCCATGGCCCTGGGAGGAGCCCGTGTACTCCAACCTGATCGGCTACTCGCATCCCGTGACGTTCAGACTGAAGCGATCTCTCGCCGGAAGAATTGTCATCGACAACACCGATGGCCGCTGTGTGCGGATCTATCCGAGGCACGACGACGAGACGCCTTGAGGTTGACGCCATAGGCATTGGGCGCACTCGCCGGAGACCCATATTCGCAGCACTGACTCTTGGGGGTCGGGCCGCCGGGGTCCTATTTCTCGGCTGCTGCATTTATGCGTTTGTCGCTGTCTCGAAATGGCTCGGTCGTGGGAGCAGCCGGGGTGGTGGGTGGCGGGGAGGAGCGCTGGCGGATGGGATGGTGGCACGTCGGCGCGGGTGGGGTGTGGGGCATGGGGCTGGGGCGGGGGCCGGTTGCGTCGGGCTCCTGGGGGATTGGCTGGTCTTTGTGCGCTACGGCGGACGTTACTCAGACACCTCGTGACACTTTTGTTAACGGAAGGTAAACGATGCGGACACCCCCAATCCTGTAAAAAAGGGTGTCGTATGATGCGTTGCGGTAATAGGCGGGCGAAAGGTGCTTCTGTGGCGGACGCGTTCGAGGCGGAGGTCAGTGCGCTCGCGGGCGAGATCAACCAGCAGGTGGCCCGCGTACGCGAAGCGTTCGGAGAGCTCTCCGCCCTGGAGCACACGGCACGGTCGGCGGACGGGATGGTGACCGTGACCGTCGGCCGCCACGGCCAGTTGCGCGGCATCGAGCTGAACCCCAGGGCCTATCGCAACCTGTCCCCCACCCAACTGGCCGACGCCATCATGCAGCAGGCCAACGCGGCCACCGCCGCGGTCTCCGAGCAGAGCAGGCAGCTGCTCGACCCCCTCATGCCGGACAACCTGCCCTACGAGGACGTCTTCGGGGAGCGGGCCACGCTCGACGCGTTCTTCCCCGGCCCCGTGGAGCCGGCCCCGTGAGCGACCACAGCGGCTACAGCGGCTATTACGTGCAGCGGGAGGCGCTGTACCGGGAGGCCAGGACGTACGAGCTGATCGCGGGGAACGTGGAGCAGGTGCGCGCCGACCTCCGCGCGGCCTTCAACCGGGACCGGAACACCCTCGGCGACGACGAGTACGGCGCGGAGCTGGCCAAGAAGCTGCCCGAGATGGAACGCGGCATCTTCGACGCCCTGACGGCGTTCATCGACGAGCTGGAGAACGTCGCCTCGGGGCTGAACGCGAGCGCCCGTAACTACAAGGCGGCCGAGCCCACTCCCGCCGTCACGCGGAACTGATCGTCCATGGGGTTCGACGGGTTCCTGGTGCCCGACTTCGCCAAGCCGTACGTCGGCTGGGTGGTCGGCATGGACTGGCCGGAAGGTGACGAGACCGGCTGCTTCCGGCTGGCCGACGCGTGCGTGATCGCCGCGCACCGGATCGTCGAGGGCACGCGCGC
Organism: Nonomuraea sp. NPDC049684; assembly: GCF_044465345.1. Lineage (NCBI taxonomy): Bacteria > Bacillati > Actinomycetota > Actinomycetes > Streptosporangiales > Streptosporangiaceae > Nonomuraea > Nonomuraea sp. NPDC049684. The sequence continues at coordinate 97,963 of NZ_JBITLO010000020.1, read as the reverse complement.
CGACCTGCCGGGCAGCGCCCGCAGGATCGGCAAGGACTGGGACGGGGAGGCTCATCTCGCCTTCGCCGCCCACGTCGACAAGGTGGCGGGCGGTCAGGTCGCCCTCGCGGTCAAGCGGCTCGTGGACGCCGCGGTGGCGCTCAACGGCGTGGGCGTGCAGATCCAGTACGCCAAGTACATGATCGAGGTCACCGTCTGGCTGCTGATCGTGCAACTGGGGTATCTGCTGGCCGCGGCCCTGGCCACCGGCGGGGCGAGTCTGGCGCTCGTTCCACCGCGGCTGCAGCTCGCCCGGCTGACGGTCGGGCAGATCGCCCGGCAGTGCCGGCGCAACATCCTGCTGTTCGCCGGGATCGTGGCCGGCATGGACCTGGGCATCCAGGGCACCCAGATGCTGCAGGGCCGCAGGGACGACATCGATGTCCGGCAGCTCGTGATCTCGGCGGTGAGCGGCGGCGCCATGGGCGGGCTCATGGGGCTGGCCTCGGGCGGGCTGAGCCGCCTGGCCACCCCGACGCTGCGGGCCGGTCTGACCAGGGCCGAGATGTCCACGGCCGAGAAGCTGCTGGCGGCGGCGCACTCGTCGCTGTACGGCCAGGCCGCGCAGTTCGCCGTGACCGGCGGGATCACGACGGCCGGCTCCATGCTGGCCCAGGGCAACTTCAGCTGGGACCTGCTGGCCAAGGGCATCACGTCCAGCGCGCTCGGCGCGGACGGGCAGCACCTGGCCTCGCCCCTGCCGCACGGCGCCGACGGCCCGTCCGCGCCTCACTCGTCCTCTTCGTCCGGGCATCCGCTTTCCGGGCCGGACGGAGGTGCGCCGTCCGGACCGGACGGTGGGGCCGGGCACGGGCCCAAGAGCGGCGCCGACACGCTTCTGGCGGCGGTGAACCACAACCAGCGGACCATCGAGTCGCCCGGCTGGCACAGCCCCGACATGCCGGCCGAGGCGCTTCAAGGGCTGACGTCCCAGCTCGCGTCCGCCGACGCGGGGCTGCCGAAGCCGGAGATCCATCCGCCGCGCGTCGTCGAGATGGGGGCCCTGGGCGAGACGGCCGTGCACGACGTCAGGGTGCCGGTGGACCCGAGGGCGGCGGCGCACGCCATGGCCGCCGGGATCACGGGGATCGTCCCGCGGGAACGAGCCGTGATCCGCCTCTGGCTGACCGAGGCGCTGGCCAGCAGCGACCGCGAGGTCTGGACCAACCACCTCCAGAGGGGCGTGACGCTCGGCGTCGGCGACAAGGTGATCTACCTCAAGCTCCGGCCGAGCGAGTTCACGCACGTGGAGCAGCCGGCTCTGGCCCCGGAGAAGCCGGTCGCCTTCGGCGGGGACGGTGTGGAGGGCAAGTCCTCGCGGGGCTCCTCGCTGGATCGGACCGCGGGGCTGATGAAGGGGCTCTACCACTCGCCGGACGAGGCCGAGGCGAACGCCCTGCCCCGTTCGGGCGTCACCAGCACGGCCCGGACGACCCACACGAACGGCGTGGAGGTCATCAGCGGGCACAAGGCCATCTCCCCCGCCCATGACTACTTCGCCACGGACATCGCCCTCGACGTCTACCGCAACGGCGAGAGGGTCACACAGACCGCGGCGGTGCCCGACCTCTCGTTGACCATCCCGTTCCCGAAGCAGTTCACCCGGGAAGGGCCGCTGCTGAGCACCGACCACCCCTCGCCGCTCCCCCGCCACGAGGTGCCGGACGGAGCGGGGCACAAGTTCCGTGACCACGGGATCGCGATCACCGGGCTGGACGTCACGCCTCTCGTGCTGGAGGTGCAGCGCCGGGGGCTGGCGGCGGGGCTGCCCGCGGGCGAGGTGGTCAAGATCACCGACCATCTCACCTCCAGCCTGCTCAGTGAGCAGGGGATGAAGAACCGCAGCCAGTCGATGCTGTCGAGCGGGGTCTCCTCCGAGGCGATCCGGTACAAGACCTCGCTGCTGCGGTCGGAGGAGGACTCCGTCCGGATCAGCGGCGAGATCACGCGGGTCGAGCCCATCGACGGAAGCGGGCGCGCGCCGGTCGAGACGATGTTCCGGGACGACATGGGCCGGCGCGAGAGCGAGGGCACGTCGCACCGGCAGGGCGCGAGCGTCGGCGTCCACGCGGGCGGCAAGATCGGGCTGCCGCTGGGAGACCGCGCGGAGGTCGTCGCGCGGGCCGTCGGCGGGGTCGGCTACGGGACGGACCACGTCACCTCCACCAACCGGGCGCACGGCAACCACACCGTCCTGACCCGGCTCGGTGACGTCACCATGTACGACGCCCGGATGCGGCTGCAGGTCGAGACCGAGAGGCTCGGCGCCTTCGAGGTGGAGGTGAACGCCGAGCTGATCGTCCCGACCCGCGACGCGTCCCGGATGGAGCAGGACGTCTTCGGGCACGATCTGCGCCCGCTGGGCGAGTTCAACGACATCCAGCGCAAGCTCGCCGATCTCCACCGGGAGATCGACGACGTGCGGACGGAGTTCGCGCTGACCGAACCGGTCGGCGAGTACCCGGCCAGGGGCGAGCATCCGAACCGCGGCTACGACCCGCACGTCCTGGAGCCGGAGACGCTGGCGGCCGGCCGGGGCACGGGGCTCGGCAGCGGCGTCCGGGTCCATGACGAGACGCTGCTCAGCGCGCAGATCCGCCAGGCGGTCGACCAGGCGCTGCCCGACCTCCCGCCGGAGATCCGGCGGCAGGTCATGCGGGACGTCGAGAGCCGCTTCGGCGGCGTGGCGCTGGAGGCCGACCTGACGCACGCCCTGCACGGCATCAGGTACGACAAGACGATCGGCGGCTACACCTTCGAGATCCTGGCCGAGGGCACGCTGGGCCGGCGGCACGAGGTCGGCGCGTCCGACCTGACGGTCAACGAACGCCGGATCACCTCGCGCACCGACACCAGCCAGCGGGAGAGCTCCCGCACGGGCCGTGCGGAGGTGCGTGGTGTCGCGCGCCTCGACGTGACGGAACGGCTGAAGATCGACCCCGTGAACCTGTCACTGAGCGGGAGCGGCACGAAGTCGGAGAGCACCGGCTTCTCCTCGGGTCACACGAGGTACGACCGCACGGAGACCAGCGGCGGCTTCACGATCACGCGGGATCTGTCCTTCGACGTCAGGATGAGGATCTCGCGGGACGGCACGGAGACGATGAACAGCTCGTGGGAGGTGCACGGCAGCAGGGCGGAGGTCCTGGTGCCGGACGTCCACCTGCCGCAGCGGCCGGTGCTCGCGCAGGACGTCGCCCATCTGGGACGGGTCGAGTCGTCGGCCGAGCGGCCCGCCGACCTGTGGCGGCCCGGCGCGGACGAGTTGTCGGCCATCGTCCGGATGGGGGCCATGCCCGACCTTCCCGCGACGCTGGCCGGGGCCTACAACCGGTGGGCGGGACTGCCTGCGGCCGCGGAGCGGCTGGACGTGCCGCCGGTGTTCGAGACCGCCACGGACGTGATCAACCTGGAGACCATGATCACGTCTCATCCCGACGGCCTGCACTACACCGTGTCGGACCGTGCGGGCTCGCGGCACGACGTGCACGTCAAGGCCCATGTGGCCGGGGTGCGGCACGTCAAGTCGGAGACCGGCGTGGAGCACGAGAGCTACACCAGCAGCAACTCCAGGGCGCTGGACGGCGAACGCGGCAGGCGTTCGGTCGGCGGCCACGCCAGGACCGGCCTGCGCGTCACCCTGAGCGACGGCGAGACCGCGGGGGCCGCGCACGGAGCCGGGGAAGCCGGCGGCACCGAGCGCAAGGTCGTGGCGCGAGCGGGGGTGCACGGCGCCGCCAAGCGCAGTGCCGTGGAGAGCTCCTACCTGGGCAGCAGCGACGTGGCCCGGGTCACTTACTCCGACGGCAGCACCTCCCACTGGTACCGCGCGGACCTGGTCCTGGAGGTCACCCCCAGCCGGACCAGCGAAGGAACGGTCGAGCAGGGCCCGACCACGTACGTCCGGGTGGAGGACATCATGGACCTCGTGCTGCCCGACGAGGTGGCCCGCCGGCACGGGCTCGACGGCCCGGAGACCGTGGAGCCCAGGCCGGCCGGGGACACGACGCGGGCCTACGCGGCGCCCGAGGCGGCGTTGAACACCGCCTACGTCCAGCACCTCGACGCGGACGGCGTGCTGCCGCAGATCGTGGAGCTGCTGCGCCGCGACGGCCTCCTCCCGCCCGGCCAGGAGCTCACAAACCACCCGGTGGCCGAGCACCTGCGCGGCAACTACGGCCAGGGCGCGCTCGGCACCAAACTGGGCGAGCTTCGCGGGAACGGCGTGTCCTCCTGGTTGTTCGTCACGGACGAGAACGGCCGGGTCACCGAACGCGTGGGCATCCGGGTCACGGCCGAGGTCGGCGAGGGCGTGCACGTCGGCGAGCGTCCGGACGCCGGCCTCATGCTGCGCAACGAGCGCCTGAGCGGCGACCTGAGCGTGCGCGAGTCGGGGACGGACCGTGGCGCGGAGGCGATAGGACGTTACATGGAGTCCTCCGACGGCGAGCTCCGGGGAGGCGAGGTGGGGTTCGCCAACTCCCGCGACTCCCACACCGTGGACGGGCAGGGGACGATCGCGAAGGAGATCAACCGCTACCAGACGCGCGAGGCCCCGCAGGAGTTCAGGCATCCGGTCCGGTACGAGATCACGCTCGAACACGTCCCGGTCCGCCCGCTCCTGGAGCCCGTGCAGAACGTGGCCCGCAACGTGCTGCTCAAGGTGGGCGAGGTGACCGGGCACGACGGCGCCGGGAGGCTGTTCGACCGGCACGCCGGGGTCACCTCGACGTCCCGGGCGGTCGTGGACGGCGAGGTCGGCGTCCTGGTGCCGGGCCATCTCACCACCGAGGTGCCGCAGGGCACGCCGGTCGCGGGGCGTACGCCGGTCGTCGCGGCGGATCCGCGCTGGACGGACGCGGCGGGACCCAACCGGATGTCCGCCACCCTGGGCGACGGCGTGCCCAGGGGGGACGTCAGCCAGGTCGCGTTCCCGGCCGCCTCGCTGGTCGAGGAATGGGCGCCGGTGAGCGCGGTGCCGCCGAGGCTGCGGGGCGAGGTCCCGTCCCTGGCCGACCGGCCCGACGGGTTCGAGCTCTCCCGCCCGGCCGGCATGTCACTCGCCGAGGCCACCAAGGAACGGACCATGCGCGCCCACCTGGAGCAGTTGCTCGCGCACGAGTACGAGATCCCGGGGATCGGCAGGGTGGGCATCGACGTCACCGGAGCCCGCGAGATCACCACCGCGCTGGTCAAGCAGCGTGTCTACGCCCAGACCATGAGCACGGTCGGGCACGGCCAGGAGCAGGGCCGGGGCGTGGCGGCGCGGGCAGGCGGGTCCGCCGGGGCGCAGGACGGTGGTCTCGGCTTCGGCGGCGTCGGCGGCAGCGTGAAGACGGCGGACGAGGCCGCGTCGCGGAACGCCAACATCGTCGAGCGCAACTTCATGGAGGAGACGCACGACAACACCTACCTGGAGCTGGATGTCTCGCTGGTGTTCTACGGCAAGGACAAGCCCCTGACGGTGGACGTCGCCGGCGGCCTGCACCTCCGGCTCACCGCCGCCGGCCTCGCCGCCTTCGAGGCCGCACATCCCGGCGTGATCGTACGCTGACCCTTTTCGCGGAATCGACGGGTTGATGGCCGGCGAGTACCGCAGTCTCGTGGGCCGGCTGAACGCCTTCGGGACCGTGCACCTCCGCCGGGCCGACGTGAAGACAAAGGAGCCCATCGCCCGGGCGTATTACGACCTCGAATTCGGCCGCTTCATGGACGAGTTCACGCCCGCCGAACGTCCCTGACGAGTTCGTCGGAGGGTTGGGCCACGGATTCCAGGGTTTGGATGATTTCCTCGGCGAAAAGGAGGGCGGCGGGGCCGGGGCCGTGTTTCTCGCGGCGGACGAGCGAGAGGATGTTGTTGCTGAAGGCGCGGTCGCGGACCGGCCGGAAGGCGAGGGTTCCGTTGTGGTGGTCCTCGGCCATGTCGAACCTGCTCAGGAAGGCGATGGCCTCACCGGCGGCGGCCAGCCGTTTCATCGTCTCGATCGAATTGGTGTGGAAGGCGGGCTCGACCTTCAGGCCGGCCTCGGCGAAGGTGTCGGCGATGATGCCGTGGATCACCATCGAGCGGTCGGCGAAGATGAGCGGGTAGGCCGCGCACTGGGCCAGGGGGATGGACTCCAGGCGGGCCAGCGGGTGTGCGGGGGCGATGACCGCGCCGAGCCGGGTGTCCATCTGCCAGCACAGTTCGAGCTGCGGCGAAGACGGGACGTTGAATCCGAGGCCCAGGTCGGCCTCGCTGTCGGCCACCGCGCGGAGGATCTCGTGGGTGGACAGGGCGCGGATGGAGATGCGCACCTCGGGGTGGCGGGCGTGGAAGTTCACGGTGGCGGTGGAGACGATGCTGCTGGCCAGGCCGGTCATCGTGGCGATCACCACCTCGCCGCTCGGCAGTGACTGCAGGTCGCGGATCTCCGTCACGGCCTCGCGGTACTCCTGGAGGGTCCTGCGCACGTGGGCGAGGAGGACCTCGCCCGCCGGGGTGGGCCGCATGCCGCGCGGCAGGCGTTCGAACAGGGGCTCGCCGAGCTCCTCCTCAAGCATCAGGATCTGCCGGTTGATGGCCGACGGGGCGACGTGGAGCCGCGCCCCGGCGGCCCGGATGGAGCCGTACCGCGCGACCTCGTCGATGTAGTGCAGCACGCGTGAGTGGAGCATGGGGCCTCCCTGGGCTGGACCGTGCGCGAAAAGAGTACAGTCCGTGCGAAAACGGCTGCTTGTCAGCAACGGTGCTGTGCCATTTCATAGCCACAGCGCGTACGAGCGACACGGCCACGGCGGCCCTCTGATGAAACTCCGCGACCGGCCGCCGGCATCCCGGAGCCGCGTCCTCGGGTCTCGTTCCGCGAGCGGAATCCAACAGCCGAGCAATGAAGCGAGGAAAAATCATGCTCCAGCAGGAGAAGACGGGCCAGGCCGGTGGGACGGACCGGGTCTCGGTCCACTACGACCACGTGCGGGCGGTCTTCGACATCCTGAGCGGGGAGAGGGAGGCGGACCTGCTGCTGCGCAACCTCAGCGTGCTGGATGTGCACAGCGAGAGCGTCTTCCAGGGTTCGATCCTCGTCTACGACGAGCGGATCATCGCGCTGAACCCGGACGAGTCGATCGTGCGGGTCCGCGAGGTGTTCGACGGCCAGGGCCTGTACGCGATCCCGGGGCTGATCGACGCGCACCTGCACTTCGACGCCCAGCTGGCCCATCCGGCGGCGTTCGGGGAGGCGATCGTCCCGAGCGGCACGACCACCATCTTCGCCGAGACCCTGGACTTCGCCAGCGCGGCCGGGGACGAGGCCGTCGAGGCCGCCGCGGCGCTGTTCAAGGACTACGAGAAGCTGCCCTACCGGATCTACGCCTTCGCGCCGGGCAAGAAGACGTCGGTCGAGGTCACCGACGCCATGCTGAAGATGGACCCGGTGATCGGGCTGGGCGAGCTCGCCCACCTGTCCTACATGACGGGCAACGAGGACGACTTCCGCAAGTCGGCACTGGGCCGCGCCAACGGCGGCTTCGTCAACAGCCACTGGGGCGTGACGGCGCTGCCCGACATGCTGCTGAACTACATGCCCGCGATCGGCGCGCACAACAACCACGATGTCTGGAACGAGGACGACATCGAGAAGAGCATCCGGTACGGCTTCCAGACCCAGATCAAGTTCGGCGTCGGCAGCCCCGAGGTGATCAGGACCATGCTGCGGGCCATCGTCAGGCGCCGCTGGCCGGCCGAGAACTTCCAGATGTGCGCCGACAACATCTCGGTCGACCGGGTGCTGACCAAGGGGCACATCGACTGGGTGATCTCCCTGGCCGTCGAGATGGGCCTCAACCCGATCCAGGCGATCAAGATGGGCACGCTGTACTCGGCGCGCTCCTTCTGCATGGATCACGACTTCGGCTCCCTCGCCCCGGGCCGCTTCGCCGACATCGTGCTGACCGACAGCCTGTCGAAGATCAACCCGCTGTACGTGTTCAAGGGCGGCGAGCTGGTCGCCAAGGACCGCAAGCTCCTCAAGCCGGTCGATCTGGACTATTCGGTCATGGTGCAGGAGCCCCGGCCCGGCCTCGCCGACCTGGCCCCCGACCAGCTCGACCTCACGCCCATCGAGCTCTCCGAGGACGGGACCAGGGCGAAGGTCCTGCTCTTCGACGTCTACGGACGCGGCCACCTGAAGTTCTCCCAGGAGGTCTGGGTGCCGTACGCGGACGGCGCCGTCGTGCCCGAGGTGGACGGTGTCAGGCTGAACCGCATCTCCGTCGTCCAGCGTTACGCGGACGGCACCCGGCACGTCGTCAACGGGCTGTTCAAGGGGGTCTCGATCGACCGGGGCGCCGTGTCGACGTTCTGGCCCGCGCCGTTCGCCTACTTCGTGGTGGTCGGCAGCGACAGCGCCGAGATGTGCGACAACCTCCGGCAGCTCGACGCCTTCGTCGGCGGCTGCCTCGTGACCGAGGACGGGCAGGTGCGGGCCGCGCTGCCGCTCGACATCTACGGCGTGATGGCCGACATGAGCCTGGCCGAGCTGGTGGAGGCGACCCGGTCGATCGACGCCGCCCTGGAGAAGCTGGGCAACCACAACGAGGGCGAGCCGGTCGTCAACAAGCTCCTGACCCTGTTCATCTCACTCGACCGCTTCGGGTTCATGGTCTGAGCCGTGCTCTGAGAAGCGGGCACCACGTCGTCCGGCAGGCTCCGGCCGGAACAGCCAACAGTCAAGGAGGCAACTGTGCTACAGCATGAAAAAGAGGCCGGAGTCGTCGACACCGGAAGTCTGGTGCGGCGTTGGATCACCTACGGCGCCGGCATTTACCTGCTGACCCTGGGGGTCAGCCTGGCCATCAGGGCGGGGATCGGCATCTCGCCGCAGAGCAGCCTCACCCGGACGATGACCCTGGTCTTTCCCTCGATCAGCCAGGGGACGTTCAACTTCGCTCTTGAGCTGCTGATGCTGCTGCTGACCTATCTCGTCCTGCCGAAGGACTTCAAGCTCAGGAACTTCCTGTCGTTGATCCCGGCCCTGGTGCTGGCCACGTTCCTCGATCTGAACCTGATGCTGACGAGCTGGATCGCGCTGGACGCGTACGCCGCCAAGTTCGTGCTCCTGGTGGTCGCGGACGCGACGCTGGCGTTCGGCCTGTTCCTGATGATCCGCGCCAATCTGGTGCTCATGCCGGTCGACATGTTCGTCAACACGGTCTTCAAGCGCACCGGCTTCAAGTGGGGCAACCTCAAGACCGGCTTCGACTGCACGCTGCTGGTGGTCTCCGCGGCGATCGGGCTGATCTTCCTGGGCGGCCCGCAGTTCATCCGCGAGGGCACCATCATCAACGGCATCCTCGTCGGGCAGTACATCAAGCTCTATTTCTTCCTGTTCAAGAAGTTCTCGCGGTCCTGAGCCCGGAGGCCCTCCAGGATCTGACGCCGCCGCGCGTCCGGGACGCCGGCGGCGTCCATCGCGCGGCGCAGCAGGGCGGGGTCGAAGCCGTGGGTGCGCAGATGGCCGACGAGCGGCCCGTACCGGTCGGCGCGCTCGCGCAGGAGCTCGGTGGCCAGCCGGATCTCCAGCCGTACCGCCGGCACCTGGTGCGGACCGCACGCGACCAGGACGTGATGCCGCCACGGCCCCTCGCCGACGCATTCCAGGGCGTCCGAGCCGGCCTGCCGCTCGACGGTGCTGAGCTCCACCTCCACCCCGTTCACCGCGAACCTGACGAAGTACTGGTCGCTCCCCGGGAGCCAGGCGGGGGCGGCGTCGAGGGTGGTGACCAGCGCCGTGGTGACGTCCGCGCGGCTCAGTGATCTCGTTCCGTGGCCCATGCCGGGCAACGTAGCAAGCCCGCGCCCGGCGTCGTCAGAGCCGGGGCGAGACGTCTGTTCTGTTGGCTCTCATAACGTTTTCTCGGCTACTGACCAAGAAGGGGTGTAATCGACGAAGGGAGCACGGCCGGTGCGTCGCAAACAGCCGGATATCGCTACAGATCCGGACGCTTTCGAGGCCTTCTACCGGCGCCACGTCGATGCGGTCACCTCGTTCCTCGCCCGCCGGGTCGATGATCCCCACACGGCCGCCGACCTGGTGGCGGAGGTGTTCATGGCGGTGCTCGACTCCGCCCACACCTACCGGCCCGGCCGCGGCAGTGAGATCGCCTGGCTGTACGGCGTCGCGCGCAACACGCTCTCGGCCGAGCGGCGGCGGGCGTACAAGGAGTTGAGGCTGGCCGATCGCGTCGGCGGCCGACGGCATCTCGACTCCGACGACGTGGCCGAGCTCGTGGCGCGGATAGACGCCGAGAACCTGGCCAGACGGGCCTTCCAGGCCATGGCCGGACTGCCCGACGGTGACCGCGCGATGCTCGAACTGGTCGTCATCGACCAGCTCACGATCAGCGAGGCCGCCGCCGCCCTGGGCATCCGGCAGGGAGCCGCCCGGGCCAGGTTGCACCGCGCCCGCCACGCGCTCATGGACGTGCCGGAGATGGCTCCCTTCGTCATGGAAGGAATCCGATGAACTTCAAGGAGCACGTACTGATGGAACTGAAAGCCGAGATCGAGGCCCGCAACGGGGTACGGCGCCGGCGCACCAGGGGGCGCCTGCTCACCGGCGCGGCGGTGGCCGCCGTCGCGGCCGCCGCGGCGGTCGTGACGCCGTTCCTCAACGGCTCGGACGCCCCCGCCTACGCGCTCACCAAGAACACCGACGGCACGATCACGTTGCAGATCAACGAGTTCCGCGACCCCGCCCAGGTGGAGAAGGACCTGGCGGCGCTCGGCGTGCCCGCCGACGTCTCCTACCTCAAGCCCGGCACCCGCTGCGCCCCCGACCGCGCCCCCGCCGACGCCGGCCCGTCCTTCACCAAGGAAGAGCTCCAGAGCAAGGACCCCGCGGTCCGCAAGAAGATCAAGGACGCGTTCGACAACAGCCCCAACGCGAAGACGTTCCGGATGGGCGACGGCCGGGTGCGGATCGACCCCAAGCGGATCAAGGCGGGGCAGACCGCCGTTCTGGAGTTCACCGAGAACGCCGACCAGACCTCCGGCCCCGAGAAGCCCAGGGTGCTGTGGCAGTTCAGCGGCTTCCTGGTCGACGGGCCGGCCAAGCCCTGCAAGGTGATCGACGACCCGTCCTGGGACCAGATGCCCGACCCGAAGGAGCACCCGGAGGCGTACCCGCCGTCCGGCATGTGATCGACCCGCCCGCGGGGCGGCCCGCGCCCGGATCGGGGGCCGGGCGGGGCCGCCTCAGCGGCCGGAAGGCTGATCGTCACGGTCAGGCCGCCGCCCTCGCGCGGGGTCGCGGTCACCTCGCCGCCGTGGGCCTGGACGACCGCGCGGACGATCGACAGCCCGAGCCCCGAGCCGTTCGCCGAGTCCACCCGATCGGCGTTGAGCCGCCGGAACGGCTCGAACAGGCTGCCCACCTCGTACGCCGGCACGGGTTGCCCGGTGTTGGCCACCCTGACGACGACCTCGCCGCTCAGCGTCTCCTCCGTGCTGATCCAGACCTGCCCGTCCTGCGGGAGGTTGTACTTGATGGCGTTGTCCACCAGGTTCCCCACGGCGTGTTCCAGCAGGACGGGGTCGCCCGCCATGGTGGTGCCGCCGAGGCGGGAGACGACGGTCACGCCGCGCTGGTCGGCGACGGGCGTGAGCTGTTCCACCGCCGTCAGCGCCACGTCGTCGATGTCCACCGGCTTCCTGCGGGCGAGCTCCCGTTCGCTCCTGGCCAGGAGCAGCAGCCCTTCGATGAGCTTCTCGTTGCGCGCGTTGACCTCCAGCAGGGTGCGGGCGAGGGCCTTGAGGTCGGGCGAGGCCGCCGGGTCGGAGAGCGCGATCTCCAGGACCGTGCGGTTGATGGTCAGGGGCGTGCGGAGCTGGTGTGAGGCGTTGGCGACGAAGCGGCGCTGGGAGTTGAAGGCGCTGTTGAGCCGGGTCAGCATCGAGTCGAACGTGTCGGCCAGCTCCTTGAGCTCGTCGTCCGGGCCCTGGAGGTCGATGCGCTGGTGGGCCAGCGTGCTCTCGGACAGTTTGCGGGCCGTCGCGGTCATCTTGGCGACGGGCCGCAACGCCCGGTCGGCGACCAGGTAGCCGAAGACGAGCGCGAACAGGCCGACGCCCAGCAGGATCAGCACGGACTGCTGGACCATGCGGCGCAGGATCTGCTCGTCCAGCTTGACGGCCTGGATCTCGATCTGGTGCCGCCAGACCGTCACCAGCTCGTCGGGGGTGCCCGGCGGCACGTCCAGCGAGAACTCCACGCCGTCGAGCACCGCGCGCAGCAGCAGGTAGGCGACGGTGAGGAGGAGCGTCCCGCCGACGAACAGCATGGATCCGTAGGTGAACGTCAGGCGGGCGCGGATGCCCAGCTTTCCGAACAGCGCCGCGGCCCTGCCGGGCGGAGCGTGGCCACCAGGGGTCCGGCCGGCATGGGACGGTAATCGCACGCTGTCTCCTTCCGCTGGAGACCCCATTCTGGGCGCGGCCCCGGTAAGCGCACGGTAAGGGCGTCACGCGCCTTCGGGGGCGGTCAGGACTCCCAGTCGAGGGTGCGGCTCACCGCGCGTTTCCAGCCCTCGTACCCCTTCTCGCGCTGCTCGTCGCTCCACTCCGGGTTCCAGCGCCGGTCCTCGGCCCAGTTGGCGCGCAGCTCGTCGGTGTCCTTCCAGTAGCCGACGGCCAGCCCGGCGGCGTACGCGGCGCCCAGCGCGGTCGTCTCGGCCACCACGGGACGGCTGACCGGCACGCCCAGGATGTCGGACTGGAGCTGCATGCACAGATTGTTCGCGGTGACGCCGCCGTCGACCTTGAGCACGTCCAGCACCACGCCGGAGTCCTGCTGCATGGCCTCCACGACGTCCCGGCTCTGGTAGCAGATGGCCTCCAGCGTGGCGCGCGCCAGGTGGGCGTCCCTGTTGTAGCGGGACAGGCCGACGATCGCGCCGCGCGCGTCGGGCCGCCAGTACGGCGCGAACAACCCCGAGAACGCCGGGACGAAGTAGATCCCGCCGTTGTCGTCCACCTGCCGGGCCAGGTCCTCGCTCTGCGCGGAGGAGCGGATGATGTGCAACTGGTCGCGCAGCCACTGCACGGCCGACCCGGTCACGGCGATCGAGCCCTCCAGCGCGAACACGGCCGGCCGGCCGGCGAACTTGTAGGCGACGGTGGTGAGCAGGCCGCGATCGGAGCGTACGAGGTCGGTGCCGGTGTTGAGGAGCATGAAGTTGCCGGTGCCGTAGGTGTTCTTGGCCTCGCCCGGCGCGAAGCACACCTGGCCGACGGTGGCCGCCTGCTGGTCGCCGAGGATGCCGGTGATCGGCACCTCGCCGCCGAACGCGCCGTACCGGCTGGTCGTGCCGTAGGATGCGGGCTCGGAGGACGGGCGGATCTCCGGCAGCATCTCGCGCGGGATGCCGAAGAAGGACAGCAGCTCGTCGTCCCACTCCAGCGTCTCCAGGTCCATCAGCATGGTGCGGCTGGCGTTGGTCACGTCGGTGACGTGCACGCCGCCGCGGGAGCCGCCGGTCAGGTTCCACAGGGTCCAGGTGTCGGTGTTGCCGAAGACCGCCTCGCCCCGCCCGGCCGCCTGGCGCACGCCCTCGACGTTCTCCAGGATCCACTGGATCTTGCCGCCGGAGAAGTAGGCGTCCGGCCGCAGGCCCGTCTTCCTGCGGATGACCTCGCCGCGGCCGTCCCGTTCGAGCTGCGCGGCGATCCTGGCGCTGCGGGTGTCCTGCCACACGATGGCGTTGCAGTACGGGCGTCCGGTGCGCGGGTTCCACACGACCGTGGTCTCGCGCTGGTTGGTGATGCCCACGGCGGCCAGGTCGGTGTCGTGCAGCCCGGTGCGCTGGAGGGCGGTCTCGATCACCGCGGAGGTCCTGGTCGAGATCTCGATCGGGTTGTGCTCCACCCAGCCCGCCCTGGGGAGGATCTGCTCGTGTTCGAGCTGGAACTTGCACACCTCCAGGCCGCTGTGATTGAAGATCATGAACCTGGTGCTGGTGGTGCCCTGGTCGACGGCCCCCACGAAATCGGGCATGGTCGTTCTCCTCCGTTCGGGTCAGACGCGGCCCGCGTCCTCGATGTCGGGCTCGGGCTCGGGGAGGAACCGGGCGATCATGAGCTGGTAGAGCCCCGCGCCGGCCAGGCCGCCGAGCAGGGGGCCGACGATGGGCACCCAGAAGTACAGGTCGCCGTACTGGTCGCGCCAGGCGCCGGAGTAGCCGGTGAGGAAGCTGGCCAGGCGCGGCCCGAAGTCGCGCGCCGGGTTGATCGCGTAGCCGGCGTCGGCGCCCCACGCCATGCCGATGCCGACGATGAGCAGGCCGATGACCACCGGGCCGAGGTTGGCGCCGGGCGCGAGGTTGTGCGAGTCGGACAGGGCGTACAGGACGAACATCAGGATGGCGGTGCCGATGACCTGGTCGCGGAACCCGCCCCAGGCGCCGACCGGGAGCGAGCCGTTGCCGGGCAGGGTGGAGAAGACGGTCTGGGTCTTCAGCGTGTGCCCGGGGTCCACCTTGTTCAGCACCTCGGTGTAGTTCCAGCGCACCAGCAGCGCCCCGGCGAACGCCCCTGCGGTCTGCGCCAGCGAGTACGGCAGCACCTTGGCCCACGGGAACCCGCGGAAGGCCGCGAACGCGAGCGTGACGGCCGGGTTGAGATGGGCGCCGGTGACGCGGCCTGCGACGTAGACGCCGAGCGCGACGCCGATCCCCCACGCCCAGGCGATGCTGTCGTGATTGCCGATGCCGGCCGCGACCACCTGGGCGACGACGCCCACCCCGAACAGGATGAGCACCATCGTGCCGGCGAACTCGGCGATGAGCTCACCGGCCAGTTCCAGTCGTTTGACACGTTCGACCACCGCTGCCCCCGCTTTCGTGGTGTCGGCGTTGTGTGCCATTCCCCGATCGGGGAAAGGTATACGGATCGTGAGCATATGAGCACAAGGTGTTGTTCGGGGGATCAATGAACATGACCGGGGCGATGGACGCCAGGAACCGTCAGGCAGCCATCGACCGGCTGGCGGAGCAGTCCTTCGACGTGCTGGTGATCGGCGGCGGCGTGACCGGCGCGGGCGCCGCGCTGGACGCCGCCTCCCGCGGGCTGCGGGTCGCGCTGGTGGAGAGCCGCGACCTGGCCGCCGGCACGTCGAGCAGGTCGAGCAAGCTCATCCACGGCGGCCTGCGCTACCTGGAGCAGTTCGACTTCAAGCTGGTCCGCGAGGCGCTGAAGGAGCGCGACCTGCTGGTCTCGCGGCTGGCCCCGCACCTGGTCAAGCCGGTCACGTTCCTGTACCCGCTGCAGCACGGGATCATCGAGCGGCCGTACGTGGGGGCCGGGCTGACCCTGTACGACACGCTGGAGGGCATGCGCCGGCCGATGCCCCGGCACCGGTACCTGTCGGTCAAGGAGTCGCGCCGGATGGCGCCCGGCCTGCGCGCGGACGCGGTGTCGGGCAGCATGATCTACTTCGACGCCCAGGTGGACGACGCGCGCTTCACCCTCACCCTGGCCAGGACGGCCGCCGCGCACGGCGCCGTGGTCGCCACCCGGACGCGGGTCGTCGAGATGCTGCGCGACCAGGTCAGCGAGCGCGTCGTCGGGGCCCGCGTGCACGACGAGGAGACCGGCCGCGACCTGGACGTCAGGGCCGACGCCGTGGTGGTGTGCGCGGGCGTGTGGACCGACCCGATCAACGGGCTGCCCGGCTCGGCGCCGGCCGGTTTCAAGGTCAGGATGTCGAAGGGCGTGCACGTCATGGTGCCGGGCGAGGCCATCGCCTCGTCCACCGGCATGATCATCCCGACCGAGAAGAGCGTGCTGTTCATCATCCCGTGGACCCGGCGGCGCTGGATCGTCGGCACCACCGACACCGAGTACGACGGCGACCGCGAGGAGCCGGCCGCCACCGGCGAGGACATCGACTACATCCTCGACCACGCCAACGCCGTGCTGGCCCGGCCGCTGACCCGCGACGACGTGGTGGGCGTCTACGTCGGCCTGCGCCCGCTGGTGGCGGCCGACGAGAGCTCGGCGACCACGAAGCTGTCCCGCGAGCACGTCGTGGACGTGCCGGCGCCGGGCCTGGCCACGATCGCCGGGGGCAAGTTCACCACGTACCGGGTCATGGCCAAGGACGTCGTGGACGCGGCGCTGGAGGGCTTCGACGTGCCGGGGTCGGTGACCGACCGGCTGCCGCTGATCGGCGCGGACGGGCTGCCGGCGGTGCGCGCGTCCGTACGGCGGCTGGCCGAGGACCATGACGTGGACGCCGATGTCGTGGAGCACCTCGTCCAGCGCTACGGCGCGCTCGCGATGGAGGTGCTCGCCCTGGTCGACGACGACCGCTCGCTCGGCGAGCCGCTGGTGGAGGGCTGCCCGTGGATCAGGGCCGAGGTGGTGTACGCCGTCACGCACGAGGGCGCGCTGCACGCCGAGGACGTCCTGTCGCGCCGGACCAGGATGCTCATCGAGGCGATCCCCGCCGCGCTCGACGCGGCCCCGGTGGTGGCCCGGCTGATGGCGGGGCTGCTCGGCTGGGACGAGGCCCGGGTGGAGGCCGAGGCGGCGCACTGCCGCACCCTGGTCGAGGCCGAGCGCAAGGCCCTGGCCGAGGCCACGGCCCCGCGCCGCGAGCCCGCCGCCGCGTCCTAGCGGCGGCGGGTCACCGCCCGGTCGAGGGTCACCGCCCGGTCGAGGGTCACCGCCCGGTCGAGGGTCAGTGGCCGGTCGAGGTCAGTGGCTGGTGAGGGTCAGCGACGGTTCGGGGCCGACCGTCAGGCGGGCCCGGCCGCCGACCGGGAAGGTGGCCAGCGGGTTGGTGTGGCCGACGTCGACGTTGGCCAGGACGGGGACGTCCCGCAACCCCGGCTGCGTCTCGACGATCTGCTCGAGCAGGGCCCGGGTCATCCGGCTGGCCTGCTGGAACCGCCCGATCACCAGGCCGCGGACGGTCTCGGCGCCCGGGACCTGGAGCAGCGAGGTGAGGTTGCGGGCGAAGATCGCCGGATGCGACTCCAGGTCGTCCTCGACGATCAGCAGCGCGCCGTCGAGCGACGGCATGTACGGCGTGCCCTGCAGCAGGTTCAGGGTGCAGAGGTTGCCGCCGACGACGCGGCCCTCGGCGGCGCCGGGCCGCAGCGGCCACCAGCCCTCGTTGGGCATCGGCTCGCGCCCGTCCTGGTCGAGGAACCACGGGTCGTCGGTCCAGAACTTCGACGCCTCCAGCTCGACCGGCGCGTCACCGAACAGGACGGCGGCGAACCACTCCAGGGTCTGCTCGAAGTGGTCGCGCATCCCGAACGTCGACCAGTGGGGCCCCGAGTACGTGACCAGCCCGGCGCGGGCCAGGACGGCGTTCTGCAGGGCGGTGATGTCGGAGTAGCCGCACAGGATCTTGGGGTTGGCCCGGATCAGCTCCCAGTCGAGGTGCGGCAGGAGCTCGTTGCTGTTGTAGCCGCCGATGACCGTCAGGATCGCCGCCACCGACGGGTCGGCGAAGGCGTCGTGCAGGTCGGCGACGCGGGAGGCGACGCTGCTGGAGTTGAAGGCGTCCTGCTCGTCGACGTGGCGGCCGTAGGTGAGGGTCAGGCCGAGCTCGGCGAAGCGGGCGTCGATGATCGCGGTGTGGTCGTGCTCCATGACCATCGCGCGCGAGCAGGCCGGCGCGATCACGCGGACGACGTCGCCCGCTTTGAGTTTGGGGGGATGGATGACGTCCATCTATCGAAGCATAGGCGAGCCGCTCTCCGCCTCCGCCCACACCGCGAACGAGGCCGCGTCGGCGCCGTCGCCGCAGACCGGGCAGCCGTCCGGGTCGCGCGGCCACTGGGACATGACCTCCAGCTCGCCGGTCTCGAAGTGCACGTCGAGCTGGCGGCCCAGGGCGATCGGCTCGGCGTGGCCGGTGACCAGCCGGATCGCCTCGCCGGTGATCAGCGACGCGACCAGCGCGATGTGCGGGGCGAAGGCGAGGGTCACCCGGCCGTGCTCGGCCCGCAGCGCCCCGGCGAGCTGGGCGAGGTAGCTGGGGTCGGCGCGCGAGTAGTACAGGTGCAGGCAGTCCATGCAGCCCGTCTCGTGCGGACGCACCGAGAACAGCCGGCCGCGGGTGACGAACGAGCCGCCGCACACGTACGGCACCCCCTCCTGCACGCAGCCCGCGTTCACCCGGCGCTGCGCCACGAACGGCGGCTCGTCGATCGCGCAGATCGCGACGTCGGCGCCCCGGACGAGCCGGGCGACGTCGGCGGCCGACCCGATCCTGCGCTGCACGGCGGCGAACTCGACGTCGGGGTTCACCTCCTTGGCCATCCGCGCGGCCACCGCGGTCTTGTACGCGCCGAGATCGCTCTCCCGGTAGAGGAACTGCCGGTTCAGGTTGCTCAGCTCGACCCGGTCGTAGTCGACGGCCGTGATCCGGCCGAACCCGGCCGCCAGCAGCATGGGCAGGATGTACGAGCCGCCGCCGCCCAGGCCGAGCAGCACGCAGTGGGCGCCGCGCAGCCGGTCCTGCGGCTGCTCGCGGGCGGCGGACAGGCCGGCGTAGTGGCTGAAGTAGTTGACGTTGCCCTGGTAGCGGCGGGCGTCGCCGCCGTCGTACGGGCTGGGGCGGGCGTCCTCCAGGAAGCCGCGGCCGTCCAGGTCGCGTACCGCGTCGAGCACGTCCTCGACGCCGATGCCGGGGTGCGCCCGGCCCACCGCCGCGGCGACCTCGCCGAGCGTCCGGGTGCCGTCGAGCGCTTCGACGAGGGTCCAGAGTTGTCCGTACGGGTCGGTGAAGTCGACGGTGACGCCCGCCTGGGCGCCGATCCGGAAGCGGGCGCCGTCCAGGCGGTACACCGGGTAGATGGGTTTGACGCGGATGAGTCTGTCGAGCGAAACGGGCATCTTCCTTCGTCCTTCTGCGCTGTGGGGCCGGAAACGGCCGGACGGGCATCCGGGGGCCGGCCGTTCCCCCCGGATGCCCTCGTGCTGACTGCCGCTTGCCGCGGCCTGTCGCCGGGATCAGAAAATGATCCAGCTCACCTCGACCGGCGCCTCAGTGCCCAGGTCGTTCATCTCGTACGTCATGCGATTCACCCCCTCTCGCGAATGCCCGGACCGGCCCGGAGACGAGACCGGCCACACCTGCCGCGGCCACGAGGGCGGCGCCGAAGAGGAACACCGTCCTCGGACCGGCCGCGGAAGCCAGGAGTCCCGCGAGCAGCGCGCCCACGGGGAAGAGCCCGAACGAGGCCACCAGCAGCGCCCCGGACACGCGCCCGCGGACCTCCGCGGGCAGCGTGGTGTGCACGACGGTGATCAGCAGCACGTTGCCCGCCGCGTTCGCCGCGCCCGCGCCGAGGAAGAGCGCCGCGGGCCAGACCCGGCCCTCGACCAGGCCGACCGCGCCGAGCAGCGCGGCCTGCGGGAGCATCAGCAGGACCGCCGCCCGTACCGGGTTGCGCGGGGCGCGCAGCAGGCCCGCCGCGACGCTGCCCGCGAGCGCGCCGAGGCCGAAGGCGCCCAGCACGATCCCGTACGCGGTGGAGAACGTGGCCGGCGCGCTCTCGTGCAGCAGCGCCGGCAGCCCGACCTCCAGGATCCCGGCGAACCCGAGATTGCCGACGGCGGCCAGCGTCAGGATGACCCTGAACAGCGGGAACCCGCGCACGACGGCCCACATGCCGGGCCCGCCGCGGCCCCGCTCCGGACGCACCCGGTCAGGGCGCGGCCGGACGAACCACAAGGTGGCCACCGACACGACGAACGAGACCGCGTCCACGGCGAGCGCCGGCCCCGGGCCCAGACGGGCGACGAACACGCCCGCGACCACCGGCCCGGTCAGCGCGACGGCCTGCGCGGTCGCGTAGTTGCGGCTGTTGGCGCTCTGGACCCGCGACTCCTCGACGACGTCGGGGATGACGGCGAAGTTCGCCGGCAGGAAGGCGCCCCCGGCCAGGCCGAGCACCGCCGTGGCCGCCGCCAGCGCCCAGAGCCGGTCCGCGCCGTCCCAGGCCAGGGCGCACAGCAGCCCGGCGGCCGGGGCCCGCACGACGTCGGCCGCCAGCATGACCGGCCTGGGCGTCCAGCGGTCCGCGAGCGGGCCGCCGAGCACGAGCCCGGCCAGCCGGAAGACCCCGTAGACCGTCAGCACCGTGCCGAGGGTCGCGGTGCCGTGCCGCAGCAGCACGATCCCGGGAAGGGCGACGACGAAGAACTGGTCGCCGAAGCCGGAGAACCCCTGACCGGCGATGAGCAACGCCAGCGGCGACACCGGAGAACGGCGCCGCCCGGTGACGTGGCCGGTGCGGCCGGCGGGTATCGAGTACTTCGACGAATGCCTCACGTAAATCAGGGCGTTCCATCTCGTTCCGCCCCAGTTCCATCCGCGACCGGCCCGCGCGTGCGCCGGCCGGTGCGCCAGACAAGAGGGAGCTCGGCATGACGGTCCGCAAAACGGCTTCTCTCGTCGGTTCCTGCTGCCTGCTGTGGCTGGCGACGGCCTGCACGGCCGCGCCGCCGGCCGGTCCTGCGGCGGTGCGGCCGGACACCACCCCGTCGAGCACGCCCTCACCCCGTCGCGAGGCCGTGCGCCTGCCGGGGGTGGAGGCCGGCACCACGACCGTGCTCAAGGCGGGGCCGAGGAAGGGCAGCATGGTCGTGGGGGACGTGCCGCCCGGCAGGGACGAGCTGTGGGTGCTGTTCCGCTGCCGGGGCGCGGGCAAGGCCGAGATCATCCTGGAGCCGGGCGTCGACATGCCCTTCACCTGCCTCGACGACCTGATCAGCCCCGTCATGAACCGCCTCGACCTGGGCCGCAGGAAGACCATGACGGTACGGGTCCAGGCCCCGGACTCGGTCGAGTGGGCCCTGCGCGTCACTCGTTGAGGTCGTGCGGCGGCGCGCCGGGCGAGGCTCCGGGGCCAGGTCCGTCCCGGAGCCTAGGGTGTTTGCCATGGTCAAGTGGCTTGTACTCCTGCTGGCTTGCTCGCTGACCGGATGCGCCGGTCCCGTCGGGACGACCGGGCGCACGTCGCCGTCCGCGTCCGCGCCGCCCGGATCCGCCGCGTCCGAATCCGCGCCGGACGGGTCCGCGCCGGACGGGTCGTCTCCCGGTGCCGCCGCGGGCGATGGCGGGCGGGAGGTCGGCGGGTGCGCGGACGCCCGGTGCGAGGTCACCCTCCGGGCCGGCGACGTCCTGAAGTTCGGGCAGCGTCACGGGGTCTCGCGGTTCGCCGTCGGGAGCGTCCAGGGCGACAAGGTCACGTGGGAGGCGGACTTCACCGGGGGCGGGGACATGAGCTCCCAGGGCGAGCAGGGCGGCGCGTCCACCTGCAAGTTCGACGAGGGCGGGGGCTGCTCGGGCTACATCCGGGGCGTCACCACGCTCACCCTGAACGACGTCGTCCTGCGCTTCCTCTCCTTCGACCGCGGCCGCGCCGTCGTACGGGTGACCCCGAAGCGATGACCGCCGGCCGGCCGGTCGGGCGGGCATGAGCGGGCGGCCGACGCTACCTGGTGATCGTGCTGATCGCGGTCAGCGACGGGTGGGCCCTGGCCGTCTCGGTACGGCGCTCGGCGCGCGGGCCACGGTCACCGGCCGCGGCGACGGCACCCAGGGGCGCGGGCCCGGGTCCTGGAGGAGGGCTCTGATCTCCTGGCTGATCGTGTTCATGGCGGCGCTCAGGTCGTGCAGGAGCCGGTCGGCCGCCGCCGGGTCGGTGCGGTGGCCGGTGGCGGCGGCGTCGACCGTCCCGGCCAGGTCGCGCAGGGCCCGGCCGAGCCCTTCGCGCAGGTCGTGGTGGAGGCGGCGACGTTCCTCCTCGCGGATGGCGAGCACGCGTTCCCCGGCCCGGCGCAGGTCCGCGGTGACGGCCATGCTGTGGGCGGCGCCGGCGACGTACGGGGTGATCGCGGCGACCGCCCGCGGGTCGGCGGACGGGGTGATCAGCAGGCGGCCCACCGCCCGGCCGTGCCATACGAGCGGCACGTCGCAGGCCACCGGTCCTGGCTCGCCCGCCGCGATCCGGACGCCGGGCAGCTCCACGGCGACCCCGGCGGCCGGCAGCCCGTCCTGTACCAGCTCGACCACGGCGGCCAGCGCGGCCTGCGGCCCGGTGGAGGCGACGGCCCGCCGCAGCCGCCGGACCAGCGACGCCCCCGCCCAGCCACGCACCCCGGGCACCCGGACCAGCAACGCGAACACCCGGCCCCGCACACCGGACACCCGCACGAGCAGCGCACGCGCCCGGCCCCGCACACCAGACACCCGCACGAGCAGCGCACGCGCCCGGCCCCGCACACCAGACACCCGCACGAGCAGCGCACGCGGCCGGCCCCGCGCGCCGGGCGCCCGCACGAGGGTCATGGGAGTTGCCGGGTGGCGGCGACGGCCGCGGTCGCGAGCAGGACGGCCCCGACGCCGAGCCAGAGCCCGCGCCGGGCGGAGTCGCGGGTCATCGCCAGCGCCCCGGCCCCCAGGCTCAGCGCCAGCAGGTAGAGGGCGTGCCAGTCGGGCGAACCGGACACGAACCCCACGGCCTCCAGGTACGGCGGCGGCCCCCACCGCGCGAACTCGACGTAGAAGCCCAGCATGGTCAGCGTCGAGTGCAGCGGCTCCACCACCCCGTTGACGGCGACCAGCGCCAGCATCACCAGGACGGACGCCCCCGGCCACGGCAGCCACCGGGCCACCGCGACCCCCAGCGTGCCGGCCCCGAGCACGCACAGCGGCCCGGCCGCGATCTCGTACGGGCTCGGGAAGCGCTCCAGCTCGACGCCGGCGACCGCGCAGACCGTCGCCAGGACGGCCTGCATCGCGCAGGCCAGCAGGAACGGCCCCAGCGCGGCCAGGCAGGAGGCCGCGGTGCGCAGGTCGCGTCCGGCGGGGGTGGCGGCCAGCAGCTCGTCGGTGCCCGCGCGTCTGGTCGCCGAGGCCGTGAGCGTCGCGGCGAAGAACACCGGCACACCCAGCGGGAGGACGAGTTCGTTGGTGAGCGCGCTGTAGGCGGGCCGGGGCGCCCATTCCGTGGTGGCCAGGCCGACCAGGTACAGGGCAAGGCCCGTGATCGCGAGCGGGTGCAGCATCAGCCGCCGGGTCTCGGCCAGCGCGAGCGAGGGCAGCAGGTGCGCGGCGCCCCCGCCGTTCTCCAGCTCGTCGGATCCGCCCGGTGCGACCGGGCTCACGTGGCGGGTCATGCCGTCGTCTCCGTGGTCGCGCCGGTGAGGAGCAGCAGGTAGCCGTCCTCCAGGGTGGGGTCGGCGGGGCGGGCGTCCCCGGGGGCGGGGCCGAGGCCGCGGTACAGGCCGTCGCCGGTCCGCCGCGTGCGGCCGCCGACCTTCTCCGCCGACACCCAGACCTGCCCCTCGGCCAGCGCCCGCAGCTCGGCGGGGGTGCCGGTGAACGCGCACCGGCCGCCCTTGAGCACGACCACCCGGTCGCAGAGGGCGGCGACGTCCTCCGTCTGGTGGGTGGACAGCACGACCGCGCGGTCCTGGCCGAGCCGGGCGACCAGCTCGCCGAACAGCAGCCGCTGCTCCGGGTCGAGGCCGGCGGCGGGCTCGTCCAGGAGGATCAGCTCGGGCTCGCCGAGCAGGGCCTGCGCGATGCCGAGCCGCCGCCGCATGCCGCCCGACAGCGTACGGACGCGCCTGCCGCTCACGGACGTGAGCCCGACCTCCTCGATCACCCGGCGCACCTCGTCGTGCCTGGACCGGCGGTGTGTCATCTCCTTCAGCACCGCCACGTAGTCGACGAACTCGAAGGCGGTGAGTCCGCGCTGGAAGCCCAGTTCCTGCGGCAGGTAGCCGAGCCGCCGCCGGATCTCCAGCCGGCCCGTGCCCGGGTCGCGGCCGAGCAGCCGCAGCTCGCCGCCGTCCGGCGCGAGGACGGTCGCCATGACCCGTACGAGGGTGCTCTTGCCCGCGCCGTTCGGGCCGAGCAGGCCGGTGACGCCCTTGCCCGCGCTGAGGGTGAGCCCGTCCAGGGCCCGGTGGCGGCCGTAGGTCTTCACCAGGCCGACTGCCTCGATCATGAGAACTCCCTGCGGCGGACGGCGAGCAGCACGACGGACAGCACGATGACGGCCAGGTAGCCGGCCTGCCCGGCGGCCCCGAACATGGCCAGGTCCGGCTCGCGCACGTTCGTGGCGACGACCGCGGCCACCCAGGGCACGGTCACCGCGACGGCGCAGCGGCGCGGGTCGTACCGGCTGGACAGCGCCAGGGTCAGCGAGGTCAGGGCGAGCGAGGGCAGCAGCCACGCGGCCGTCGCCCAGCCGCCGCCCGGCAGGGTCAGCCCGGCCGCCAGCGCCAGCGCCGACGACGTCGCCACCACGGCGGCGGCCCGCATCAGCATCAGCCGGAACGTCGAGTACGGCGCGGCCAGCCCGATCTCGTACGCCGGATCGCCGTCCCGCCCGAAGGCCACGGCGACCCCGGCCACCGGCACGACGGGCGCCAGCGTGAGGAACGTCAGCAGCCCCCACCGGGTCGTCTCCCCCGAGGCCAGCGCGGCGAAGAACAGCGCCACGGCGCTCGCGGCCAGCCACGGCAGCCGCAGCGAGGTCGTGGCGCCCAGCAGGCGGGCGGTGTGCTCGCGCATCCCGGCGGCCCGCAGCAGCCGTTCGACCGGGCGGGGCGCGGGCGCGTCCACGGCGTCGGCGATGTCGTCCCAGACCCGGTCCAGGCGGGCCCGCGGCACCCGCGGGGCCAGCAGGAGCCGGCACTGCTCGCAGGCCAGCAGGTGGGCCTCGACGGAGGCGGCGGGCGTCGCGGCCAGCTCGCCCGCCGCGTACGCCGCGGCCATGCCGTCGTCCATGTGCCAGGCGCTCACGCCAGTTCCTCCCTCAGCAGCGCGCGGGCGCGCATCATCCGGGTCTTGACCGTCCCGGCCGGGATGCCGAGCAGGCGCCCGGCCTCGCGGGTGGTCAGGCCGTCCAGGACGGTCGCCTGGACCACGGCGCGCAGCTCCGGGGAGAGCTGGTTGAGCGCCCGGCCGAGCTCGCCGTACTCGATGCCGAGCAGCACCTGCTCCTCGGCGGAGACCATGACCTGCTCGTGGGCGGGCAGCGCCGCCGCGGGGCGGCGGCGCAGCTGGTCGAGCAGGCGGCGCACGCCGATCCCCCAGATCCAGGCCGCGACCTCGCCCCGACCGTTCCATTTGCGCGCGGTACGCCAGACCGCGACGAAGGTGTCCTGGACCGCCTCGTCCACCACGGCCGGGTCGGCGCAGCGGCGGGTGAGCCGGAGGAGCAGCCAGGGCGCGTGCCGGGCATAGAGGACTTCCAGCGCACGCCGGTCGCCGTCGGCCACGGCGGCCAGCAGCCGGGCGTCCTGCCACGTCTCGTGCTCGCTCACGGGAGCCCGTTCATCGGTGTCATGCCTCTCTGTCGCGTCCCTCCGCTCCGGCGGTTCACGATGAGAGGAAAGTACTGGCGGCGACGACCGCTCTGGCCGTCGCCGCCTTCCGGGATCTCTACGCGAGCCTGCTCACTCCTCCGGGAAGTGGCAGCTCACCTGCCGCCCCCTGACCGTCGTGAGCACGGGCGGCTCGGTCCGGCACAACGGCTGCGCCTTCGGGCAGCGGGGATGGAAGGTGCAGCCGGGCGGCGGCGCGAGCGGGCTGGGCGGGTCGCCCTGCAGGACGATGCGCTCCCGCGCGGCCTCCACCTCCGGATCGGGCACCGGCACGGCCGACAGGAGCGTGCGCGTGTAGGGGTGGGCGGGATCGGCGTAGACGGTGTCCGACGAGCCGGTCTCCACGATCCGGCCCAGGTACATGACGGCGACCGTCTCGCACATGTGCCGCACCACCGACAGGTCGTGGGCGATGAACAGGTAGCCGAGCCCGAGGTCGGCCCGCAGGTCGGCGAGCAGGTTGACGATCTGGGCCTGGATGGACACGTCCAGGGCCGAGACCGGCTCGTCGCAGACCACCAGACGCGGCCGGGAGGCGAGCGCGCGGGCGATGCCGATCCGCTGCGCCTGGCCGCCGGAGAACTCGTGGGGGTAGCGGTCGGCGTGCTCGGCGTCCAGGCCGACGAGCCGGAGCAGCTCGACGACGCCGTCCCGGTCCACCGTCCGGCGCGGCCCGGCGACGATCTGCCGGACGGTGTGGCGCGGGTTGAGCGACGCGTACGGGTCCTGGAAGATCATCTGGAGCCGGCCGCGCATCGGCAGCAGGGCCCGGGGGCCCAGATGGGTGATGTCGTGGCCGTCGAAGGTGATGGTCCCGCCGGTGGGCTCCAGCAGCCGCACGATCATGCGCCCGGTGGTGGACTTGCCGCAGCCCGACTCGCCGACCAGGCCGAGCGCCTGGCCCTCCGGCACGTCGAAGCTCACGCCGTCCACCGCCCGGACCCGTTGCCCGCGGCGTCCGGAGAAGGTCATCCGCAGGTCGCGCACGGAGAGCATCAGTGGTCGGCTCCTTCCAGGTGGCAGGCGACCCGGTGGGGGTCGCCGGTGAGCGGCGGGCGCGCGGTCGCGCAGACGTCCAGGGCGGCCGGGCAGCGCGGGTGGAACCGGCAGCCGGGCGGTGGCGCGAGCAGCGAGGGCGGCGCCCCCGCGATCGCCCGCAGCCGCGCCCGGCCGGGCGCCGCCGTCATGTCCGCCAGGTCCGGCGGCGCCGCGCCCGGCACCGAGTCCAGCAGGGCCCGCGTGTACGGGTGCAGCGGCCGTTTGAAGATCTCCCTGGCGGGCGCGTGCTCCACGGTCCGGCCGCCGTACATGACCAGGACGTCGTCGGCCATGCGCGCCACCACGCCCAGGTCGTGGGTGATCAGGACGACCGCGAGCCCCCGCTCCCGCTGGATGCGCGCGATCAGGTCGAGGATCTGCGCCTGGACGGTCACGTCGAGCGCCGTCGTCGGCTCGTCGGCGATCAGCACGCCCGGCTCGCAGGCCAGCGCCATGGCGATCATGGCCCGCTGCCGCATGCCGCCCGAGAAGCGGTGCGGATGCTCCCCGGCGCGCCGCCGCGGCTCCGGGATGCCCACCTCGGCCAGCATCTCGACCGCCCGCTCCCGGGCCGCCCGCCGGCCGGCCCCGCGGTGCAGCCGGTACGCCTCGGCGATCTGCTCCCCCACGGTGAAGAAGGGATGCAGCGACGACAGCGGATCCTGGAAGATCATCGACACCGCGCTGCCGCGCAGCCGGCGCAGCCGTTCGGCCGGGGCCCCGACGAGCTCCTCCCCGTCGAGCTCGATCGACCCGGCGACGGTCGCCCGGCGGTGCAGCCCCAGCAGCGACAGCGCGGTCACGGACTTGCCGGACCCCGACTCGCCGACGACGCCGAGGGTCCGCCCCCGCTCGACGCCGAACGACACGCCGTCCACGATCCGGACGTCGCCGAAGCTCACCGACAGGTCGCGCACGGAAAGGATCACGAGTACCTCACCCTGGGGTCGATGACCGCGTAGACCAGGTCCACGAGCAGGTTGGCCAGCACGATGAAGAAGGCCGCGAGCAGCGTCGTGCCGAGGATCACGGGCTGGTCGGACTTGACGATGCCGTCGTAGGCGAGCCGGCCGACGCCGGGCAGGCCGTACACGGTCTCGGTGATCATCGCGCCGGCCAGCAGGCCGCCCAGGTCCATGCCGAAGACGGTGACGACCGGGGTCATGGCCGCGCGCATGCCGTGCTTGGCGACGACCGTCCGCTCGTGCAGGCCCTTGGCGCGGGCCGTCCTGATGTACGGCTCGGCCATCGTCTCGATCATCTGCGCCCGGGTGAGCCGGGCGTACATGGCGGCGTAGAGGGCGGCCAGCGTGACCCAGGGCAGGATCAGGTTGCCGGCCCAGGCGGCGGGGTCGTCGGTGAGCGGCACGTACGCCGGGTACGGCAGCAGCCCGGTCACCCGTACCGCCAGCAGGAGCAGCACCATCGCCACGAAGTAGACCGGCAGGGACGCGCTGGTCAGCGTGGCGATCATCAGCGTCCGGTCCAGGGCGCTCCCCCGGCGCAGCGCCGAGACCACCCCGACCGTGACGCCCACGGCCAGCCACAGCAGGGCCGCGCCGACCGCCAGGGACGCGCTGGCGCCGAGCCGGTCGATCAGCAGGTCCCACACCGGCAGGGCGTTCTGGTAGGAGAACCCGAGGCAGGGCACGTGGCAGCCGGGACGCCCGGCGACGATGCCCGCGACGTAGCCGCCGAACTGCTCCCACAACGGCCGGTCCAGCCCCATCTGCGCGCGCACCTCGGCGACCCGCTCGGGCGTGCAGGTCTTGCCGCACGCCTGGACCGCCGGGTCGGACGGCAGCACGTAGAAGATCACGAAGGTCACCGCGCAGATCACCAGCAGCACGCCGGCCACCGCCAGGGCCCGTCTGGCCAGGTACGACGTCACTGTGCCGCCCCCTTGGGGTCGATGGCGTCGCGCAGGGCGTCACCGAGGAGGGTGAAGGCGAGCACGGTCAGGAACAGGCAGGTGCCGGGGACGAGCAGGTACATCGGGTCGACCTCGTACCAGAGCATCGCCTCCTGGATCATCTGCCCCCAGGACGCGGTCGGCGGGCGCACCCCGACGCCGAGGAAGGACAGCGCCGCCTCGGTGCCGATGTTGGCGGGCACCGCGAGCGTCGCGTACACGAGGATCGGCGCGGTGATGTTGGGCATGATCTCGCGGAAGACGATGACGCCGTTCAGCGCGCCGCCGACCCGGGCGGCGTCCACGTACTCGCGGTGCTTGACGGAGATCGCCTGCCCCCGCACGATCCGCCCGATGTACGGCCAGCCGAACCCGCCCATCACACACACCAGCAGGACCATCCGGTCGCCGTCGGGCATGACCGAGATGAGGGCGATCATGAAGATCAGGCTCGGGAACGACATGAGCAGGTCCATGGTCCGGCTGATCACCGCGTCCGCCCAGCCGCCGAGGTAGCCGGCCAGCAGCCCGAGCACGGTGCCGAGCAGCACCGACACCAGCGTGGCCAGGGTGGAGACCATGAGCGAGACGCGGGCGCCGTAGACGATGCGGCTGAACACGTCGCGGCCGTTGACGGGCTCGACGCCGAGCCAGTGCTCGCCGCTGACGCCGCCCAGCGCCCCCTTGGGCACGCCGGCCAGCTCCTGGTCGATCGCGGATGGGTCGAAGGCGTCCGGCGGCCAGCCGTTCAGCTTGGTGAGCAGCGGCGCGGCGAGCGCGACCAGCACCAGGACCGTCACCACGGCCAGCGCGAAGCGGGTGGCGGCGCCGCCCAGCAGGCGCTTCCTGACCAGCCGGGCGGGCGGGCTCGCCGCGACGACCGTCGCCGTCATGTCCGGCTCCGCCGGTATCCGGGGTAGCCGTTCCTCACTTCTGCCTCACCCCCAGGACGGCGAAGTCGAGCTGCCCGGACCAGACGGGATGGCCAACCGCGCCGGAGACGTCCTTGCCGACCAGGATCGGCTTGCGGTCCCACGCGTACGGCACCGCCGGCGAGGACTGCATGACCTGCCGGTCGAGCTCGACCCAGGCGGCTTCGGCGGCCTTCGGGTCGCTCATGGCCTGGATCTCGTCGATGCGCTTCTGCACCGCCTCGTCGCGGAACTGCCAGACGTTGCCGGAGTTGCCCTTCTCGACGATCGTGCGCCCGTCGAACAGCAGCGGCAGGAACGTCGCCCCGGACGGGTAGTCGGGGCACCAGCCGTAGGTGAACAGGTCGGGCGTCTTGGCGGTGTCGCCGACGGTGTCGTAGTAGACCGACGGATCGACGGGCGTGAGCACGACCTCGACGCCCGCCCGCTTCAGCGACGCCTGCACGGCCTCGCCGAGCGCCTTGTCGCCGGTCGAGATCGTCATCCGGACGTTCAGCGTCCTGCCGCCCAGCAGGGCCTTGGCCTTCTCGACGTCCCCGGTCGGCGGGAGGTGGAACACGTCCTGCGGCGTGCCGCCCGACAGGGCCGGCGGCAGGTAGGCGGTGGCGATCGAGGTCATGGCCGGGCCGCCGGCGGCGGTCTGGAGCGCCTGCTTGTCCAGGGCGAAGTGCACCGCCTGCCGGGCCTTCGGGTCGTCGAAGGGCGGCTTGGAGGTGTTGAAGCCGATCATGTCGGTGCACCCGGACATGGCGTTGACCAGCCGGGACTTCACGTCCGGCCGGGGCAGGATCTTGGCCAGGCTGGCGGCGCTGACGTCGGTGTAGGCGATCGAGGTGGCGTCCTCGCCCCTGCTCTCGATGAGCCGGTCGTCGATCACGCCCTGCCGCAGGCCCTGCTTGACCACGATGCGGTCGGGCGCGGCCTTGCGCACCGGGTCGGTGGCCGCCGACCAGTGCGGGTTGCGCACCAGGACCATCTCCTTGCCCCGGTCGTAGCGCTCGATCTTGTACGGCCCGGAGGAGAAGGGCCGGTTGTCGTACTGCGCGCCGGCCTCCTTGGCGGCCGGCACCGGCGCGAACGTCGGCAGCGTCACCGTGGAGGAGAACTCGGCGACCGGCCGCTTGAGGCGGAAGACGATGGTCCGGTCGTCGGGGGTCTCGATCGAGTCCAGGTGCCTGCCCTTCAGCGGGCCCTTGTAGCCGTCGGCGCCGGCCAGGTAGAGCTGGGCGTAGTTGGGGCCGCCGGGCAGCTCGGGGGCGAAGGAACGCTCCACGTTGTACTTGATGTCCTTCGCGGTGACGGGGGTGCCGTCCTCGTACTTGACGCCGTCCTTGAGGGTGAAGGTCCACACCTTGCCGCCCTCGGAGGCGGTGCCCAGGTCGGTGGCCAGATCCGGGACGATCTCGTGGCTGCCCGCCTTGAAGGTGGTGAGGGTGCGGTAGAGCAGCCGGATGCCGAAGTCCATCTGGGGCATCGTCCAGTTGCGGGCCGGGTCCAGGTGGGAGAAGTCCTGGTTGGACAGGATCGTCAGGGTCCCGCCCCCGGCCGCCGCGGGCGCGGCGGCCTTGCCGCCGCCGCCGCAGGCCGCCACGCCGAGCAGGAGCCCCGCGGTCAGCACGTTACGGAGAGTCACGGATCACTCCAGTGAGGTGAGAGGGCCCGGGCCGGGACCGGTGGGAGAGGGTTCGCCGGCCCCGGCGCCCGGGCGGTCTAGTACTCGGTCTTGACGCTCGCGCCCGAGAAGGTCTGCGCGGCGTGGAGGCTGATGTAGTTGTAACCGGCGGGCGGGTTGTTGATCACCAGGGTCTCGGCGTTGCCCGACGCGGTGGAGCGCTGGGTGTAGGCCGAGGTGGTGGCCCAGGTGGCGGCGTTGTAGTAGAGGTCGGCGTTCCCGGTGCCGCCGGAGGCGGTGATGGTCAGCCTGGCCGTGCCCGGGGGCAGGTAGATGTAGAGGTAGGCGTAGTTGCCCTGGGTGGCCGACAGGTTGCTGCGCTTGCAGTTCCTGTCGAGCGTGCGGGTGTCGGAGGCGGTGCACTCAGGCGTCGAGCCGCCGCCGGTCGACACCGTGACCTGCTTCGACGTCGTCGCGGTGGCGCCGCCGTTGTCGGTGACGGTCAGCGTGACGGTGTACGTGCCCTGCGCCGCGTAGGCGTGCGACGGGTTGGCCGCGGTGGAGGTGGCGCCGTCGCCGAAGTCCCAGCGGCGGGCGGCGATGGTGCCGTCGGAGTCGGTGGAGGTGTCGGTGAAGGCGGCCGTCAGCCCGCTGGCCGTGGAGGTGAAGTTCGCGGTGGGCGCCTGGTTGCCGGTGCCGCCCCCGGAGCACGCCCCGGCCGCGCAGGCGGCGAGCCAGGTGTTCCAGTCGGAGTCGTAGCGGCTGCCGATCGTGCCGGTGAGGAACGACCTGGCGGTGCTCCACGCGCCGGTCCGGTACGAGCCGAGCAGCGTCGCGATGTCGGCCGGGTGCTTGTCGAACATGTAGCGGACGGCCAGGTAGCCCCACCGGTAGATGCGGGTGGTGTCATGGTCGTAGGTGGTGTTCCACAGCGTGCTCAGCGCGTACGTGCGCTTGCCCGCCTCGGTGATCGCCGCGTCGTAGACGACCTTGCGGTAGGAGTAGGAGACGTACTCGGCGAAGCCCTCGATCCACCAGATGGTCGGCGTGCTCACCCCGGCGTTGAAGTCGCCGTACATGTCGAACCGGCCGTCGAGGTAGTGGGTGTACTCGTGGTTGAGGTTCCAGATCTGGAAGTCGGGGCGCAGCCACTCGGCCTCGTAGGCGATGAACCTGGGCTGGTTGCCCGCGGCGGCGGGGTCGCCCTCCAGGTACATGCCGCCGTTGTTGGTGTCGATGCCGAACATCGCGCCGGCGTAGGTCTGGTAGTCGGTGCTGGAGTCGAAGACCACCACCTCCAGCGTGGTGTTGTTGTCGCCGGCGACCGGGCCGTTGTCCTTGACCAGGTTGTGGAAGAAGGCGTCCTGGTTGGCCAGGCTGGCGCAGGTGGCGGCGAGCTGGCTGGAGGTGACCTCCTGGGCCCGGATCCTGATGCTGGCGCTGCAGGTGTGGGTGATCGGCAGCACGGCGGCCGTCAGGCGGTTCGCCAGGTCGCAGGTGCCGTAGTAGGAGCAGTTGGCCTTGTCGTAGGAGTCGGTCATCTCGGCCACGCCCACCCACAGCGGCGCGGTGGCGCCGGTCATGGAGCTGCGGCCGAGCAGGTTCTTGGCCAGCGGCCGGACGACCGCCTGCAACGTCGTGTGCTGCAGGAAGCGGCCCAGCTCGCGCCCGGCGTTGGAGGCGAGGTAGGCGCGGTCGGTGCCGAGCAGGTTCAGGTGGTTGGCGGCGAAGGAGTTCAGCGAGTCCAGGACGCTGCGGTCGGCCTGCACGGCGGTGACGAACGCGGGCACCTGGTGGCCGCGGAACAGCACGGTGTAGACGTTGTTGACCGCGTTGAGCATCCACCACGACGCGTCGTAGGAGCTGTTGTAGCCGTCGAGCAGGCGCTTGACGACGTACAGGTAGCGGTCGTTCTGCTCGGCGCTGTCGATGAGGGTGACGGCCTCGGCCAGCACCTCGCCGTTGGCGTCGCTGACGGTCGAGGACCGGGAGCTGGCGAAGAAGGCGTCCAGGCCGGAGCGGATCGCGGTGGTGAGGGCCTGGCCGTACGAGCCGACGTCGCCGGAGTTGTACCAGTGGACGTAGTAGCCGGCCCGCAGGTAGAGGACGAGCTGGGCGGTGCCGGTGCTGTTGTCGCCCGGGTAGTTCGCCGAGTTGTCGCGCAGGGCGTAGGCGACGGTCGTCATCTGCGCCTCGCGGAAGGCGTTGTAGGCGTCCGTGCCGCTCAGGTTGAACAGGGTGTTGACGCAGTCGGTGGCGCTGGACTTGATCTGCTGGACCAGGGCGCTGCCGGTGCGGCTGGTGAAGTCGGAGACGTTGCAGGCGGCGGCCGCGGCGACGCTCTTGCGCGCCGACGGCCTGGCGTGCTCCGGCTGGGTGGCGGGTTCGTCGTAGTCGCGGCGCAGGGCGTCCTTGGCCGCGGGCCGGGGCGCCCGGTCACGGGTGTCGAGCCGGGACTTGGCGACGTGCGGGGCGTCGTCGGCCGGGACCGCGAGGCGGGCGGCCGGGGGCGGTTCGGCCGCCGCGCTCGCCGGTGTCGCGGCGAACGGCGTGAGTAGGGCTAATGCGGCCAGGGGGACGATCATCCGCCAGCCGTGCAGGACCTTGCGCACAAGAACCTCCGGGGGGTATCCGCATGGATGCGAGGTCGGGTACGAGTGTGCGGGCCGTCCGGAGGGCGTGGTCATACGACGCCGCATAAGTGTTGCCTATGGGCGTTCCGAAGGCGTCGCCAAGAGCCATCACATGTCACATAATCCTGAGCTATGGACCTGGATCTCCGGCATCTCCGAATGGTCTGTACGATCGCCGAGGCCGGCAGCGTGACCAAAGCCGCCGCCCGCCTCGGGCTGTCCCAACCGGCGATCACCACCCAGCTCCGCAGGATCGAGGAGATGGTGGGCGGCGAGCTGTTCACCCGCAGCCGGAACGGCGTCGAGCCCACCCAGCTCGGACGTCAGGTCATCGCCCGCGCCCGGATCGTCCTGTCGGAGATCGACTCGCTGTTCGGCGACCTGCACGACGCGAACCCGGCCGTCACCGGGCTGCGGCTCGGGTGCAGCCACCTGGCGTGCGTGGCCAGCGTGGTGGACCGGGTCGGCGAGGCGTTACCCGGCCGGTCGATCTCCCTGCGCATCGAGCCGTCCAGCGTGCAGCTCGCCGACGCGCTCACCCACGGCCAGCTCGACGCCGCGCTCATGGGCATGATCGAGGGGTTCGACGTCACCCTCACGCCGCCGGTGGTCACCCGCACGCTGGTGCCCAGGTATCCCATCTTCGTGGCCATGTCCGCCGGGCACCCGCTGGCCGAGCAGCCCGAGGTGCACCTGTCCGACCTCAGGAACGAGCGCTGGATCAGCCCGCCCGGCGCCGACGACGGCTCGCTGGCCGCCCTGCGCGCCTCCTGCCGGGCCGCCGGCTTCGAGCCGGACGTGCGCTACGACGCCCCCAGCGGCGCCGGCCGCCCGCTGGTCGCCGCCGGGCTGGGCGTGCGCCTGGTGGACCCGACCTGGCCGGTGCCGGAGGGCACCGCCGTACGGCCGCTGGCGGGCGAGCCGCAGGTCGGGCACCTGGTCATGGCCTGGCGCAGGGACCTGATCGGCGCGGACGCGGCGGCGGCCATCTACCGCGGGCTCGCCGCCGCCTTCGAGGACCACATCGACGACAACCCCACCTTCCGCCAGTGGTGGGACGAGCACCCGGGCGCCCATCCCCTCCGCTGACGATCGACGGCCGGCCCGCCTCACTCCGCCGCGCGCAGCGGGAAGTGGCAGGCCACCCGGTGCTCGCCGCCGGCCAGCGGCGGCTCGGTCTCGCAGATCTCCTGGGCGAGCGGGCAGCGCGTCCTGAACCGGCACCCCGAGGGCGGGTTCTGCGCGCTGGGCAGCTCGCCCTTGATGGCGACGCTGGTGCGCGGCGCCACGCCCGGCTCGGCCGAGGGCACGGCCTCGATCAGCGCCTGCGTGTACGGGTGCCGGGCCTTCCTGACGACGTCGCGGGCCGGCCCGACCTCGACGAGCTTGCCCAGGTACATGACGCCGATCCGGTCCGACATGTAGTCCACGACGGACAGGTCGTGGCTGATGAACACGTACGACAGGCCCAGCTCGCGCTGGAGGTCGCGCATGAGGTTGAGCACCTGGGCCTGGATGGAGACGTCGAGCGCGCTCACCGGCTCGTCGCACACGATCAGCCGCGGCTCCAGGGCCAGCGACCTGGCCAGCCCGATGCGCTGGAGCTGGCCGCCGGAGAACTCGTGCGGGTACCGGTCGAGCACCCGTCGCGGCAGGCCCACCTGGTCCAGCAGGGTGCCGATGCGGGAGCGGCGGCCGGCCCGGTCGCCGGCCTGCTGGATCTCCAGGGGTTCGGCCAGGATGGAGTCGATGCGCATGCGCGGGTTCATCGCCGCGTAGCTGTCCTGGAACATGAGCTGGACCCGCCGGTGCATGGCGCGGCGGGCGCGCCGGTCGAGCGTGGCGATGTCGGCGCCGTCCACCACGATCTGGCCGGAGGTGGGCTCCTCCAGGCCGACGATCAGCCGGCCCACGGTCGACTTGCCGCAGCCCGACTCGCCCACGAGCCCGAACGTCTCGCCGGGGCGCACGTCGAAGCCGACCCCCGCCACGGCGCTGACCTGCGGCGCCTTACGGCCCAGGGAGCCCGTGCCGTCGTAGTTCTTGACCAGGTCGCGGATGGACAGGATCGGCCCGGCCTCGGCCTGCGGCCGGGCCCGGTCGGGGCGCGGCCCGGCGGCCTCGGCGCGCGCCCGCGGCTGGAGCACCGGGTGCAGGCAGGCGTGCTGGTGCTCGCCGCCGGTCAGGGTCACGTCGGTGGTGCGGCACTCCTCGGTCGCGAAGCGGCAGCGGGGCGCGAACCGGCAGCCGGTCATCGGCCGGGACAGGTCCGGCGGCAGGCCGGGGATGCTGTAGAGCGCGCCGTCGTCGTGCTCGGCCGCGCCGGGCAGCGACTCCATGAGGGCCTCGGTGTAGCGGTGGCGCGGCTGCCGGAACAGCTCGGCGGTGGTCGCGGACTCCACCACGCGGCCGGCGTACATGACGGCGACCCGGTCGGCGCGGCTGGCGATCACGCCCAGGTCGTGGGTGACCAGGACGACCGCCATCTGGAACTCCTCGCGCAGGTCGTCGATGAGTTCCAGGATCTGGCGCTGGGTGGTGACGTCGAGGGCGGTGGTCGGCTCGTCGGCGATGAGCAGCCGGGGCGAGCAGACCAGGGCCATGGCGATGACCACGCGCTGGCGCATGCCGCCGGAGAGCTGGTGGGGGTAGGCATCGGCGATCTTGTCGGGACGCGGCATGCCGACCCGGCGCAGGATCTCCACGGCCCGCTCGCGCGCCTCGGCCTTGCCGACGCCCTGGTGGACCCGGAGCGGCTCGGCGACCTGGGCGCCGATGCGCATGGTGGGGTTGAGCGAGGTGAGCGGGTCCTGGAACACCATGCCCATCTCGACGCCGCGGATCCTGCGCATCTCGGCGGGCGGCAGGGACAGCAGGTCGCGGCCCTCGAACAGGATCTCGCCGCCGACGACGCGGCCGCCGGACGGCAGCAGGCCCATGATCGACAGGGCGGTCATGGTCTTGCCGCTGCCCGACTCGCCGACGATGCCGAGCG
Source organism: Nonomuraea sp. NPDC049684 (assembly GCF_044465345.1). NCBI lineage: Bacteria > Bacillati > Actinomycetota > Actinomycetes > Streptosporangiales > Streptosporangiaceae > Nonomuraea > Nonomuraea sp. NPDC049684. The sequence continues at coordinate 61,400 of NZ_JBITLO010000020.1, read as the reverse complement.
TCTCGCCCTGCCGCACCTCCAGGTTGACGTGGTCGAGGGCGTGCACGACGCCCTGACGCAGCGGGATGTCGGTGCTGACGTCGCGCAGGCGCAGCAAAGGGCTCATGTTCCGTTCCTCCTAGCGCCGCCGGAGGCGGACCTCGAAGACGTCCCTCAGCCCGTCGCCGATGAAGTTGAAGGCGAGGACGATGAGGATGATGGCGATCCCGGGCGGGTACAGCAGCCACCAGTAGCCGCTGTAGGTGTTGGCCAGGCCGTCGGAGAGCATCCCGCCCCAGTTCGCCGCGGGTGGCGGCACGCCGAGGCCGAGGAAGGACAGGTACGCGACGTACAGGATGGCGTCGGCGACCTGGAAGGTGGCGTTGACGATCACGGTGCCGATGGCGTTGGGGATGATGTGCCGCCGTACGGCCCGGCCGCCGGTGCCGCCCATCGACCGCATGGCCTGGACGTACTCGCGCGAGCGCAGGGTCAGCGCCTCGCCGCGGACCAGCCGGGCCGGGCCCAGCCAGGCGAAGGCGCCGATGATGAGGATGAGCATCGGCACGGTCGGCGTGACGATGGTCGCCATCAGCATGAACAGGAACAGCGAGGGGATCGACATCATCGCGTCGACCACCCGCATCATGGCGGCGTCCACCCAGCCGCTGGTGAAGCCGGCGATGGCGCCCCAGATCGTGCCCACGACCGTGGCCAGCACGCCGGCGGCCAGCCCGACCACGATGGACGTCTGCCCGCCGAGCAGCAGGCGGCCGAGCTGGTCGTAGCCGACGCCGTCGGTGCCCAGCGGGTGGCCCGGGGTGCCGGGGGGCAGGTAGACCGAGGCGAGGTCGGTGTGCACCTGGTCGGTCCGGTAGAACAGCGGGCCGAGGAAGCACAGGCCGCCCAGCACGATGAAGATGATCAGGCCCAGCAGGGCGAGGCGGTTCTCGGCGAACACGGTCAGCGCCTGACGCCACTGGCCGCGTACGGGCGCCTCTTGTTCGGCGGGGACCGGCGTGCCGGTCGCCGCGGCGGGCGCGGTCATGAGCGGGCCGCCGTCCTGAGCCGGACGCGCGGATCGACGGCGGCGTACAGCAGGTCGGCGAGCAGGGCGCCGAGCACGGTCGCGATCGCGATGATCAGCGTGACGCCGAACAGGATCGGGAAGTCCCGCTTCAGCGCCGCCTGCCAGAACAGCTGGCCCATGCCGGGGTAGTTGAACAGGGCCTCGACGACCAGCGCGCCGCTGAACAGCGCGGGCAGGTACATCCCGAGCAGGGTGATGACCGGGAACAGGCCGTTGCGCAGCGTGTGCCGGGCGACGACGCGCGCCTCCGACAGGCCCTTGCTGCGGGCGGTGCGCACGTAGTTCTCGTTGAGGTTGTCGACCATCGAGGAGCGCACGTACCGCGAGTAGACGGCGACGGTCACGACGGCGAGCGTGACGGTGGGCAGGACGAGCCCGGCCGGGTCGGCCAGCACCTCGCCGAGGGTGAACCCCTGCGAGGCCTCCGGCGGCAGGATCGGCCAGACCTGCGAGAAGAGAATGATCATCATGAGACCCATGAAGAAGATCGGCGTGGCGTAGGCCAGCAGCGACAGGGTGGTGATCGTGTAGTCGGGCCACCGGTTGCGCCGCATCGCCTGGACGACGCCGAGCGGGATGGCGACGACGACGGCCAGCATCGTCGAGAACAACGACAACACCATGGTCTTGGGCAGCCGCTGGCCGATGGCCTCGGCCACCGACTGGTTGAGCTGGAAGGAGTAGCCGAGGTCGCCGCGCAGGAGGCGGCCGATGTACATGACGTACTGCTGGATCCAGGGGCGGTCGTAGCCCATTTCGTGGTCGAACGCCGCGAGCTGGGCCAGCGTCGCGTCCTTGCCCAGGGTGGCCCGCGCCGCGCCGCCCGGCAGGAGATGCAGGATGACGAACGTGATCATCGTGACCAGCACGACGATGATCAGGGCCTGGCCCAAGCGGGTGATCAGATACCGGGCCACGCGGGGCCCCTCCTTGTTCCAGGGACCCCGGCGACCCCCGCACGGGCCGCCGGAGTCGGGGACGGTCTCAGCTCTTCCAGGACCAGTCCTGGAAGAACATGTTGTTCATCGGGTCCTGCGTGACGCCCTGGAGCCCGGCGCGGTACGCAGAGATCTGGTAGACGGGGTTCGGCATCCACAGCACCGGCAGGTCCTGGGCCAGCCGGTCGTTGTACGCCTTGAGCGTCGCCTCGTCGTCGGCGAACTGGGTGGCCTCGATGAGCTTGTCGGCCTCGGGGTCGCTGTAGCTGCCCAGGTTGACCGGGGCGTCGGTGGCGAACAGCCGCTCGCCGCTGGGGAAGGCCGGGTAGTACCAGCTGCCCTGCGAGCCGAAGAACGACATGTCCCACGAGCAGTTGGAGTCCGACGGCTTGCACGCCGGGGTGACCGCGACCGAGTCCGGCACTTCCTTGATGGTGAGCTGGATGCCCAGCTTGGACATCTGCGACTTGATCTCGGCGAACATCTTGGTCGTCGCGGCGAAGCCGGTCTGGCTGGTGACGGTGAAGGCCAGCTTCGCGCCGGACTTGACGCCCTCGCCGCACTGGTCGGCCCCGGTGCCCGGCTTCTGGCAGGTCGTCTGCCCGTCGGGGGTCACCTGCCAGCCGTGGCTCTCCAGGAGCTGCTTGGCCTTGGCCGGGTCGAAGGGGTAGGCGCAGCCTTCGCTGGAGCCGTTCGTGCCGGGCTTGGCCGGGACGGGGCCGCAGGTCGGGGCCGCCATGCCGGACCAGATGGCCTTGCTGATGGTCGGCTGGTCGATGAGCGACTGCAGGGCCTGGCGCAGGTAGAGCTGCTTGAACAGGGGGCCCGAGTCGGGGTTGTTGAAGTTGAGCTGGAGGTAGGTGATGGACCAGCCGTACCAGGGGGCGATCTGGTAGCCCTTCGACTCCAGGTACTTCTGCTGCGACAGGTTGGCCGGCGGCACGTAGCCGTAGTCGATCTGGCCGGCGCGCAGCACGTTGAACTCGGCGTCGTCGCTGGTGAAGGGGCGCAGCGTGACCGACTTGAGCTTCGGCTTGTCGCTGCCTGAGTAGTTCGCGCGGGCGGTGAGGACGACCTCGCCGTTCGGCACGTACTTCTCCAGCTTCCACGGGCCGCTGTTGACCTGCCACAGCTCGTTGGTCGCGTACGTCTTGGGGTCCTTCGACGCGGCGGTGAGGAAGTCGAAGACCTTCCTGGCGCCCTCGGGGGTGGTGTCGAGGTCGCCCACCTTGCCGGTGGCCGAGTCCTTGTCCCAGACGTGCTGGGGCAGCGGCACGATGCGGTTGAGCTGGTTGCCGACGAACCACCCGGTGTTGTACGTCTTCGTGGTCGTCAGGGAGAAGGTCTTGTCGTCCTTCACCTTGAACTCGGCGATGTTGTCCGGGAAGCCGCCCTCCCGGTAGGACGCCCACTTGTCCTTGTTCGCGGTGACGAGGTTCCACCAGAACTGGATGTCACGGGTGGTGACGGGCTTGCCGTCGGACCACGTGTTGTCCTTCAGCGTGATCGTCAGCGTCTTGCCGCCGTCGCTCACCTCGGGCGGTTCGGCCATCGAGCGCCCGGGGTCGATGTTGTACTTCGCCGAGCCGTCCAGCAGGTACTCGTACAGGTGACGGTACTGGGCGGAGCCGAAGATGACGTTCTCGCCCTGGGTGAAGCCGGGTGCCGAGATCGGCAGGATCCAGTTCGGGGTCCTGAGGGCGACGGTCACGCCGTCCTTGCTCTGGCCCCCGCTCTGGGCGCCCTTCTGCGCGCCGCCGGCGGACCCGCTGCACGCGGTCAGCGCCAGCCCGAGGGCCAGCACGCCCGCCAGGGCGCCGGTGCCGCGGAGCCCGCGCCGGTGGAATCTGCTCCCCATGGGATCTCCTCGGTTGACGTCGCACGGCGCCCTGCGCTTACCGGGGGGCCTGGTGCGTTCGATGCGGAGAATGTATAGATGGTCCCGCATGAAGTCAACGGAACTAATTAGCTTTGTTCGCTGACTTCTTTCGGTTTAGAGTCGAAGTCGCCGGTGCCTCATGATGGGGCTCTGTTGCGACGACGGGCCTGCCGGGGAACCGGCCTGAAAGAGGAGCGGCATGCCGGAGCCATCGAGTCCCGCCAACCTGCGCGAGCAGGCGCTCAGCCTCTTGGCCAGCGGTGCGGCGACGTCGCGCGCCGATCTGGTGGAGACCCTCCAGGTGGCTCCGTCCACGGTCTCAAGCGTGGTCCGGCGGCTGCTGGAGGAGGGCGCCATCCTGGAGGAGGGCGTCGGCCGCTCCACCGGCGGGCGGCGGCCGCGCATCCTGCGGCTGCGCGACGTCCCGGGCGCCTTCGCGGTGTCGGAGCTGGGCGCCCAGCACGCGCGCGTGGGGCTGTGCGCGCCCGACGGCCGGCTGATGGCCGTACGGGAGATCGCCACCGACATAGCGGAAGGGCCCGGCCGGGTCTTCGACGCCATCTGGCGGGCGTACGAGCAGCTCAGCACGGCCAAGGCCCCCGGCCAGACGCTGCTCGGCATCGGCGTCGCACTGCCCGGCCCGGTCGAGTACCCGCACGGCCGGCTGATCGGCCCGGCCCGGATGCCCGGCTGGAGCGGCTTCGACGCCCAGACCCACCTGAGGGAGCGCTTCGGCGTGCCCGCGGTCGTCGACAACGACGCCAAGGCCGCCGCCATCGGCGAGTACGTCAGCCGGGGCCGCGACCCCGGCGACATGATCTACGTCAAGGCCGGCACCGGCATCGGCGGCTGCCTGGTCAGCGGCGGCCAGATCTACCGCGGCGGGCGCGGCCTCAGCGGCGACGTCACCCACGTGCGGGTGGCCGACAGCGGCGAGCGCGAGTGCTCCTGCGGCAGCCGCGGCTGCCTGGAGACGGTGGCCAGCGGCGCCGCCCTGGTCCGCCAGCTCAAGGACCGCGGCCTGCGGGTCAGCACGCCGCGCGACGTCGTCGCCGCCACCGTCGACGCCGAGCCGTCCGTCGTGACCCTGGTGCGCCACGCCGGCGAGCTGCTCGGGGTCGCCCTGTCCGGCCTGGTCAACTTCCTCAACCCCGACGCCGTCGTCATCGGCGGCGCGCTGTCCAGCCTCGACGTCTACGTGGCCGCCGCCCGGAGCATGCTCTACAAGCGCTGCCTGCCGTCCATGACCCAGTCACTGTCCATCGAGGCCAGCGCCGCCGGCCCGGACGCCGCCCTGATCGGCCTCGGGCACCTCGTGCGCGCCTCGGCCGACGTCCGCCCTTCCTAGGCAAGGAGTCCCCCGCCCGTGTCCCGTCCCCTCCGCGTCGCCGTCGGCGGCGTGCACATCGAGTCCAGCACCTTCTCCCCGCACCTGAGCACCGCCGCCGACTTCGAGGTCACCCGCGGTGACGCCCTGCTGGCGCGGTACGGCTGGCTCGCCGAGCCGTGGGCGGCCGACGTCGAGTGGATCCCGCTCGTGCACGCCCGCGCCCTGCCCGGCGGGGCCGTGGCCAGGGAGACCTACGACGCCTGGGCGGCCGAGACCGCCGCCGGGCTGGCCGCCGCCGGCCCGGTGGACGGCGTCCTGCTCGACATCCACGGCGCGATGAGCGTGGTCGGGCTGGAGGACGCCGAGGGCGACCTGATCACGGTGGTCCGCTCGGTGACCGGCGGGCAGCCGTTCGTCTCGGCGGCCATGGACCTGCACGGCAACGTCTCCCACCGCTTCTTCGCCGGCTGCGACCTGCTCACCTGCTACCGCACCGCCCCGCACGTCGACGTGTGGGAGACCCGCGAGCGCGCCGCGCGCAACCTGGTGGCGGCGCTGCGCCGCGGGCAGCGTCCGCACAAGGCGCTCGTGCACGTGCCGATCCTGCTGCCCGGCGAGATGACCAGCACGCGCGTCGAGCCGGCCAAGGGCCTCTACGCCCGCGTCCCCGAGATCGAGGCCAGGGACGGCGTCATCGACGCGGCCGTCTGGATCGGCTTCGCCTGGGCCGACGAGCCCCGCTGCCGCGGCGCGGTCGTCGCCACCGGCACCGACGCCGCCGCCACCGCCGCGGCCGCCCGCGAGCTGGGCGAGGAGTTCTGGGCGGCGCGCGACGCCTTCACCTTCGTCGCGCCCACCGGTTCCATGGACGAATGCCTCGACCAGGCGCTGATCGCGGTCAAGGACCCGGCCCGGCGCCCGTTCTTCATCAGCGACTCGGGCGACAACCCCGGCGCGGGCGGCGCGGACGACGTCACCTTCGCCCTCGAACGCATGCTGGCCCGTCCCGAGATCGCCGGCGGCTCGGTCCGCGCGGTGTACGCCTCGCTGGTCGATCCCGAGGCCGTGGCCCAGGTCGCCGGCCTCGCGCCGGGCTCGCCGGTCAGCCTGCGCGTCGGCGGCCGGATCGACGCCCGCGAGCCGGGGCCGCTGCCGATCGAGGGCGTGCTGGAGGCGGTCGCCGACGACCCCGACGGCGGGCGGTGCGTCAGCGTGCGGGTGGGCGGTCTGAGCGTGTTCGTCACCTCCCGGCGCATGCAGTACCGCGAGCTGGCCTCCTACGCCCGGCTGGGCGTCCGGGTGGACGACGTCGACGTGGTGACGGTCAAGATCGGCTACCTGGAGCCCGAGCTGTTCGACGCGGCGGGCGACTGGCTGCTCGCGCTCACGCCGGGCGGGGTCGACCAGGACCTGCAGCGCCTGCCGTACGAGCGGCTGGCCCGGCCGGTCTTCCCCCTCGACCGCGACTTCGACGCCGACCTCACCGTGGTCACCGGCCCCTCGGCGTCCTGACGCGCCGGCCCCCTCCGGCGCCGGTCCTGGCAGGGCTTGGAGGGGGCTCCCAGTCGGCTCCAAGCCAGGAACAAGAGGGCTGACTCATCATTACCGCCTGTGAGCGGATATTTCAGGAAAAGGCTGATGAGGGTCGCCGCGGGTGCGGCGGTCGTCGCGGCGGTCATGCTGCCCGCGCTGCCGGCGGCCGCCGACGGCGCCCCCGACGAGCGGCCCGACATCCCGGTCGGCACCTGGCTGGCGGCGCGCACGCAGCCCGCGGTGCAGCTGACCAGCTTCACCTACACGGCGACGGTGTCCGTCCCGTCCAACACGATCAACGAGGCGGCCTACAACCAGATCGTCCAGGAGGCCGTCGCCGCCGTCCAGTCCGGCAAGATCTCCTCGGACGAGCGCAGCATCGGCAAGTGGGTCTTCCAGCAGATCGCCGCCAACGTGGACACCTACGTGTCCTCGACCACGCCGATGCGCACGGTCGAGGCCGAGGTCGGCGGCATGTGCACCGGCTGGTGGGTCACCCCCGACGGCTACATGGTCACCGGGGCGCACTGCGTCCAGGTCGGCGAGACCGAGCTCAGCCAGCTCTTCGCCCAGCAGGCGCTGGCCAAGTTCAACAAGCAGGACGCCAAGGAGATCATCAGCGGCCTGGGCGACCTGAAGAACGACGAGGAGATCCTCAAACTCGCCCAGCAGATCTACGTCACCTTCAACTCGACCCACATGCAGCTCAGCAACCTCAAGCAGAGCCTGTCGGTCATGCAGAGCCTGCCCGGCGGCGGCGTGGACAAGACGGCCAAGGCGGTCCCGGCCGAGCTCGTCTCGGTGGGCGAGAGCTACCCGGGCAAGGACTTCGCGCTGCTCAAGGTGAACGGCCAGCAGAACCTGCCGACCGTGCCGCTCGGCGACGACGCCGACGTGCGCACCGGTGACACGCTCTACATCAGCGGCTTCCCCGGCCTGGTCACCAACACGCCGTTCTTCAGCCTGGAGTCGAAGCTGGAGCCGGCCCTGACCGAGGGCCCGTACAACGCCAAGCGCACCACGCAGACCGGCGTGCCGTACATCCAGACGCAGGCGCCGTCCTACCACGGCAACTCCGGCGGGCCGGTGTTCAGCAAGGACGGCAAGGTCGTCGGCATGCTGATCGCGGGCACGGTGAGCGAGGGCGGCGAGGCGTCGGAGAGCGAGAGCTTCGTCCTGCCGGTCGGCATCATCAAGGAGAAGCTCGGCGAGAAGAACGTCAAGCCCGCCCAGGCCGTCACGACGACCCGGTACAACGAGGCGCTCAACGACTTCTTCCGGCACTACTACTCCGACGCGCTGCCGAAGTTCCGCGAGGTCCAGGCGCTGTTCCCGAACCACCCGTACGTGGCCAAGTACATCAGCGACTCCCAGCAGGCGATCTCCGCGGGCAAGGACGAGACGCCCAAGCCGATCCTCATGTGGGTGCTGATCGGCGCCGGCGTGCTGCTGCTCCTGGTGCTCGTCGCGGTCGTGGTCAAGGTCCTGCGCGGACGCCGGCGGCCCCAGCCGGCCGTCATCTCGCCCCAGCCCGGGTACGGCGCGGTGCCGCCGCCCCCGTGGCAGCAGCTCCCGGCGGCCCAGGCCCAGCTCTCGCCGCCGATGCAGCCGGTGCAGCCGGCCCAGAGCCCGTACGGCCACGGCGGCGACGGCTATGGCCCCGGCGGGTACGGCGCGAACGGCCACGCCGCGAGCCCGTACGGCTCGGCCCCGGACGCCCACTTCCAGCAGCCCCCTCACCAGCAGCCCTCCTACGACCAGCCCGGCGGCGACCCGACCAGGTCGGTGCGCTACGGCCAGTTCAGCCCGCCCGCGGACCCCAGGTCCGGGCAGGTCGCGGACCTGGAACGGCAGATCGCCGACCTCCAGCGCCGGCTCGGCGACCAGCCCCCGAACGCCTGACGGGCCCGCGTGAGCCGAGTCCCGCCAGACACGTCAGGGTGCGCGGCCCCGGAACCCCATGACGGGTTCCGGGGCCACGACGTGTTCCCGGCGGTTCCGGGCCGCCGCGCCCGCCGCGGCCTACGATGACCTCGTGGACGTGCTGAGCAGCCGCGTGCTCCTGCGGCCGACCGACCCCGCCCGGACCCGCCGCTTCTACGCCGACACCCTCGGCCTGGCGGTCTACCGCGAGTTCGGCCCCGACGACGATCCCGGCGTGGTGTTCTTCCTCGGCCAGGGTTTCCTTGAGGTCGCCGGGCGTTCCGACGGCCCCGCGACCGGCGGCACGCTGTCGATCTGGTTGCAGGTGCGCGACGTCGGGCGCGAGGAGGAGCGCCTGCGGCAGGCGGGCGTCACGGTGCTGCGTGAGCCGCGGCTGGAGCCGTGGGGCCTGGTCGAGATGTGGATCGCCGACCCCGACGGGCATCGCATCGTCCTGGTGGAGGTGCCGCCCGGCCATCCGCTGCGCCGCGACCCGCGGTGAACCGCCCCGCGTTTGCCTCCGGAGCAGATCGTGTGCTAGCTTTAATTCCGTTGCAGTTGTGGTACCCATAAAAGACTTTGTGCGCACCTGACCTAGCTGGACTTTCAGGTGCGTTTTTGTTTTCCGGTCATCTCCGGGATGGGCTCATCGCGGCGACACGGGGATCCGCACGGTGCGGATCCCGTCTCTGCACGTCATCTGAAGGAGATCGTTATGGCTACCGGTACCGTGAAGTGGTTCAACTCGGAAAAGGGCTTCGGCTTCATCGCGCAGGACGGCGGCGGCGCCGACGTCTTCGCCCACTACTCCAACATCGTCTCCAACGGTGGCTACCGTGAGCTGACCGAGGGCCAGAAGGTGGCCTTCGACGTCGTGCAGGGCCAGAAGGGCCCGCAGGCCGAGAACATCGTTCCCGCCTGACCTCACGCAGCCCGCGTCTGGGCCCGCACCTCTTCGGGGGTGCGGGCCCAGACCGCTTTCGGGGGCAATTGATCGGGTATGGACCGATCAGCTCCGCGCGGTTATGTTGCGAGAGCGTCAGGCAAGTTGTCAGACCGACGCCGGGGAGCACTACCAGGACTGCGTCTGAGAGGACCCTCGCATGTGCGGCATCGCCGGATGGGTGGACTTCGACCGCGACCTGACCGGCGAAGAGGCCACCGCCCTCGCCATGACCGCGACCATGAGCTGCCGGGGCCCCGACGACCAGGGCCTGCACCTCGAACCGCACGCCGCGCTCGGCAACCGCAGGCTCGCCGTCATCGACGTCGAGGGCGGCCACATGCCGATCGAGGCCGAGGGCCTGGCCGTCATCACCTACAGCGGCGAGGTCTACAACTTCCGCGAGCTGCGCGAGGAGCTGGCCGCCAAGGGCCACCGCTTCCGCACCAGGACCGACACCGAGGTCGTGCTGCGCGGCTACCTGGAATGGGGAGAGGGCGTCGCCGACCGGATCAACGGCATGTACGCCTTCGCCGTCTGGGACGAGCGCACGCAGGAGCTCGTGCTGATCCGCGACCGCATGGGCATCAAGCCGCTGTACTACTACCCCCTGCCCAACGGCGTGCTGTTCGGCTCCGAGCCCAAGGCGATCCTGGCCAACCCGCTGGCCCCGCCCGTGGTCGACCTCGACGGCCTGCGCCAGCTCCTCAGCATGGCCACCGTCCGGCAGCGGTCGGTCTACAAGGGCCTGTGCGAGCTGCCGCCCGGCCACCTGCTGCGCGTGGGCCGGCAGGGCGCGCGGCTGCGCCGGTACTGGTCGCTGGAGGGCCGCGAGCACACCGACGACCTCGACACGACCGTGCGCACGGTCCGCGAGCTGCTCGACGACATCGTCGGCCGGCAGCTCATCTCCGACGTGCCGCTCTGCACGCTGCTCTCCGGCGGCCTCGACTCCAGCGTCGTCACCGCGCTGGCCAGGACGCACGGCCCGATCCGCTCCTTCGCCGTGGACTACGCCGGTTACGCCGAGCACTTCCGGGCCGACGAGTACCGCGGCGACCCCGACCGGCCGTTCGTGCGGATGCTGGCCGAGCACGTCGGCTCCGAGCACACCGACATCGTCCTCGGGCCGGCGGAGCTGGCCGACCCCGGGCTGCGGGCCTCGGTCGTGCGCGCCTGGGATGCGCCGAGCTTCCTGGGCGACATGAACTCCTCCCTCTACATGCTGTTCCGCGCCATCCGCGAGCATTCGACCGTGGCGCTGTCCGGCGAGTCCGCCGACGAGATCTTCGGCGGGTACGCCTGGTTCCACCTGCCGCAGACGGTCGAGGCCGACACCTTCCCGTGGCTGGCGATGGTGATGCGCGAGCAGCAGCCGACCGACATGCTCGACAAGTCGCTGATCCGGCAGCTCGACCTGGACGCCTACACCGCCGACGGCTACCGCACGGCGCTGGCCGAGGTGCCCCACGTGGCCGGGCAGGACGCCCGCGAGCGGCGCATGCGCGAGATCTGCTACCTGCACCTGACCCGCTTCCTGCCCTTCCTGCTCGACCGCAAGGACCGGATGAGCATGGCCGTCGGGCTGGAGGTGCGCGTGCCGTTCTGCGACCACCGGCTGGTCGAGTACGTGTTCAACACGCCCTGGTCGATGAAGACGTTCGACGGCAGGGAGAAGAGCCTGCTGCGGGCGGCCGGGGCCGACCTGCTGCCCGAGCCGATCGTGCGCCGGGTCAAGGCCCCGTACCCGGTGACCCAGGACGTCGGCTACGAGCAGGCGCTCCGGGACGCGCTGCGCGAGCTGGCCGCCGACCAGGACGCCCCGGTGCTGCAACTGCTCGACGCCGACGCCGTCCGCGAGGCCGCCTTCGCGCCGGCCGAGAAGGTGACGACCACGATGAGCAGGTACGGCCTGGAGCTGGCGCTCGATCTGAACGTCTGGCTGACCACCTACGGCGTACGCCTGGAGCTGTAGCGGGCACACTGGGCGGATGACGTCCACTGATCATCTGCCGGCCACGCCGTTCGAGGAACAGTTGTGGGCGGCCCACCAGGACGGGCGGACCGCCCTGTGCCTGGGCCTGCTCCGCGACGCCGACCTGGCGTTGCCCATCACCGCCGCCGCGGCGGCCGGGACCGAGCCGCCCGCCTGGGCGACGGCCACGGACTCCGGCCGTACGTGGGTGCTTGCCTTCACCTCGGTCGAGGCGATGGTGACCGCGACCGGCGGCCTGGCCACGCACTGCCGGATCGTCTCGCCCGCCGAGCTGGCGGCCGGCTGGCCGGACCCGCGATGGGGGCTGGCGATCAACCCGGGCCTCGCGGCCTCGTTCCTGCTGGAGCCGGGGACGCTGGCCAGGCTGGCGGTGCCCACGCTCGTCCAGGACCTGCGGCTCGCGCCCGGGTCGGGGGTGCCGGTGGTGCAGAAGCTGCTGTCCCCCGCCGACATCGGCATCCTGCTGGCGACGGCCGAGCCGCGCGTCTCGGGCTACTGCCACCACGCCCTCGACGTCTCGCACATCGCCACGCCCACGGTGCTGGCCGACGCGCTGGGGCAGCGCGACATGCTGACCGAGAGCGGCTCGCTGAACATCCTGCGCTGGCATCCCGTCGGTCTCGACCTCTACCGCACCCCGTACGGCGGGCTCGACGAGGAGGGCCGGGACGCGGTCGCCGGCTGGGTGGTCGAGGAGCCGCCGTTCGTGGGCATGGGCCTGGTGCCCAACGTCGACCAGGTGATCCGCGAGTACAAGGTGTACGGCGTCGGCCTGCCGCACGGCGCGGAGATCTGGGAGCTCACCCATCAGGGCACCGAGCACCGGCGCGCCCTCTACCACGGCGACCTGCGGCGATGGCTGCTCATCGGCCGGAAGGCGGCGGCATGAGCCGGCACTTCTACCGCGCCCACTGGCGGGGCGCCGACTACGTGGCCAGCCCCGAGCCGCACCCCCTTGAGCTGTGGGTGCGCCTGCGCACCACCGGCCCGGCCGACGGCTTCGAGGAGGTCGAGCCCGGCTGCCACGTTCGCACGGTGCCGGTCACCGAGTGCGCGTCCCTGCAGTTCGTCACCACGGAGTGCACCTGGCGGGGCGAGCGGTTCCAGGTGCACGACGAGCGGGACGGCCTGCTCCTGCTCGAATACCTGGGCGGCTCCGCGCCCGCCGCGCTCGCGCTGGGGCTGGAGCGCATCGAGCGGGGGGTGTACCGGGCCTGGGCCCCGCGGGCGGAGATCACGGAGCTCCGTGAGGAAATTGTGGCGATAGGTCCACAGGATGGGCCTTTTTGAAGATTGACTCTTGTCTCCTGTTGTTCATGTGACAGAAACTGACCTGAAAGGTGCATGTGACGTAAGAAACACGCGGCATGGGGGCGGGGGTGTCATGGATTCTCCTGACGTGGCGGGGATGCGGGCATACGGCGACGAGCTGCGCGACATGTTCCGCCAGATCCAGGACGTGGGCATGGAGCTGCACCAGCAGGCCAAGGCCGTCCAGGTGACCGAGACCTCACGGGACGGCCTGGTGTCGGTGACCGTCGGCTCGCGCGGCGAGCTGATCCGGCTCGACCTCGACCCCCGCATCTACCGCCGCCCCGACGCCCGTCAGCTCGCCGACACCATCGCCGAGACCACCCGGCTGGCCGCCGAGCGCGCCCAGGAGCGCGTCACCGAGATCTTCGAGCCGGTGATCCCGCGCGAGGACTTCGAGGCGCATCTGAGCGGCGACCTCGAAACCGTCATGGCCCGGCTCGCCGACCGCATGGGAGGCGCCCGATGAGGCCCTGGGACGGCACCCAGATCATCAAGCCCGTCGTGGACTCGGGCATCTCCCAGTGGACCACCGTGGCCGAGGACTGGGAGAAGGAGTCCGCGCGGCTGGTCGCCGCGGTCGTCGAGGCGCTGGCCGCCGCCCCCTGGGGCAACGGCGCCGAGGGCCAGGCGTTCAAGGACTCCCATTTCCGCGACGACGGCCCCAACCGCATGCTCAACCAGTGCGTCGAGCTGTCCAAGCAGATGATCGACGCGAGCGCCAGGCTGCGCGCGAGCATCGACAACACCCTCGGCGTGGACGCCGCCATCGAGCAAGACCTCAAAGCGCGAGAGGTCTGACGCGTGACGCACAGCGCCACCGGTCCCCAGGGGCCGACTTCCCACGGTTCGTCGGGTGTGCCCACCGTCCAGCCCCCGGTCCGCATCGACCGGGACGTGGAGCCGGTCTGGGAGACCGAGGTGCTGCCCGACTGGGTGACCAACTGGTTGATCCCGATGTTGTCGGCCGGTCAGAAGTGGCCGGAGGCGAGCGAGAGCGGGATGTCCAAGCTCGCCCATGCCTACCACGCGCTCGCCGCCGGGGCGATCGCCACCGCGCCGCGCGCCGGCTCGGCCGTGCGCACCGTGGCGACCGGCTGGTCCTCGCCCGCGAGTGCCGACTTCGTCTCCCGCGCCAAGTACCTGTACGGCCACGGGGCCGGCATGGCGGGCACGGCCGGCAAGTCGCAGGACTACCTGGGCCAGTCGGAGAACTTCGCGGTCGAGACCCAGTACTCCAAGCTGTCCGTCAACGTGGCGTTCTGGGTCACGGTCGTCGCCATCGCCATCGCGCTCTTCGTCGCCTTCTTCAGCGCCGGCGCCTCGACGGCGATCATCGGGCCGTACGCGGCCGCGGGCCGCGCGGCGATCAGCCGGATCCTGGTCCGGCTCGCCATGATCGGCGCCAGGGAGGTGGGCGCCGGCAAGCTGGCCCGGGTGACCGCGCTCAGCGGCGCCACCGGGCGCGGCCTCATCGCCCGGCTGCTCGGCTCCGCGATCGGCAAGGAGCTGGTCGAGGAGATCGGTGAGGAGTTCTTCATCGACGCCGCCGCCCAGTACCAGCAGATCCAGATGGGCACCAGGAAGGAATGGGACTGGAAGAAGTCCCAGGCGGCGATCATCGGCGCCGGCGGCGGCGCGCTCGCCGGCACCGCGCTGTCCGGGCCCATCTCCCGCCTCACCCGGCACATGCCCGGCTTCCCCGGCCGCGCGATGACCACCGGCCTGACCAACACGATCGCCTCCCCGGTCGGCAGCTTCTTCGCCAACGGCCTGGTGTACGGCCAGTGGGACAACCCGTTCACGACCGACTCCATCCTGGGCGGCTTCATGGGCGGCGCGGGGCGTACCGGGTCGATCAGCCCGTTCAACCCCGAGGTGTACACCACGCTGGCCAACCCGGTCACCGCCCTGGCCTCGGCCTACGACAGCGCGGCCCGTACCGACGCGGCCCGCGCGGGTGGCGGCGACCCCAGCGCCGGGGTCGGGAACCCGCCGGCCGGCGGGCCGGCCCCGTCGGGCGGCGGGCCCGTCGTGTCCACCGGGGCGGCGCCCTCCTCCAGCCAGAACGACGACGTCAGGCGCGGCACGCCGGCCACCTCCGCCCCCGACTCCGACGCCGGCCCGCGCCGCGGCTCCACCTCGCGGGACGACCGCCAGAACACCGACCGCGAGCCCCGGGCCGAGACGAACGAGGACTCGACCGACGACACCGCCGACGACACCGCGGCGAACACCGACACGACGCCGCAGACCCCGGACCCGAAGGCGAAGAGCAGCTCCGCCCCGGCCCCGCAGACCGCCGCCCCCCAGACCCAGGACGACTCCCAGGACGACTCCCGGTCCCAGGACGACTCCCAGGACACCCGGCAGGACGCCCAGCAGGACGACCAGCGGCGACCGGCCCCCCGGCAGGACGCCCAGCCCGCCCCGGCGGCCCAGCAGGACGCCCAGCCCGACACCCAGCAGAACCCGCAGCAGGACGCGCAGCCCGACGCTCAGCCGGACGCGCAACAGGACAACCAGCAGAACACCCAGCAGAACCCGCAGCAGGACAACCGGCAGGGGCCGACCGCGCAGCAGGGCGACCAGCAGCAGGCGGCCGCCCCGCAGAACGACGACACCCCCGCCACCACGTCGGCCGCCGCCCCCGACGACGCGCCGCCGCCCACGCCCGTCCTGGCGACCGTCCGGGCCCGTAACGCGCTGATGAACTCGCTCGCCGTGGACTTCCCCGGCGCGGTCGTCGGCCCGAACGGCGACCTCCTCATCCCCTACCCCGACGGCACCGTACGGGTGATCCGCGCCGCCACCATGAGACGCGTGCGCGCCGCCCTGGACACCCGCGCCGACGAGGTCACCGACGCCGACGAGCTGCAGGCCGAGGCCACCGCGCTGGTGCTGCTGGCCCAGGAGACGGGCGAGACCCGGCAGCCCGCCACGAGCAGGCCGGGCACGGTCACGTCCAGGCCCGTCCCGGGCACCCGGCACGTCCCCGACGCCCGGCCGGGCACCTCGTTGCAGCCCGACGAGGTCGAGGCGGGCGCCGACGCGCTGCGGACGTCCCACTTCCTCAACCAGGACGTCGAGGACATCACCTGGTCGGCCGACGGCACGCTCGTCGTCCGGACCAGGAACAACGGCACCCACCACTTCCGCCCGGTCATCGGCGAGATGACCGAGGGGCTCATGGGCGAGACCGAGCTCTCGACCGGCGAGGACGCCCAGAACGCCCACGTCGTGCACTTCGCCCCCGGCATGAACCCGAGCCAGGTCTCCCGGGTCTGGCTGCACGAGATCACCGACACCCTGCAGAAGCTCCAGGAGGACACCGCCCCCGAGCGGCGCGGCTTCCTGCGCCGCAAGCCGGCGACCAGCGAGCCCACGCAGGACATGTGCGCCCAGGCCCAGCTCAACGAGCTGGCGTTCCTGGCCGAGCAGTGGCAGGCCGCGCCGACGCCGCAGGAGCAGCGGCTGCTCGCCCTCGACATCGACGGCGTGTCCCGCCAGCTCAGCGATCGCGGCCACACCCCGCCGCTGCCGCCGTGGGCCCCCAAGCCGGGGTCCCGGCCCACGCACGCGCCGCCGCTGCCGCAGGGCCGCCCGGCGCGCGAGGAGCTGCCGGCCGTCATCGACGCGCTCAAGCGGGCCGAGGCGGCGATGCAGGAGCAGATCGACGCCAAGCGGAAGAGCGCCGAGGAGGCCAAGGAGGCGATCCGCAAGTCGCGGCAGGAGGCGCGGAAGGCCGACAGGCAGCACGACCAGGGCCACGCGGAGCGAGCGCGCAAGGCGCGGGCGGAGAGCCGTACCCATCGCGCCACCCGGGAACGGCACACCAGGATCGCCGACGCGTACGAGGTCGCGCTGCGCGAGGCGACCCGGACCCGGAAGACGTACGAGCAGCTGCTCACGGCGTTGAACGAGATCGAGAACCCGAGCGCGCCCGCCGGGCCGGTCGGCATGCGGCCCGTCGCCGAGCGGCTGGCCAACCAGGTCCTGCGGCAGCACGCCGCGTACCTGGACGCGCTGGCCGCCGCGTTGCCCCAGGAGATCAACCTGGCCGCGGCCCAGCCGACGGGCCGGCTGGCCCACGTGTCCGCCCTCACCACCGCCGTCAACGACCTGCTGGCCGACAACGGCATCGGCCACAGGTTCACGACGCACGAGCTGGAGAGGGCGATCCGGGCGGACTTCCACAAGGCCGTCTCCGCCGACGGCCTCGTCGTGCAGGTGGGGCAGCACGGCAAGGCGGCCGAGGTGCGCATCAAGCTGACGCTCGCCGACCTGGTCGAGGTGCTCGATCCGGCCATCAAGGGGTCGGAGATGATGGTGGGCCTGTTCCACCAGGCCGGCCGTACGGCCTCGGTCACCCAGGCGGGCAGCGGCGGGCTGTCGATGGGCTTCGACACCAGCGTCCTGGCCCAGTTCCTGCCCGAGGACACCGCGACGCGGATGATGACCGAGCTGTTGGGCGTCGGCATCGGCGCCTCGATCGGGCGCAACTGGTCGAACGGCGGCGGAGCCGGCATGTTCGCCCAGACGGGCTCGGTCACCGACAACCGGAGCGAGTCGCTGCTGTTCGACGCCGCCGCCACCTGGACGGCCGAGATCCGCACCGGCCAGGAGGAGAACTGGCGGGGCACCGTCACGGTCGACTCCGGCGCTCCCGGTGACTCTTCGAGCCAGCGGTTGTGGTTCTCGCACTCCGCCACCGACCAGCCGCCGCGCAGGCTGGAGTGGATCGACAGGGCCAAGCGCCGCAAGGAGATGCCCAACGTCGTCGTCCAGAGCATGAGCGACCTGGAAGGCGCCGTCGACATGCTCGCGGACGTGCTCGGCGGCGACTACGCCGAGATCGGCACCTCGGCCCGCGACGCGCTGCGCGGGTTCGTCACCCACAACCTGCCCCACAGCCTGCGGACCGCGGTCAACGAGGGGCTGGAGCGCGTCTTCACCAAGAACGGCGAGCCGCAGGTCCGGGTACGCGCCGAGAGCCGGGTCGTGGTGGAGCTCTCCGAGCCGGTCGGCGGCTCGACCTCCGAGGAGTGGGAGGAGGAGGTGCTGGTCGACTTCGTCGCGACACCCGCGAGCGCGTCCTCGGGCGCCTCGCTCGAAGGCAGCGCCTCGGCCGGGTTCAACGCCCCCGGGCTGGCGGCCGTGGATCTCGGCGGGTACCAGCCCAAGATCGGCCCCAAGGCCAACGGGGCGAGAGGGGCGTCGCGGTCGTACTCGGCCACGGCCAACAAGCAGGCGATCCACCCCAGCGTGCGCCGCATGACCCACCCCATGCAGAGCTACCGGCTCGTGGTGGTCACCACGTTCACCGTGGAGCGGTTCGGCGAGCCGCCCGTCACGTTGACGCCGGTGCGCAGCACGGCGCTGGCCGACATGCGCGAGAAGGCCGCCTTCGATTTCGGCCTGCCCGTGGACAGCGCCGCGCTGGTCCGCAAGAACGGACAGCCGGTCACCGACGCCAACGGCGTGCCGGTCCTGCGCGGCGACCCCAACCCCGCCCCGCCGCCCGGCCGCAAGCCGGAGCTGCCCGTATGGCTGGGCGAGGGGCCGGGGAAGATGCGCGGCGCGGGCCCGGCGCTGGTGGAGGAGATCGAGGGGCTGGCGGAATTCCGGGAGAAGGTCCTGGAGGAGCTGGCCAAGCGGGGGGTCATCCCCAAGGTCGTGAACGGCGTGCCGGAGTACGCCACCAACGATCTCGCCCGCGCCAGCCAGATCCTCAACCGGCAGGAGCTCATGGAGCAACTGTCGGAGCAGCGGATCCGCGCCGCCTACGACTCCCTGGCTCAGGACGGCATCGTCCTCGACCTGACGCTGCACGGTCTCAACGCCGCCCCCGAGCACTACATGCTGCACCTGTCGCTGCAGCAGGACTTCGACGACGTGACCTACGTCGGGCACACCGACACCCAGACGGTGGTCAACCTCGACATCGGCTCCGACACCTCGGCCCGCGGCATCAGCAGGTCCAGGACGTACAGCGGCGGCGCGTCGGTCAGCGAGAGCGACGGCCCGAACAAGGGTCAGGACGGCCTCACGCACGAGGTCGGCGTCAACGGCGGCGGCAACCGCACCCGTACGGCGGGCTCCAGCGCCGGCGGCACGACCAACATCGTGACCCTGGAGGAGAGCAGCGGCCCGGTCGCGATCTTGAAGCTGGGCCACCGCATGACCGCCGACCTGCTGCACAACGGCACGACGACGACGATCGCGACCACCGAGGGCTCGGCCCGGCTCGTCTTCGCCGCCGACCTGCTCCCGTCGACGAAGGAGACGCCGCCCACGCCGATCGGGCGGATGACCCCGAAGCTCAGGTCCATCGCACAGGTGCTGCACGTGGACGTGGGCCGTCCCCTGGACGCGGCCCGCCAGGTGCTGCCACGCGGCACCACCGCCGACTCCGTGGCCCTCCAGCACCTCATGACGTTCCTGAACGTGCGCAACCTGGTCGCCCATCCGAAGCTGCTGAACCGGCCGTTCACCACGGACGGCGCGATCCGGCCGAACGGCGGCCCCACGCGCTCGTCGCTGTCGGTGTCCGGCGAGATCGGCGAGACCGAGGTGCTGGGCCTCTTCGACCCCGTCACCGGCAAGATCAAATTCGGGCTCGGCAGCGCGGGGATCTCGTGGGGCGGCTCGTCCGGTTTGTCCGCGGGGATGTCGACGAGCGCCTCCGACCTCGACGACGGCGGCACGACCAGCGACGGCGGCTCGCTCTCGCTGCCCTCCCGGTCCGGCGGCACGTCCGAGTCCACCTCGCTCCTGGACATCTGGGGCAGCGAGGAACTGGTGATCAAGTATGGCCGCCACTACATGCTGCGCAGCACCGTCGATCTCACCCTCACCGGCTCCGAGAGCGCCGAGCACGGGGTGCCGACCGGCGAGCGCATCCCCGTCAGCGGGCCCAGGACGCAGACCGTCTCCGGCACCGCGCTGTTCGCCGTCGCCGAGGACGAAGCGCTGCTGATGTACGGGGAAGGCGACCTCGACCTGCCGCTCTACCTGGTCGGCGACGCGGTCGAGCGGTTC
This sequence comes from Nonomuraea sp. NPDC049684, assembly GCF_044465345.1. Classification (NCBI taxonomy): domain Bacteria; kingdom Bacillati; phylum Actinomycetota; class Actinomycetes; order Streptosporangiales; family Streptosporangiaceae; genus Nonomuraea; species Nonomuraea sp. NPDC049684. The sequence continues at coordinate 41,437 of NZ_JBITLO010000020.1, read as the reverse complement.
CTCAACGGCAGCCTGGCCCTCGACCGGAGCATCGCGGTCCCGCTGGTGCAGCGCTACGTCAAGGACATGGCGCAGTCGGGGGTCACCAACGAGTACACCGAGCGCCATACCCCGCAGGCCCTGCTGACCAAGCTCAAGGAGGTCGCCGGGCTCGGCTCCCCCGCCCCGGGAAGCCCGCAGGAGAAGCTCGACCAGGCCCTGGACGACGCCGCCCAGCAGCTCGAACGCTCCAGGGACGTGGTGCTCGCACCGCCGTACGACCAGTCGGTGGGCGCGAGCGCGACCGAGTCGCTGACCCTGACGGACGAGAACGGCAACCCGGTCGACGTGATCGACGCGGTCCGGAGCGCCGTGCAGGACGCCGTGCCCGGGGCGCTGGAGGAGAGCACCACCCTCGGCGAAGAGCTGAACGTCGACTTCTCCGAGGACGCCGCGGTGATCCACGTCACCGACATGTGGTCGTCGCGGGGCTTCGAACGCAGCTACCACGTCCAGCAGGGCGCGCAGGTGACGCAGGCCGAGGAGGTGACGGTCAGGGTACGCCTGGAACCCGTCGGCGACCCGCGCACGGCCAGGCTCCTCAGCCAGACGTCGCAGGCCGGCCTGATCGTCCAGCACTACCGGTACACCGACCAGACGCATTCGGAGTCGTACAACGGGTCCTATTCGGCCGGCCTGGATTCGAGCACCGGCGATCCGGCCGGCGGCCAGGGCGGCGGCCTGTCCACCGACCGCGGACGCGGGTACTCCGGCTCCACCAACCACCAGAACACGCGGTTGCAGCGGATCGGCCTGTTCAACGGGCTGACCCAGGTGGAGCAGCAGATGCGGGTCGTCATCGAGGTGGAGCGCCGTCCCGTACGGGGAGGCAGGATCCCGGCCGGCGCCAAGAAGACCGCCGACAGGCTCCGGCGCAGGCCGCGCGCCACGCCGCCGGTCGTCTACAACGCCACGCTGGTGCGGCGCGTCCCGACCGGCATGACCAGGCCCGCCGCCGAGGACCCGGGGCCGGTCGTCAGGAACACCGACCCCCGGCAGGCCGAGCTGCACCCCGGCTTCTTCACGCAGGCGTTGCGGGAGGACCCGGCCAAGCCCAGCCTGTACGAGGTCGTCACCGCCCAGCTCACCAAGATGCTGGGCGCGGCGGCGGTCCAGGAACGCCGTCCCGAGCTGATCAGGCGGCTGGCGCCGTCGGCGCTGCTGACCGCGTTCGAACGGATGACGGACCCCGCCGGCGAGCCGCTCGTCCCGGTGTCCAGGCAGAAGTTCAAGGACCAGGGCGCGACGGTCACCGTCCACGCCCGCACGTCCGACCTGACGATCGTGGCCGGGCCGTACGACGGGGAGAAGGGGCAGGTCGACCGGCAGGCCGACGCCCAGAACGTGACCGTCTCCCGCGGGCACACGACCCCGGTGGGCTGGGGCGTCAAGGGGTCGGACAAGTCGACCGGGGTGAACGGCGGCGTCAAAGGCGGCGAGCAGACGTCCGAGAACGTCAGCGACCACCACGGGGCGCGCCGCGAGCGCAGCATGTTCGAGAAGGGCAAGCTCTACACCGTACGTCTGCGGGTGGACTACGACCTCGACTTCCAGTACATGGCGCGGCTGCGCGACGGCAACGAGCACCCGGTCGGCGACCCCGTGCACCTGCCGGGCGCATCGACCGGCGAGGTGGACGTGGTCATGTTCGGGGAGGAGATCGAGGAGCTGCGCGAGCGCATGGCGGCGGGCGTACGGCTCGGGCCGCCGCGCCCCGGCGGCCCGCCGCCCGCGACGTTCACCTTCGTGCCCGCCTCCGACAACCAGAACCCGATCCAGACCCTCCAGGCGGCCCGCCTGGCCGCCCGCGACCGCGGCGAGGTGGCCAGGGTGGCGGTCCGGGAGGCCGACGGCCTGCACCGCTACCGCGTCCTGCCGGACGGCTCCCTGTACAGCGAGACGGCCGACGGCGGCTACGCCGACGCGTTCGCGGGCCTGGCGCCCGACCTGCTGGACGCGGCCGCCGGCGCCGGGCTGAACCTGCGCGACGTCTACATGAACCCGAGCACGGAGGGCACATTCACCGAGCAGGTCCAGGCCGCGCTCGCCGCCCTCGACGCCCTCCCCGCGCCCGCCCCGCCGCCCGCCTGGCCCGCCCCCGCCGCCGCCGCTGCCGCCGAGCACACGAACCCGGTGGGCGGCAGCGTGGCGCAGGGCGTGACGCCGGCCGCCGGGATGCCGTCCCCCGCGATCGAGAACACGCCGTTCAGCAGGTCGGCCCGCCCCGAAGGGGTTCCCGACCTGAGCCTGGACGAGCTGCGCGGCCAGCCCCTGTCCGCCGTCGACCTCGGCGGCGCCGCCGCCCACGTGGGCTGGACCGGGGGCGACGTCCTGACCGTCCAGGTGCCCGGCGCGCCCGACCAGCACGTCCGCGTGGAGGTCGGGGAGCCGGGCGAGGGCCTGAACGCGGTCACCGTGCCGCGCGCGGGCACCGCCGAGGAGCCGCACCTGCTGCGGATCTGGGGGCGCGTGCACCCGGACCTGGTGTCGTCGGTCCTGGTCCACGACCTCTCGCACGTCGTCCAGACGGCGACCGCGGCGGCCGCCGGCATGCCGCAGGGCGTGCTCAGGACGTCGCCGCAGGGCGAGCAGACCGAGGGCACCGACCTGTGCCTGCTCCCCCGCATGGACGAGCACGCCCACCTGTCCGACAAGTGGCACGCCACCACCGACCCGGCCCGGCGCGAGCGCCTGGCGGCGGCGATCGACGCCGTCGCCGAGGACATCCGCCGGCGCGGCCACACCCCGCCGGCCCCGCCGTGGGGCACCGGGCCGCGCGCGCCGGTCGCCGCCGAGCCGCAGAGCCGGATCGCCCGCCTGCTCAGCGGCGGCTCGGCCACCGGCCTGGACACCTCGCCGCCCGGCCTGGGCAAGCTGGCCGAGATCGCCGGCGTGCCCGCCATCACGCCGGGCGCCGTCACCGGCGCGACCCCGCACGCGGGGCCGGCGGACACGTTCACGGTGACCGCCCCCGGCGGCGAGTTCACGCTGACGCTGGCCGAGGCCGCGCCCGGCGCGACCGGGGTGACCGTCGAGTCGAGCGCTCCCGGCCACCTGACGCTGCGGGTGCCCGCCGACGCCGGCTCCCGGGCCGCGACGGCCGTGGCCGAGCACGTCGCGGCCCATGCCGCCACGCTCGCGGGCGACCCGGCCACCGGCCGTCCGGCGCAGAACCGTCCCGCCGAGGGCGGGCGGCCCGGACCGGCCGAGGCGGCGGCGCTGGCCCGGCTGCGCGGGCTGGCGCGGGCGGTCGCCGAGGCGGGCCCGACCCGCTCGCGCGCCGAACGGGCGGCGCTCCAGGAGGAGGCCCGGCGGCTGGGGCTGACCGGCGACCACCAGGGCGCGCCGTCCAGGCTGGCGGAGCTGTCCCGCTCGGGCGACCTCACGCCCGCGCACGTCACGGCGATCCGCGGCCACGCGACGCTCCCCGAGACGGCCGCCGCCGGAGCCGTCGCACGGGCCGCCGCCCTCATGGGCGGGCGCGCCGTGATCCACGGCCCCGGCCTGCTCGACATCGTGCTGCCCGGCCGGGCGCCCATCACCGTGGACGTCCGGCGGCCCGGATCCGGCGAGCCCGACCCCGGCGCGCTGACCTACGACGTGGACCCGGCCCGCACGGTCGGCGCGAACGAGCGGGCCGCCGCAGGGACGGCCGCCGCCGCCGTCGCCCGCGCGCTGGGCCTGCCGCCCGCCGACAGCCAGGAGCTGGCCGAGCTGCACGAGGCCGTGCGCCAGGCCCGCGTGGCCAACACCAGGCAGCGTCCGGGCCGCCTCGGCGTGCTGTTCGACCTGGTCACCGAGGCCCGCCCGGAGATCCTGCGGCTGCTCCCGCCGCAGGTGGCCACCGAGCTGGCCACCCTGGCGGACGGCCGCCGCCCCCGCGACCTGCCCGCCCTGCTGGACCGGATCCGCGTGCTGGCGAACGCGACCGGCTGGCACCGGCCCGAGGCGGAGTGCGTGTGCCCGGACGACGGCCCGTGCGTGTGCGGCCTCCGGCTGAACGACACCCCGCCGGTGACGCCGGATCCCGAGGCGGTGGCGGTGTGACAGGCGGGACGTCGGGCATCATGAGAACCCCGAGGAGAGGACGGCTATGACTTTCGCGGTGGCGCGGACGAGGGACGAGGCGCATCTCTACCTCGACCTCAACCCCTGCGCCTGCGGGTCCACCGACACGACCTGGCGCAACGGGCTGGTCGACGTCGAGGGCGAGCTGGTCAACCGCTACTTCGGCTCGTGCGAGGAATGCGGAACGCCGCGCGAGTTCGTGTTCGGGCTGCCGGAGCGTCCGGTGATGCCCGCCGGGTTCCCGACGTTCGGCGGCCCCGAGCCGTCGGAGCTGCTCGACGCGGGCGAGTGGTTGTGGGTGGCCGACCTGACGGCGAGCGACGTGCCGGTGGCCGACCGGGCCGAGGCCCTGCGCACGCTGAGGATCGCCGCCGCGGCGGTGGAGGAGGTCGTCAAGTTCGTGCCGGCGGGCGCGGACGCGGTTCCCGACGACGGGTTCTGGTCCGAACGCGGGCAGGGGGTGCGGGCGGCCGAGCCCGGCAGGTTCCAGCTCGACCGGCTGCTGGTCGTCCGCGACACCTACCAGTCGCTGGCGGGTGAGTATGCCTGAGCAGGGTCTGGGCCGCTCGCTCGTCGAGGCGTACGTCTACATCGACCTGGTGGCCCACTCCGGCACGCCGGGCGCCTCGCGCGGCGCCACCGTCACCCAGGACGCCGAGAGCCTGCGGGTGCGGCTCGGCGACGTGGAGGTCGAGGTCCCCGTCGAGGCCGAGCGCGGGGCCAGGGAGACCGGCGCGACGTTCGGCACCGGCCTGTCGGAGCTGCTCGACCCCGGCCAGTGGGTGCTGATCGCCACCACGTACGCGAGCCGCGCCCTGGAGGAGGGCCTGTTCTACGCCGCCGGCCCGGCCTCCCCCGAGCAGTACGACGCCGTGGCGACCGGCTGGCGCTTCGCCGCCGACGCCTTGGCCGAGGCGCTGAAGTTCTTCCCGCCGGGGGCCGCCGAGCTGCCGCCCGACGCCTTCTGGAGCGACCTGGGCAGGACCGTGCGCGAGAGCGAGCCGCAGCGCCTGACCCGGGCGAAGCTGGAGGACGACCTGGCCTTCTACCGCAAGAGCCTCGAAGACTTCGAAAGCCTGCACGCAAGGCCCTGACCGGCAGAGTGCGCCTCCCGGAGGGTAAGGCTCTCATTACCGATTGGCTACTCTACTTTTAGTAGCTGAATAACTACTTTCGGTAATGTCCTGCTCCTCCTCAGGGAAGGCGCGCCATGCCCCAGCACGCCGCGGTCCCGCGGCTCCCGACCGGCCCCACCGGCCTCGGAACCTCCGCGCTCCACCTTCCACCCCCCGCATCGATCCCCGCGCCGGTCCCCGCGCCGCGGCAGCTCCCGGCGCCCGTCCCCTACGTCGAGCGGGAGTGGGGCGACGGCTCCTACCCGCCGCTCTACTGCCCCGAGACGGTCCGCGACGACCCGGCGCTCGGCGCGGAGGTCGACCGGCGGCTCGTGGCGTGGGCCGAGAAGGTGGGCCTGCACGCCGGGCGGATGGACGAGTTCGCCGCCACCGGGTTCGGCCGGCTGGCGATGCTCGCCCACCCCGACAGCGACGACCCCGACCTGCTGCTGATCGCGGCGCAGCTGAACACCGCCTGGTGGGCGGCCGACGACTACTACGCCGATGAGACCGACCTCGGCGCGAGCCCGACGGAGCTGCCGCCGCGCCTGGCGCTCGTCATGTCGGCCATGGACCCGCCCCCGCCCGCCGGCGTGTACACCGAGCAGCTCGAAGCGGCGATCGAGGCCGACCCCGTGCTGGTCGCCCTGCGCTCGGCCACCGGCCACCTGTCCCGCCACGGCACCCCGTCGCAGGTCATGCGGGCCTGCAACACCACCTTCCAGATGTACGTGAGCTGGACCGCCTACGCCGCCTGGCGCTACCTGGAGACCCCGCCGCCCGTCTGGCGCTACCTCGCGGCCCGGCAGCACGACAGCTTCTACACCTCCATGACCCTCATCGACGTCGTCGCCGCCTACGAGCTGCCCGCCAACCTGTTCTACGACCGGCGCTTCCACACCGCGCTCATGCAGGCCGGCACGGCCAGCGTCATCGTCAACGACCTCCACTCGGTCGCGCGGGAGGCGGCCGACGAGCTGCCCGACTCCAACATCGTCCTGCTCATCGCGGGTGAGGAGAAGTGCTCCGCGCGCGAGGCCACCGAACGCGCCGTCGCGCTGCACAACGACTTCGTCAAAGGCTTCGAGACCAGCCAGCGCGAGCTCGCCGCCGTTCCGTCCGTGGAACTGCAGCGATTCCTGCGCGGCGCCCAGGGCTGGATGGCCGGTTGCCTCGAATGGCACGGCAGCAGCAGCCGCTACCACTCATGACGACCGGCCGCCCCCGGCCGGAAAGGAGCTCTTCCCAGGTGACCGTCAACACCCAGTCCCCCGTCCTCACGAGCCACTACCAGCACTCCGTCGCCAGCTACTGGAACGCCGAGAAGAACCCGGTCAACCTGCGCCTGGGCGACGTCGACGGCCTGTACCACCACCACTACGGCATCGGCGAGGTGAACTGGACGGTACTCGACGGCCCCGAGGACACCCGCGAGGACCGCATCGTCAAGGAGCTCCACCGCCTGGAGACCGCCCAGGCCGACCTGCTGATCAGCCATCTCGGCCCGCTCGAACCCCACCACCGGGTGCTCGACGCCGGCTCCGGCCGCGGCGGCAGCAGCCTCCTGGTCAACATGCGGTACGGCTGCGAGGTCGACGGCGTGTCCATCTCCGAGTCGCAGGTCGCCTTCGCCAACGACCAGGCCAAGAAGCGCGGCGTCGACGACAAGGTGCGCTTCCACTTCCGCAACATGCTGGAGACCGGCTTCGAGACTGGATCGTTCCAGGCGAGCTGGAACAACGAGAGCACCATGTACGTCGAGCTGTCCCTGCTGTTCGCCGAGCACGCCCGGCTGCTGCGCCGGGGCGGCCGGTACGTCTGCGTCACCGGCTGCTACAACGACGCCTACGGCCTGCCGTCCCGGGCGGTCAGCCAGATCAACGCCCACTACATCTGCGACATCCACCCCCGCAGCACGTACTTCGAGCAGATGGCGGCCAACCGGCTGGTCCCGGTCAGCGTCGTCGACCTGACGGCGGCCACGATCCCGTACTGGGAGCTGCGCGCCCGCACCCACCTGGCCACGGGCATCGAGCAGTCCTTCCTCGACGCCTACAAGAACGGCAGCTTCCAGTACCTGCTCATCGCGGCCGACCGCGTCTGATCAACCGGCCACCGCGGCGGCCAGCTCCCACGGGTCGTGGGCCGAGAAGACGCTCACCTGGTCGCCGTGGTCCCGTACCAGCTCCCGCAGCCGGGCCTGGGTGCCGAGCCGCAGGTCGTGATGGACCTCGGAGCGGGTCTGCACGACGTCCATCAGCGGGTGCGGATGCGGGTCCTGCCGGAGCTCGCGGTGGTAGTAGTAGGCGTCGCCGCAGTGCAGGAGCCAGCGGTCCCCGTCGCGGACGGCGACGCCGGTGTGCCCGGCGGTGTGCCCGCCGAGGGGGACCAGCCTGATGTCCTCGGGCAGGCCGTCGAGCTTGATCGAGGCGAAGCCGAACCAGTCGTCGTTCGCCTCCGGGGTGTAGGTGACCCAGTCGGGGCCGTGCGCCCAGTGGGCCGGGCGGTAGCGGAAGCTCGGGGCCTCGGCCAGCGCCGCCTCCAGCTCGGCGGCCAGCAGGTGCACCCGCGCGCCGGGGAAGTCGGGCAGCCCGCCGCAGTGGTCGACGTCGAGGTGGGTGACGATGACGTGGCGCACGTCGTCCGGGCGGTAGCCGAGCCGGGCGACCTGGCGTACGGCGGTCTCCTCCTCGTCCAGTGCGGGCTCGGCCATGGCCACCCAGTCGGCGCCCAGCGTGCCGGCCGGGTCGCGCACGTCGCCGAGCCCGAGCCCGGTCTCGACCAGCACGAGCCCGTCGGCCGGGGTCTCCACCAGCAGGCAGTGGTTCACGGCGGGGGTGGCGGGCGGGCCGTCGTAGGTGGCTTCGATCGTCCGCACGGATCCGCAGTTCAGGTGATGAATCCTCATGGGGACGATCGTCGTACTTGAACCGCGGTTCAAGTCAACTTCAGCCGCCCGCCATCATGTCGCCGAAGGCGCGGGCCGCCGGGCCCGAGGTGAACAGCCGGTCGAGCCGCGCCCTGGCCAGCCGGCGGCGGAACGGCCCGGCCAGCGTCTCGTCGCCGGCCTCATGGGTCATCTCCGTCATCCAGCGGGAGAACTCCTGGTGCCGCCACACCCGTTCCAGGCAGGTGGCGGAGTAGGCGGCCAGCGGCTCCTCGTCGCCCTCGCGCAGGGCGGCGCGCAGCGCGCGGGCCAGCACGTCGGCGTCGGCCACCGCCAGGTTCATGCCCTTGCCGCCCATGGGCGTGATGATGTGGGCCGCGTCGCCGACCAGGAAGAGCCGGCCGTAGCGCATCGGGTCGACGACGTGGCTGCGCATCTCGACGAACGCCTTCTCCCCGATCGGGCCGTCCGGCAGGCCGTCGTCGGCCAGGCGCAGCCGCAACTGGGCCCAGATCCGCTCGTCGGGCCAGTCGGCGGCGGTGGCGTCGGGGGTGCACTGGAGGTAGAAGCGGCTGGCCCGCGGGCCGCGCGGGAAGTGGGCGGCGAACCCGTGGGCCGTGATCGCCATGAGCGGGTAGCCCGGCGGCGGGACGTCGGCGAGCACCGTCAGCCAGCCGATGCCGTAGTCGTGGGAGTAGGTGGTGAGGGCGTGCGCGGGCACGCCGGCCCGGCTGACGCCGTGGTGGCCGTCGCAGCCGGCGACGTAGGAGCAGGCGATCTCGTGGGTGACGCCGCCCGCGTCGCGGTAGGTGACCGCCGGCGCGGGCCCGTCCACGCCGCGCGGGGTCACCTCGGCCGCCTCGAACCGCAGGTCGCCGCCGGATTCCAGGAGCCGTGCCAGCAGCCTGCCGACGAGCACCTGCTGCGGCACGAGCCGGCCCGTCCTGCCCTCGGTGATCGCGGGGACGTCGAGGAAGCGCCGCTCGCCGTCGACGCGGAACTCGAACCTGGTCTCCTGCGGCATGCCCGCCAGGACGGCGTCGGCCAGGCCCCACTCCTCGAAGACGCGGGCGCCGTGGTGGTCGAGGATGCCCGCGCGCTGGCGCTGCTCGACGTAGGGGCGGCTCTGCCGTTCGAGCACCACGCACCCGACGCCGGCCTGGCGGAGCAGGCTCGCCAGGGTCAGCCCGGCCGGACCGGCTCCGATGACGACGACCTCGGTCTGCTCTCGCCTGCTGGTCTCCCCGGACATGGCGGTCCTTTCGCCTCGGTGACGCGCAGTGGTACCCGGCCAGGATGATCACGATGATAGTCCGTGCGGTCACCACCGCACCGGGAGACTGAGCACCCCGTGGACGTCGGTGCCGGCGCGCACCGGCACCTCCTCGGGCGCGACGGCCAGGCGCAGGCCGGGGAAGCGGGTGACGAGCGCGGGCAGTGCCGTGCGCAGCTCCACCCGGGCGAGCTGCTGGCCGAGACACTGGTGGATGCCGTGGCCGAAGGACAGGTGGCCGGTCGCGTCGCGGCGCAGGTCCAGGCGGTCGGGGTCGGCGTACCTGCGGGGGTCGCGGTTGGCGGCCGACAGGGACACGACGATCGACTCGCCGGCCCTGATCAGCCGGCCGGCCAGCTCGACGTCCTCCAGCGCGGCCCGTACGACGGTGTGGGCGATGGTGAGGTGGCGCAGCAGCTCCTCCACGGCCCGGGGCGCCCGCTCCGGCTCCGCCCGCAGCACGTCGAGCTGGGCGGGGTCGCTGAGCAGCGCGTACGTGCCGAGCGCGAGCATGTTGGCGGTGGTGTCGAGCCCGGCGGCCAGCAGGAAGGTGCCGACGCCGGCCAGCTCCCCGTCGGTGAGGTCGGTGGCGGTCAGGTCGCCGAGCAGGTCGTCGGCGGGTTGGTCGCGCTTGGCCTGGACCAGGCCGTCGATGTACCGCTGGAGCTCGCCGTAGGCGGCGAACTGCTCCTGCTCGTCGGTGTCCACCCCGGTCAGCGCGGCGGCGTGGTGCTGGAAGTTGTCGCGGTCGGCGTACGGGACGCCCAGCAGCTCGCAGATCATCAGCGCGGGGATGGGCTGGGCGAAGACGCGTACCAGGTCGGCGGGCGGGCCGAGGCGTTCCATGGCGTCCAGATGGTCGGCGGTGATCTGGCGTACGCGTTCGGTGAGCAGGTTCATCCTGCGGACGGTGAACCTGCCGGTGAGCAGCCTGCGGTAGCGGGTGTGCTCGGGGGCGTCGAGGCCGGTGAGGTCGCCGGGCGGGGCGGCCGGCAGCGGGCCCATCGCGGCCGTCGGGTGGTGCAGGAACTCGTAGCGGGAGCTGAACCGCCGGTCCGCCAGCACCGCCCTGACCTCGGCGTGGCCGGTCACCAGCCAGCCGCGGTGGCCGTCGGGGAAGGCCAGCGGGGTGACGGGCGCCTGCTCGCGCAGCTCCGCCAGGCCCGCGGGCGGGTCGAAGGGGCAGCCCGCGGAGCGGGTGACGGGAAGCGTGACGGGGGCGTCGTTCATGAGGATCTTCCTTTCAGTGGGTCGCGGTGAGGGACGGTTCCTGGGCCGGCTCGCGTTCGCCGCGCATCACGACCAGCGCCAGGACGGCGGCGGCGACCACCCCGGCCGCGCTGATCCCGAAGGCGGCCGACATGGCCGAGGTGAACGCCTCGCGGGCCGCCTGGGCCAGACCGGCGTCGCCGAGCGCGAGCGCGTCGCCGATCGAGCGCCGGGCCGCCTCGGGCGCGCCCGCCGGCATCCCCCGCGTGTAGGCCCCGGCCAGGACGCTGCCGAGGACGGCCACGCCGAGCGCCGCGCCCGCCTGCTGGATGGTGTCGTTGAGCGCCGAGCCGACGCCGGCGTGCTCGGGCGGGATGGTGCCCATCAGCGCGGCGATGGCCGCGGGCATCGCCAGACCGCCGCCCGCGCCCATCACGAACAGGGCCGTGCCGGTGAGGAGGATGCCGCTGCCGGCGGAGACCGTGGCGAGCAGGCCGAACCCGGCGGCGCAGACGAGCAGCCCGGTGACGATCATGGGACGGTTGCCGAGCCGGGCGCCGAGGCTCGCGCCCAGGCCGTTGAACAGCAGCGAGGCGACCGCCATCGGCAGGAACGCCAGCCCGGCCGCGGTGGGCGTGTAGCCGAGCACGTACTGCAGGTACTGGGTGAGCACCAGCAGCAGCCCGCCGTTGCCGATCTGGACGAGGGTCAGGGAGAAGCTGCCGCCGCTGAACGTGCGGTCGCGGAACAGGGCGAGCGGGACCATCGGATGCGGCGTGCGCAGCTCCCAGATCACGAAGCCGGCCAGGGAGAGCACGGTGAGGGCCAGGGCCGGCCAGGACACGCCGTGCGGCAGCTCGATGATCGTCCACACCAGGGCGGACATGCCGGTCGCCGACAGGATCACGCCCAGCGGGTCGGGCTTCGTCCAGGGGCCCTTCGACTCGGGCATGAGCAGCAGTGAGGCGACGATGGCCAGCAGCGCGACCGGCACGTTGATCAGGAACACCGCGCCCCACCAGAACCAGGCGATCAGCGCGCCGCCCAGGACCGGGCCGCCGATCATGCCGATCATGGCCACCGCGCTCCAGACGGCCATCGCCTTGCGGCGCTCGGCCTCGTCGAACACGGTGATCAGGATCGACAGCGTGCTCGGCATGATCAGCGCGCCGCCGACGCCCATCGCGGCGCGGGCCGCCACGAGCTGCGCCGGATCGGCGGCGTAGGCGGCCAGCAGGGACGCGGCGCCGAAGAGGGCCAGACCGATGATCATCACCCCGCGCCGGCCGTAGCGGTCGGACAGGCTGCCCGCGGTCAGCAGCAGGCCGGCGAAGACCAGGATGTAGGAGTCGAGGATCCATTGCAGGTCCTGGGCGTCGGCGCCCAGGTCGGCCGCCAGGGGCGGGACCGCCACCGTCAGCACCATGTTGTCCACGACCAGCACCAATGTGCTGAGGCACAACACCACCAGGATCCACCAGCGGCGGTTCATGGGTCTCTCCCCTTCGACTTGCGTACGTCGCTCTCAGAATGCGCACACTGTACGCAGACGAAAGAGATGTACGCAAGCAGGTGTTCGCTGATGCGTACAGCGTGCGCTAGGGTCGGGTCATGCCAGCATCGCAGCCTCCTGTCCCCTCGGTCTGGGTCCGTCAGCGCCGGCAGCGGGAGCGGCCCGCGCTCAGCCTCGGCCGGATCGTGTCCGAGGCCGTCGCGCTGCTCGACGAGGAGGGGCTGGAGGCGCTGAGCATGCGCAGCCTCGGCACCCGGCTCGACGCGGGCGCGACCTCCCTCTACCGCCACGTCGCCAACAAGGACGAGCTGATCGAGCTGGTCGTCGACGAGGTCTACGGCGAGCTGCGGGTGCCGTCGGTCGAGGAGGCGGGCGGCTGGCGCGACGGGCTCGCCGGGTCGGCCCACAGCCTGCGGTCGGTGATCCTGCGCCACCCGTGGATGGGGTCCGTGCTCGGCCAGGTCGGGCTCACCAACCTGGGGCCCAACGTGATGCGGCGCTCGGAGGACCTGCTGGCGCTGGCGCACTCGGCCGGGTTCGTCCCCGGCGAGGCCGACCGGGCGGTCAACACCGTGCTGGCGTACGTGGTCGGCGTGGCCATCAGCGAGGCGGCCTACCTGTCGACGCTGGCCCGCAGCGGCCGTACCGAGCAGGAGTGGATCGACGCCGTCCGGCCGATCACCGAGCAGGCGTTCGAGGACCACCCGTGGATGCGGGCGGAGTACGAGGCCAAGGGGTTCGACGACCCGGAGCGCGTCCGGGAGGAGGACTTCCGCTACGGCCTCGACCGGGTGCTCGACGGCCTGCAGGCCCGGCTCGACTCGTCGGCCGGCTGACCCGCGCCGGGCGTCCGGGCGTGAGAGCCTCGGCGTCATGGAAATCTGGATCAACCCCGGCTGCTCCAAGTGCCGTTCGGCCCTGTCGATCCTCGACGCCGAGTCGGCCGACTACAAGGTCCGCCGCTACCTGGAGGACCCGCCGTCGCCGGACGAGCTGCGCGCCGTCCTGGCCCGGCTCGGGCTGGAGCCATGGGACATCACCCGTACGGGCGAGCCGGTCGCGGCCGAGCTGGGCCTCGACGCCTGGCCGCGCGACCCGGACGCCCGCGAGCGCTGGATCGCCGCGCTGTCGGCGCACCCGATCCTGATCCAGCGGCCGATCATCACCGCCGACGACGGGCGCACCGTGATCGGCCGCACCGAGGAGGCCGTGCGCGGCACGCTGCCCGGCCAGGACGCCGTGCGCGGCACGCTGCCCGGGTGAGCGGCGGGCCCGGCGGTCAGTCGTTCATGCGGCCCTCCTGCTGGCCGAGGCGCTCGGGCCCGGACATGCTGGAGCCACCGGCCGGCACGTCGACGCTGCCCGGCGAGTAGTAGCGGCGCAGCCACTCGGCCAGCCCGTCGAGGCCGGGCAGCAGCACCCGCTCGGTGATCCCGGCCTGGTCGAGCCGCCGCCGGATCTCGACCTTGACCCCGGCCGGGATCGACCAGCCCCGCCACAGCCCGGGATGCTCGGCCAGCCAGTCGTCGAGCTGGTACGTCGCCCCCGACATCGCCGACAGCACCGACGACTGGTTGACCATGCGCTCGTCCAGCGACGGCGGCTCGAAGAAGGCGACGAACGGCCGGTCGCGGCCGAGCGCGTCGAAGCCGGCCAGACCGGCGGCGCGTTCGGCGAGCATCTCGGTGCTGAACAGCAGCGCGCCCTCGCCGTCGAGCACCTCGCGCAGCGGCCTGGGCAGCAGGCGGTGCGCGCCCGCGCAGTCGACGGCCAGCAGCACGGCGTCGTCGCCGGGCCAGGACGCGGTGGCGAAGTGCAGCGCGACCAGTGGGGAGAACGTCCAGTCCAGGAGGCGGGTGGGCAGGCCGTGGTGCTGGCCGAGAGCCAGCCAGTCCCAGACAGAAGGGCCAGGGGCGGCCCTGTGCGCATATTTTCTGAAATTTCGTATCAAGTGGGTTTCTAGGGTGGCGTAGTCGCCCGCCAGCCGCGCCAGGCTGTGCACGTGCGAGTACGTGCTCTTCGCCAGGCCACGGAAGACCAGCGTCGAGTGCGCGTGGGCCGGGCCTTCGGTGTGGCCGGCCGCGCTGATCGCGTCGTCCAGCTCGCGCCAGGACGACACCGTCACCATCCCCATGCGCCTCCGGTGCCCCTGGCCGCCCCTGTCACACCTGCCGTCGAGCCCTTGAGGTGGAGTGGACTCCAGGACCTAAAGTCGCGGACTATGACAATGCGCTACCGCGTACTCGGCGGCACCGGCATCGAGGTGAGCGTCCACTGCCTCGGGACGATGATGTTCGGCGCCGTCGGCAACCCCGACCACGACGACTGCGCCCGCATCGTCCACGCCGCCCTCGACCAGGGCGTCAACTTCGTGGACACGGCGGACATGTACTCCGCGGGCGAGTCCGAGGAGATCGTCGGCAAGGCGCTGAAGGGCCGCCGCGACGACGTCGTGCTGGCCACCAAGGTGCACTTCCGGATGGGCGAGGGGCCGAACAGGTCCGGGAACTCGCGCTTGTGGATCATGAAGGAGGTCGAGCAGAGCCTCCGGCGGCTCGGCACCGACTGGATCGATCTCTACCAGATCCACCGGCCCGACCACACGACCGACATCGAGGAGACGCTGTCGGCGCTGACCGACCTCGTGCGGCAGGGCAAGATCCGCGCGTTCGGCTGCTCGACGTTCCCGGCGGCGGAGATCGTCGAGGCTCACCAGGTCTCGGAGCGGCGGGCGCTGCACCGGTTCAGGACGGAGCAGCCGCCGTACTCGCTGTTCGCCCGCGGCGTCGAGAAGGACCTGCTGCCCGTCTGCCGCCGGTACGGCATGGGCGTCCTGACCTGGAGCCCGCTCGCGTCGGGCTTCCTGAGCGGCCGCTACCGCAAGAACGGCGACATCGACCTGACCACCGGCCGGGCCGCGCTGACCCCCCACCGCTTCGACCCGTCGATCCCGGAGAACGCCGCCAAGCTCGACGCCGTCGAGAAGCTGGTCGAGCTCGCGGACGACCTCGGCTGCACGCTCCCCCAGCTCGCCGTGGCCTTCGCCGCCGCGCACCCGGCGGTCACCTCGGTGATCACCGGGCCGCGGACGATGGCGCAGCTCGACGACCTGCTGAAGGGCGCCGCGCTCACGCTCGACGACGCCGCGCTCGACCGGATCGACGAGATCGTCCCGCCGGGGCGTGACATGTACCAGCCGGACGGCGCGTGGCGTCCGGCGTCACTGACCGACCCGGCGCTGCGCCGCCGCCCGCTCGCCGAGCGCGCCGCGGCCGGCTAGGTCCACAGGCTGTGGACGACGGCGGCCACCCGCCGGCCCTGCTCGCGGCCGGCGTGGGCCGCCGGTGACCGTACGGCGGGGTCGAGCGGGTTGGCGCCCATGGCCGCGACGGCGCCCTCGTCCGGGCTGACGACCTCGACCGCGGAGCCCTCCTTGCGCAGCAGGGCCACCTCCTGTTCGAGCGACGTCCAGGGTGAGGCGGGAGCGCCGGGCGGCTGGGGCGAGACCACCAGCACGCGTTCGAAGCCCGCCGCCAGGTCGGCGTTGTCGCTGGACCGCACGCCGCCGTCGACGTAGCGGCGGCCCTCGATGGTGACCGGCGGCCAGACCCCGGGCACGGCGCAACTGGCCGTCACCGCGTCCACCAGGTCAACCCCGGACGCCCGGTCGAACAGGCGGGTCTCACCGGTCGCCGCGTCGAGCGCGACCAGCACGAGCGGGCGCTGCGGCCAGTCGGTCTCGGGCAGGCGGGAGGCCACCGCCGCACGCCGTTCGGCCTCGCCGACCGTGGGGGCCTCCAGCGCCCAGGCGCCGATGCGCCGGTGCAGCTCGTCCCGGTCGTGGGCGCCGGCCAGGATGCCCTGGAGGGCGGCCGCGAAGGAGGCCGCGTCGAACACCGCGGGGATCTCCCTGGCCTGCAGCGCGGGATCGACCTGCCGCTGGAACAGCTCCTCGACGGTGAGCCGGCTGCGAGCCTGGGCGCCGACCGCCGAGCCGGCCGAGGTGCCCACGATCAGGTCGGCGTCCCGTACGTCCACGCCCTCGTCGGCCAGCCCGGCCAGCACGCCGGTCGCCCAGGCGATGCCCGCCACGCCGCCGCCACCGAGCACCAGGGCCCGGCGACGGTCAGAAGCTTCAATTCGGTCCATGAGCATCATCATTCACCAACTGGGAACAAAGCGTGCCTTTCATCCGGGGCGTCCGTGTGTATGGTGAGCCTGTGGAACGTACTCATGATTTTGGGTACAACCCCGCCGTCGAGAGCCTGCGACTCATCGATCACGGGCTGCCGAGGTCCCTTCCCGGCAACCTGAGCGGACGCTTCCGCTTCACCCCTGCCTCCCTGTACGTCGGCGACCGGATCGCGGCGACCGCCTTCGCCCGCCTGGACGGCTTCGGCCTGTCCTGGGTGGACGTCTGGCTGCTGTCGTTCCGCCGCGGTCGTTGGGCGCTGCGCGCCGGCGACAGCATGTCCGCCGCGCGCAGCGACGACCTGCTGGCCCACCGGCAGGGCGTCTCGGTGCTCAAGGAGCACGGGCTGACCGACGAGAACGGGCGTCTCGACACCAACGCGGGTCGCTGGTTACCCCGGCCGAAGCGGTGGGTGGCCTACGGGCTGCTGCGGCTGTCGGCCGAGGTGGAGACCGTCAGGCTGGGCGGGCGGGAGGTGCCGGTGCCGGGCCACGGCCTGCAGGCGCTCGCCTGGCGGTTGCAGGCCGGGCCGGTGGTCGCCGACCTGCTCGACGACATGGGCGAGACGATCGCGGCGGTGAGCCTGACCGCGTAGGCGCGCCTTGCGTCTCGGGCCGCCCACGCCTCTAGGCGCGCCGGCGTGCGCCACCGTGGGCGCGGGCCTCAGGGCGTGCGGAAGTCGGGCGCGTGGTCGCGGGCCCATGAGCGGAACGTGCGCGCGGGCCGGCCCAGCAGCTCCCGTACCGTGCCGGTCACGCGTTCCGGGGTGTGCGTGAACGACTCCCACGCCCTGAGCCGGGCCTCGACGAACGCCGGATCCCCCCAGGCGGCCGTCAGCTGCTCGCGGGCGACCTCCGGCGGCAGGTCCTCCCAGCGCACCTCGCGGCCGATCTCCTCGCCGACGGTCCGCGCCAGCTCCTCCTGGGTGATCGACTCGGGGCCGGTGATCAGGTACTTGGCGCCGTCGTGGCCGGGGGTGGTGAGCACGTGGGCGACGACGTCCGCGATGTCCCGCTCGTGGATCAGCGATCTGGCGGCCTTTCCGTACGGGAGCCGGACCACGCCTTGCCGGATCTGGGCGGCCCAGGCCAGCGTGTTCGTGGCGAAGTCGATGCCCCGGACGAACGTCCACCGCGTCCCGGACGCCCTGATCAGCCGTTCGATCTCCTGGTGGTAGCTCGTGGCGGGCTCGCCGTCCGCCAGGTCGGGCACGTCCGCCGACAGGTACACGACCTGCTCGGCGCGCCCGGCCACCGTGGTCACCACCCGGGGATCCACGGGGATGCCGGGCCACATCAGGTACACCCGGTCGCCGCCGCGCAGGGCGGTCTCAAGGCTGCCGGGGTCGGCCAGGTCGCCGCGTACGGCCTCGACGCCCTCCGGGAGCACCGCCCGGGCCGGGTCGCGGACCAGCGCCCGCACCTCGTGCCCGGCCTCCGCCAGGGAGGAGATCACATGCCTGCCCACGTTGCCGGTCGCGCCGGTCACCAGAATTCCGCTCATGAAAGGCAGCCTAGAACCTCAACAACAGTCAAGGTCTAGTGAAAGAACCGACTCTTCAGAGTGATAAGCCGCACATTCCGGGTAGCGGCAGGAACGGTGATCGCGCTTCAAGGGATGGGAAGGGCTCGGCCGGCGGCCGGGCCCTTCCGCTTGTTCCAGGGACAACGCGTCGGCATCCTCAGGCGCGTCACAAGCCGTCCTCAGACAAACCTCATGCACGACCGGCATCGTCTCCGGCATGCACCCGACCGGTTCGACCGTCACGCCCGGATCCGCGCGCGACTCGTACGCCGTCCTCGTCGTGGACGAGCGCCCACTCGGCCAGTCCCTCTCCCGCGCGATGCGCCGCTGGGACGTGCGCAGCCTCGGCGGCGGCGAGGCGGTCAGGGCCGTGCGCGGGTTCCGTCCGGGGGCGATCGTCCTGGACGTCAGGGGCGGCGGCGGCCGCTTCCTGCCCCGGCTGCGGGCCGCGCTGCCCGGCGTGCCGGTCCTCTTCCTGACCGCGCCGGACGCCCTGCCCGACCCCTCCCTCGGCCTGCGCGCGGGCGCCGACGACTACGTGATGCGGCCGTTCGGCGTGGACGAGGTCGTGATCAGGCTGCACGGCCTGCTGCGCCGCTCGGCCGGCGCACTGTCCGCCGCCCTGTCGGTCGGCGACCTCACCCTGGACCAGGAGACCCGCGAGGTACGGCGGGCCGGCCAGCAGGTCAGGCTCACCCCGACCGAGTTCGAGCTGCTGCGGCTGCTCATGCGCCATCCGGGACGCGCGCTCAGCAAGGCGCACATCCTCGACCGGGTGTGGGCCTACGACTTCGCCGGCCAGGGCAACATCGTCGAGCTGTACATCTCCTACCTGCGCCGCAAGATCGACGCCGACCGCCGTCCGATGATCCACACCCTGCGCGGCGTCGGCTACGTGCTCAGACCGGCCGCCTGACGGCCCGCTAGATCCCGTCTAGCGGCCGTCTGGCGGCCGTCTGGCGCCTCCTTGGTGAGAGCCCGGAACGGGCCGAGGGAGGTGGACGATGACGGGCAGGGACGACACCGCCGGCGGGAGCGCCGCACCGCTCCGCCTCGCGGTGATCATCGCGAGCACCCGCGTCGGGCGGATGGGCGAGACGGTGGCGAAGTGGTTCGCCGGGCGCGCCCGCGACCGTCCCGACCTGGCGGTCAGCCTCCTCGACCTGGCCGACTACGCCTTCCCCGGCCGCTACCCGGAGCGCGAGACCCCCTCGATGCGCCGCTTCACCGCGGCCGTCGGCGAGGCCGACGCCTTCGCCGTCGTCACCCCCGAGTACAACCGCAGCTTCCCGGCCTCGCTCAAGCAGGCCATCGACTACGCCTACGACGAATGGCAGGCCAAGCCGGCCGGTTTCGTCGCCTACGGCTCGGGATCTTCCGGCCTGTACGCGGTCGAGCAGCTCCGTACCGTCTTCTCCGCCCTGCACGTCGTGACGATGCGCGACTGGGTGGGCCTCGACCTGCTCGGGGACGACGTGGCCGGAAGCGGCGAACCGTACGACACCGACGACCGCGCGCGTGCGGTCGCGACCATGCTCGACCAGCTCACCTGGTGGGGCCGGGCGTTGCGCGACGCCCGGCGCGCCCAGCCGTACTGCTCATGAGAGGAACACCCATGCGAGACCTGGCGATACAGACCTCCGGCCTGGTCAAGGTCTTCGGCGACAACCGCGCCGTGGACGGCCTCGACCTGGAGGTGCCGGCCGGCACCGTCTACGGCGTGCTCGGCCCCAACGGCGCGGGCAAGACCACCGCCGTCCGCATGCTGGCCACCCTGCTGCGGCCGGACGGCGGCGAGGCCACCGTGTTCGGGCACGACGTGGTGCGCGAGGCCGACGCCGTGCGCAGCCGCGTCAGCCTGACCGGCCAGTACGCCTCCGTCGACGAGGACATGACCGGCGCCGAGAACCTGATCCTGCTCGGCCGCCTGCTCGGCCACCGCAAGCCGGCCGCCCGGGAGCGGGCGGCGCAGCTGCTGGAGGCGTTCGGGCTGACGGAGGCCGCGGGACGGCAGGTCAAGACGTACTCGGGCGGCATGCGGCGGCGCATCGACATCGCCGCCAGCATCCTCAACACGCCCGACCTGCTCTTCCTCGACGAGCCGACGACCGGCCTCGACCCGCGCAGCCGCAACCAGGTCTGGGACATCGTCCGCATCGTCGTCGCCCACGGCACCACCGTGCTGCTCACCACCCAGTACCTGGAGGAGGCCGACCGCCTGGCCGGCCGCATCGCGGTCATCGACCACGGCAGGGTCATCGCCGAGGGCACGCCGGGCGAGCTCAAGTCGTCCGTCGGCGCCGGCTCGGTCCACGTGCGGCTGCGCGACCCGGCCACCCGTCCCGAAGCCGAGCGGCTGCTGTCGCAGATCCTCGACGCGCCCGTCTACCTGGACGCCGACCCCGTGTCGCTCACCGCCCGCATCACCGGCCACGGCCGCGAGGCCGCCGCCGCCGAGCAGGCCTCGCGCGCGCTCGGCCGCCTGGCCGAGGCCGGGATCGTCGTCGACGACTTCTCCCTCGGCCAGCCCAGCCTGGACGAGGTCTTCCTCGCCCTCACCGACCACCCCGCCACCGGCACCACCGAGTCCGCGACCGCGCAGGAGGCCGCAGCATGACCGCCACCACCGAGACCGCCACGACCTACTCCCCCGCCGCCGACGTGCTCGGCACCGTCCTGGCCCCCGGGGTGAAGCCGCCCCGGCCGAGCGCGTGGTCGGCGTCGGTCACGTTCGGCTGGCGGGCCATCCTGAAGATCAAGCACGTGCCCGAGCAGCTCTTCGACGTGACCGCGTTCCCGCTCATGATGACGCTGATGTTCACGTACCTGTTCGGCGGCGCCCTGGCCGGCTCCCCGACCGACTACCTGCAGTTCCTGCTGCCCGGCATCATGGTGAGCAGCGTCGTGATGATCACCATGTACACCGGGGTGGAGGTCAACAAGGACATCGAGAAGGGGGTGTTCGACCGCTTCCGCACCCTGCCGATCTGGCGTCCCTCGACCATGGTGGGCTACCTGCTCGGCGACGTCCTGCGCTACACCCTGGCCTCGACGGTCATCCTCGCCGTCGGCCTGGCGCTGGGGTTCCGTCCGCAGGGGGGCGTCACGGGCGTGCTGGCCGGGATCGTGCTGCTGCTCGGCTTCTCCTTCGCCTTCTCGTGGGTGTGGACGATGTTCGGCCTGCTCATGCGGAGCGAGAAGTCGGTGATGGGCATGAGCATGCTCGTCCTGTTCCCGCTGACCTTCCTCAGCAACGTGTACGTCGACCCGGCCACGATGCCCGGCTGGCTGCAGATCTTCGTCAACGTCAACCCGATCACCCGGCTGGTGGCCGCCGTCCGTTCCCTGATGGCGGGCACCCCGGACGTGGGCGAGCTGACCTGGGTCCTGATCGCGTCCGTCCTGCTCATCGCCGTCTTCGGCACCCTGACCATGCGCCTCTACAACCGCAAATAACCGCCATCGCACGGATCGGGCGCGCAGAGCAGGCATCCCCTGCCCTGCGCGCCCGATCCGCGCTGCGCCGGGCCCTCCCAGGGCTAGCAGTAGTGCGGGACCCGGGCGGTGAACTCGGCGGTGGAGAGCAGGACGTCGTGGCCGTCCTTCTCCGGCTCGCGGTACTCCGTGACGATGACCTGCCCAGGGCGGACCTTCTCGCCGCTCTCACCGGTGAAGACCACGCCGTACATGCGGGCGTTCCTCTTGGCGTCGTAGCCGGCCGCCATGTACTTCCGCTCCCGCGGGAACTCCAGGTCGCCCTCGGCCACCGACCATCCCGGGGAGATCTTCTCCAGGTCCAGGTAGGCCATGGATCCGGGCAGCGGCGGTGCGGTGAGGCGTGCCTGGTCCACGAGGCTCTCGTCGCTCCGGTGATAGACGGCCACACCGTCCGGCGGCCGTCCGCACCAGGCCAGGACCAGGGTCAGCCTGCCCTCGGCGTTGACCGTGACGCCGGTCAGGCCGCCGAGGCTCGGCGTGGTCGGGAACGGCAGGCATCCGGTCGCGGCGGTGAGTGCGAGCAGGGCGAGGGCACGCCGCCGTGGACGTCGTCCGATCGTGGTTCCGGAGGCCGGCGGCATCAGGCGTCTCCTCTGCTGGGGCGGTCTGCGGGATGAGATCCGCCTGACGCGGGAGAGGTTCGATGGCCCGAGGTCTCGATGCGGTTGCGAATGCCCGGTTACAGGCGCCAGGTGATGGGCGTGGTGGGCTGGTAGCGGCAGGTGGCGCCGGTGGAGATGGTGGCGCGGAGGTGGGTGGCGAGTTCGGGGTGGGTCTGGGTGAGCTTGCGGAGGGTGTCGCGGATTCGGGCGGTCACCGTCTTGCGGGCCCGTTCGGCTTCGTCGCCCAGACGGCGGGAGCGGCCGCCCAGCCCGGCGGCCGTGCGGAGCTCCTCCAGCAGGGCCGCCCTCTCGCGGTCGTACTCGGCCGCCCGGTCGTCGTCGCCGCGGGCGGCGGCCCGGTCGATCTCGTCGTCGAGGACGGACAGGCGGCGGCGGTAGTCGGCCTTGGCCTCCTCGTCGAGGACGGCGTCGCCGCCCATCGCGCGGGCGGCCAGCACGACGTCGCCGCCCTCCGGGGCCAGCAGAGCGACGGCGGGGATGTCGGCGCCGGGGTGGCCGAGCAGGTGGTGCAGGTCGCGCAGGCCCTTGGCGTCGGGCATGTGGGCCAGCCGCCCGGCGAACCTGAGGGCCCAGACCTCGCCGTCCTTGCGGAAGTCGCCCGTGGCCGGCTCGGGGCCGTCGGCGCGGGCCGGGGCCTGCGGGGGCGCGGGCTCGGCGGCGGCGCTCCCCGGCGGCGGGAGGGTGTCGAGGACGTGCTGCATGCCGAGCTCGGCCGCCTCGCGCCGGACCTCCGCCAGCACGGGACGGGCCCCGTCGGTGTCGCCGCCGGCCAGGAGGGCCTCGGCCAGGCGGGCACGGGCCAGCACCGACCACGGGCGGGCCCGCATCCGGTCGGCCGACCGGTACGCCCGCGCGAACCCCTCGGCCGCCTCCGCCCACCGCCCCTCGGCCAGGTCGAGCAGGGCGATCCACAGGTCGTAGGGGCCGCTGATGTCCCAGCCGTAGTAGGACACCGCCCACCTGCCCCGGTACGGCAGCAGCGCGGCCCGCGCCCCGGCGGCCAGCTCCCGGTCGTGGGTGGCGGCGGCCAGCTCCGCCTGGAAACGCAGCCACAGCGGCTCGGCCATGCGACCCACCCGCGCGCCGGCCGCGTGGTGGCGCAGCGCGGTGCCGACGTCGCCGGCCTGCAGGGCGGTCAGCGCCTCCAGCAGGCCGCGGTCGGGGTGGCGGCCGGCCCTGAGCCTGCGCAGGACGTCTTCCTGCTCCTCCACCCTGCCCTGGAGCCAGCGGATCGCCCAGCGGTGGTGGTCGAGCATGACGTCGAAGTCGTGGTCCTTGCCGTCGAGGGACAGCCCCGTCATCAGCGACTCGGCCTCGGCGAAGCGGCCGGCGAGCGCGGCCACGATGCTGGCGTCGACGGACGTGGTGAGGTTGAGGTGGGCGTCGTCGGTGCTGCGGCCCCTGGCCGCGTAGTCGTGGAACCGGTCGAGGTAGCGGGGGTCGCCCTCCTCGATCATGGCCACCCAGCGCAGGGCGCCGGCGAGGTGTTCGAGCTCGCGGTCGGAGGTGCGCCGGGCGACGTCGAGCAGCTCGCCGGTCAGGGCCACGCGCTCGCCCGCCGTGCCGGGGCCCCAGATGATGTCGTGGTGGGCCCACAGGCTGAAGGCCAGGACGTCGTCGTCGCCTCCCCTGCGGGCCCGGGCGGTGAGGTGGAAGACCAGGTCGAGGGCCAGGCGGTCGTCGGGGGCCGGCTCGCCGACGAGCGCGGCGTGGGCCCGGCGCAGCCGGTCGAGGGAGTCGTCGTGGCCGTGGTGGGAGCGGAAGACCAGCGCGACGCGGGCGGTCAGCTCGGGGTCGCCGAGCTCGGCGGCGACGGCGGCGGCCTCCTCGAACAGCCGGCGGCCCGCGTCGCGCTCGCCGCGGTGGTGCAGCTCCCGGCCGAGGTCGAGGCAGACCAGCACGCGCCGGCGGGGCGCGGCGGCGGCGCTCAGCTCGTGGGCGCGACGCAGGTGGCCGAGCTCCTCCTCGCCGGCCAGCCGGCTGCGGGCGGCGCGGGCGGCGGCCTGGAGCAGGTCGATCGCGCGCTCGGGGTCGACGCGGTCGCCGGCGAGGTAGGCGTGCCGGGCCAGGTCGCTCGGCAGCATGCGGCTGGCCAGGTCGGGGGCGCCGTCGAGGGCGCGCACCACGGCGGCGTGCAGGTCGCGCACGTCGGCGACGGCGTCGTAGAGGGTCTCGCGGACGAGGTCGTGGGCGAAGGCGAACCGGCCGCCGCCCTTGGTCACCACCAGCCTGGCGATCACGGCGAGATCGAGGAGACGGTCGACGTGCGCGACGGGGGCGGCCACGGTGGCGGCCAGCACCTGGCGGTGGAACTCGCGCCCGAGCACGGCCGCGGCGGGCAGCAGCTCCGACACCGGACGCGGCAGCAGGGACAGCCGGCGCAGCAGCGCGTCGCGGACCCCGGGCGCCACGGCCGTGGCCGAGCCGCCGCTGCGCCACAGCCGGGCCGTCTGCTCGACGAAGAACGGGTTTCCGCCCGTGCGCACGTGGACCTCGGCCACCAGGTCGGCGGGCGGGTCGAGCCCGGCGGTGCGGGCCATGAGGGCGCCCACCCCGGCCTGGTCGAGGCCGGTGAGCGTGATGGTGGTGGCCTTGGCGACGAGCGGCGACAGCAGGTCGCGCAGCGGGTGGTCGACCGGCTCGACCTCGGCGTCGCGGTAGGTGCCGACCAGGAGCAGGCGCTCGAACCAGGTCTGGCGGGCCGCGAATTCAAGCAGCCGCAGCGAGGCGGGGTCGGCCGCGTGGAGGTCGTCGATGACGATCACGAGCGGGTGGTGCTGGGAGAGCGACACCAGGGCGGTGGTGACCGCGTCGTAGATCTGGAACGCGGAGGCGGGGTCGGGGTCGGCGGTGACCTCCAGGTGCGGCTGGGCGAGCGCCGCCGCCTCGCCGAGCAGGGCGGCCAGGCTGCCGCCGGCCGACTGCTCGGCCTCGGCCCACTCGTGGGGGGCGGCCGAGCGGCGCAGGGCGCGGATGACCTGGACCCAGGGCCAGTAGCCGGGGGCGCTGCCGGAGTCCCAGCAGGCGCCGCCGACCACGAGCGCTCCCCTGCGCCTGGCCTCGGCGGCGGCGCTGGTGACGAGCGTGGTCTTGCCGATGCCGGCCTCGCCGGTGACCAGGACCAGGCCGCCGTGGCTGTCGACCACCCGCGCGACCTCGGCGCGCAGCAGCGCGGCGGGGTGGTCCCTGCCGATCAGCTCGTGTGGCCTGGCTTCGGTTGGCATGACACCCGCACGTTATCCGCCGCCGCCGACAAAATCCGCGTGTACGCCGCTACCAGGCGACCTCCAGCTCGGTCAGGCCGTAGACGACGTTGAAGGACCGGAACTCCGGCGTGGACTCCGTCGGGCGCAGGCCGGGGAAGCGCTCGAAGAGCGCGGGGAAGGCGATCTTCATCTCCATGCGGGCGAGCGGCGCGCCCAGGCAGTGGTGGACGCCGTGGCCGAAGGCGACGTGGCCGGGGGCGCCGCGGGTGATGTCGAGGGTGTCGGGGTCGGCGATGAAGGCGGGGTCGCGGTTGGCGGCGGGCAGCGAGCAAAGGATCATCTCGCCCGCGCCGATGGTCCGCCCGGCCAGCTCGACCTCCCTGGACGTGATCTTGACCGTGCCGGAGTGGACGATGCTGAGCCAGCGCAGCAGCTCCTCCACCGTCGCGTCGATGCGCTCGGGCTCCTTGCGCAGGAGTTCGAGCTGCCCGGGGTTGCGCAGCAGGGCCAGCGTGCCGAGCGAGAGCATGTTGGAGGTGGTCTCGTGCCCGGCCAGCAGCAGCAGGTTGCCGATGCCGACGAGCTCGCTGGTGGTCAGGTCGTCGCCGTGCTCGCGGATGAGCATGCCGAGCAGGTCCTCGCCCGGGTCGGTGCGCATGCGGGTGACCAGGTCGCGCATGTACGCCCGCGACTCGAAGCTGGCCGCCACCCGCTCCTCGACCGGCAGCGACAGGTCCAGCATGCGCCCGGAACGCCGCTGGAAGTCGGCGCGGTCCTCGTACGGCACGCCCAGCAGCTCGCAGATCACCAGCGACGGGATCGGCAGCGCGAACGACGACACCAGGTCGGCCGGGGAGCCCGCGGCCTCCATGGCGTCGAGGTGCTCGTGCACGATGTCCCTGATGCGGGGCTCCAGCCGCTTCATCCGGCGGATCGTGAACTCGGGCGTCAGCATCCTGCGCAGCCGGGTGTGCTCGGGCGGGTCCTGGCCGAGCAGGTTGCCCGCGCGCAGCTCGGCGAGCTGTTCCTCGGTCAGCTCGGGCGCTCCCGGCATGCGGGCCGAGCCCTGCCTGGCGAGCCTGAACCGGTCGGCGTCGCCCAGGACCTCGCGGACGTCGGCGTACCGGGTCACCACCCATGCCTCCAGGCCGAGGAGGGTGTCGATGCGCTTGATCCGTTCCTGGTCGCGCACCTCGCCCAGTTCGGGGGCCGGGTCGAACTCCACCCGCCGCATGTGCAGCGGCACCGCCGAGGACTCAGTCATGGAACGACCGTAACAAGTCCGGCGGCCGTCCTCTAGATCGTTCCCGATCGGTGATCCGGCCGGCGGTTTCGGCCCGAGCTTGACGTGGGACGCGCGGCGCTTGGAGTATGCCGCTGATCACCATGACGAATGGGAGCAAGCGTGCGCCAGACCGACATACCGGTACTGATCGCCGGAGGCGGGCCCGTCGGGCTGGCGACGGCCGTGGAGCTGGCCCACCACGGGGTGCGCAGCATGGTCGTCGAGCCGCGCGAGAGCGTGTCGTGGCTGCGTCCGCGCGCCAAGACCACGTCGGCGCGGTCGATGGAGCTGCTGCGCAGGTGGGGGCTGGCCGAGACGGTGCGCGCCCGCGCGCCGCTCGCGGTCTCCTGGTCGGACGAGGCGGTGTTCACGACCGGCCTGCTCGGCCGCGAGATCACCAGGATCGGCGGCTGCTTCGGCCTCGACCTGACCGGCTCCGACCTGGCCGCCGAGCCGGGCCAGCAGGTGCCGCAGCCGATCGTCGAGGAGGTGCTGCGCGAGGCCGTCGGTGACGCGCTGCTCACCGGCTGGCGGGTGACCGGCCTGCGCGAGGACGCCGACGGCGTCACCGCCGACCTGGCCGCCGCGGACGGCGGCACCCGCCAGGTGCGCGCCGCCTACGTCGTCGGCTGCGACGGCGCCCGCAGCGTGACGCGCCCGGCCATCGGCGCCCGCTACGAGGGCCGCCAGGACGCCAGGCCCAACTTCAACGTCGTCTTCCGCGCGCCCGGCCTGGCCGGCCGGGTGCCCCACGGTCCCGCCGTGCACTACTGGGTGCTGAACCCGGCCCAGCCCGGCATGCTCGGCCGGCTCGACCTGGAGGACCTGTGGTGGTGCATCGCCCAGGGCGTCCCGGCGGAGGGCACCGATCCGGTGCGCCTGGTCCGCAACCTGGTCGGGGCCGACGTCGAGGTCGAGATCCTGGCCACCGACCCGTGGACCGCGCGCATGCTGCTGGCCGACCGGTACGCCGGCGAGCGGGTGTTCCTGGCGGGCGACGCCGCGCACCAGAACCCGCCCTACGGCGGCCACGGCTTCAACACCGGCATCGGGGACGCGGTCAACCTCGGCTGGAAGCTGGCCGCCGTGCTGAACGGATGGGCCCCCGCGACCCTGCTGGCCAGCTACGAGGCCGAACGGCGGCCGGTCGCGGCGGCCACGATCGAGGCCGCCGCCGCCAACATGGCCACGCTCGCGCCCGAACTGGCCGATCCCGCCCTGATGGGCCCGGACGCGGAGTTCGAGCGGGTGCGCCCGGCCGTCGCGGAGGCGGTGCGGCGGACCAAGGACAGCGAGTTCCACAGCCTGGACCTGGTGCTGGGGTACACGTACGCGGGGTCGCCGGTGGTGGCCGGGGGGTGTGGCGAGCGGCTGCCGCACCGGTGGCTCGCTCCCGGCGAGTCGCTCTACGACCGGCTCGGGCCGGGGTTCAGCCTGGTGGGCGACCTGTCGTCGCCGGAGGCCAAGGTGCTGACGGAGCGGGCGGCCGAGCTGGGCGTGCCGCTGCGGGAGGTGGACCTGCCGGACCCGGCCGGCACGCTGGCCCTGGTCCGCCCCGACCAGCACGTGGCCTGGCGCCCGTCGCCGGGCCAGGACGCGGCCCACGCCCTGGACCTGGCGATCGGGCGTCCCGCCTGACTCGCCCCCCCGGGCCCGGCGCCCGGGCGGCCGGAACCAGCCGGTCTAGGGTGGGTGCATGCGCGTAGTGGTGATCGGGGCGAGTGGGCACATCGGCACCTATCTGGTCCCGCGCCTGGTGGACGCGGGCCACGACGTGGTCGCGGTGAGCCGGGGCAGGCGGGAGCCGTACACGCCGCACGGCGCGTGGGAGCGGGTCGCCGCCGTGGCCGCCGACCGGGAGGCCGAGGAGGCCGCGGGCACGTTCGGACGGCGGATCGCCGAGCTGGAGCCCGACGTCGTCGTCGACCTCATCTGCTTCACCGAGGCCAGCGCCCGCCACCTGGCCGGGGCGCTGGCCGGCCGGGTCCGGCAGTTCCTGCACTGCGGCACGATCTGGGTGCACGGCCCGAGCACCCGCGTCCCGACGACCGAAGACCGCCCGAAGCGCCCCATCGGCGAGTACGGCCGGCAGAAGGCCGCGATCGAGGCGTACCTGCTCGACCTGGCCGCGCGGGAGGGCTTCCCGGCCACGATCGTCCATCCCGGCCACATCACCGGCCCCGGCTGGATCCCGGTCAACCCGGCCGGCAACCTCGACCCGGCCGTCTTCCAGGCGCTGGCCGACGGCGAGGAGGTGCGGCTGCCCAACCTGGGCATGGAGACCGTGCAGCACGTCCACGCCGACGACGTCGCCCGGCTGTTCGTGGACGCCATGAACAACCCGGCCGCCGCCAGGGGCGAGAGCTTCCACTCGGTGGCCGTGACGGCGCTGACGCTGCGCGGCTACGCCGAGGCGGTGGCGGGCTGGTCCGGCCGGGAGGCGCGGCTGTCGTACCTGCCGTGGGAGCAGTGGCGGGAGACCGTGCCGGAGCACCACGCCCGCGTCACCTATGACCACATCGCGCACAGCCCCCACTGCAGCATGGAGAAGGCCGGGCGGCTGCTCGGCCACCGCCCCCGGCACACCTCGCTGGAGGCGGTCGCCGAGGCGGTCGACTGGCTGGTCCGGGCGGGCACCCTCACCCGCTGACCCCCACCTGACCAGCGAGCGCACCAGGGCCACGCACTAGAGTCACCCGCCATGACACCTTGGGAGATGGCCGCGGTCTTCGCGGCGGGCATCGGGGCGGGGGGCATCAACGCCGTCGTCGGCTCCGGGTCGCTGATCACGTTCCCGACGCTGCTGGCCGTCGGCCTGCCGCCGGTCACCGCCAACGTCTCGAACAACATCGGCCTGGTGCCCGGCGGCGTGACCGGCGTCCTCGGCTACCGCGCCGAGCTCCAGGGTCAGCGCGGCCGCCTGCTCCGGCTGGCCTCGGCCTCCGCGCTGGGCTCGCTGATCGGCGGGCTGCTGCTGCTCAACCTGCCGGAGCGCACGTTCACGGCGGTCGTGACGGTGCTGATCGGGTTGTCGTGCGTGCTGGTCCTGGCCCAGCCCAGGATCAGCCGGCTGCTGGCCAGCCGTCCGCGGCACGTGCACGGCGGACCCTGGCTGTGGCTGGGCGTCCTGGCCGCCGGGGCGTACGGCGGCTACTTCGGCGCGGCGCAGGGCGTGCTGCTCATCGGGCTGCTCGGCATCTTCCTCGACGAGGAGCTGCAGCGCGTCAACGCCGCCAAGAACGTGTTGTCGCTCGTGGTCAACGCCACGGCCGCCGTCCTGTACACGCTGGTGGCCGACGTCGACTGGTGGGCCGTGCTGCTGGTGGCGCTGGGCTCGACGGTCGGCGGGTTCCTGGGGGCGCGGGTGGGACGCAGGCTGCCCGCGCCGGTGTTGCGCGGCGCGGTCGTCTGCATCGGGGTGGTGGCGATCGTCAAGCTGCTGACCGCCTAGGCGGTCACCGGCTCGTCCCAGTCGAGGTGGTGGCGCTGCTCGGGGCCGAGGGCGCGTTCGGGGGCGAGGAACGTCCGGGTGGCCAGCGGCATCATCAGCCGCATCATCGTGACGGCGAAGGGCCCGAGGGTCTTGCTGCTGTTCGTCCGGGAGGCGCGGGCGGCGACCCGCTCGACGCGGTCGCGGCGCAGCCGTACGTAGGCGTCGAACGCGGCGGGCACGGCGGGCAGGTCGCGCAGGCAGCGGGCGAGCTGGACGGCGCTCTCGGCGGCCAGCGAGGCGCCCTGGCCCGAGCTGGGCGAGGGGGCGTGCACCGAGTCGCCCACCAGTACCATCCTGCCGCGGTGCCAGTGCGGGACGCTCGGCATGATCTCCACCGTGCCGAGCGCCGCCAGGTTCCCGGGGGACGTGTGCCGCACCAGCTCCTGCCCCGGCTCCTCGCCCGCGAAGAGCTCGCGCAGGCGGCGCAGCCACTCCCCGGCCGGCACCCGGCGCGCCTGCGCGGACGTCGTCGGCTCGGCGTGCGGCACGTTGCAGAACCAGGCCGTGCGCCCGTCGGGCTGCACCCAGTAGCCGAGGAACGCCCGCCGCCCGAACACGAAGTAGGCCGCCTGCCTCCCGGCCGGCACGGCGACGTCGGCCAGGCCGCCGAAGTTCAGAAGGGGCACGTGGCGCGGCCCCGGCGCGGCCGGGTCGATCAGGGACCGGACCACGGAACGGATGCCGTCGGCCCCCACCAGGATGTCGGCGCTCGCGCTGCCGCCGTCGGCGAATCGCGCGGTCACGCCGCCGGGGTGCTCCTCGACGCCGACCAGGCGCCGGCCGTACTCCGTGCGGATGCCGGCGGCCTGGGCCCGGTCGCGGACCGCGCCGTAGAGCTGCGAGCGCCACATCGCCTGGCTGGGCGGCAGGTCGGGCAGGCCGGCCAGCTCGCCCACGCGCCTGCCCGCGCCGTCGCGGACGACCGTGTGCGCCACCGCCTGGCCGACCGCCCGGACGGTCTCCTCCGCGCCGACGGCCCGCAGCGCCGCGAGCCCGTTCGGGGCGATCGTGAGGGTGCCGCCGACGCCCTCCGCGCCGCGGTCGTACGCCTCGTACAGGGTCGCCTCGATCCCCGCGCGGCGCAGCGCCATCGCGGTGACGGGGCCGGCGATGCCCCCGCCGATCACCAGTGCCGTGTTCACTGCTGTCATTGCCGACTCCCGAACATCTCGTGCCAGGTCCTGGCGTAGTCAGGTGCGCCGAGGGACTCGATGAGGCGGCCGACGAAGGCCAGCTCGGCGTCGAGCACCGCGAGGCGGTAGTCGTCCTCCACGAGGAACACCCAGGCCAGGCCGCCCGCGCGGGCGGCGTCGGCGGTCCGGGCGAGCTCGGCCCGCTGGGCGGTCATCGCCGCCGCGCGCCGCTCCAGCAGCCCGACGGCCTCGGCCGGGTCGAGCACGCTGATCAGCGACAACGCGACGCCGAAGTGCGGATAGTCCTCCTGCGGCGTCGAGACCAGCTCGCGCAGCCAGTCGTAGAGCTCCTCGCGGCCCTCGCCGGTGAGCTCGTAGAGCGTGCGCTCGGGCCGCTCGGTGTCGCGGACGGTCTCCCGCTCGGCGATGAACCCCGCCTTGGCGAGCTGCTTGACGACCATGTAGAGCGAGCCGCGGTTGTACCTGAAGCTCTTGTCCTTGTCGGTCTCCTGCAGGCGGCGGCCCAGCTCGTACGGGTGCATGGGCTCGACCAGCAGGAACGCCAGCACCGCCAGCGCGAGCGGGTTGGCCACCTTGCGGCGCTTCTCCATCCGAGTCTCCTTAGTTGATGTCAACTATCCATAGTCGGCTAGTTGATGTCAACTATAGAGATGTCAGCCCGCCATCCCCACCAGGAACGCCGCCGGGACCAGCGCGAGCGTGAGGACGAGCGCCCACCAGCGGGGCGCGGGGCCCGTCCGGAGCACCGCGACGCCCATGGGCGCCAGCGCGACGGCGAGCCCGGCCAGCCCGGCCAGCGAGACCGGGTCGCTGCCGCCCTTGAGCACGCCGAGCGGCAGCCCGGCGGCCAGCGCCAGCGCCACGCACCTGGCCACGCCGGCCGGCCCGGCCCCGAAGGCCCGGGCGCGGAAGGCGCCGGCGGCCAGCACGACCCAGCCGCCCATGATGCAGACGTTGACCGCCTTGAACACGTGGAAGGCCCCGTACGTGCCGGCGACGACCCGTTCGGCCGCCTCCGGGCCGAGGGCGTCCACGAGCTGGAACGCCAGATGGCTCACCCCGGCGTGGAACACCCTGCCGAACAGCCCCAGCACCGCCAGCGTCACGCCCCACCTGGCCAGAACCGGATGGGTGGCGGCGATCACCCGGCCGAGCGCGGTCACGGCCGGCCACAGCAGCACGGCGCCCGCGGCGTACAGGCTGTAGGACAGGGCCATGCGGCCCGGGTCGGCGGCGTAGGCGGCGAGCTGGCCGGGGAAGAAGTCGTCGGCGCCGAGGCGGACGAGGACTCCGGCCATCAGCAGCGCCGGTCCGAGCACCAGCCCGGCCCCCTCCACCCAGCGTCCGGGGATCGTCATGCGTGTGATCGTCATGCCCGCCATTCAAGTGACGGACGCGTCCGGGCACATTGGCGCGGACGCGAGGGCCCGCACTCCACCTGGCACTACCAGGGCATGAAAGTTTCAGCCGTTCCCGCAGGTCAGCGGGGTTGACCGGGGTGCCCGCATTGACGGGCCCGAACGCGGCGGCCGAGCATGACGCCGCGTTCCCCCTCGCGGAAAGGGCACCCCCCATGCAGACCTCGAAGGCGGCACTGACCGCCCTGGCCACGGTGGTGGCCGGAGCGGCTGTCGCCGTCGCGCTGACCACCAGCCCGGCGGGCGCGGCGACCGGAACAGGGACCGGCTACCTGCACACCAGCGGCAACAAGATCCTCGACAGCACCGGGGCGACCGTCCGGCTGACCGGGATCAACTGGTTCGGCATGGAGACCGACAACAAGACCTTCCACGGCCTGTGGTCGAGCAACCCCTGGAAGAGCCAGATCGACAAGATGGCCTCGCTGGGCTACAACACGCTGCGGGTGCCGTACTCCAACGACGCGCTCAAGCCGGGGGCCACCGCCACCGGGATCAACGACTACGTCAACCCCGACCTGGTCGGCCTGTCCCCCATGCAGATCCTCGACAAGGTCGTGGACTACGCGGGCGTCAAGGGCATGCGGATCATCCTCGACCGCCACCGCCCGACCTCGGCCGGCCAGTCGCCGCTCTGGTACGTCAGCGCCACGCCCGAGAGCACCTGGATCAACGACTGGAAGACGCTGGCCCAGCACTACGCGAACAACCCCACGGTCATCGGCGCCGACCTGCACAACGAGCCGCACGCCGAGGGCACCAACCCCAACGCGACCGGCGCCTGCTGGGGCTGCGGCGACCAGGCCCGCGACTGGCGCCTGGCGGCCGAGCGGGCGGGCAACGCGGTCCTGGGCGTGAACCCCAACTGGCTGATCTTCGTCGAGGGCGTGAGCTGCCCGAGCGGCGGCCTGTCCAACGTCTGGGACAACGATCCCAGCAACGACGAGGACTGCGGCTGGTGGGGCGGCAACCTGTCGAAGGCCGGCCAGTACCCGGTACGGCTGAACGTCGCGAACCGCCTGGTCTACTCACCGCACGAGTACGCCACCTCGGTCTACCACCAGACCTGGTTCGACGCCCCCGACTACCCCGCCAACATGCCCGCCATCTGGGACAAGTACTGGGGATACCTCTACCGGCAGAACATCGCGCCGATCATGATGGGCGAGTTCGGCACCACGCTGGCCTCGAACGTCGACAAGATCTGGCTCCAGGAGCTCATGAAGTACACCGGCACCGGGGTGAACGGCATGTCGTTCACGTACTGGTCGTGGAACCCGAACTCGGGCGACACCGGCGGCATCGCCAATGACGACTGGACCACGATCAACCAGGCCAAGCAGGACATCCTGCAGCCGTACCTGATCCCGCCGGCCGGGGGCGGGGGCAACCCCACGACGTCGCCGACGGCGAACCCGCCGGGGCAGTGCACGGTCGGCTACCAGCAGACCAACGCCTGGCAGGGCGGCTTCCAGGGCGAGGTGACGGTGAAGAACACCGGGACGTCCCCGATCAACGCCTGGACCGCGACCTGGACGCTGCCCTCGGGCGTCACCCTGAACAACGCCTGGAACGCGGTGGTGACGGTCTCGGGCACCACGTGGACCGCCAAGGGGCCCGACTGGGCGCGGAACCTGGCGCCGGGCGCGTCGGTGGTGATCGGCTTCACCGCCAACGGCCCCGCCGCCACCCCCGGGAACACCACCTGCTCCTGACTCCATCTCCCGCTTCCCGCCCGCGTTCCCCTGCCGGGGCCGCGGGCGGTCAGCTGAACGGGCGGGACATCTCGTCGAGCATCTCGGCCATGACCTCCCGCAACGAGCGCGACTGGCGCTCCTCGACCCACAGGTGCGACCCCAGCCGCAACGCCGTGAGGAACCCGGCCGCCATCACCTGCGGCCGCACCGGGCTGTCCCGCTCGGAGATCGCCTGGGCGAGGTCGCGCTCCAGCGCCGCGTGGTTGGCGAGCTGCCGGGCCAGCAGCGACGGGTGCCGCTTGGCCAGGCGGGCGCGCACGGCCCACTCCCGCGCCGGCTCGCCCACCTCCTCGAACACGTCGTCGATCGCGCCGCAGAGCGCCTGCCAGGCGGTACGGCCGGCCGGCTGGGCGCCCACCTTCTCGACCAGGTCGCGGATGCGCTGCTCCTCGCCGTAGAGGACGGCGTCCTCCTTGCCGGCGAAGTAGTTGGAGAACGTGCGGCGCGAGATGTTGGCGGCGTCGGCGATGGTCTCGACCGTGACGGCGTCGAGGCCGTGCTCCCCGACCAGCCGCATGGCCGCCTCGTGCACGGCCTGCCGCGTCTCGGCCTTCTTGCGCTCGCGCAGCCCGCCGGTGCTGTCCATGATGCGCCAAGCCTACCGGCCGGGAATATATGCTCAGCGAGCAAACTTTCCCATTGGGCATTGTTTTACGTAGGAGGAGGCCGCGCATGAGCGCACCGACCGTCCCGGCCGCGCCGCCGGGTCAGATGAGCCATCGGCAGATCATGGAGGCCCTGAGCGGGCTGCTGCTCGTCCTGTTCGTGGCGATGATCAGCGGCACGATCGTGTCGGTCGCGCTGCCGCAGATCATCGGCGCGCTGAACGGCACGCAGTCGCAGTACACCTGGGTGATCACCGCCTCGTTGCTGGCGTCCACGGCCTCCACCCCGATCTGGGGCAAGCTGGCCGACCTGTTCAGCAAGAAGCTGCTGTTGCAGATCTCTATCGTGATCTTCATGGTCAGCTCGGTGGCCTGCGGCTTCGCCCAGGACACCGGCCAGCTCATCGCCTTCCGCGCCCTCCAGGGCCTCGGCATGGGCGCGTTGCAGGTCCTGGTCCAGGTGATCATCGCGGCGATGATCAGCCCCAAGGACCGGGGCAAGTACAACGGCTACCTCGGCGGCGTCATGGCCGTCGCGACCGTGGCCGGGCCGCTGCTCGGCGGCCTGATCGCGGACACCTCCTGGCTCGGCTGGCGCTGGTGCTTCTTCGTGGCGGCGCCGTTCACCGTGGTCGCCTTCCTCCTGCTGCAGAAGACCCTGCGGGTGACCCACGTGCGCCGCGAGGGCGTCAAGGTCGACTACGTCGGCGCCACGCTGATCGCGGCCGGCGTGAGCGTGCTGCTCATCTGGGTGACCTTCGTCGGCAACTCCTTCGACTGGCTGTCCTGGCAGACCGCCGCGATGGTGCTCGGCGGCGTCGCCCTCCTGGCGGTCGCGACCTGGGTGGAGACCGTGGTCAAGGAGCCGGTCGTGCCGCTGCACGTCATCCGCCGCCGTACGCCGGCGCTGGCCATCCTGGCGAGCCTCGCGGTGGGCATGGCGATGTTCGGCGGCTCGGTCTTCCTCGGCCAGTACTTCCAGATCGGCCGCGGCTACAGCCCGACCGAGGCGGGGCTGCTGACGATCCCGATGATGCTCGGCGTGCTGCTGTCCTCGGCGATCTCCGGGCGCATGGTGTCGAGGAGCGGGAACGTCAAGCCGTACATCGTGACCGGGGCGATCGTGCTGACCGCCGGGTTCCTGGTGCTGTCCACGATGGACCACCAGACCTCGCTGGTGCTCATCGCCGGCGCGATGGTGCTGGTCGGCGCGGGCGTCGGCATGTCGATGCAGAACCTCGTCCTCGCGATCCAGAACACCGTGCCGCTGCGCGAGCTGGGCGCGGCCAGCGGGGCCGTGACGTTCTTCCGCTCGCTGGGCGGCACGGTCGGCGTGTCGGTGCTCGGCGCGGTGCTGGCCAACCAGGTCGCGACCGGCATCGCCGAAGGGCTGGCCAAGGTGGGCATCGACCCGGCCAAGGCGGCCGCGGGCGGCAAGAGCACGCTCAACATCGCGGCGCTGCCGGAGCCGTTCAAGGGCATCGTCCGGGCCGCGTACGGCGACGCCACCGGGCACATCTTCCTGATCTCGGCGGGCATCGCCGTGATCGGCGTGATCGCCACCCTGTTCCTCAAGCCGACCAAGCTCCGCGACAGCGTGGACCTGGCCGAACCCGCCCCGGCGGGAGACGGCAGGACCCCCGTCGCCTCCTGAGGCGCCGCCCAGGGCACGGCATTTGACCGGAAAACAGAGGGTTGACCCGCGCTGACCCGTGATGGATAACAGTATTCCGACAGGGGGAGTAAACCTGCACTGTTACGGAGACCCCGATGACAAGCCTGGCTTCTCCTGGGTTGATCGGGCGTGACGCCCAGTTACGCTCACTCGTCGACGCCATCACCGGCCCTCCGGCCGTCATCCTCGTGCAGGGCGAGGCGGGCATCGGGAAGACCCGGCTGGTCAGGGCCGCGCTCGACCTGTTGCCCGACGGCGAACGCACCGTACTGATCGGTCATTGCCACCAGATCCGCGAGCCGTTCCCGTACGGCCCGGTGTTCGACGCGCTGCGGCACGTCGGGTGCGCGCTGCCGGAGACGGGCACGCTCAACCCGGTCACCGGGGCCCTGCGCGGCTACCTGCCGGAGCTGGCCGGGCACCTGCCGCCGGCGCCGTCGCCGCCCCCGCTGGACGACCCGCGCGCCGAGCGCCACCGCCTGTTCCGCGGGGTGCACGCGCTGCTGGCCGCCGCGGGCCCGGCGGTGCTGGTGATCGAGGACCTCCACTGGGCCGACGACGGCACCCGTGACCTGCTGCGCTTCCTCACCGACCAGCCGCCGGCGGGGCTCGCGCTGGTGGTGACGTTCCGCCGGGAGGGGCTGCCGGTGCCGGGGCTGCCGTTCGGGCGCGCGTACCGGCGTCCGCCGGGGGTGCGCAGCGAGGTGATCTCGCTGACGCCGCTGGACGTCGAGGGGGTGCGCCGCCTGACCGGGGCGCTGCTCGGCCGTTCGACGCTGACCGCCGACTTCGTCACGAAACTGCGCGACCGCACGGCGGGGGTGCCGTTCGTGATCGAGGAGGTGGTGCGCTCGTTGCTCGACGACGAGGGCCAGTTACTCGGCGGCGAGGAGGAGCCGGAGGTCCTGGAGCGCATGGCGGTGCCGCTGCTGCTGCGCGAGGCGATGGCCGAGCAGCTCACCGGGCTCTCGCCGGCCGCGCTGCACGCCGTGCACGCCGCCGCCGTGCTCGGGCTGCCCGCCGACGAGCAGCTCATCGCCGCCGTCTCCGGCCACCCCCTCGGCGACGGGCTCAGCCAGGCGCTGAAGGCCGGCGTGCTGCTCGAACAGCACGACGGCCAGTACGGCTTCCGCCACGCCCTCGCCCAGCAGGCCGTCTACGACGCGATCCCCGGCCCCGACCGGCGGCTCACCCACCAGCGGGCGGTGACCGCGCTGTCCGCCCTCGAACCGCCGCCGCTCGTCCAGCTCGCCTACCACGCCAGGCGCGCGGGCGACTTCGAGTCCTGGCAGCGGCACGGCCCGGCGGCGGCCGATCACGCCGCCGCCATCGGCGACATCCCGCTCGCCGTCGAGGTGCTGGCCGGCATGCTGGCCGACCCGAAGCTGCCGCACGACGCGCGCGGCCCGCTCGCGCTGCGGCTCAGCCGGGTGGCCGCGATCGGGCTGTCCTACCGGCGGGTGGTGCGCTCGCTGCGCCACCTGCTGGCCGAGGACTTCCTGTCCCGGCACGTACGCGGCGAGGCCAGGCTCAACCTGGGCGTGCTGCTGTCCAACCAGGCGGGCGTGGTCGCCGCCGGCCGTCAGGAGATCCTGCTCGCCCTGCCCGACCTGCACGACCGGCCGAGCCTGGCCGCGCGCGGGCTGGCGCTGCTGGCGATGCCGGCCTGGGGCGACGAGCCGCTGGCCGTCCACGAGGAGTGGATGAACCGGGCGGAGAAGCTGCTGGCCACGGTCGAGGACCAGGATCCCGAGCTGACCGCCGCCGTGCACGCCAACAAGATCAGCCTGGCCATG
Source organism: Nonomuraea sp. NPDC049684 (assembly GCF_044465345.1). Lineage (NCBI taxonomy): Bacteria > Bacillati > Actinomycetota > Actinomycetes > Streptosporangiales > Streptosporangiaceae > Nonomuraea > Nonomuraea sp. NPDC049684. Next base: position 3,107 of record NZ_JBITLO010000020.1, on the reverse strand, counting down.
ATGCTGGGCTCGCCGGACGCCTTCGACCTGGCCGCGACGCTGCCCGCCAACGACCCGTCGGCGGCCGTGCGCAGGCAGGTGGCGCGCGGCTACGCCAACCTGTTCGACTCGGCCATCGCGCTCGGCCACTACGCGGCGGCCGAGCGCTTCGCCGACCAGAGCAGGCGCATCGCCGAGGAGACGGGCGCGCAGTACCCGGTGTTCCTGGTGGAGATGTCCTCGATCCGGCTCGCCCTGCTCACCGGCCGCTGGGAGGGCCTGCGGGAACGGGCCGTCGCGGCGGTCGAGATGACGGCCGAGGCGCCGCTGCTGGCCGTGGACGCCCGGCTCGCGCTGGGCATGCTGGCCCTGGCCAGGGGCGAGTGGGAGGAGGCCGCCGAGCACCTGGTGGCGGCGGGGGTCAACGACGTGGAGTCGGGGTTCCTGCCGGTCGCCGCCGTGGCCTCGGGCGGCCTGATCGAGCTGCACCTGACCCGCGACTGCCCGCACGAGGCGCTGGCCGAGGCCGAGCGGGCGGTGGCCAGGCTGCGCCGCAAGGGCATGTGGGTGTGGGGCGACCAGCTCGTGCTCCCGGCCGCGACAGCGCTGCTGAGGGCCGGACGGGCGGAGGAGGCCGAGGAGCTGGTGGCCGAGTTCGCGGCGGGCATCGAGGGCCGCGACGCGCCCTCCGCGCACGCCGGGCTCGACGCGGCGGCCGGCGCGCTGGCCCTGGACCGGGGCGCGTACGAGGAGGCGGCCAGGTGCTTCGCCAGGGCGCGGGCCGCGTACGAGGCGATGCCGAGGCCCTACAGCGTGGCCAGGACGGCCGAGTCCGAGGCGGCGGCCCGGCTGGCGACGGGCGACCGGGCACGGGCCGCCGACCTGATCGCCGACGCCTGCGAGCGGTACGCCGGCCTGGGCGCGACCCACGACGCCGCCCGCTGCCGCCACCTGATGCGCGAGATCGGGCCGGGCAGCGCGCCGCGCCGGGGCAGGAAGGGCCGCAGCGGGGTGTTGTCGCCGCGGGAGGCCGAGGTGGCCAGGCTGGTCGCGCTGGGCCGGACGAACAGGGAGATCGCCGAGGTGCTGTTCCTGTCCCGGCGGACGGTGGACACGCACGTCGCGCGGGTGCTGCAGAAGCTCGGCGTGCGCACCCGCAACGACGTGAAGGAGCCCCGGCCGGACGACCGGCCGGGGCTCGTCAACCCTGATTCCGATGGTTAGACCGTGATGCTCCAGGAGTCCAGGAAGCCGGTGTCACCGGCGTAGACGTCCTCGATGTCGAGCGTCCAGGTGCCGGCGGCCTGCTGGCTGACCGGGATCGAGAAGGTCCTGGTGCCGTACTGCGTGCAGGTGGTGCCGCCGTAGGCGTCGACCACGTACCAGGTGCCGCTCGGGCCGCGGAGCCAGATGTCGAGGTCCTCGGCGCAGGTGTGGCTGATCGTGATGGACACCTTGACCGGGGAGGCCGCGGTGCCCGTCGCGGTGGACGTGATCGAGCTCTGGGTGTTGGAGTAGTCCCTGATCTGGTAGTCGGTGTCGTTGGTGAACGTCCGGCCGCCCGAGGTGCCCTGGACGGTCAGCGCGTACGACGCGGTGTGCGTCGTCGTCTCGCCGGTGCCGGTCACGGTGATCGTGTAGCTGCCCGCCGGGGTGGTGGGCGAGGTCGCGATCGACAGGCTGGACGAGCCGCCCGACGTGATGCTGGCCGGGTTGAACGAGGCCGTGGCGCCGGTCGGCAGGCCGCTCGCGGACAGGTTCACCGTCTGGGCGGTCCCGTTCGTGGTGGTCGAGCCGATCGTCGTGGTGGCGGTGGCGCCGGCCTGCACCGTGCCCGAGCCGGGGTTGGCGGTGAGCGAGAAGTCACGCGGCTGGGTGGTGCCGCCGACCGCCTGCTTCCAGACCGCGTACGCCGCGGCGTCCGCCGCCCGGTCGAGGACGGTGTCGTTGATGTTGGAGGTGGTGTCGCAGGAGGAGTGGTAGCAGGAGTCGTAGGCCCGGTTGGCCGTGCCGCCCCACTTGGTGGCCTGCGCCGAGGTCTTGGTGGCGCTCGCGCCCGCCGCCACGCCCGAGCTGGCGATGCCGGCGTTGCGGAAGGAGGCGTCGTCGGACCGGTTGGCGCCCTCGGTGTTCTCCTCAGGCTGGAGGTTCAGCTTGTCGTAGAACTCCTTCAGGTAGGACGCGCCGGTGGTGGTGATGTTGTTGATGAAGTAGCCGCCGTTGGGCGAGCCGACCATGTCGTAGTTGTAGTAGACCTTGATCTTGGACCGGTCGGTCGAGCTGAGCGAGGCGACGTAGGCCTCGGAGCCGTTCAGGCCCTGCTCCTCGTCGGTCCACCAGCCGAACCGCACGTGCTTGGTGAGCGTGGGGTTCTTCTGGGCCAGGGTCAGCGCGACCTCCAGGAGGGTGGCCGAGCCGGAGCCGTTGTCGTTGATGCCCGGTCCCGCGGACACGCTGTCCAGGTGGGCGCCGGACATGATGACCTGGTTGGCGTCGCCGCCGGGCCAGTCGGCGATCAGGTTGGGGCCGGCGCCGCTGGTGCAGTAGGAGACGCTGCAGGCCTGTCGGGTCACGGTGTACCCGGCCGCCTGGAGCTTCTGCTCGACGTAGGAGACCGACTGCAGGTAGCCCTGGCCGGTGGACCTGCGGTTGCCGCCGTTCGCGGTGGCGATGCTCTGGAACTGCGCCAGGTGCGTCTTGACGTTGGCGACGCTGACGTCAGGCGGGTCCTGGCCGCCGGGGCCGCCGCCGCCGACCGTCAGGGTGTACGTCGCGGTGTGCGTGGTCGAGCCGGTGCCCGTGATGGTGATCGGGTAGGTGCCCTGGGCCGTGGAGGCGCCGACGGACAGGGTCAGCGTGGAGGAGTTGCCGGAGGTCACCGAGGCCGGGTTGAAGCTGGCGGTGGTGCCGCTGGGCAGGCCGGAGGCGGTCAGGTTGACGGTCTGGGCGCTGCCCGAGGTCGTCTGGGTGTTGACCGTGGTGGTGACGGTGGCGCCGGGCTGGGCGCTGCCGGAGGACGGGTTGAGCGACAGCGAGAAGTCCGGGCCGGCGGTGCCGCAGGCGGGCTCGCCGGAGGCGGCGGCGACGCTGACGGCGCTCCAGGCGGCCTTGGTGCTGTTGCACTCGGC
>NZ_JBITLO010000019.1:0-197480 GCF_044465345.1 Nonomuraea sp. NPDC049684 | reverse complement strand
TTCCACTTCTCGTTGCCCAGCAACCAGTCGAACGACTCGGTCTGCAGAGCGAGAAGATCAGGAACTTCGAGGGGCTCCTGGATGCGCGCGAAAGACACGCGATGAGGACCAGCGGGAACGACGGCGGGAACACTCTGCGAGGCTGCCAACAGTTGACCTTCCGGAGGGCACGGATGGAATCGAACTGCGCGCACGCCAAACGCCCGGACCGTAATCCGGGGCGTCGAAGGGCGGCGCGAGGCAGCAGCATAACTCAACTGAGAAACGAATGTCCACACTTACTATAAGTGTCAACCTCGGTGCCGCCTTCAGCTTTTCACGCCAGGGCGCATGTGTCAACTCCTCCGCCATGAGACGTCCGACCGGCCATGGAGAGTTCCACGCGGCCGGGGCGGCGGACGTGGCCGGGCCCGCGCGGTCGGCGCGGGCCCGGTCCCGGACGGTCAGCGTTCGCTGGAGGCCGCGCGGTAGTGCAGGTCCTGCACGTACGGCGTCGCGGTGATCGAGTACGGCGAGACCACCTTGGCCGCCGTCGCCGACCCCCTGGTGACGGTCGCCGACGCGGTGCCCGTCTTCAGCGGGAACGTCCTGGCCGACACGCCGGCGGGCGCGTCGTAGCTCTGCGTCGTGCCGCCGACGGTCACCGACACCTTGGCCGCCGCCGTCAGCATGGTGAGCACCTCGACCGTGTCCCGCGCGGCCGTGCTGCCGCCGCGCAGCTTCATGAGCTTGGTCTGCGCGAAGGAGGGCTGGGCCGCGACCGGCTGCACCCGGTGGGTCAGGTACGCCGCGTCGTTCGTGATCTTCGGGCAGCCGAGCTTGTGGCAGGTCAGGTAGTAGGCGTTGATGTCCAGGTACGTCCAGCCGGCGTTCCTGGACGGCGCGAACTGGGTGTTCTCGGAGTAGTCGTTCCAGGTGGTGAGCTGGACCCAGTCGGCCTCGCCGTCGATCGCGCCCTTCCATGTCGCCCGCAGGTTCTCGGTGTTGCCCGCCTCGTCGAAGACGCCCTGGTTGGGGCGTTCGTCCTGGACCGACACCGGCTGCATCCAGATCTTGCCCATGCCGTGCGCGCGGTCGATGTTGCCGCCCAGGGAGGCGTTGGCGGCGGGGTTGCGGTTGCCCCAGTTGGAGAAGCCGTAGCTGATCGAGGCGAAGGCGTCCCGGTACTTGTTGAAGTCGAGGAAGCAGGGCACCAGCGCCACCTTGACGCCGTGCTCGGTCTCCATCGTCTTCATCCAGGCCGCCCACCAGGCGGGGGTGCGTCCCTCGGCCTTGAACGGCGCCACCACCAGGCGGTCGTCGGCGAGCCGGTAGACCGACTTCGAGGCGGCCAGCTTCGCCATCGCGGTGGCGAACGCGACGCTGTCCACCGAGGCCAGGCCGTTCGTGTCCGGCATCAGCACGATCTTGAAGCCCGGGTCCACGGCCTCGGCGGCCTTGATCAGGTTCTGCACCCGCGTCCAGTGGGCGCTGGTGATCGACAGGATGTCGACGGTGAAACCGTCCAGGCCGGCCGCGATGGCCTGCTTGACCTCGGTCTTGAAGTCGGCCAGCGCGTAGTCGCCGCTGATGGGGTCGCGCCCCGTCGGCCGGTCGCGCAGCAGCCCGCCGTAGGCGGCGTGCTTGCCGCTCTCGCCGTCCGGCTTGAGGTAGTTCCTGGCGTAGTAGTCATTGGCCGGGGCCTGGTTGTCCAGCGACACCGGATACGGCGTGAAGTAGTGCGCGAACACCTTCTTGGCCGACCCGCGCAGGGCCGCCTTCCCCGGCAGCACGAACGGCAGCGGCCCGTCGGTCTGGCCGCCGGCCTCGGTGTAGGTGACCGTGAGCTTCGGGCCGCGGTTCCCGGTCTCGCGCGAGGACATCAGCACGGTGGCGGTGGCGTCGCCGCCGGTGAGGGCGAAGGCGTACGTGCCGTCGCCCTTGACGGCGGCGGACACGTCCAGCTTGACCGTCGTCCCGGCGGTGAAACCGGTGTGCGAGGCCACGGCCGCGGCGCCGAACTCGGGGCGGGTGTTCCAGGTGGTGGCCGCCTCGGTCCAGGAGCCGGTCACGGGACGGACCGACACGGTGGTGTCCGTCGTCCTGGCCGGGACGACGTCCAGGGTGACCTTGACGTCCTCGGCGTCCTGCGGGATCCCGGCGACCTTGAAGCGGGTCAGGCCGACCCGCTGGCCCGCGACGGCGCTGCCGCACGCGGCGCCGCAGACGCTCATCCAGGTCGCGGTCGCGAAGCTCTTCGCCGGCTCGGCCTGGCTGATGAACACGTCCTCCGTGGCGGCGAACGTCACGGTGAGGGGTGCGACGGCGGACGCCTGCGCGGGCGTGGCGGCGCCGGCCGGCGCGGCCAAGCCCGCCAGCGCGGTGAGCATCGCCACCGCGACCGGCAGGGCCCGATATCGGTTGAGCATGGAACTCCCTTGGCTTTCGGTGCGCCTCCGCGGCAGCGGAGCCGCGTTGCATCGCCAACGATGGAGCAAGATCGAGTTCCCGGCCAGGAGTTCCGGATAAATCCCCCATTTGGAACGTTGCTATTTTTCGTACCCTCGGTACGTCATTGCGGTCAGGCGGCCCGCCTCCGGGAGGCTCCCTGGTGGGGCATGGCGCGGAAGCCGCAACTCGGGCAAGATGGACCAGCCCTTCTCTGTCTCCGCTTGGCCTGCGCGCACGACCGAGTCAGTGTCATCATGGGCACACGGTGTGTGATTTCGGGTAGGAGGGACCGATGTCCGAGCCTTCCCCCGGCGCTGCCGCAAGCTGGCCGATCAGCCGAGACCTCGCGGGGCTGCGGGAGCTCGTCCGCCGTCACGCGCTCCAGGCCGGGCTCGCCTCCCAGCGCGGCGACGACCTCGCGCTCGCCGCCAACGAGGCCGTCACGAACGTCCTCGACCACGCGGGCGGGGCCGGCTGGGTGCACATCTGGACCGACGACGACTTCCTCACCGTCGACGTCGACGACCACGCGGGCCGCCTGCGTCCCGACGCCTGCCCCGAGGCCCGTCCCCAGATCGGGCCGGGCGGTTACGGCCTGTGGGTGATGCGCCGCCTCTGCGACGAGTTCGTCATCACCCAGACCGGCGCCTCGTCCCAGGTCCGCCTGCGCATGGCCCGCAGCCGCCCGGCCGGCGCCCCCCACCACCCCTGACCCGCCCCGGCGCCCGAGCGCCCGCGGCTCGGCGGCTGATCATGATGAGTGCCGTACGCCCTCCCGCCGGCGGGACGGGAGGCGGGGTGAGCGGCGGTCAGGCGGTCTCGCCCACGCTGCGCCGGTGCCATTCGGCCAGCTCGACGAGCAGCCCGTCGGCCGCGCCGCCGAACATCGCGGCCAGCTCCTCCGCGTCGTCCACCACCACCACGTGGTCCAGCAGGTCCGCGCGCAGCCGGGCCGCCCTCGGGTCGCCGGCGCCGTCCGGGTCGAAGGCGGTGGCGGCCAGGAACAGGCCGCCGACGCCGGCCAGCGCCGCGGTCTGCCGGGCCTGCGTGCCGAGCACCGTCGCCGCGTCGGCCGGTACGGCGGGCAGCGCCGGCCGCCCGTCGCGCAGCAGCAACGTCAGCGGACGGGCGGGCACCTGCTCCCCCACCTCGCCCGCCGGCACGTGGGCGCTCCCGTCGGCGTGCCGGGCCGCGTGCCGGGGACGCCCCCAGGGCACGCCGTCGGCCTCGTCCTGCGCACTCGCGCGCGTGAACAGGCCGCCGTCGGCGTCGACGACGAGATCCCCAGGCTGCCACTGCTCGCCATCAAGTGGAATGTGCGCATTCGTCATGCCTGAACGCTACGCCCTGGTTGCGACAAATCTTCGTGGCGTGCGGAGGCGCGAGCTGGGCATCTGTCAGGACATGGCGCAGGCGCAGGATTGGGGCAGGCCGCGGGTGGCGGTGTCGAGCTGTCTGCTCGGCGAGCCGGTACGGCACAACGGCGGGCACAGCCGCGCCCGTTTCCTGACGCAGGAGCTGGCGCCGTTCGTGGACTGGATACCCATCTGCCCCGAGATGGAGATCGGCCTCGGCGCGCCCCGCGAGACGCTGCGCCTGGAGCGGTCGCCCGCCGGGCCCCGCCTGATGACCCGGCAGAGCCGCCGCGACCTCACCGCCGCCATGGACGAGCTGGCCGCCGAACGTTCCCCGAGCCTGGCGGCCGACGGCTACGTGTTCAAGGCCAAGAGCCCGAGCTGCGGCATCCACGGCATCCCGCTCTACGCCGGCGACCACGCGGTGACCCGCGACAACCGGGGCCTGTTCGCCGACGCGGTGATCGAGGGCCACCCGCTGCTGCCCGTCGAGGACGAGGGGCGGCTCAACGACGCCGTCCTGCGGGAGGCGTTCGTCGAGCGGATCTTCGCCCACGCGCGGCTGCGCGAGCTGCTGGAGAGCGACTGGCGGCCGCGCGACCTGGTCGCCTTCCAGGCCCGGCACAAGATGCAGCTGCTGGCCCACTCCACCGAGGGCTACCGCGAGACCGGCCGCCTGGTCGCCGCCGCGGGCATCCGGCCGCGCGAGGAGCTGGCCGAGGAGTACGGCACGGCGTTCCGGCGGGCGATGGCGGTCAAGGCGTCGATCGGGCGCAACGTCAACGTGCTGCAGCACTGCCTCGGCATGCTCGGCGACGAGCTCGACCCGGTGCGCCGCGCCGACCTGGTCGAGGTCATCGGCTCGTACGCGGCGCACCGGGTGGCGCTGAGCGTCCCGCTGACGTTGCTGCGCCACCACGCCCGCGGCGAGGCGGCCACCTACGTCCAGGACCAGACGTACTTCTCCCCCTACCCGGAGGAGCTGGGCCTGCGCAACCACGTGGTGTGACCCCGCCGCGCCGGGCGGACCGGCGCGGCGGGGCGGCGGCTACGCGGGGCTGGGCCCGGCCGGCAGCGAGCCGTCCGACTCCGGAGCGGCCGGCGCGCGCGGCGGCACATGGTGCACCCGCGCCGAGCCGATCTCGAAGTACAGCCCCACCAGCGTCAGTCGCCCGGCCCTGACCTGCTCGTCGACCTTGCGGTAGGTCCGCAGGTTCTCCAGCTGCTGCTGGATGTTGAGCCGGCACAGCGCGTCGAGGGCGGCGTCCTCGGCGGCGGCGTCGTGGCCGCCCTCGCCGAGCCGGTCGAGGCTGGGGTGGCCGTGCCGGAGCCAGCGGCTGAGCTGCGGCAGGCCCTCGGTGGTCGCCGGGCCCTTCAGCAGCGCCGCCATCGCGCCGCAGCCGGAGTGGCCGCAGACGGTGATGGTGTGCACGCTCAGCACGCCGGTGGCGTACTCGATGGCGGCGGCCACCGAGTCGTCGTGCGGCTCGGAGCCTGCGCACGGCACGAGGTTGCCGATGTTGCGGACCGTGAACAGGTCGCCGGGCCCGCTGGAGGTGATCAGGCTGGGCACGACCCGCGAGTCTGCGCAGGTGATGAACAGGTGCGAGGGTCGCTGCTGGGTGGCGAGCTGGGTGAAGATGGGCCGCAGCAGCGGGGCCGTGCGCTTGTGGAACTCGTCCGCGCCCTGGGCCAGGCGGCACTCGATCGCCGCCGTGGCCGACAGCGGACGGCCGCGGTGGGTCCACGGCAGCCACCAGCGGCCGGGCGCCTTGGGCGGGCTCTTGGCCGGGAACATGCGCCCGCCGCTGGCCGCCATCGTGTACCACTCGTCGTGCAGCTCGTCGATCGTGACGGTGCCGCCCAGGCGCTCGTGGTCCAGCCGCCAGGAGTGGATCGCGTCGAAGGCGGCGTTGTCCATGAAGTCGATGTTCAGGTCGAGGTCGACGGCGACGCCCGGCGGGATGGCGCGCAGCTCCTGGGTCAGCCGGGGCACGCCCAGGAAGGTGAGCGAGCCGGAGACCGTCGCGTGCAGGACCCCGCCGGGTTCCTGCCGTTTGTCCACGGTCACCCGGGTCAGCCGCCGCAGCGCCAGCAGCGCGGCCAGCGCCAGCCCGGCCAGGACGCCCTCGGCCAGCCCGACCAGGATCACGCCTGACATGGTCATGACGTAGACGGGCACCTCGTTGTGGCCGTGGACCTTCCTGAGGTGGCCGAGGCTGATGGTCTTGATGCCGATGAAGACCAGCAGCGCGGCCAGCGCCTCCATCGGGATCAGCTTGATCGTCCAGCCCAGGCAGAGGGCGAACAGCAGCACCCAGACGCCGTGCAGGATCGCCGACCAGCGGGTGCGGGCGCCCGCCTGGATGTTGGTGGTGCTGCGCACGATCACCCCGGCGACCGGCAGCCCGCCGAGCACGCCGCTCACCATGTTGGCCACGCCCTGGCCGGTCAGCTCGCGGTCGAGGTCGGAGCGGGGGCCGGTGTGCATGCTGTCGGTGGCCACGCAGCACAGCAGCGACTCCGCCCCGGCCACCAGCGCCACCAGCAGCACGCCCATGGCGATGTGCTGCCAGTCGCCGGCCGGCAGCACCGGAGGCGCCCACGCGGTGATCGCGCCGGACAGGTCGATGCGGGTGACGTTCCAGCCGAACACCGCGGCGGTGACGGCGGCGGCGAGCAGCGCGGCCAGCGGCGCGGGGATCGCCCGGACGTGCTTGGGCATCCGGCTCCAGGCCAGCAGGACCGTGATGGTGAGGATGCCGACCATGACCTTGTGTCCGTGCAGGTCCATGATCTGGCTGGGCAGCTCGGCCAGGTTGGCCCACGGCGACTGCTCGGGGCTGCCGCCGAGGACGACGTGCAGCTGGGCGAGCGCGATGATGATGCCGACGCCGGCCAGCATGCCGTGGACGACCGCGGGCGAGACCGCGAGGGCGGCCCGAGCCGCCTTGAACGCGCCGAGCAGCACCTGAAGCCCGCCGGCCATGATCGTGATCAGGCAGGTGGCGCGCCAGCCGTAGGTCTGCACCAGACCGGCGATCACCACCGTCAGGCTCGCGGTCGGGCCGCTGACCTGCACCACCGAGCCGCCCAGCCGCCCGGCGACGATGCCGCCGACCGCGGCGGCGACGAGCCCGGCGGCCAGCGGCGCCCCCGCGGCCAGGGCGACGCCGAGCGAGAGTGGCACCGCGACGAGGAACACCACCAGCGATGCCGGCACATCGTGTCTGAGAGTACGCATGATGCTACTCTCCGTAGTTATATTCATGCGGCACACCTTAGTGCCAGATCAACCCCACGTCGGACGACGGTAAAACGCGCCGGACATGTCCTTGCTGTCCGGCGCGTCGCCTGCCGCTCCGCCCTACTGCGCGGCGTCCTCGCAACTCACGGTGACCAGGGCGAAGAACACGTGGGTGCGGGCGTCCTGGGAGACCACCGACTCGAACACGGCGCAGTCCGTGAACCCGTGGCCCAGCGCGTTGCGGCGGGCGTCGGACTCGGCGGCGGCGAGCGCGACGTTCTCGGCGAGGTCACGGCCGAAGCCGTCGAACAGCGTGCCCGTCCGGGCGGCGGCGCTGGTGGCGGCGGTGGTGGCAGCGGTGGTGGCAGCGGTGGTGGCAGCGGTGGTCGCGGCGGTGGTGGCGGCCGCGGCGGGCGTGGCGGCGCCCGCCAGGACGGCGGCCCCGGAGCCGGCCAGGACCGCCGCGCCCAGCGCCGCCGACAGCTTCCTTCTCAGGTACGTCATGGTCTCCCCCTGGGTCGGGATGGGTGGGCCTGCACCCGTTGGGGCGTTCCAAGCCGTTCCATCCCGCGCCGTGGCTAGGAGGAGGCGCTGGGGATCTTCAGGGGGTCACGCGGGGCCTCGGCCTTGGCCTTGGCCATCTCCTCGCCCAGCTCCTGCAGCCGGTTGCGTCCCATGGACTCGCGCACCTGCGGGAACCACTCCTTCTCCTCCTCCTCGACGTGGTGGCGGACGTTCTCCATGAGCACCGTCATCTTGGCGTCGTAGCGCTCGTCGGCCGGGTCGAGGTCCTTCAGCTCCGACAGCATCCAGACGACGACGTGGTGCTCCTCGACGCTCTCCAGGATGTGGTCGGTGGTGTCGGGGGTGCCCGAGCGGGCGGCCGGGTAGAAGATCTTCTCCTCGATGTAGGTGTGCGCGGTCAGCTCCTCGATGACCTGCGCGACGATCTTCTGCTTGGTCTTGTGGGCGTCCGGGCCCGCCTTCTCGAACTCCTTGAACAGCTTCTCCACGGTCTTGTGGTCCTCTTTGAGCAGCACGATCGCGTCCATGGACGGCCTCCCTGGGGTCGGGACGCCCGGCGGGGTCGAGGGATGCCGGGCGTCGGGTCCGCCCCAGATACCCCGAGGTCAGGCGCTCACACCCGGCGCCCTCAGTGACGTTCCTGACGCGGCAGCACCACGTGGTTGACGATCACCTGGATCGCGGCCGCGACCGGGATGGCCAGCAGGGCGCCCACCACGCCGAGCAGGGCGCCGCCGATGAGGGCGGCCACGATCGTGGCGGCGGCCGGCACGTCCACGGACGACTTCATCACCTTGGGCGCGATCAGGTAGTTCTCGATCTGCTGGTAGACGACGAAGAAGATCAGGGTGGCGATGGCGACCGGGAGCGAGGCGAACAGCGCGACCAGGGTGGCGATGCCCGCGCCGATGAACGCGCCGATGAGCGGGATGAGGTCGGTGAGGGCCACGATGATCGACAGGGCCAGCGCGTACGGCACGCCCGCGATCGACAGGAAGACGAACGTGGTCACGCCCGCGATCAGCGAGATGATCAGGTTGCCGGCCACGTAGCCGCCGACCCGGTTGAGGATCTCGTCGCCGAGCAGCCGGGCCCGGTCCCTGCGGCTGCGCGGGATCAGCCGGTAGCCGGTGCGCGTGATGGAGCGCAGCGCGCCCAGGAAGTACAGGGTGAGGATGAGCACGGTCAGCGTGGAGAACACGGCGCTGACCACGATCGAGGCGATGCCGAGCAGCCCGCCGAACACCTGCCGGCCCAGGTCGCCGCTGGTCAGGTACGTCTGCAGCCGCTCCAGGAGCTGGTAGCGCTGGTCCAGGTCGCGGATCTGCGGGTTGTTCTGCAACTGCTGGATGTAGGTGGGCAACTGCTCGGCGAACTGTCCCGCCTGCTCCGACAGCGCCGGGATGACCGCCATGGCGAACCCGGCGAACAGCACGATCACCGCCGTGAACACCGCGGTGATCGCCGCCCAGCGCGGCAGGCCGTGCTCCTCCAGCCAGCGCACGGCCGGATCCAGGCCGACGGCCAGGAACAACGACACGACGATCAGCAGGAGCATCGAGGCGCTGGCGGTGAGCGCCTGGACCAGCATCCAGGCGGTCAGCACGCCGAGCGCGGCGGTGAACCCGAAGACGAAGGGCGTGCTGCCGAACGGCCGTCCGGGCCGGCCGAAGGGCAGCGCCGTCGCCTCCGGACGGGGGACGGAGGCGCGGCCGTCACGGACGGCCGCGCCGGGTTCGCCCGGCGGGGCGGAGGGAGTGAACTGATCACCAGACATGGGGGCTCCTGAACCTGAGAAACCCCCTTCTCTGCCCGGCCGCGGCCAGGTCTATCGTCACCGCCGCCGCCGCTGACGCCCCTCGCGGCCCGGACGGCTCCGCCGGAGTGGCCCGGACGGCTCCGCCGGGGCGGCCCGGCCCGGCGATCAGGGCGCTGACCTGCGCCGTTTCGCCGTGCCGGGCAGAGGGTAGGCCGCTCATCCCGGGGGCGGCGGGCTCGCCGGCCGGCCGGTGTCCCCGTCGCGGGGGCCGGGCAGGACACGAGCCAAGGAAGAACGGCATGGGGGAACCGCAGCAGGTGCAGGTCGAGATCCTCGACCAGGCCGCCATCGAGGACCTGATCGGGAAGGTGGAGGACGTCGCCAGGCAGCCGGGCGCGGCCGACCGGGTGGCCCGGTGGCGGGCCGAGCACGGCGCCGAGCACGCCACGCCGAAGGCCCGCTCGTTCGTCGTCGTGGGCCCGACGCTGATGTTCCTGCACCCGTGCCCGGACGGCGTCGTCCTGCCGTTCGCCGCGTACCCGGACGGGACGGTGAAGGTCTACACCGATCCCGAGCACGCCGGTCTGAGCTTCTACCGCGACTCCGGCGGGTAGGCGCGTCCGGCATGGGGCCCGGTCAAGGGGGTACATCGTGGTTGCGGTCACCCCCCGCAGGCGGCGCCCGTGCGAGCGGGCCCGCGCTGTGGCCTCGTCACCGGCCTCACACCACACGAAGGCGCGAACATGAGGACATCACCACGGGGCCCGCGAGCGATGCTGCTGCCCTTCCTGTCGGCCCTGTGCGTGCTGGCGCTGCTGCCGGCCTGCAACCCGGGGCAGCGGGAGTCGCCCCTTCCGCAGGGCACGGCCCGGGAGGGGCTGGTCGACGGGCAGGTGGGGGCGATGCGGCTGCTGCACGTCCACATCCTGGCCCCGGCCATGGACCAGCAGAAGGCGGGCGACGACCTCGGCCTCTACCTGACGCTGGTCAACGAGAGCGACCAGCCGCAGAAGCTCGACGGCGTCAGCACCGTGCACGCCAGGAAGGTCGTCTACCGGGCGGGGCCGGGGGCGGCGCAGGAGGAGGTCAACGTGACCGTCCCGGCCCGCTCGACCGTCTCGCTCCAGGAGGGGCAGAGCCGCCCGCACCTGGAGATCCTCGACATCGACCGCCCGCTCGGGGCCACGCCGATCGACGTCACCTTCCGCCTGACCACCGGCACGACCACGCTGCGCATCCCGGTGCTGCCGCTGGAGCGGGGGGCCGGCACGCCCGCGCCGGGCCACAGCTGAGGCCGCCGGAAGCGCGGACGGACGGCGGTCAGGAATCGAGAAGCGTCGCCCGGGTCGGCGGAACTAGCGTGACCGGCATGGACATCACCATCCACTCCAGCTACCTCCCCCACGACGACCCGGACGCCTCCCTCGCCTTCTACCGCGACGCCCTCGGCTTCGAGGTGCGCGCCGACGTCGGCTACGACGGGAAACGCTGGATCACGGTCGGCCCCGCGGGCCAGCCCGGCACGTCGATCGTGCTGCAGCCGCCGGTCCCCGACGGCTGCGGCATCACCGAGGACGAGCGCCGCACCATCGTCGAGATGATGGCCAAGGGCACCTTCGCCGGCATCAACCTGTCGACCGACGACCTCGACGCCGTCTTCGACCGGCTGGCGGCGAACGGCGCGGAGATCGTCCAGGAGCCGGCCGAGCAGCCGTACGGGGTGCGCGACTGCGCCGTGCGGGACCCGGCGGGCAACCTGATCCGCATCAACCAGCGTCCCTGACGCGAACCCTGCGGCAGGCTCTCAGGCGGCGGGGTCAGGGGCGGGCCGGGTCGAGGAACCGGCGCGCGCCGCGCAGCCTGGTCCGCAGCAGCCGCTGGGTGGCGGCGCAGTCGAGGCGCACGTCGAGCGGGCCGGGCACGCCCGAGTCCGCGCGCCGGCCCGCCGGGAGCCGGGCCGGGTCGAGCCCGTCGCGGCGGGCGACGAGCAGGCCCAGCTCGTACCGGCTCACCGCGTCGGCCCCGGCGACGTGGCGGACGCCCGGCGGGCCGGCGGCGGCCAGCTCCAGCAGGGCCGCGGCGAGGTCGGCGACGTGCACCGGGCATCGCACGTCGTCGGTGAACAGCACGCCCTGCGTCGCGCCGGTGGCCAGGGCGTGCACCAGCGCCTCGTGCGACGAGCCGCCGTCGCCGAGGATCAGCGACGTCCTGGCGATCACCGCGTCCGGCGCGACCGCGGCCACGACGGTCTCGGCGGCCGCCTTGGCCGCGCCGTACGGGGTGATCGGGTCGGGCAGGCACGTCTCGTCGTAGCGGACCGCCGCGCCGGAGAAGACGGTGTCGCTGGAGACGTGCACCAGGCGGCTGCCCGCCGCGGCGGCGGCCAGGGCGACGTTCGCCGCCCCGGTGGCCGTGGTGGCCCAGTCGCGCTGCCGGAAGGCGGCGTTGACGACCGCCGCCGGCCGGACCGCGGCGACCAGCGCCTCGACGTCGGCGCGCCGGCGCACGTCGAGCGGCGCCCACGCGACGCCGGCCGCCTGGCCAGGACGGGTGTGGCAGGTCGCGGTCACCTCGTGCCCGGCCGCCGCGCCCTGCCGGACGAGCTCGGCGCCCAGGAAGCCGCTGCCGCCGACGACGAGCAGCCTCATGCGGACGTCGCGCCGACGTAGGCGGCCAGGTGCTCGCCGGTCAGGGTGGAGCGGGCGGCGACGAGGTCGGCGGGGGTGCCCTCGAAGACGACCCGGCCGCCGTCGTGACCGGCTCCCGGGCCGAGGTCGACGATCCAGTCGGCGTGCGCCATGACCGCCTGGTGGTGCTCGATGACGATCACCGACTTGCCGCCGTCGACGAGCCGGTCGAGCAGGCCGAGCAGCTGCTCGACGTCGGCGAGGTGCAGGCCGGTGGTGGGCTCGTCGAGCACGTAGACGTCGCCGCCCTTCTCGGCCATCTGGGTGGCCAGCTTGAGCCGCTGCCGCTCGCCGCCGGACAGCGTGGTGAGCGGCTGGCCGAGGCTGAGGTAGCCGAGCCCGACGTCGGCGAGCCGGCCGAGGACGGCGTGCGCGGCCGGGGTGCGCGCCTCGCCCGCGCCGAAGAACTCCGCGGCCTCGGTCACCGGCATCGCCAGCACCTCGCTGATGTTCCGGCCGCCGAGCCGGTACTCCAGCACCTCGGCCTGGAAGCGCCTGCCCTCGCACTCGTCGCAGACGGTGGCGACGCCGGCCATCACGCCGAGGTCGGTGTAGAGGACGCCGGCGCCGTTGCAGTTGGGGCAGGCGCCCTCGGAGTTGGCGCTGAACAGGGCCGGCTTGACGCCGTTGGCCTTGGCGAACGCCTTGCGGATCGGGTCGAGCAGGCCGGTGTAGGTCGCCGGGTTGCTCCGCCGCGAGCCGCGGATGGGGCTCTGGTCGATCGACACCACGCCCGCGCCGGCCGGGACGGACCCGTGCACGAGCGAGCTCTTGCCGGAGCCGGCCACGCCGGTGACGACGACCAGCACCCCGAGCGGGATGTCGACGTCGACGTCGCGCAGGTTGTGCTTGTTCGCCCCGCGGATCTCCAGGGCGCCGGTGGGCTTGCGCACCTCGTCCTTCAGCCGGGCCCGGTCGTCGAGGTGGCGGCCGGTGACGGTGCCGCTGGCCCGCAGCCCCTCGACGGTGCCCTCGAAGCAGACGGTGCCGCCCTCCGTGCCGGCGCCGGGGCCGAGGTCGACGACGTGGTCGGCGATGGCGATGGCCTCCGGCTTGTGCTCGACGACGAGCACGGTGTTGCCCTTGTCGCGCAGCCTGACCAGCAGGCCGTTCATGCGCTGGATGTCATGGGGGTGCAGGCCGATGGTGGGCTCGTCGAAGACGTAGGTGGTGTCGGTGAGGGAGGAGCCGAGGTGGCGGATCATCTTGACGCGCTGCGCCTCGCCGCCCGACAGCGTGCCGGCCGGCCTGTCGAGCGAGAGGTAGCCGAGCCCGATCTCGACGAAGGAGTCGAGCGTCCGGCCCAGCGTGGCCAGCAGCGGCGCCACGGACGGCTGGTCGAGGCCGCGGATCCACTCGGCCAGGTCGGTGATCTGCATCCGGCACGCGTCGGCGATGCTGACGCCGTCGATCTTCGAGGACCGGGCCTGCGGGCTGAGCCGGGTGCCGTCGCACTCGGGGCAGGTGGTGAAGGTGACGGCCCGCTCGACGAAGGCGCGGATGTGCGGCTGCATGCCCTCCTTGTCCTTCGACAGGAACGTCTTCTGGATCTTCGGGATCAGGCCCTCGTAGGTGAGGTTGACGCCCTCGACCTTGACCTTGGTCGGCTCCCGGTGGAGGAAGTCGCGCATCTCCTGCTCGGTGAAGTCGCGGATCGGCTTGTGGGGGTCGAGCAGCCCCGACTCGGCGTAGACGCGCACGGTCCAGAAGCTGTCGGACTTCCAGCCGGGGATGGTGAAGGCGCCGCCGGCCAGCGACTTGGAGTCGTCGTAGAGCTGGGTGAGGTCGATGTCGGAGACCGTGCCGCGGCCCTCGCACCTGGGGCACATGCCGCCCAGGCGGGTGAAGCTCTGCCGGACCGTCTTGCTGGAGCCGCGCTCGACGGTGATCGCGCCGCTCGCGCGGACCGAGGGCACGTTGAAGGAGTAGGCGTTGGGCGAGCCGATGTGCGGCCGGCCGAGCCGGCTGAACAGGATGCGCAGCATGGCGTTGGCGTCGGTGGCGGTGCCGACGGTGGAGCGGGGGTCGGCGCCCATCCGCTGCTGGTCGACGATGATCGCGGTGGTCAGGCCCTCCAGGACGTCGACCTCGGGCCGGGCCAGCGTCGGCATGAACCCCTGGACGAACGTGCTGTAGGTCTCGTTGATCAGCCGCTGCGACTCGGCGGCGATGGTGGCGAACACCAGCGAGCTCTTGCCCGATCCGGACACGCCGGTGAACACCGTCAGCCGGCGCTTGGGGATCTCGACGCTGATGTCCTTGAGGTTGTTCTCGCGCGCGCCGTGGACGCGGATCAGATCGTGGCTGTCGGCGATCTGCCGCTCGGGCGGCGTGTGCGTGCTCATCGTCTCTCCATCTTTCGCGCGGGCCCCGCAGGCGTCGCCCGGCCGCATCCGGCCGGCTACGAGGGTACGGCCTCACGTTAACGCGGGTCGCGGGGCGGGCGCTTCTCCGATCCTGACCGGTGGGCCCGCCCTGCCGCGCGGACGGGTTCAGGGACGGGCCAGCCCCCGCGCCAGCACGTCGAACGCCAGATCGACGGCCGCGACGTGGTCGGCGAGCACGTCGGCGGCGCGTTCCCCGGCCAGTTGCCGGGCCGCGGTGGCCAGGAAGGCCGAGCGGAATGCGCCGACGATCAGCGCCGCGGTCAACCGGCCGGGCAGCTCCTCGCCGGACTCCTCGATCAGGGCGGCGAGCACGGCCTCCAGCTCGTCGGCGATCTCCCTGGCGCGCGCCCGCAGCGCCGCGGAGCCGGCCACCACCCGGAAGAAGTGCACGAACCGGTCGTCGACCCCGCCGAGCGGGTGGCCCTCGCGCGCGTGCCGGACGAGCATGTCCCGCAGCGCGGACAGCACCGGCTCGCCCGCCCGGCGGCCTCTGACGGTGCCGGTGACCAGCTCGACCAGCTCGGGGACGCGGTCGAAGAAGATGTCCTCCTTGCGCGGGAAGTAGTTGAACACCGTCACCTTGGAGACGTCCGCCGCCTCGGCGATCTCGCCGATGGTCACCTCGTCGAAGCCGCGTTCGTAGAACAACATCGAGCCGTGGTCGGAGATGCGCCTGCGGGTCTCGGCCTTCTTGCGTTCGCGGAGCGATGGAGTCTCATTCACGAAAAAAGTGTATCGCACTTAAAATTTAGTCGGGTATAGTTTTGGCCATGGACTACGACGTGATCATTTCTGGTGGCGGCCCCGTCGGCCTGATGCTCGCCTGCGAGCTGCGGCTGCACGACGTGCGCGTGGCGGTGCTGGAGCGGCTGACCGACATCGACCAGACGGTCAAGGCCGGCTCGATCAACACGCCCACCGCCGAGGCCCTCTACCGGCGCGGGCTGCTCCCGGTGCTGGAGGAGGCCCAGGCCGAGACCATGAAGGCCATCCAGGCGTTCATGGCCCAGCGGGGCGGCGCGGCGGCGGCCGGGCAGCCCAAGGTGTCGGCCTTCGCCGGGCACTTCGCCGGGCTGTGGCTGCTGACCGACCTGGTGGACCAGAGCGACCCCGACTTCGCCGACCGCGGGCCGGCCGCCCGCCTCAGCGGCATCCGGCAGCAGGACATCGAGCGGGTGCTCGGCGAGCGGGCCGCCGAGCTCGGCGCGGACGTGCTGCGCGGCGTGGAGCTGACCGGCTTCGAGCACTCCGCCGACGGGGTCGTCGTGCGGGCGGGCGGGCGGGAGTTCCGCTGCGGGTGGCTGGTGGGCTGCGACGGCGGCCGCAGCACCGTGCGCCGCCTGGCCGGCTTCGACTTCCCCGGCACTCCCCCGCAGATCACCGGCCATCAGGCCGTCGTGACGATGGAGGGCGCCGAGGAGCTCGGCACCGGCTGGACGCACACCGACACCGGCACCTACGCCAACGGCCCGACCCCCGGCCGCATCCTCACCGTGGAGTTCGACGGCCCGCCCGAGGACCGCACCACGCCGGTCACCGCCGAGGAGCTGCAGGCCAGCCTGCGGGCCGTCTCCGGCGTGGACGTCACCGTCACCGGCGTCAGGACGGCCACCCGCTTCACCGACAACGCCCGCCAGGCCACCACCTACCGGCTCGGCCGGGTCCTGCTGGCCGGGGACGCGGCGCACGTCCACTCGCCCTTCGGCGGCCAGGGGCTCAACCTGGGCATCGGCGACGCCGTCAACCTGGGCTGGAAGCTGGCCGCCGTCGTCCGGGGGCGCTCGCCCGAGGCGCTGCTGGACAGCTACACCGCCGAGCGCCACCCCATCGGCGCGTGGGTGCTCGACTGGACCCGCGCCCAGGTGCAGCTCATGCGGCCCGAGGCCCACTCCCGGGCGCTGCGGGCCGTCGTGTCCGACCTGATCGGCACCACCGCGGGCACCACGTACTTCGTCAAGCGGCTCTCCGGCGTCTGGCACCGCTACGAGCTGCCCGGCGACCACCCGCTGGTCGGCCGGAGCGTCCCCGACCTGGAGCTGGCCGACGGCACCCGGGTCGGCGACCACCTGCACGAGGGGCGCGGGCTGCTGCTGGACCTCGGGGCCGGTCTGGCGGCCGACCCGCGGGTGCCGGTGCTGGCCGCCAAGCCGGTGGACGCCCGCGACTTCGGCGGCCTGCTGGTCCGGCCGGACGGTGTCGTCGCCTGGGCGGGCGACGCGCCGGACGCCGCGCTGGAGGAGGCCCTGGCCGCCTGGTTCTGACGGCGTCCTACTCGCCGGCCGCCCAGTCCCGGTACGTGGTCCGGCCCAGCGCGGCGCCGTCGTCGGGCACCAGCGAGCGCTCGGTCAGCTCGCTGCCGAAGTAGCGGGCGTGCTCGTCGGTGACCACCTCGCGCGGGTCGCCGAGGCCGGCCAGGGCGTCGCGGAAGAACTCGTCCATCCGGAACTGCTCGGGGCCGGCGACCTCGGTCCGGCCGTTCAGGGGCGCCCCGAGCGCGACCCGGGCGAGCGCCGCCGCGACGTCGTCGCCCGCCACGGGCCGGAACAGCACCGGCGCGATGCGCACCGCGCCGCCGGCGGCCGACTCGTCGGCGATGCCCCGCACGAACTCGAAGAACTGCGTCGCGTGCACCAGCGAGTACGGCAGGCCCGACTTCTCGATCAGCCGCTCCTGGGCGATCTTCGCGGCGAAGTAGCCGTTGTCGGGCATGCGCTCGGTGCCCACGACCGACAGCGCGACGTGGTGGCCGACGCCCGCCGCCGCCCCGGCGGCCAGCAGGTTGCGGGTGGAGGTCTCGAAGAACTCCAGCACCGCGCTCGGCTCGAACGACGGCGAGTTGGAGACGTCCACCACGACCCGCGCCCCCTCCAGGGCCTCGGCCAGCCCCTCCCCCGTGAGGGTGTCGACGCCGGTCCTCGGGGACGCGGCGACCGCCTCGTGCCCCTGCCCGGCCAGCCTGCGCACGAGCTTCGACCCGATCAGGCCGGTCCCGCCGATCACGACAACCTTCATGACGACCTCCCTCATCGCCCGGGGCACCTCGTGTGCCGTCCGGTCGCCGGCTGATGTCATGTCCAGCCGGCGGCCCCGCGGCACCCGTCGTGACGCCTCCATTACCCGGCGATGTCCTGTCATGTCCGTACGGCGGGGGGCGGCCGGGAGGGCGGCCCTCAGGAGTTCGTCCGGCGGGTGCACAAGGTGGCCGAGGCGTTCGCCGCGTCGCCGGCCGCGCTCGGCTCCGCCGACGTCGACGTGGCCTTCGACGAGCGCGAGGCCCGAGCCGCGCGAGATCGTCCGGCTGGTCGCCGCCTGAAGGTCAGTAGCCCGAGGGCCGGACCAGGCCCGTCTCGTAGGCGAAGACCGCCGCCTGGGTGCGGTCGCGCAGCCCGAGCTTGACCAGGATCCGGCTCACGTGGGTCTTGACCGTCTGCTCGGCGATCACCAGGCGCTCGGCGATCTCGGCGTTCGACAGGCCCTGCGCGATCAGCGCCAGCACCTCGGTCTCGCGCTCGGTCAGGTCGCCCACGCGCTCCTTCAGCGGCGCCCGCGGCGCGCGGCTCACCCGGGCGAACTCGGCGATCAGGCGCTTGGTGACGTTCGGGGCCAGCAGCGCGTCGCCGGTCGCCACCACCCGCACCGCGTGGGCCAGCTCGGCCGCCGAGGCGTCCTTCAGCAGGAAGCCGGACGCCCCGGCGCGCAGCGCCTCGTAGACGTAGTCGTCGAGGTCGAACGTGGTCAGGACGAGCACCTTCGCCGACGCGTCCGGACGGGCGGCGATCCGGCGGGTGGCCTCGATGCCGCCGAGCTCGGGCATGCGCACGTCCATGAGGACGACGTCGGGGTCCAGCTCGGCGACCTTGGCGACGGCGTCGAGCCCGTTGACCGCCTGGCCCACGACCTCGATGCCGGGCTCGGCGTCGAGCAGCACGGTGAAGCCCTGCCGGACCATGACCTGGTCGTCGGCGATGAGCACGCGGATGCTCGTCATGAGGTGGCCTGGACGCCTTTCTGCGAGTCGACCGGCAGGAACACGCTGACCTCGTAGCCGCCGTCCGGCGTGGGCCCGGCGACGAGGTCGCCGCCCAGCATGGCGGCGCGCTCGCGCATGCCGGGCAGCCCGTGCCCGGCGCCGGGCACGGGCGGCGCCGGCCTGGCGGGCGGCTCGTTGACGACCCGGATCGCCAGGGCGCCGGGCCGGTACGTCAGCCGGACCGCCACCGCCGCGCCGGGGGCGTGCCGCATGGCGTTGCTGAGCGCCTCCTGCACGATCCGGTACGCCGACAGCTCCACGCCCGGCGACAGCGGGCGCGCCTGCCCGGCGATCTCGGCGGTGAGCGTGACGCCCGCGCCGCGCACGTTGGCCAGCAGCTCCTCCAGCCGGTCGAGCGTGGGCTGCGGCGCGTCGGCCGGCTGGTCGTGGGCTCGCAGCACGCCCAGGACCCGGCGCAGCTCGGTCAGCGCCCCGACGGCGTTCTCCCGGATGCCGGCCAGGTTCTCCCTCAGCTCCTGCGGCGGGTCGTCCACCAGGTGCGGCGCGACCTGGGCCTGGATGGAGATCACCGACATGTGGTGGGCGACGACGTCGTGCAGCTCGCGGGCGATCCTGCTGCGCTCCTCCAGCAGCGTGCGGCGGGCCCGTTCCTCGGCCGTCAGCTCCTCCTGGGCCTCCAGCCGGGTACGGGTCGTCCTGAGCTGGCGCACCCCGGCCCCGACGGCGACCGCGACCGCGTCGACCGGCAGGGCGATCACTGCCGCCCCGTTGGCCTCCGGCATGAGCACCACGACGGCCGCCACGGTCAGCGTGGTGATCGCCAGCGCCTTGACGGCGACGCCGGGGCGTACCCGCAGCGCCAGCAGGAACAGCACCCCGGCCTGCAGGGCGACGCCCGAGCCCGTCCACGGGAAGGCGGTCGGGTCGGTGTGCGGGAAGGGCAGCCGCGCGTACGTCTCGGGGTGCACGGTCCAGGGGAAGCTCAGGTGCTCCGAGACGTACACCATGCCCGACCGCGCCCCGGCGACGATGAGGACGATCGTCGCCCACCAGGCGGCCAGCGGGCGCCACATCGCCAGCACCATGGCCGCCGCCATGGCCATGGCCAGCAGCGGGACGGTCGGGTCGATGCCATCCCCGCCCGGGTACAGGCCCATGGCCAGCGCGTACAGGGCGACGGCGACGTGCGGGAGCCGGGACAGGGCGCGCGGGCCGCCCATGCGGGGCAGGGGGTCGGGGGCCATGGTCCCCAGGTCCGCGCCCAGCGTGGCGAGGGCCTTGCGCAGCCTGCTCATCCGCCCTCGCCCACGTTCGTTCTGTCCTGGCTTGCACCCTTGGTCCAGCTTACGGGTGAGCCGGTCACGATCCGCGCGAGGTTCGCCAGCGCCGTAGATCCGGCCGCCAGGTAGTCGCTGTGGCCGCCGCCGCCCGCGTCGAACACCCGCGCCCCGAACCCGGGCGCGACCGGGTCCCCGCCCAGGCCCAGGGTGCCGGACGGCAGCTCGACGGACACGTGCGGCAGCCGGCCGACCCAGTCCCCGGCCGTGCGCCCGGCCCACACCGGCGTCCGGGTGCGCAGCGCCGCGGCGTCGGCCACGCCCGCCCCTGGGCTGCCGAACAGGACGAGGGCGGCCACGTCCAGGCCCGGCGCGGCCCGGCCGCACACCGCCGAGCCGTAGGAGTGGCACAACAGCGAGACGCGCGCGCCGGGCCGCAGGGCGCGCAGCTCGTCCAGGAAGGCGCGCAGGGCGGGGGCGGCCCGGTCGGCGCGGCCGAGGGTCAGCGCCTGGAGGCTCACGCTGCTCGGGGTGGCGTACCCGAGCCAGGCGATCACGGCCGACCGGTCGCCCAGCGCGTTCCGCAGGCGCATCGAGCCGCCGCGCAGCGGGCCGTACTTGTCGAGGGTGATGCCCGCGCCCGGGACCAGCACGGCGATCCGGGCGGCGGTGGCCAGGTCGCCGAACACCTCGACGGCCCGGCCGGCGTCGCGGCCGTCGAAGGACAGGAACCGGCGGGCGGGATCGGCCATCTCGCGCAGCGCGGCGGCCCGCCGCCGGTGGCCGTGCCGGACGGCGTCGCGCCCGGCCGCCAGGATCGTCGCGCGCCCGGCGGCGTACCGCCCGGCGAGCCCGGACGGCGGCGCGACCCCGGGGACGGGCGCCGGCACCTCCCCCGACACGCACGCCGCCGGGCCCGCCACCGAGGCGGCGACGAGCGTGGCGAGCAGGAGGCGGCTGCCGCGGTTGCCCATGGGAACCCTTCCGACGGGGGGACGGTTCCCCCGACGCTACGGACCGCCCCCGCCCGCGCGCCTCCCGCTGCGGAGCTCACTTCCCGCGTAGCTCCCAGGTACTACGGGACGTACGTCAGCCCTTCCCCGGCAGGTGCAGGCGGCGGCCCCGCCAGCGGGCGCGCAGCCAGCGGTCGTGACTGGCCACCACGACCGCGCCGGGGCCGTCCGCGGCCATGGCGGCCTCCAGCTCGTCGGCCAGGCCCGGCGACAGGTGGTTGGTGGGCTCGTCGAGCAGCAGCACGTCGGGCGGGTCGGCGATCAGCAGCGCCAGCGCGAGCCGGCGGCGCTGGCCGGCGGACAGCTCCCCCACCCGCAGGTTCGCGTCGCGGGCGCGGATCAGGCCGAGCGAGCGCAGCGGCACGGCCTCGGCGCGCTCCGGCCCGAGGGCCTGCTCGTAGGTCTCCCGCACCGTGCGGCCGGGGTGCTCGAACGTCGTGTCCTGGGTCAGCAGGCCGGCGGTCAGCCCCGGCCGCCGCCGTACCGGCCCGGCCGGCTCCAGGTCGCCGGACAGGACCGCGAGAAGGGTGGACTTGCCCGCGCCGTTCGGGCCGGTGACCAGCAGCCGGTCCCCCTCCCGCAGGTCGAGCCGGTCGAGCGCGAGCCGTCCCGCCACCCGGAGATCCCGCGCCGACAGCAACGGCCCGCTATCCGGGCCGGCCGCGTCGCCGTGGTGTTCCTCCGGACCTGCGGGGGCAGGGAGGGTGGCGGTGAGGCGGGGGCGCAGGCGCAGCGGGGGCGGCGGGGCGGGGACCTGGTCGCGTTCCAGCTCGGCGAGCCGGCGCGCGGCCTCGCGCACCCGCCGGGAGATCTGCTGCTGCACCCGCCCGGCCCGGTGCCCGTAGCCCATCTTCTCGTTGTCGCGGCGCAACCCGTCCTGCGCCACCCGCCGCGCGGTCACCGCGACGGCGCGGCGCAGCTCGTCCAGTTCCTCCTGCTCGGCCGCGTGCCGGCGCTCCCAGCGTGCGCGCTCGGCGCGTTTGCCGGTCAGGTACGCGCTGTAGCCGCCGCCGTACCGGACGGGGCCGTCCACGGCGGGGTCGAGGTCGAGCAGGTCCGTGCAGACCGCGTCGAGGAAGGCCCGGTCGTGGCTGGCCACGACGACCACGCCGGTCATGCCGCGCAGTTCCTCCTCCACGAAGACGGCGGCGTCGTCGTCGAGGTGGTTGGTGGGCTCGTCGAGCAGGAGCGCGGCGGGCCGCCTGATCAGCAGCGCCGCCAGGGCGAGCCGGCCGCGCTGCCCGCCGGACAACGACCCGAGCGCCCGCGTCCCCGGCACGCCGCCCAGGCCCAGCCGGTCGAGGACGATCTCCGCCCGCCGGTCGGCGTCCCAGGACTCGCGCTGCTGCGCCTGGTCGAGCCGGGCCCCGTACGCTTCGAGCAGCGCGGCGTCGTCCGGCGACCCGGCCAGCTCGCGGGTGAGCCGGTCGAGCTCGGCCAGGTCCGTGCGCGCCTCGCGCAGGGCGTCGTCGAGCACGTCGGCGAGCGTGTCCCCGGCCGCGAACGGCAGCTCCTGGTGCAGGAAGCCCAGGTCGGCGGGCCGGACGACGGTGCCGGAGTCGGGCTCGTCCACGCCGGCCAGCAGGCGCAGCAGCGTGGACTTGCCCGCGCCGTTCTCGCCGATGAGCCCGATCCGGCGGCCGGGGGCGGCGGTGAGCGAGAGGCCGTCGAGCACGCGCCGCGTGCCCAGCGTCCGGACGAGATCGTGGGCCAGCAGCGCGTCGCCGGCCGGCGGGCAGGGGTTGGAGAGCATGTGAACCTCGGAGGAGGACGCGGGCGCGCCGAAGCCGCCCGGTGAAGGGGACAGGGTTTCGGGGAACGACGAGAAGGCCCACGTCGGCGGCGCTCACGCGCGCCCGCCGGGGCCGATCACCCTCCGGTCTCACCCGGAGATGTCGTCGTCACCTGCCATGTCGGTCTCCTGGCCGTAGATCACAAACGTTCCCACCGTAGCCTATGCGCCGCGCCCCGCGGACGGGCCCAGGACGGCCCGGACGCCCGGGGTCCCCGCCGCGCGGAAGGCGGCGTCGAGCTCGGCGGGCGAGGCGGCGGTGGCGCCGTCCAGCCAGGCCCGCATCAGCCCCATGAACGCCCCCACCACGCACACCACCAGCAGGTCGAGTCCGTCCTGCGCCCGCCCGGCCGCCGCCACCAGGTCGGCGACCACCTGCTCGGCACGCTGATCCCGGCCGCGGGGTTCCAGGTGGAGGCCGAGGGCGACCTGCCGCCCGCGCCGTTCCACGTCCGCGCGACCCGGCCGCGGGACGCCGCTACGGCCTGAGCACGATCTTGCCGTGGGCGTGCCGCCGTTCCAGCTCGCCGAACGCGTCCCGGACCTGCTCCAGCGGGTAGACGCGGGCGATCGGCACCTCCAGCTCCCCCCGCGCGGCGAGCCGGGCCAGCTCCCCGACGACGACCGCGCAGGAGGCCGCCCCTTCCCCGTACGTCCGCGCGCCGACCCTGGCCGCGCCCGCCCAGTCGCAGATCGTGTCGATCCGCTCGGGCCGCACGCCGAGCTCGACCGCCAGATCGACGTAGCCGTCCCCGTAGGTGTCGATGAACGCGTGCACCTGCCCGCCGGTGGCCGACCGGATCCGCTCGGCCACGCCCTCCCCGTACGCGACCGGCACGACGCCGTGCCCCCGCAGCCAGGCGTGGTTGGCCTGGCTCGCCAGCCCGATCACCGTCGCGCCCCGCCGCCGCGCGAGCTGGACGGCGACGGATCCGACGCCGCCCGCCGCCCCGGACACCACCACCGTCTCCCCCGGCCCAGGATCGACCGCGAACACGGTCGCGTACGCCGTCGTGCCGGCCACGTACAGCGACCCGGCCACCTCCCAGGGCAGCCCCGCGGGCCGCAGGGTCAGCGCCACGTCGTCGGCCACGACGAACTCGGCGTGGCTCGCCCGGCGATGGGTGAAGCCGAGCACCTCGTCGCCCACCGCGAACCCGCGCACCTCCGGACCGGCCGCCACCACCACGCCCGCCAGATCGCTGCCCTGCCCGGACGGGAACGTCGCCGGCCACCGCCCGTGCCGCGCCCCCTGGCGGATCATCGTCTCGCCGGGCTGGATCCCGGCCGCCCGCACCTCGACCAGCACCTGACCGGGGCCCGGCGCCGGACGCTCGACCTCCTCCACCCGCAGGACGTCGATCCCGCCGTACTCGTGGAACCGCACAGCCTTCATCGCGCGATCATCCTCCTCGTCCGGACCGGCCCTTCGCGCGGCCGCAGCCCACCCTGCCCTCCGCGCGCCGGCGGCGGAACGGACCGCTCTTCCCAGGACCGCCGATCCCAGGCAGCGGCTTGACTTCAAGCGCACTTGAAGCCGCAGGATCGCGCCCATGACCAAGAACCAGACGACAGGCCGTACCGGCGAGGAGACCGACGCGCTCATCGCCCTGCTCGACCTCGCGGACCACCTGCCGGGGGCGGCCGAGCTGCGGGCGCGTTCCTACGAGCTGCTCGGCCTCGCGCCGCGGGCGGCGGTGGCCGACGTCGGCTGCGGATCCGGCCGCGCGGCGGCGGAGATGGCCGGGCTGGGCGCGCGGGCGATCGGCGTCGACCCCGACGAGCGGATGATCGGCGTGGCGGCCGGGCGGTGGCCCGCCGCCGAGTTCCGGGTGGCGGAGGCGTACGCGCTGCCGTTCGCCGACGGCGAGCTGCGCGGCTACCGGGCCGAGAAGGTGTACCACGTCCTGGACGACCCGGCACGCGCCGTGGCCGAGGCGCGGCGGGTGCTCGCGCCCGGCGGGCGGATCGTGCTGCTCGGGCAGGACTGGGACACCTTCGTCATCGACTCCGGCGACGCCGCGCTCACCCGCCGGATCGTGCACGCCCGCGCCGACCTCGTCAGGTCGCCCCGCGTCGTCCGCCGCGCCCGCAACCTGCTGCTGGACGCCGGCTTCACCGACGTCACCGTCGAGGTGCACACCAGCGTCGTCACCGACGCGACGATGGTGCCCGTCCTGGCCGACCTGGCGGGGAAGGCGCGGGCGGCCGGGGTGATCGACGCGGCGGAGGCCGAGGGCTGGCTCGCCGAGCAGCGGGAGCGGGGGCGGGCCGGGCGGCTGTTCCTCGCCCTGCCGCTGTTCGTGACCGCGGCCACGCGTTAGGCGTCCGGGCGGCAGGGCCGGGTCAGCGGCGGGGCGGGGCGGGGGCGGCGAGCTCGCCGCTCTCGTGCGGTTCGAGCAGGGCCTCGGCGCCGTGCTCAAGGGCGCGGGCGACGTCCGCCGAGCGCGGGAGCATCGTGCTCTCGTACGCGGCCACGGCCTCGGCCACCGTGGCGCAGCCGGCCAGCGCGAGGGCGAGCTCGCAGGCGTCGAGCATGGCCAGGTTGGCGCCGGCGCCGAGCGGCGGCATGAGGTGGGCCGCGTCGCCGAGCAGGGTCACGCTGGACGAGCGCGGCCACGCGTGCGGCACGGGCAGCGCGAACAGCGGGCGATCGACGTACGGCCCGTCGTTGCCGGTGATCATCCGGAGCAGGTCCGGCGACCAGCCGGCGAACGCGTCGAGCAGCCGGGCGCGGATCCCGGCGGTGTCGCCGGCGCTCAGGCCGCTCGCGGCGATCCAGCCGGCGGGCAGGCGCTGGATGACGTAGACGCGGATGTGGTCGCCGCCGTTGCGCTGGGCGAACAGGGCGCGGTCGCCGTCGGCCGCGGTGGCGGCGCCCTGGCCGACGAGCGCGGCCAGGCCGGGGTGGGCGTTCTCGACGTCGTGGAACCACGCCTCCAGGAAGGTGACCCCGGTGTAGCGCGGCGCCGCGGCCGAGACCGCCGGCCGTACCCGGGAGAACGCGCCGTCGGCCCCGATGACCAGGTCGGCCTCGACGGACGTGCCGTCGCGGAAGCGCACCCGGCGCGGGCCGCCGGGCGGGCCGGTGACCTGCTCGACGGCCGAGCCCCACCGCACGGTCCCGGGCTCCAGCGAGCCGAGCAGCAGGTCGCGCAGCACCCCGCGGTCGATCTCGGGCTTGAAGAGCTCGCCCTCGGCCGGGACGTGGTGGTCGAGGAGCCGTCCGGACGGGTCGAGCAGCCGCATCTCCTGCCCTTCCGGACGGGCCAGCCGGAGGAAGTCGTCGAGCAGGCCGGCCTCGCGCAGGGCGACCTGCCCGCCGTCGGCGTGCAGGTCGAGGGTGCCGCCCTGGTCGCGGGCGCGCGGGTGGGCGTCGCGGTCGTGGACGGTCACCGGGATGCCGTGCCGTTGCAGGACGCGGGCGCAGGTGAGCCCGCCGGGACCGGCTCCGACGACGTGGATGCGCGCGGTGGCGGGTGCGGGTGAGCGCATGGCTGGACCTCTCGTTCGTGATCAGGGGTGGGTACGGCGAGCGCCGCCGTTCCAGAGAAGCAGAACGAGTGCAAAAGTGCAACCAGTCAACTAATTCACTCATGCCACCTTTTTGGTAGGGTGGACGGCATGGACACGCCACCCGTCACCGGCCGCCGCGAACGCAAGAAGGCCGCCACCCGCCGAGCCATCGCCGACGCCGCCCTGCGCCTGTTCCTGGAGCACGGCTACGACCGGGTGAGCGTCAGGGACGTCGCCGAGGCGGCCGACGTGTCCACCACCACGCTGTTCAAGCACTTCCCGAGCAAGGAGGCGCTGGTCTTCGACGAGGAGGCCGACCGGGAGGCGGAGCTGGTCGCGGCGGTGCGCGGGCGCCGGGAGGGGCAGAGCGTCGTCGAGGCGCTGCGCGGGCACGTGCTGGCGTCCTGGCCGCCGGTCGCCGCCCATCCGCTGCGGGCCGGGTTCACCGAGCTGGTGGAGTCCACGCCGGCGCTGCTGGAGTACTACGAACGCATGTGGACCCGGCACGCCGCCGCCCTCGGCGCGGCCATCGCCGAGGACGCGGGCGTGGCCCCCGACGACGTCGCCTGCCAGGCGCTCGCCCGGTTCGTCCTGCAGACGCCGGCGATCACGCGCGGGCGGCAGGACCTTCGCGGGGCCGTCGAGCAGGTCTTCGACCTCCTCGCGCACGGCTGGCGCCCGCCGCGCTAGCGACCGGCGCCGGCCCGCGTCCTCAGACGGTCCGCGACGACCGCCCGCCGTCGATCCCCCACGACACGATCCTGACGGGGGTGATCACGATGACCTCCCGCGAGAAGTACGGCACCGGCGGCTCGTGGTCGGCCAGGGCCGCCGCCGTGCCCCGGATCTCGATGCCGCGCACCACCCACGGATCGACCGAGGCCAGGTCGTCCACGACGAGGGCGACGGTGCTGCCCCGCTGGACGTTCCGGAACTTCCTGGAGGCGCCCATCGCGTGCCCGCCGATGGTGATCGTGCCCGTGGCGGCGTCCACGAAGAAGCCGACGGGGTTGTTCTGCACGTCCCCGGAGGGGGACACGGTGGCCAGCCGGCCGAGGCGCTGTCCGGCCAGGTAGTCGAGCTCTGTCTGCGTGAAGATCATGCGGGGAAGTATGCAGCCTTGACACCGGCGTCACCCCAAATCACCGGATGATCAGCCGCGGTCGCCGT
Source organism: Nonomuraea sp. NPDC049684 (assembly GCF_044465345.1). NCBI lineage: Bacteria > Bacillati > Actinomycetota > Actinomycetes > Streptosporangiales > Streptosporangiaceae > Nonomuraea > Nonomuraea sp. NPDC049684. Next base: position 170,331 of record NZ_JBITLO010000019.1, on the reverse strand, counting down.
GCCCGGCGGCGCGGATCACCTGTGCGGGCACGACGTGCACACCGCGATCGGCGTGGGCGTCGCGCGGGCCCTGGCCCGCGAGCGGCCCCGGGGCCGGACGGTCTTCTTCTTCCAGCCCGCCGAGGAGACCTGCGAGGGCGCCCGCGCCATGATCGCCGACGGGGCCATGGACCCGGTCCCGCCGCGCGAGGTGTACGCCCTGCACTGCGCGCCCCTGCCCACCGGCAGGTTCGCGGTGGCCCCGGGGTTCGGGCACCCCGGCCAGGACGTCTTCCGCATCGAGGGCCTGTCGCCGGAGGAGGCCAGGCGGTTCGAGGCGCTGGTGGAGGGCCTGTCCACGGTGACGCCGCCGGCCACCCCGGAGGAGATGGCCCGGCTGGAGGCCGACCTGCAACTCCCCGGCGGCCCCCTGACGTCCTTCGTGTACGCCCAGGTCCACCGCGAGCCGGACGCCGTGCAGGGGTGGGTCCGGGCCTGGCCGGACAGCCGGTATGCCGGCATCCGCTCGTCGCTGCGCGCCGAGGCCGGGTCGCGCCTGCGGTTCCTCGCCCATCACCCGTCGTCGGTCAACTCGCCGGAGCACGCGCGGGCCGGCGCGCGGCACCTGGACGCCCTGCTGCTGCACGCGTCCTATCCGTTCAACGGGGAGGATTTCGGGCTGTTCCTGGAGCGGGCGCCGGGCGCGATGTTCTTCTTCGGCGTGGGCGAGCGGGGCGTGCCGCACGACCCGGACTTCGTGCCCGACGAGCGCGCGATCGCCCTCGGCGCCGAGGCGATGGCCGGGTTCCTGCGCGCCCGCGGCGAGGCGCCCTGACGTTCCCGGCCCGTCTCCCGGCCCGTCTCCGGGTGCTCCGGATCGGGCGTGGGGGACGGGCCGGGTCGGGCGGTCAGCGGCGGGACAGCCGCAGCGGGAAGGTGCCGGGGCCGACGCCGCCGAGGGTGGTGGTGTAGGCCGCGAGGTACCGGTCCAGGTACGGCGACCGGTCGCCCTGGGTGGGCACGTCGTGCCGGGTGGACAGCAGGTCCAGGCTCAGCCGCGCGCCGGAGACCTTGATCGTGTTGCCCGACGGCACGTCCAGCCAGCCGTTGGACTCGATGGTGCCGATCTGCACGCCCAGCCGGTGGCCCGGCTCGAAGGTCCAGTCAGCCGACTTCAGGTCGAACGCGATCGGGCCGCGGCGCTCCAGCAACGCCACGTTCTCGTCGAACATGGTCGCCCTGCCGTCGGGGGCGACGTCCCACAGGCGGACCATGACGTTGCCGTTCGTGCTCGCGTCGAGCCTGATCCGCGGCGTGCCGGTGAGCCTGAGCCGCTCGGCGGCGGGCGTGGACCAGGTCCAGAAGCTGCCCGGGGCGGCCGCGCTCTGCCTGGCCGAGCTCTTCTCGGCGGTGGAGAGCGGTTCGAGCGGCGGCGCGTGCTCCATGTCCCAGCGGCCGGAGGGGGCGGTGGTGGCCGTCGCCGCGGCGCCGCCGCCGTCGTCCAGGTACGCCCCGCTCGACAGCCGGGCCTCGTACGACGTGGTGACCACCGGCCAGGCCGGCTGGGCGCGCCACCCGCCGAGGCTGTCCTCGATCGCGTACGCCGGGTCGCTCACCGAGGGCCGCACGCCGCGCAGGTACTGGTCGTAGAAGCGCATCACCTCGTCGAACCAGCCGGCCCGCCCCTGCAGCAGCCGGCCCTGGGCGTCGGTGTCGTTGCCGCGCACGTGCTCCCACTGGCCGAGCCAGCCGCGTTCGCGCCCGCGGTGGTTGTCCAGGTAGACCTCCATGTCCTCGGGCTTGGTGTTGGGCTCGATGAAGCCCTGGGTGACCAGCAGCGGCGTGCCGGTGCCGGCCGCCCGGTCGGCCAGGTTGCGCGCCCGCCAGTACGCCGAGCGCAGGTCGGGATTGTTGTTGTTGGTGATGTTGTCGGACAGGCAGGCGGGGTGGGCGGCCTCGTACTGGGCGTTCGCCTTGTACCGGTCGCTGTCGCCGGCCATCGGCGCCATCGTCGCGATCGAGTTGTACGCCTCCGGCGTGCCCGTGACGTTGGGCCGCGGCACCTTGTTGCTGAACAGGTAGTTGTACATGTTCCAGACCGGTTCCTGGGCGACGACCGCCTTCAGGCTCGGCAGCCTGAGGTTGTTGCCGACCAGGCCGGTGGCCGCGTCGTACGACTTGCCGTACATGCCGACCTTGCCGGTCGACCAGGGCTGGGCCGCCGACCACTCGACGGCGGCCCGCACGTCGGCCTGCTCGCCCGGCCCGACCCAGTCGAGGCAGCCGGTGCTGCCGCCGAAGCCGCGCAGGTCGACCATCACGAAGGTGTAGCCGCGGCCCATCAGCCCGGCGCCGTCGACGAAGTCGCGGAAGCGCGCCGACGGCCCGACCTGGTCCCATCCCTCCGGGCCGGTCTGCCCGGCGTGGGCGAAGTAGGGGCCGACCGAGACGATCACCGGCGTCCGCGCGCCGGCCGGCAGGTGCGCCGGGCGCAGCACGTCGGCGTGCAGCTCGACGCCGCTGCCGTCGGAGGAGGGGAAGTACGCCTCCGTCCACGCGGCGCCCGCGGGGACCCGGGGGTTCTCCTCGTGCGTCACCCCCGGGGCCGTGGTCCTGGCCGAGGCGGGCGGGCCGCCCGCGGCGAGGGTGGTGATCGTGACCAGGACGCCGGCCGTCACAGCGGCCGTCGCCTTCCCGCGGATGTTCATCGACTCTCCCCGTGCATGCCGGTGGCGTCCGAACGAGCGTGCATCACTCATATGCCAGCGGGCACGCCGAGGCAAGCCCCGCCACACCCGTCCGGCGAGGACGGCGGCTCAGCCGGGACGGCGGGTCAGCCGCATCCGGATGTCGTGCTCGGCCCACAGCACGAACCGTTCGACGGGCGTCACCGGATGGTCCTCGACCGGCTCGAAGGCGAACCTCCTGAGCAGCACGGCGAGCACCAGCTCGGCCTCCACCATGGCCAGGCTCGCGCCCTCGCAGCCGCGCGGCCCGAGGCCGAAGGGCAGGTAGGCGTAGCGGTGGCGGGCGGCCTGCTCCTCGGGGGTGAAGCGGGCGGGCCGGAAGGCGTGCGGGTCCGGCCAGTGGCGGGGGTCGAGGTGCACGGCCCAGAAGGGGTAGAAGATCGTGGTGCCCGCCGGGACGTGGTGGCCGTCCAGGGTGAGGTCCTCGGTGGTCTCGCGGGCGCCGTACGGGCCGGGCGGGTAGAGCCGCATCGACTCCTTGAGCGCCATCTCCAGGTACGGCAGGCGCCGCAGGTCGGCGTAGCCGGGGGCGGCGCGCCCGCCCAGCACGTCGTCCAGCTCGGCGGCCACGCGCGCGGCCGGACCGGGGTGGCGGGCGAGCAGGTGCAGGGTCCAGGAGACGGCCACGCCGGTGGTGTGGTGGGCGGCGAGCATGATCATGAGCACGGTGTCCCTGATCCGGGCGGGCGACATGTCCGCCCGTGCCAGGGCGGTGACCAGCTCGCTGCCGCCGCGGGCCAGCACGCCGTCCACGACCTCGCGCAGGTGGGCCAGCGCCCGGTCGGCGCGCGCGAGGTCGTCGTCGCGCTCGTACAGGCGGCCGAGGTGGACGGTCAGCACGGTCTCGAACGCGCTCACCACCCGCGCCGGGTCGGCCAGGCCGCCGCCCAGGGCGTACTGGGCGATCATGCGCAGGGACAGCTCGCTCAGGTCCTGCTGGAGCGCCACCGGGCCGTCGGCGGCGCGGCGCTCCCAGCGGTCGGCCAGCTCGGTGGCCAGGGTGACGAAGCCGGCGAAGTGCGCCTCGTGCGAGCGGCGGCCGGCGAGCACCGACAGCAGCACCCGGCGGAAGGGGCCGTGCTCGTCGGCGGGCAGCGTCTGCAGGTTGCCGGCCTCGCAGAGGGGGTCCAGGAACTCGAACAGCTTGCCGGGGCGTTCGTCGATCGCGGCCGTGGCCTCCAGCAGCACGGGGTCGGCCACCGAGATCGCGGCCGGCGCGCCGGGGAGCTGGAAGCGCACCAGCGGGCCGTACCGCTCGTGCAGCCGTAGCTGGTAGGTGTGCAGGCCGCCGGCGGCCGCGATGGCGCTCAGCCCGCCGTCCGCCGCGGGAGGAGGGCCGGGGATGTCACGCATCCGGCCACCGTCTCGCGGACGCGCGCGCCCGGCAAGGGTCCGGGCCGTGATCACCTTTGTCCGGGCCGCGATCACCTTTGTCCGGGGCCGCGGTCACCTTTGTCCGGTCCGGTGCGTCAGCAGAATGAGCATGTCACCCTTGAGAGGAAATATCGCCATGACTGCCCATGACCTGCTGGCCGACCGGTTCGAGGGGCATCGTCCCCGGCTGAAGGCGGTCGCCTACCGCATGCTCGGCTCGCTGACCGAGGCCGAGGACGCGGTCCAGGAGGCGTGGCTGCGGCTGGCGCGCTCGGACTCGGGCGACATCGCCAACCTGGGCGCCTGGCTGACCACCGTGGTGAGCCGGGTCTGCCTGGACCTCCTGCGCGCCCGCAAGGCCCTGCGGGAGGAGCCGCTGGAGGCGCGGCTGCCGGACCCGGTGGTCGGACGCGCCGAGGCCGCCGACCCGGCCGCGGGCCCCGAGCAGGAGGCGCTGCTGGCCGACTCGGTGGGCCTGGCGCTGCTGGTCGTGCTGGAGTCGCTGTCGCCGGCCGAGCGGCTGGCGTTCGTGCTGCACGACCTGTTCGGCCTGCCGTTCGAGCAGATCGCGCCCATCGTGGAGCGCACGCCGGCGACGGCCAAGAAGCTGGCCAGCCGGGCGCGTCAGCGGGTGCGCGGCGCGGCCCCGGCCCCCGATCCCGACCTCGCCGGTCAGCGCCGGGTGGTGGAGGCGTTCCTGGCCGCGGCCCGCGAGGGCGACTTCGACGCGCTGCTGGCCGTCCTCGATCCGGACGTGGTGCTGCGCGCCGACGGCGGCCTGCTCACCGGCGGCATGAGGGTCGTCCGCGGCGCCGCGGAGGTGGCCGGGCAGGCCGCCGCCTTCCGCCGTTCGATCGGGGTGGTCGCCCGCCCGGCGCTCGTCAACGGCCTGGCGGGGCTGGTCAACACCGTCGAAGGCAGGCTGTACTCGGTCATGAGCTTCACCGTCAGCGACGGCCGGATCGCCGCGATCGACATCCTGGCCGACCCCGACCGGCTGGCCGCGCTCGACCTCACGTCCTTCGGGCTCTGATCGCCGGACGGTGATTGACGAAGGTCGGCGCGGTGCTGCACGATCGGTCGCGCGGGGTCGTCCACCGGCCGCCACCTACGAAGGGTTCGCTGATGACGCTCGCCTCCCGGCTCGGCCACGCCCCCGACGACCGGCTGCTCATCGTCAACGCCGACGACTACGGCATGAGCCGGTCGGCCAACCTCGGCGTCACCTCCCTCCTGCGGGCGGGGGCGATCAGCTCGGCCACGGTGATGACGCCCTGCCCGTGGGCGCCGCAGGCCGCCGCGCAGGCCGCGGGCTTCGACGTCGGGGTGCACCTGACGCTGACCAGCGAGTGGGAGGGCTACCGCTGGGGGCCGGTCACCCGCGACCGGCCCGTCCCCACGCTGGTGGACGAGGCCGGCTACTTCTTCCGCGACTGCGCCTCCTTCGAGCGGTCCGCCGACCCCGGCGAGGTCCGCGTCGAGATCGTCAACCAGATCCGCAAGGCCGTCGCGCTCGGCCTGGACCCCTCGCACGCCGACAACCACATGGGCAGCCTGTACGGCCTGGCCACCGGCCGCCACTTCCTGGACGTCGTCCTGCCGGTGTGCGCCGAGTTCGGCCTGCCCTTCCGCCTGCCCCGCTCGCTGGCCGGCACCGGCGCGCCGGAGGAGCTGGAGCCCGTGGCCCGGGCCCTGGCCGCGATGGCCGACGAGGCCGGGGTGGTCATCCTCGACCACCTGTGGTCGCTGCCCTTCCACCAGGCCGAGGGCGAGGACTACGACTCGCTCAAGAAGGACATGATCGGGCTGCTGCGCTCGCTGCGGCCGGGCGTGACGGAGATCTACATCCATCCCTTCGAGGACACCGACGAGCTGCGCGCCATCATGCCGGGGGCGGCCAAGCGCGGCTGGGAGCTCGCCCTGTTCACCGACCCCGACGTCCGCGAGGTCCTGGACGGCGAGGACGTCAAGCTGATCGGCTGGCTGGACCTGCGGGCCGTCCAGCGCGGGCAGCGCCCCTGACCCCGGCCGCCGGTCGCACGCCGTCCCGCACGCGGGTCAGGGGGCGGACAGCGCGTCCACCGGACGGACGCGCAGCGCTCCCGCGGCCGTCGGGATCGAGGCCGCCAGGACGAGCAGCAGCGCCCCGCCCGCGACGGCCGCGTACGTCCACCACGGCCCGGACGGCAGCGGCGAGCCGGTCTTGACCAGGCTGTAGGGGACGGTGGTCGCCGCGGCGGCGACCGTGCCGAGCACGACGGCCACGACCGCCGTCACCGTGCCCTCGGCCACGACCGTGGCCATGACCTGCCCGCGCGTGGCGGCCGACAGCCGCAGCAGCCCGAACTCCCGGCCGCGCCGCCGGGTGGCCGCGATCAGCGTGTTGACCACGACGATCGCGGTGAACGTGATGATCATGGCGACGACCAGGTAGTTGACCGGGGCGAGGCGGCCGCTGACGTCGGCCGCGGTCCGGTGGAGGCTGTCCTCGGTGCTCTGCATGTAGAGCGTCCCGGCGGCGATGCCGACCAGGAGGATCAGCGGCCCGGCCACGCCGCCGGCGTGCCGGGCGCGGGCGTGCAGGTTGCGGGCGGCCAGCCGCCCGGCCGCGCCGAGCCGGGCCCGGGAGAGCCATCCCACCGGCGCGACGAACAGCGGGCTGAGCAGGGCCAGGCCGACCGCGACGGCGACCCCGGCCGGGCCGGCGGTGCTGGACAGGAGCGGGCCGTCGTCCATGAACAGGGTCGTCACGGACAGGCTCAGCCCCACCGCCAGCAGCGCGCCGCCGCCGATCACGCGCCCCCGCCCGAGAGCGCCGCCGACCGTGCCGCCGGGTGCGGCTCCCAGCGCTCGCACCGGCGGGACGGACGCGGCGCGCCTGCTGGAGATCAGCGCGGCGGCCAGGGCCGCGGCCAGGGACGTGCCCGCGCCGATCGCGGCACTCGCCCATCCGGCCACCAGCCCGGTGCCGCCCTCGACGAGCCCGCCGTCCACCAGCCTGCCGAGCACGACCGCGCCGAGCCCGGCGCCCGGCAGCAGCCCGGCGAGGATCGCGGGGACGGCCACCGCGACCGTCTCCAGCACGACGTCCTGCCGGATCTGGCGCGGGGTGGCCGCGATGGACCGCAGCAGGGCCAGCTCCCGCTCGCGATGGCCGATGGTGAGCGAGACGGTGGACACGACGCCGAAGGCCACGATCGCCACGGTCCAGCCGCCCAGGATGGCCGGCAGCATGACCAGGAACCCGGGGTCGCGGCCCGTGGCCAGGCCGGTCTCCAGCAGGCTCGCGAACGCCGTGAGCAGCGCGGTCCCGGCGGCCATGACGGCGGCCGAGGCCAGGTGGGACGCCCGGTGGGCGCGGATCGTGCCGAGGGCCAGCCGCCACCTCATCGCACGCCCCCCGCGTGGACGGGCGCCGACAGGCGGGCCATCCGGGCCGCGACCGTGGCGGCGTCGGGGCGCGGCAGGTGGTCGGCGATCCGCCCGTCGGCGAAGAACACCACGGCGTCGGCGTAGGAGGCGGCCACCGGGTCGTGGGTGACCATCACGATCGTCTGCCCGTCCTGGGCGGACGCCTGGCGCAGGAGGCTCAGCACCTCGCGGGCCGCCTGCGTGTCGAGGGCGCCGGTGGGCTCGTCGGCGAACAGGACGGCCGGGCGGCCGAAGATCGCGCGGGCGATCGCCACCCGCTGCTGCTGGCCGCCGGACAGCTCGCCGGGCCGGTGTCCCGTCCGCTCCCCCAGGCCCAGCCGGGTGAGCAGGGCGCGGACCCGGCGCCCGTCGGCGCGGCGGCCGGCGAACTCCATGGGCAGGGTCACATTCTGCGCCACGGTCAGGGTGGGCACCAGGTTGAAGGACTGGAAGACGAACCCCATCCGCTCGCGGCGCAACCGGGTCAGCGCCGCCTCGCCCAGGCCGTCCAGGCGGTGGCCGTCCAGGACGACCGAGCCGGAGTCGGGGCGGTCCAGGCCCGCGGCGCAGTGCAGCAGGGTGCTCTTGCCCGAGCCGGAGGGGCCCATCACGGCGGTGAAGGCGCCGGCGGGGATCGCCAGGGACACGTCGTCGAGCGCCGTCACGGCCGTCGGGCCCTGGCCGTGGCATTTCGTCACATGGTGCAGTTCAAGAGCTATTTTCGTCACAGAAGTGTCGTACGGTGCACGAGTCATAAATACACCGTACTGCAATTTCCGATTAGTGCTACGTAAAAGGCGTGGAGTATAATTTCGTCACACAAATTGCTTGTGACGAAAAAGGGGGGCGGCGTGGCGGCGTGCGAGGTGTGCGGGCGGGAGCTGCGGGCGGCCGAGCGGGGGCGGCCCCGGCGCTACTGCTCGCGCGCCTGCCGCACCAGGGCCTACCGGGCGCGGCTCGCCGAGCCGCCGCCCGCCGACGACCCCGCGGTGCCGGCGGGATCGATGCCCGCAGGGCGGGCGGCCGAGGCGGCGCTCGACCAGGACCGGGTCGTGCGGGCCGCGATCGCGCTCGCCGACCGGGAGGGCGTCGCCGCCGTGTCGATGCGGCGGATCGCGACCGTCCTCGGCGTGGGCGTCATGTCCCTCTACCGGTACGTCCCGAGCCGCGAGGAGCTCAACGACCTGATGGTCGACGCCGTCTTCGCCGCCCGCCCGCTGCCCGAGCCCGGCCCGGACGGCTGGCGGGCCAGGCTGGAGCTGTCGGCGCGGCGGGAGTGGGAGCTCTACCGCCGGCATCCCTGGGTGTCGCACCTGGTGGCGGTGACCACCCGGCCGCCGGTCGCGCCCGCGCTGATGGCCTACACCGACTGGCGCATGCGCGCCCTCGACGGACACGGGCTCGACTTCGCCACGCTCGTCCAGGTCGCCATCATGATCGGCACGTACGTGCAGAGCGCCGCCGTGCCGCTCGCCCACGAGGCGCAGGCCGCCCGTACCAGCCGCCACAGCCGCCGGGAGTGGGCGCGGGCGCGCAAGGAGGCGTTCGCGCGCAGCATCGGGGCGGCGCGGCTGCCGATGGTGTCGGAGTTCGGGGACGAGGCGTTCGAAGCGTCGGAGCCGGAGAACATCTTCGAATTCGGCATCCACCGCCTGCTCGACGGCATCGAGCTGCTGCTGCGCGAGGACCGCGGCTATCCGGGCCCGGTGGGCACCAGGTAGCGGCGTTTGCGTTCGGTGAGGTCGAGCAGCCGCCCGCCGTTGGCCTCGATGACCTTGCGTGAGGCCGTGTTGGCCAGGTCGCACATGACCAGCGCGCGCTCGATGCCCAATCGCCGGGCGATCGGCAGCGCCGCGGCCAGCATCGCCGTCGCGTGGCCCCGGCGGCGGGCGCCTGGGCGCACGTCGTAGCCGATGTGGCCGCCGAGCCGCGCCAGCTCCGGGGTGAGCCGGTGGCGGACGGCCAGCCGGCCGAGGAACCGGTCGCCGTCGGCCCACCACAGCGTGGTCATCGGCACGAACCCCTCGCGCACGCCCGCCTGGGCGCGCTCGCCCAGCACCCGCCGGACGTAGGCCGCGAAGGCCACCGGATCGGTCAGCGCCGCGGGATCGACGTCCTGGACGAACCACGGGACCGGGAAGTCGCGGTCGGCCCGGAACTCGGCCACCGCCTCCAAGAACGATGCCCGCAACCCGGGCGTGGGATCGACGAGGGCCGGCATGCCGACCATCATGCCCGACGGCCGGTCAGAACGGGCGGGGCGTTCTCGCGGTGGCGCGGTCGAAGAGGTCGGCGAGCTCGTCGGCGCAGTGGTCGGGGTCGAGGCCGCCGGCGAGCCGGTCGGCCACCGCGTCGATGGCGGCGCGCAGGGACGTGGCCATCAGGACGCTGTCGAACGTCCGGAACGCGCCGCTGCGCTGCCCGTCGTCGAACAGGGCCACCAGCCGGGCGATGGCGGCGTCCCGCTCGCCGCCCCCCACGGGCGCGCGGTTGAACGCGATCTGCTGGACCGCGCGCACGTGGGCCGGATGGGCGGCGATGAAGGCGACGTTCGCCCTGATGAACGCCTCCAACTGGGCACGGGCTCCGGACGCGGCCTCGATGGCCGGCCGCATGAAGGCGGCCGCGTCGGAGACGACCTGCCGGACGACGGCCTCGAAGAGCTGCTCCTTGGTGGAGAAGTGGTAGGAGATCAGCCTCTTGCTGCTGAGCCCGGCATGGTGGCAGATGGCCTCGAACGTGGTCTCCGGGTAACCCCGCTCGGCGAGCACGGCGATCGCGGCCGAGGCGATCTGGGCCTTGCGTGCCTCGGTGGCCGCCTGTCGGGTTCCGGAGCTCTCCATGTCAGCCCAGCTTGCCACGCTTCGGGAACGCCGCACGCACGGCACGGCGGTTGACGACGACAGCGACGGCGGCGACCAGGACGCCGACCACGGCCTGCTCGGCCTTCATCCACAGCGGGTAGCCGCTGTCCGGCGCGAGGAGGATGAGCACCACGCCGATGGGCGCGGCGACGGAGACGAAGCGGATGCGCACGTAGGCGGCCCGTCTGCCGCGGGCGGCCTGCCCGGCGAGTGAGACGAGCCAGGCGGAGGCGGCGGCGACGGCGGCGGCGCGCAGCCACACCACCCAGTTGCCGCCGACGACGGCGGCCACGCCGAGCGTGGCGATCGACAGGAGCAGCACGGCGGCGAAGAGGATCCGGACGAGCCGCCAGACCTGATTGTTATCCATAAGGATAAATTTACACGCTCGGATAACGAAGTGCGCGGCGCGGGAAAACTCGTTGCCTCCGGCCCGGCGGGGCGGCCACGATCGATCATGACCGTGACCCGCGAGGTACTCGCCTACTACGCCCAGGACCTGGAGCACGACCGGCTGCGCGAGGGCCGCGGCCGCCTGGAGTTCTGGCGCACCCAGGACGTGCTGCGCCGCACGCTGCCGCCGGCCCCCGCCCGGGTGCTCGACGTGGGCGGCGGCACCGGCGTGCACGCCGAATGGCTGCTGGCCGACGGCTACGAGGTGGAACTGCTGGACCCGGTGCCGCTGCACGTGGAACGGGCGGCGAGGGTGCCGGGGCTGCGCGCCCGGGTCGGCGACGCGCGGCGGCTGCCCGTGCCCGACGGCGGGGCGGACGCCGTCCTGCTGCTGGGCCCGCTCTACCACCTGGCCGACCGGGCCGACCGGCTACGGGCCCTGGGCGAGGCCCGGCGCGCCGTACGGCCCGGCGGGGTGGTGGCCGCGGCCACCATCAACCGGTACGCGGCCGTGCTCGACACCGTCAACCTCGGCACCTACCTGGAGGAACGGCAGCGGGAGGCGGCCCGCGCCGCCGCGGCGGACGGCGTCATGCTCTCCCCCAGGCGCGGCTTCTCCGCCTACTTCCACCATCCGGACGAGGTGGCCGCCGAGTTCGCCGAGGCCGGGCTGCCCGGCGCCGCCCGCCACGGCCTGGAGGGCACCTTCTGGCTGCACGGCGACGTCGACGACTGGCTCGACGACCCGGACCGCCGGGCCCTGCTGCTGGACGCCCAGCGCTCGATGGAGTCGGAGCCCTCGCTCCTGGGCGCCAGCGGCCACCTGCTGACCGTCGCCCGCCGGCCCGGCTGAGCCTCGGTCAGGTGAGGCGGTCGAGCAGGTCGTCGAGCGTGTCGGCCAGGGCCTGCGACCTGGCCGGGGTGAACCAGGTGGTGCGGACGCGTTCGTTGCTGCCGTTCGGGGTCTCGTGGTCGGCCGCCAGCCGCGCCAGCGAGCGGCTGTCGTCGCCCAGGGCCCGGCCGAGCCCCTGGAACAGGCCGCGGACGTAGCCCTCGGCCACCTCGGGCGGCACGCCGTGCCCGGCGGCCCACGTGCTGAGCGTGGCCAGGTAGGACAGGTGGGTGGTGAGCGTGGCGGTCAGCGCGGAGAAGACGTTGAAGGCCGCCTCGTCCTCGGCTGCGAGCACGCCGCCCAGCCGTTCGAACAGGGCGTCGGTCACCGGGTGCGACGGCCAGGTCACCGTGACGGAGCCGCGGTCGCGGACGGCGGGCAGGGGGATCGCGCGTACCAGGGCGGCGCGGGTGTCCAGGAGCTTGCGCAGCTCCTCGGCGGCGACGCCGGCCATCACGTTGACCACGATCGTGTCGTCGTCCACGCGCAGGCCGGCCAGCGCGTCGTGCCGGTCCGGCGGGCGCACGGCGACGACGACCAGGTCGGCGCGGTCCGCCACCTCCTGGTTGGAGGCGCACACGTGCACGCCGGCGTGGCGCTGCGCCAGCTCCGCCGCCGCGCGCGCACCCCGCGGGGAGAGGAACACCTCGGGACGCTCGCCGGGACCCTCGCACAGGCCCGTCACGAGGGCCCGGCCGATCTCGCCCACCCCGATGACCCCGATCCGCTGCACCGTGTCTTCCTCCCGATCCGTGGTCGTACGTACTACAGCAGTCTGTACCGTTACTTCGGTTGCTGGCGGGATTCAGCGCGGGGACCTGCGTCCATAGCGTTGTCCTCATGAGCGATCCGTACAGAATTGACACATATGAGCGGCCGGCGCGCAGCCCGCGTACCCGGCCGCGGCGACCGGTGCCGCGTTCCCTGCTGTGGATCATGGCGGTGTGCGGGGCCTCGGTGAACGTGGCGGCCAACATCGTCACGCGGGGCGATCTGAACCCCGTCGGGCTGGCGTCGGGCGTGGTGGGCGTGGTGGGCATCGCCGGGCTGCTGATCCTGCGCTTCGCCGGCGGCCGGTCGGGAGCGCGGCCGTGAGCGCGTTCGTGAGGCCCGTCATGGAGGCGGTCGTCACGCTGGAGCGGGTGAGCAAGACCTACGGTGACGTGGTCGCCCTCGACGACGTCTCGCTGGCCTTCCCGCGCGGCCGGTTCGTGGCCGTGATGGGGCCGTCGGGCTCGGGCAAGAGCACCCTGCTGCAGGCCGCCGCGGCCCTGGAGCCGCCGACGTCCGGCGAGATCACGATCTGCGGCGTCGAGGTCACCCGCATGTCGGAGACCCGGCGCACGGAGTGGCGCAGGAAGCACCTGGGCTACGTGTTCCAGTCCTACAACCTGCTGCCCACCGTGACCGTCGAGGACAACGTCACGTTGCCGTTGCGGATGGCCGGGGTGCGCCCGGACCGGGCCTGGCTCGGCGAGCTGGTCGACCGGATGGGCCTGCGCGACCGCATGCGGCACCTGCCCACGGAGCTGTCGGGCGGCCAGCAGCAGCGGGCGGCGATCGTCCGGGCCCTGGCCGCGCGCCCGGACGTGGTGTTCGCCGACGAGCCCACCGGCGCCCTCGACCTGCGCAGCGCCGCCCACGTGCTGGACCTGCTGCGCGAGCTGGTCGACGACCTGGGCCAGACCGTCGTCATGGTCACCCACGACCCGGCCGCCGCGGCCCGCGCGCACGACACCGTGGTCATGGCCGACGGGCGGGTGCTCGACGTCCTGCCCGCTCCGACCGCCGAGGACCTGGCCGTACGGCTGGCGCGGCTGAGCGGGGAGCGGGTCTCGTGATCAGGCTCGCGCTGGCGCTCGCCAAGGCGGGCGGGCTGGTCGTGGTGTTCGCGGCGGTGCTGGGCGGGATGGCGCTGGTGACCGGGACCGGCGTGCTGGTGGACTCGGCCTTCCGCGCGCAGCCGCCCCTGCGGCTGTCGGGCGCGGACGTGCTGGTCTCGGCCCGGCAGGCGATCCCGCTGAAGGAGGAGCCGGACATCGCGCTGCCCGAACGCGCCAGGATCCCCGGCTCGCTGGTCGCCGCGGCGTCCGGGGTGCCCGGCGTGGCGGCCGTGGCCGGCGACCTCGCCTTTCCCGCCGCCGTCGGGTCCGGGACGGCCGGGCGGACCGCCGACCCGGCCACTGCCGGGCACGGCTGGTCGTCCCTCGCGCTGAGCGGCCGGATCACCGCCGGACGGGCGCCGCGCGCCGCCGACGAGATCGCGGTGAGCGGCGCGCGGGTCGGCGACCGGCTGCGGCTGACGGCGGCCGGCACGCCGGGCACCTACCGGGTGAGCGCCGTGGTGGACGCCCCTGGCGTGTACTTCACCGACGCCGTGGCCGCCGACCTGGCCGCCAGGACGGCGGGCCGGGCGGGGACGGTGGACCTCGTCGCGGTCCGCGCGGCGCCCGGCGTCTCCCCCGAGACGCTGGCCGCCCGGCTGAAGGCCGGCCTGGGCGACGGCTACGCCTACGCCACGGGCCGGGACCGGGCCGACGTGGAGTCGCCGGCCGCGGCGGCCGGTCGCGGGCTGCTGCTGATCCTGCCCTCCTCGATCGGCGGGATCAGCCTGCTGGTGGTCGGGTTCGTGGTGGGCGGCGGCCTGGCGCTGTCGGTCAACCGGCAGCGCCGCGACCTCGCCCTGCTGCGCGCGGCCGGCGCGACGCCGCGTCAGGTGCGCAGGCTGGTGGCCGTCCAGGCCGCGGCGGCGGCGCTGCCGGCCGTGCCGTTCGGGGCCGCGCTCGGCTACTTCCTGGCCGCCCGCTTCGGCGAGCTGCTGGCCGGGATCGGGCTGGTGCGCCCGGACCAGTCGCTGGTGTACGGGCCGCTGCCGGCCGTGGCCGCGACGCTGCTGCTGCTGGGCGTCACGCGGGTGGCGGCGTGGGCGGGGTCGCTGCGGGTCTCGCGCATGCCGGTGGTCTCCGGGCTGCCCGAGCCGCGCACGCCGTCGCCCGCGCGGACCCGGGCGGGGCTGCTGCTCATGCTCGGCGCGCTGGCGCTGTCCGTGACGCCGCTGTTCATGCGGGGCGAGGCGGGCATGATCGGTCCGGGCATCGCGTCGATCGTCGCGGTGATCGGCCTGGCGCTGGCCGGTCCGCGGCTGGTGCAGGGGGTGGCCGGGGCGGTGGCCGGGTCACGGCTCATGGCGCGGCTGCCCGGCCCGCTGTGGCTGGCGGTGCACAACTCCAACGGTTACGCGCTGCGCACCGCCGGGGCCGTGGCCGCCCTCGGCATGGTCGTCACGCTCGGTCTCAGCGTGGTGCTCTCCCAGACCACGATGGAGCGGGCGCGCGCCGACGAGGTCGCCCTGGGCCTGCGCGGTCTCGTCACGATCACCGCTCCGGAGCTCGGCGGCGTCCCCCGCGACCTGCTGGACGACGTGCGGTCGCGGACGAAGGCGGCGGGCATGGCGATGACGACCGTGGTGACCGAGCCGCTGCTGACCGGCGACAGCCCCGCCCTGATGGCCAGGCCCGCCATGGCGCTCGGCCCGGACGCCGAGGGCCTGGTCGACCTGGACGTCGCGGACGGCGGCCTGTCCGGCCTCAAGGGCGCGGCCGTCGCCTTGGAAGCGGGCCTGGGCCAGGTGGGCCAGAGCATGGACGTGATCATGGGCGACGGCGCGCGGGTGCGGGCGCGGGTGGCCGCCACCTACCGGCGCGGCCTCGGGTTCGGCCCGATCGTGGTCTCCCGCGACCTGGCCGCCGCGCACACCACGAGCGGCCTGGACAGCGCGGTGCTGGCCCGTCCTGCCGACTTCGGCGACCTCGCGCGCCGCCCCGGGCTGCGCTTCGACGGCGACGCCGAGGGACCGCAGGCCGCCATGGCCTCGGCCCAGACGCTGGTGAACGTGGCCGTGCTCGCCGTGCTGCTGGGCTACGTGCTGGTGTCGGTGGCCAACCGGCTGGTGGCGACGACGACCGCGCGCCGGGAGGAGTTCGCCGGGCTGCGCGCGATCGGGCTGACCCGGCGTCAGCTCAGGCGGGTGGTGCGGTGGGAGGCGCTGCTCGTCGGCGCGGGGGCGTCGGTGTCGGGGCTGGTGCTGTCGGCGGTGCCGCTGGTGCTGCTGAGCGTGGGCTTCCTGGCCCGTCCGCTGCCCGCCGGGCCGTTGTGGCTGGTACCGGCCTCTATCCTGGCAGTGATGACGATTGTGTCCCTCGCCATGGAGCTACCCGCCCGGAAGATCATGACGTGACGTGAAAGCTCTGTGGCGGTTCGTTCGGTATCACTTGATCGTGTTCGCGTCGGCCCTGGCGGCGATGGTCTGGCTGGCGGTGCTCGTCGCGGGCGTCCTGCTCGTCCCGGTGGGCGGGGCGGGGCTCGTGCTGGTGCCGCGCATGATGGCGGTGCTCCACCGGTGGACGGAGTGGCAGCGCGCGCAGGCCGGCGCGGTGCTGGGGGTCGCCGTGCCGGCGCGCCCGGCGCCGCCCGCCGGGACCGGGGTGCGCGACCGGTGGCGGGAGCTCCTCACCGGGACGCGGGCCAGGCGCGACCTGCGCTGGACGGCGCTGCACGTCGTCGTCGGCCTGCCCGCCGCGCTGGCCGCGCTCGGGGTGGCCGGGCTGCTGGTGAACCCCGTGCTGGAGGCCCCGCTGTGGTGGCTGTTCCCCGCCGACGAGCCGTTGCGGCTGCTGGTGGCCTTCCCGGTCACCGGGTGGCAGCAGGCGATCGGCATGGGCGTCGCGCAGGTCGTCCTGGCCGCGCCGCTGGCCTGGTGGGCGCTGCCGCGGCTGGCCCGGGTGCACGCCCGCGCCTGCCTGGCCGCGCTCGCCCCCTCGCAGGCCGACCGGCTGGCCGAGCGGGTCGGCGAGCTGACCGAGAGCAGGTCGAACGTCCTCGACGCGCACGCCGCCGAGCTGCGCCGCATCGAGCGCGACCTGCACGACGGCACCCAGGCCCGGCTGGTCGCCATCGCGATGCGGCTGGCCATGGCCCGCGAGGCGCTCGACGACGACGGCGGGCCCGTCGGCCGGCTGCTGCAGGACGCGCACGAGGGCACCGAGGAGGCGATGACCGAGTTGCGGCAGGTGATCCGCACGATGTACCCGCCCGTCCTGGCCGACAGGGGGCTGGCCGGCGCGGTGGCCGCCGTGACGGCCAAGGCCGGCCTGCCCGTCGAGACGGACGTCAGCGGCCTCGGCGCCGTGCCCGCCGCGGTCGAGACGGCGGCCTACTTCATCGTGGCCGAGGCGGTCACGAACGCCACCAAGCACAGCGGCGCCGGCCACGTCACCGTACGGCTGGCGTCCGGCCGCGTGCTGCGCATCGAGGTCTGCGACGACGGCAAGGGCGGCGTGGACGAGAGCCGCGGCACCGGCGTCACCGGCATCCGCAGGAGGGCCGCCGCGCTCGACGGTACCTTGTCCATCGACAGCCCTCCCGGAGGGCCCACCCGTCTCGTCGTGGAGCTGCCGTGCGCGTCGTGATCGCCGAGGACAACGTCCTGCTGTCCACGGGGCTGGAACTGCTCCTGAACAGCAAGGACATCGACGTGGCCGCGGTCGTGCCGGACGCCGCCGGCCTGCTGGACGCCGTCACCGAGCACCGGCCCGACCTGGTGATCGCCGACGTGCGGCTGCCGCCGTCGTTCCGCGACGAGGGCATCAAGGCCGCCGTCGCCCTCCGGCGCGCCGACCCCGCCCTGCCCATCCTGGTCCTGTCCCAGTACGTCGAGCGCATCTACGCCCGCGAGCTGCTGGCCCACGGCTCCGGCGGCGTCGGTTACCTGCTGAAGGACCGGGTCAGCCGGGTGAGCCAGTTCGTCGAGGACGTCCGCCGGGTGGCCGCGGGCGGCACGGTCATGGACCCCGAGGTCATCGCCCAGCTCATGGTCGGGCGGGGCCACGGCCTGGACAGCCTCACCGGCCGGGAGCGGGAGGTGTTGTCGTGGATGGCCCAGGGCCTGAGCAACACCGAGATCGGCGAGCGGCTGACGATCACCGACAACGCGGTGCACAAGCACATCGGCAGCATCTTCGCCAAGCTCGGCCTGGCCGTCTCGGACGGCGGCCACCGCCGGGTGCTGGCCGTCCTCACCTTCCTCGACGACCAGTGACCCGCCTCCGCTAGACCGGGCCCAGGCGGGCGCGGACGGCCGCGTCCACGTCGGGCGGCAGCGGCCCCTTGCGGGCGGCGGCGACGTTGGCCCGCAGGTGCTCCGGCCGGGCCGAGCCGACGATCACCGAGTGCAGCTCCGGATGTCCGAGGATGAACCGGAGCAGCAGTTCGGTCACCGGCGCGCCGTCCGCCAGCTCCTCCAGGCGGGCGGCGGCGAGCCGGGCGTGGCGTTCGGCCAGCGGCCGGCGCACCGGCTCGGGCACGGCCGCGGGCGGCGGCGCGAGCGAGCGGGCCACCGCCCCGCGGGCGACCGTGCCCGCCCCGCTCGCCGCGGCGGCCCCGACGAGCCCTTCGTGGGAGCGGTCGAGCGCCGAGTAGGGCAGCAGGAACACGTCGAACGCGCCCGTCGCGACGTGATCGGGAAGGTGCGGCAGCTCCCCCGACATTCCGGTGAAGCGGATCAGGCCCTCGTCCTTCAGTGCCAGCATCCCGGCGATGGTGTCCTCGGCCTCCATCATGGCGAGGCTCGGGCTGAGGTGCACCATCAGGACGTCGAGATGGCCGGTGCGCATCCGGCGCAGGCTCCGCTCGACGCCCGCGCGGACGTTCGCCCTCGTGTAGTCGTGCGCGGGGTCGCCGTCGGCGAGGGAGCAGCCGCACTTGCCCGCCAGGACGAACTCGTCGCGGCGGTGGGCGATCCAGCGGCCGATGTGCTCCTCGGCGTCGCCGTAGTCGGGTGCGGTGTCGATGAGGTTCACCCCGGCGTCGAGGGCCTCGTTCAGCACGGCGCGGGCCGCGTCGTCGGACACCGGCGGGCCCCAGGCGCGGGGGCCGCGCAGCTCCATGGCGCCGTAGCCGAGGCGGCTCACGCGCAGGCCGGTGCGGCCGAGTGTGGTGGCGGGGAGCGTCACGTCAGTGCTTGGCGTAGTGGCCGGCGACGGCGGCGAAGGCGGCCTTGGGGTCCCAGGGCAGGCCGGGGTAGGCGGTGCCGGCGCGGTCCTCGTAGACCTTGACGACGCCGTAGCTGGCCAGGTCCAGGTCGTCGCGGGGGTCGCCGTCGGGGCGGTGCGGGTGGTCGCGCAGCGCGAAGGTGAACACGAAGGTGCTGTCCACGCCGGCGGCGTCGAAGAGCTCCAGCAGCTCGCGCACGTACGCGGCCTGGCCCTCCTCGTCGCGGGCGTGCTCGCCGGTCAGCCGGAGGGGCTCGCGGGTGCCCGGGGCGTACTCGACGATCTCCAGGCCGAGCGCGCCCCGGTCGCCGGCGCCGCGGTAGGTCGCCGAGCCGAACTCGGTGATCGCGACCGGCCTGCCCTGGGCGACGAGGTCGCGCACGCCCTGCTCGAACACGTCCACGATCTCGGCCGAGCGGTAGAGGTCCACGGAGACGAGGTCGAACGGCGTCCAGTCGACGCCTTCGAGCGGCACGGAGGCGTAGGTCACCCGGCCGCCGAACCGCTCGCGCACGACGGCCACCGCCCGCCGCAGGAAGTCGTTGACCCCCGCGCGGACGCCGCCGACCAGCTCGCGGACCTGGTCCGGACGGCTCAGCAGGGCGACCCGCTCGTCGATGTCGTCCCCGGGCAGGAAGCCCTTGCTCATCAGGCACAGCTCGGCGCCGGTGACGAAGACCACCTCGGCGCCGCGCCGCCTGAGCCGTTCGGCGCGCTCGGCGCAGTCGGCGAACAGCGCCAGCATCTCCTCCTCGGTCATCTCCAGCGGGTAGGGCGAGAACCAGACCTCCAGGCCGAGGTCGGCGGCGTGCCCGGCGGCGATCTCCAGGCGTTCGGGGTCGCCGCCCATGACGCGGACGGCCGTGCAGTGCAGGTCGTCCCGGATGACGCGCATCTCGCGCGCCACCACGTCGGGGTCGAATCCCGGGTGGCCGATCGTCCCGTTGACGACGAAGCCGGTGTCGTAGCTGATGCCTTTGGCACGCATGGGTGGTCCTCTCACATTTACGGTACTGCCCGTACCTTAACCCATTTGAGGTACGGTCGGTACCCTCAGACCGAGGAGGGTGGCGATGGCCGGGGCAGGCGGGCGGACACGGCGGCGCGGGGCCGCGCTGGAGGAGGCGATCCTGAGCGCGGCGGCCGACGAGCTCACCGAGTCGGGGTTCGCCGCGCTGACCATGGACAAGGTCGCCGCCCGCGCCGGCACCAACAAGAACGCCATCTACCGCCGCTGGCCGGGCCGCCTGGCGCTCGGCGTCGCCGCCTACAAGCGGCTGGCCAGGACGGTCTCGCCGCCCGACACCGGCGAGCTGCGCGGCGACGCCCTGGAGCTGCTGCGCCGGGCCAACCGCTACTGGAGCTCGCCGCTCGGCGCGATCCTGCGCGACCTGATCGCCGCCGCGGGCGGCGCCGCCGAGCTGCTGGCCGAGCTCCAGGAGCAGTCGGACGACGCGGTGGCCGCGCCCTGGCTGGCCGTCCTGGAACGGGCGGTGGCCCGCGGGGAGGCCGCCCCCGGGTCGCTGCGCCCGCGGGTCGCCACGGTGGCCATCGTGCTGCTGCGCAACGAGTTCGTGGTGCGGGGGGCGCCCAGCGCGCCCGACGACGTCCTGGTGGAGATCGTGGACGAGGTCTTCCTGCCGCTGGTCCGGCGCGGCCGGGACGCCTGAGGCGGGCTCACCAGAGCCGGTCGATCTCCCCCGGGTGGAGCTCGACGCGCGCGTGGTGGAACGACAGCCGGTGCGCCCGGCCGTGAGGCGAGGGGAAGTCGCCCATCGTGACCTTGTCGAACCCAGGCAGGTCGCTGGGGAAGGGCGCCTGCGGGGTGCCGCCGACCAGCACCGCGCCGGGGATCACCGACCAGCCGGCGCTCTCGTAGAAGCCCTGGAGCGGCCGGTCGCAGGTGAACAGGGCGACGTCGAAGCCCGCCTCGGCGATGGCCGCGCGCGCGGCGCTCACCAGGCGGCGGCCGTGCCCACGGCCGCGGGCCGCCTTCCTGGTCACGACGGTGCTCAGGCCCGCGGCGCGGAACCGGTGGCCGGCGTGGCCGAGGGTCTTGGACAGGATGTCCAGGGCCGCCACGACCGTGCCCTCGTCGAGCAGGAGCATGGTGCGGGGGGCGAGGGCGGGGTCGTGCGCGGGGCCGCCGCCGTCGGGCGCGGGGAAGTCGTGGCCGGGCCAGGCCTCCCGTTGCAGGTCGCGCACCTGGGCCAGCAGGTCCGCGGGAACGTCCGGCTCGGGGAACGACCTGATGGGCATGGCTCCCGAGTGTGCCGTGCGACGGTTCCCCGGGCAAACCGGTTTCCGCGAGCGCGGGGCCGGGCGGGTCAGGGACGGGTGGCGGGCGAGGAGGGGCGGTTGTCGTCGTCCTGGCCGCCGGGGGTGGCCGCCGAGATGTCGGTCAGGACCGCCAGGATGCGTTCGGCGTCGGTGAGCAGGCTGCCGCTCAGCGCCCAGCCGGCCGGGTGGGCGACCTCGCCGTTCTGGATCTCCGTCGTCATCTGGTCGTGGATGCGGCTCGCCTGCGCCTCCGCCCGGCCGAGCAGGGTGCGGGCCCTTGCGAGGTCCGGGTCGCGCCGCACGGTGGCGGTCAGGGCGTCGCCCAGCAGGTCCAGGAGGTCGGCGTAGTCGCGGGCGTAGTCGGGGCTGACGTCGGTCGTGGGCCCGTCGTGGTGTTCCAGGTGGGCCAGGGCGTGCACGATCGTGTGCACGTGCGCGGCCAGCGTGGTCAGCCGGCGCAGCACCTCCTCGTGGTCGTGCGCGGTCGTGACCGGGTGGAGGCTGTGGCGCAGGTTGTAGCGGCGGCTCTCCGCGCCGTCGGCCACGGCGGCGGCCGCGTCGGCCAGGTGCTCGTCCAGCCGGACGGCCTGGCGTTCCCAGTCGGGCAGCGCCGAGAGGTTCCACTCGTCCCGTAAGCCCTCGGCGACGGAGGTCAGCAGCGCGGCCGTCTCGCGGGCCAGGCGGCGGACGGCCGCGTCGGGCCGGTCGCGGTACAGCGGCGGCCACAGCACGCTGTTGACCAGCGCCCCGCTCAGCGCGCCGATGGCCGTGGCCAGCACGTACGCCAGCAGGTAGCGCTCCTGGGAGGCGGCGGCGAAGGACAGCAGCAGCACGGCGGTGGTGGCGACGTCGGAGCCGTGGTTGCCCATGCGGTGCCAGCGGGCGGCGACCAGCGCGGGCGGCACGACCAGGACCAGGCTGAGCACGCCCAGGCCGAGCAGGTGCCCGATGCTGCCGGCCAGGATGACCCCGGCGCCGACCGCGGCGACCCGGCGCAGGCCGTTGGTGAGCGTGCGGTACACGGTGGCGTGCACCATGATCACCGCGGTGGCGGGGGCGATCCAGGTGGCGCCGAGCGCCAGCAGCCGGCTGGCCGTCAGCCAGGCCAGCACCGCCGCCAGCGTCGCCTTGGCGATCTGCAGCGCCTGCAACCGCTGGTACGACCCCCGCTTGGCCAGCCCGGCGGCCTGCCCGCGCACGTACGACAGCTCCCGCCTGACAGCCGCGGACAGCCGGCCACTCCAGTCACGCCACATGACGTGACATTTGATCACATTTAGGGCAAGCCGCAAGCATCTCCCCACCGGCGGGCCCGCCCGCGCCGGCATGAGAGGATCACCGGCCATGGAGATCATCGACAGCGGCCGGTTCGAGCCCGCCCCGGACGGTTCCGCCAACTTCGCCGAGCACCTGAGCGTGCCCGCGCTCAGCTTCGGCACGTACTCCATCCCGGCCGGCGCCGTGGACGGCCAGTCCCCGCACGCCGAGGACGAGATCTACGTCGTGACCAGCGGGCGCGCCTCCTTCACCGCGGGCGGCGTCACCGTCGAGGTCGGCCCCGGCACCACCCTCTTCGTCCCGGCCCGCGAGGAGCACCGCTTCCACGACGTCACCGAGGACCTGGTGACGCTGGTGTTCTTCGGGCCCGCCTACAGCGGCGTCCCGGCGTCCTGACGCCCGCGCGCGAACTCGTGGGCCGCGACCGCGCCACGAGCGCGCCCGGCTGAGGAGACTGGAGGGCGGGAGCAGCCGGCCGGCCGTTCCCCGCGCGTGACCGTCGCCCACCGTTGCCGCCCGGCCCTGACGAGATGAGAGCCCTCATGACTGTCACCCCCGCCCAGCTGCGCGACCTCGCGCGCCGCGCCCAGGACCTCGCCGCCGAGGTGCGCTCGCTGTGCGACACCGAGCCCGCCGGATCCCCCGAGGGCGACCAGCTCCGGGCCGCGCGGCACGCCGCCGACTGGCTGGACCGGGGCGGCGAGGACCTGCAGCGGGCGGCCGGCGACCTGGCCAGGCTGCGGGCCCAGCGCGAGCAGGTCTGCGGCATGCCGTGGGGCGTCTGCCCCGAGCACGGCAACACCCTGTCCTACCGGGCCAACATCACCGAGTGCCGGGTCTGCCACCGCACCTGGCCGCAGGACCGGGCCGGCCGGCCCTGCCAGGAGCTGGTCCGGTGGAAGGTGACCGACCAGGCCGGGACGGTGACCAGGATGTGCGACGGGCACGTGCTCGGCGCCCGCGCCGTGCTGCACGGGGCCACCTTCACCCGGCTTGATGCCGAGGGCGCCCAGGCCTGAACCTGCCCGACAGGACGGTCGCGGTGTTGATCACCGAGACGTGGCTGTAGGCCTGCGGGAAGTTGCCGACCTGCCGGCGGTGCACGGTGTCGTACTCCTCCGACAGCAGGCCGACGTCGTTGCGCAGGCCGAGCAGCCGTTCGAACAGCTCGCCGGCCCGGCGCCGGCGGCCGGTCGCGGCCAGGGCGTCGGCCAGCCAGAAGGAGCAGGCCAGGAAGGTGCCCTCGCCGCCGGGCAGGCCGTCGACGTCCTCCTCCTCGGCCCGGTAGCGCAGGACGAGACCGTCGTGGACGAGGTCGCGGGCGATGGCGTCCACGGTGCCGACGACGCGCGGGTCGTCGGGCGGCAGGAAGCCGAGGCGCGGGATGAGCAGCAGGGCCGCGTCCAGGCCGGTCGAGCCGTAGTACTGGGTGAAGGTGTTGCGTTCGGCGTCGTAGCCGTGGGCGCAGACGTCCTGGTGGATGCGTTCGCGCAGGGCGCGCCAGCGGTCGACCGGGCCGTCGCGGCCGAACGCCTCGACGGCCTGGATCATGCGGTCGGCCGCGACCCAGGCCAGCACCTTGGAGTGCACGAACGGGCGGCGCGGCCCCCGGGTCTCCCACAGCCCGTTGTCGGGCTGGTCCCAGATGCCTTCGAGGTAGTTCATCAGGGCGTTCTGGAGGTCCCAGGCCTCGTCGTCGATGGCCAGGCCGGACCGGCGGGCCAGGTGCAGGCAGTCGAGGGTCTCGCCGTAGACGTCGAGCTGGAGCTGGCCGGAGGCGGCGTTGCCGATGCGTACCGGCTGGGACGCCTCGTAGCCCGACAGCCAGTCGGCGGTCCATTCCGGGATGCGCCGGCCGCCCTCGACGGTGTACATGATCTGCAGGTCGGCGGGGTGCCCGGCGACGGCCCGCAGCAGCCATTCGCGCCAGGCGCGGGCCTCGGCGTCGTAGCCCGCGGTCATCATGGCCTGGAGGGTGAAGCTGGCGTCGCGCAGCCAGCAGTAGCGGTAGTCCCAGTTGCGCGCGCCGCCCAGCCGCTCGGGCAGCGAGGTGGTGGCGGCGGCGACGAGCCCGCCGGTGGGGGCGTAGGTGAGGGCCTTGAGGGTGAGCAGGCTCGTGCGGACGGCTTCGTCGTAGTCCCCCTGGTAGCCGCACCGGCGGGCCCACTCGCGCCACAGCCGTTCGGTGTCGGCCAGGGCCTCGGGCGGGTCGACCGGTTCGGGGCGCGGCAGCCACGACTGCTGCCAGGTCAGCGCGAACGGCACCCGCTGCCCCTCCTCCACGGTGAAGGAGGCGGTGGTGCGGTGCCGGTCGGCGTCCGGGCACAGCTCGACGGGGGTGCGCAGCCAGGTGGCGTCGCCGCCGGCGACCGCGGCCAGCACGCCGGCCTCGTAGCGCAGCCAGGGGACGTCGCGGCCGTAGTCGAAGCGCAGCACCAGTTCCATGGTCATCTCGACCCGGCCGCGCACGCCCTCGACGATCCGCACGACGTCGGGGGCCTCGCCGCGGGGCGGCATGAAGTCCACCACCCGGACGCCGCCGCCGGGGCCGTCCCAGGTGGTCTCCAGGATGAGGGTGCCCTCGCGGTAGCGGCGGGAGGTGGCCCGGCCGCCGCCGGCGGGGGCCAGGAGCCAGCGTCCGGCGGGCGGGCCGTCGAGCAGCGCGGCGAAGCAGGCGGGCGAGTCGAAGCGGGGCAGGCACAGCCAGTCGATCGAGCCGTCGCGGCCGACGAGCGCGGCGGTGTGCATGTCGCCGATCAGGGCGTAGTCCTCGATCCGCATCGGCGTCCGCTCCTTCCCTCAGGTCACGCGGTGGGGTTCGGCGGCGGCGGCGCGCAGCTCCAGCCCGTGGCCGGGGGCGTCGGGCCGGGGGCGGGCCAGGCCGCCGGAGGGGTCGGCGGCGCCGTCGAACAGCTCCGCCTCGATGCGCTGGTGGTCGTGGAACCATTCGACGTGGCGCAGGTTGGCGGTGCCCGCGGCGGCCGGGAGGTGCAGGTTGGGCGCGCAGTGGGCGGACACCTGGAGGTTGTGGCCCGCGGCGATCGCGGCGGCGGCGAACCAGCCGGTGTAGCCGCCGCAGCGGGTGGCGTCGACCTGGAGGCAGTCGACGGCCTGGGCCTGGCACATGCGGGTGAAGTAGGCGGGGTCGCAGCCGTACTCGCCGGCGGTGACGTCGGGGGCGGCCCGCTCGCGGACCAGCCGCAGTCCGGGCAGGTCGTCGGAGGAGACGGGCTCCTCGAACCAGGTCACGTCGTGCTCGCGCATGCGCTCGGCCAGGCGGACGGCCTGTTTGGCGGTGTAGCCGCCGTTGGCGTCGACGTACAGCTCGGCCCGGTCTCCGATGACGCGGCGGGCCAGGGCGACGCGGTGCAGGTCGCGGTCGGGGCGGGTGCCGGACGACTCGCCGATCTTGATCTTGACGCGGCCGATGCCCTGCTCGTGGACCCAGCGGGCGAGCTGGGCGGTGGTGGCCTCGTCGTCGTAGGTGGTGAAGCCGCCCGA
The DNA here is from genome assembly GCF_044465345.1 of Nonomuraea sp. NPDC049684. Taxonomy (NCBI): domain Bacteria; kingdom Bacillati; phylum Actinomycetota; class Actinomycetes; order Streptosporangiales; family Streptosporangiaceae; genus Nonomuraea; species Nonomuraea sp. NPDC049684. Next base: position 144,563 of record NZ_JBITLO010000019.1, on the reverse strand, counting down.
GCCGTACAGCGGGACCTCGGGCCGCGCGGCGCCGAACAGGCGGGTCAGCGGCAGGCCGAGCAGGCGCGCCTTGAGGTCCCACAGCGCCACGTCGGCGGCCGAGACGGCGTAGCCGGCGACGCCGGGACGGCCCGCGTTGCGCACCTGCCGGACCATCGCGGCGTGCAGGGCGGGGATGTCGGCGGCGTCCGCGCCGGTCAGGACGCCGGCCAGCAGCTCGGTGACGACCGAGGCGGCGGCGGCCGGGGCGTAGGTCCAGCCGGTGCCGGTGACGCCCGCGGCGGTCAGCGTGACGACGACCATGGTGGTGGACCGCCACGCCAGCATGCCGTCGCCTTCCGGCTGGTCGGTGGGGATGCGGTAGGCGGCGGCCCCGGCGTTCTCGATCGTGCTCATGACATCCCTGGCCCTACCCGGTGGCTCCCGGTATGACGCATCGGCCCCTGTCCAAGCAACCTGGATTGCCTGTTCCGGGAGCGGACGCCTAGGGTGGCTGGAATGTCAGTCAAGGAGCCCGCGGACGCGCTCGCGGCCGTGGTCGCGCTGCGCCGCCTGGCCGACCAGCTCGAGGACGCCGCCGTGGAGCAGGCGATGCGGGCCGGCTGGAGCTGGCCGCAGGTGGCCGAGGCGCTCGGCGTCACCCGCCAGGCGGTCCACAAGAAGCACGCCAAGCGGCTCATCGCGGCCGGGGTCGAGCTGAGGAGGCGGGCATGAGCGGCGCCTTCGACCGCTACCTGCACGACGTGCTGATCCGGGGGGAGGCCGAGGCGCGCGCGGAGAGCTCCCCCACGATCGAGGCCCACCACGTGCTGCTGGCCATGACGGCGCCGCAGGACACCGCGGCGCGGGCGATCCTGGCCGAGGCCGGGCTCGACCAGGCGGGGGTGCGGGCGGCGCTGCGGCGGGAGTTCGAGCACAGCCTGGCCGCGGCCGGGGTGTCGGCGGACGCCTTCGACCTGCGTTCGACGCCCGCCCCCGAGCGGCGGCCGCAGCTCGGGGCGTCGGTCAAGCTGGCGATCGAGCGGCTGGCCGCCACCCACCGCAAGAAGGACCTGCGGCCGGTCCACGTGCTGATCGGCGTCCTGCAGGCCGAGGTGGGCACGGTCCCGCGGGCGCTGGCCCTGGCGGGGGTCGACCGCGCCGCGCTGGCCGAGCGCGCCCGCGCCGCCCTGTAGATCCGGGCGAGATTCCTTCCCGGCGATGTCGATACGGCCCCCCGCCCTTCGTGTAGAGGGCAGAAGGAGGCATGACGACATGACCGAGACGAAGACATTGGTGACCGGATTGTGCGTGGGCGAGTCGCCGCGCTGGCACGAGGGCAGGCTGTGGTTCTCCCACTGGGGGGTGCAGGAGATCGTCGCCGTCACCCCCGACGGCGAGCGCGAGGTGGTCGCCAGCGGCCCCAAACCCGCCGGGTTCTGCCTCGACTGGCTGCCCGACGGCCGCCTGCTGGTGACCGGCGAGCGCGAGCTGCTGCGCGTGGAGCCGGACGGCACGACGTCCGTCCACGCCGACCTGGGCGGGCTGCCGCCCGGGCCGAACGAGGTCGTCGTCGACGGCCGCGGCCGGATCTACGTGAACTGCGTCGGCTTCGACTTCGGCCGGGCCGACTTCGCGCCCGGCGTGATCGCCCTGGTCGGCCCCGGCGGCGAGGCCCGGGTGGTCGCCGAGGACCTGCACTTCCCCAACGGGATGGTGGTGACCCCGGACGGCTCCACGCTGGTCGTCGCCGAGTCCTGGACGCGGCGGCTGACGGCCTTCGACATCGGCGCGGACGGCGGGCTGTCCGGCCGGCGGGTGTGGGCGCCCGTCGGCGGCGACGGCATCTGCATGGACGCCGAGGGCGCGATCTGGACCCAGGTGGACGACGAGCGGGGGTCCGCCTGCGTCCGGGTGCGCGAGGGCGGCGAGGTGACCGACCGGATCGAGCTCGATCGGGCCTGCTTCGCCTCCGCGCTCGGCGGCCCGGACGGCCGGACGTTGTTCATGACGGTCGCGGTGTTCCCGGGCGTCGAGCGGATGGCGGAGATGTTCGCCGGCCGGACGGGCGAGGTCAGGACGGCCGACGTGGCCGTCCCTGGGCTCGTCTGAGCCGGTGGGGGCCGCGCCCTGGGCTCGTGTGAGCCGGTGGAGGCCGCGCCGTCAGCCGAATTCGGCCTGGAACAGGTCGGCGCAGGTTCCCAGGAAGTCGCCCCAGTCGCCGTTCACGTTGCCGACCAGGGTGTGGGTGCCCTGGCGGTCGCCCATCGCGTACGTCATCGACCCCTGGATGTAACCGCCCCCGCCCCAGAGCGTGACCCCGGACGGGAAGCGCTGGGAGTAGACGCCGAGCCCGTAGCGGGCGCCGGGCACCCAGCCGGCGCCCTCGGTGGGCACGGTGGTGAACATCTCCTCCTGCTGCGCGGGCGGGAGCAGGCGGCCGCCCAGCAGCGCGGCCAGGAAGCGGTGGAGGTCGGCGGTGGTCGAGACCATGCCGCCGGCGGCCCAGGCCCAGGACAGGTCGGCGTCGGTCACGTCGTGGCGGACGGTCTCCCGGCCGGTCTCGTCCTGGCCGGAGTAGTGGCGGGCGTGCGGGTCGCGCAGCCCTTCGCCGGCCGCGGGCAGGTACGTCCCGGTCAGCCCCAGGGGGGCCGCGACGCGGCGGTCGATCTGCTCGGCGAGCGTCGAGCCGGACACCGCCTCGACGATCATCCCGGCGAGGTTGTAGTTGACCTTGGAGTAGACGAACCGCCCGCCCGGCTCCCCGGCGGGCGGCGTCTCCTGGCCGGGGATCGCGTCCGGCAGGCCGCTGGTGTGGTTGAGCAGCAGCCGCGGGGTGATGCGGGCGGCGTCGGCGCCGGGGAAGTACTCCTCGACGACGCCGGGCAGCCAGGTGGTCACGGGGGCGTCCAGGGCCAGGTCGCCGTCGGCCGCCAGGCCCAGCACGACGGTCCCGACGAACGCCTTGGTGAAGCTGCCGACGCGGAAGTGCTCCCCGGGCCCGCGGGGGCGGCCGGTCTCCAGGTCGGCCACGCCCGCGGCGCCGAACCACGGCGGGTCGTCGCCGTCCCGGACCTCGGCCACGACGCCGGGCCCGCGGTCGCCGGCCACCAACTGGTCGAGCACCTGCCGTAACCTCGGACGATCGGCCTGAACCATGGACATGCTGCCTCCAGCGACACGAATGGGACTCGCGAACGCGAGCAACCGTAGTTGACTATCCGATTCACAGTCAACTGCGGTTGCTTATCGGCGCCGCGCGGATGGCGGCGCACCGCGGGCGCGGTCAGGTGTCGCGGCGGGTCCGGGGGCGCGACCGGTCAGGCGTCGCGGCCGGGTCAGGCGTCGCGGCCGGGTCAGGCGTCGCGGCGCGGTCAGGTGTCGCGGCGGGCCGAGGCGATCAGGCGCATCAGCGCGGCGTGCAGGTCCTGGAGCTCGTCGAGGTCCATGCCGAGCCGGGCGACGATGGCCGGCGGGATCTTCTCCGCCTCGGCCCTGAGCTGCCGGCCCGCGGGCGTCAGCGTGACGGCCAGGGCGCGCTCGTCCTTGCTGTTGCGCTCGCGGTGGACGTAGCCCAGCGCCTCCAGCCGCTTGAGCAGCGGGGACAACGTGCCGGGGTCGAGCTGCAGGAGCTCGCCCAGCTCCTTGACCGACAGCGGCTCGTGCTGCCAGAGGGCCAGCATCACCAGGTACTGGGGGTGGGTCAGCCCGAAGGGTTGCAGCAGCGGCCGGTAGAGGCCGATCACGCTGCGCGAGGCGATGCTGAGGGCGAAGCACACCTGCCGGTCGAGCGCCAGCAGGTCTGTCGCCTCTGTCACAGGCTCCATGCGTGTACGCCTCCGATGCCGTCTGGTAACTTACTTTGTGTACAAACTAATAGCCTGCAAATCGATGCCACACAAATCGTACCCGTGGCCGGGCCGCCGAAAGAGGGACACCTCATGTTTCACCGCAAGCCGCTGGAGGAGCGCATCGCCGAGCGCCAGGCCAAACTGCCTCCACTGAAGGAGGGCAAGCACTTCGAGCACGGCCCGGCCAAGTTCGTGTTCGTCACGCTGCTGGTCGTGGTGGTGGTCACGCACCTGGTCGGCCTGGCCATCGTCATGCACTTCGCCTGATCTGCCGGGAACATCCCGGAGGCGGCCGCCGTTACATCCCTCGTGGCCGGTGTGCCCAGTGTCCCCGGGCCTCACCTATCGCCTTCGCGGACTACCGTTCGGCTGGAGCCGCGTTGTGCCCCTCGCCGAGAGGCGACACGCACACCGGTACGCACGCGTTGAGGGCCCCCGCCCGTCCCGGCGGGGGCCCTCACGCGTGTCAGGGCTCGGACGGCCCGGCTCAGGCGCGCGGCCAGGGGCGGCCGGCCAGACGTTCTATGTCGGTGTTGAAGCGCCGCAGGTAGGCGGCGAAGGCGGCGACGTCCTCGGGCGACCAGTCGGCCATCACCTTCTCCAGGCCGCGCACGTTCCGCTCGCGCTCCTCGGTGAGGCTGCGCTCGCCCTCCGCGGTGAGGCGGAACTTGCGGGCGATGCCGCCCTCGGGGTCGGGGATGCGTTCGACCAGGCCGGCGCGCAGGAGGGCCGAGGTGTGCCGGTTGAGGGTGGAGACGTCCAGGCCGAAGGCGTCGCTGAGCTGCCCGATGGACATCGGGCCCGAGCCGTGCAGCCGCCGCAGCAGCAGGTGGGCACTACGGTCGTAGTGCCGGTGCCGGCCGAGCAACATCGTCTCGAACTCGATGAGATGTGTGGGCTTTTCCATCCCAATCCCCCCTTTCGCGAGATATGTGCACCTTACATGAATTGTGTACGTAACACATGATGTGTAGCGTGCACATCCTTCGACGACGGGAGAACAACGTGGGGGGCTCCACATCCACCGCCCGCCCCGGCGGCATCGTCAGCGTGATGGCGGTGGCCGGCATCGTCGCCTCGCTCACGCAGACCCTGGTCGTGCCGCTGATCGGCGAGCTGCCGCGGCTCCTGCACAGCACCGCCTCCGACGCCTCCTGGGTGATCACCGCCACCCTGCTGGCCGGCGCGGTCGCCACGCCGGTCACCGGACGCCTCGGCGACCTGTACGGCAAGCGCCGCATGATGCTCGTCTGCACCGCGCCGCTGATCGCCGGGTCGGCGATCTGCTCGCTGGCCGGCTCGCTCGCCCCCATGATCGTCGGGCGCGGGTTACAGGGCATGGGCATGGGCCTGATCCCGCTCGGCATCAGCGCCCTGCGCGACCTGCTGCCGCCCGACCGGCTCGGCCCCTCGATCGCGCTGATGAGCTCGTCCATGGGGATCGGCGGGGCGCTCGGCCTGCCGGTCTCGGCCGCGGTCGCCGAGTACGCGAGCTGGCGGGCGCTGTTCTGGGGCTCGGCCGCGCTGAGCGTGCTCATCGCGGTGCTGATCCGGGTGCTGGTGCCGCCCACTCCCCCGCTGCCGCGCGCGGGCGCGGCGGGCGGGGCCGGGCGGCTGGACGTGCCGGGCGCGCTCGGCCTCGGCGCGGGGCTGGTGTGCCTGCTGCTCGGGGTCTCCAAGGGCGCCGACTGGGGCTGGACGGGCGGCGCCACGCTCGGACTGCTCGGCGCGGCCGCACTGGTCCTGCCGGCATGGGCCTGGTGGGAGCTGCGGGCCGCGGAGCCCCTGGTGGACCTGCGGGTGACCGCCCGGCGGCAGGTGCTGCTGACCAACCTCGCCTCCATCCTGGTCGGCTTCTCGATGTACGCCCAGGCGCTGATCGTCATGCAGATCCTCCAGCTTCCGGCGGCCACCGGGTACGGGCTGGGCCAGTCGATGCTGGCCGCCGGACTGTGGATGGCCCCCTCCGGCCTGGTGATGATGGCGGTCTCGCCGCTCGGCGCCCGGCTGTCGGCCGCCCGCGGCCCGAAGGTCACCCTGATCGCCGGGAGCCTGGTCATGGCGCTCGGCTACGGCTCCTCGACGGGCCTGCTGGGCTCGGCCTGGGGCATGCTGGTCGTCACCTGCGTGTGCAGCCTCGGCGTCGGCCTGGCCTACGGGGCGATGCCCGCCCTCATCATGGGCGCGGTGCCCCGGTCGGAGACGGCCGCGGCCAACAGCTTCAACACCCTGATGCGCTCGATCGGTACGACGGTCTCGGCCGCGGTCGTCGGCGTGATCCTGTCGCAGCTGACGATCAGGCTGGGCGCGCACACGCTGCCGTCGGAGGCCGGCTTCCGCACCGGGATGCTGGTCGGCTGCGGGGCGGCGCTGGCCGCGGCGGCCGTCACCATGGCGCTGCCCGGCCGTCGCGGCGGCCGGACGTCCGGGGACGAGAGCGCCGCGTCCGTCTCGCCCGCCCGCCGGTGACGTCGCGGGAGCCTCTTGGCTTCCTACACTTTTGGTAGGAAAATCAGGCAATATCGGTTCTCGTCACTGGGAGGACGACGGTGCCCTTGCCTGATTTCCTGATCGCGGGAGTGCCCAAAGCGGGGACGACGGCGCTGCACACCGCGCTGCACCCGCACCCCGACCTGTTCCTGTCGCCCATCAAGGAGCCGAAGTTCTTCCTCACCGACGGGCCACCGCCCGGACGTGGCGGACCGGGCGACGCCGAGACCTACCGGGAACACGTCTGGCGGCGCGCGGACTACGAGGCGCTGTTCGCCGCCGCTCCCCCCGGCACCCTCGCCGGCGAGTCCACCCCCTTCTACCTGTACGACCTGGACGCCCAACGCCGCATCCGGGAGACGATCCCGCACGTCCGGCTCATCGTGAGCCTGCGCGACCCGGTCGAGCGGGCCCACTCCAACTGGACCCACCTGTGGTCGGCCGGGCTGGAGCCGATCGGCGACCTCGTCCGCGCCTGCGAGGCCGAGCCGGAGCGCATCGCGGCCGGATGGGCGCACTTCTGGCACTACACCGCCCTCGGCCGGTACGGCGGGCAGCTCGCCCACCTGTTCACCCTGTTCCCCCGCGACCAGGTGCTGATCTTCCGCTACCGGGACATCGTGGACCGTCCGGCCGAGACCCTGGACCGCATCTGCGGCTTCCTCGGCGTGCGGCAGGGGCTGCTCACCGGCGTCCCGAGGGAGAACGTGACCGCGCACCCCGACCCCGGCGCGCTGCACGCGCTGCTGTCCACCCTGCGCCGCACCCTTCCCGCGTCCCTGTCCGGGCCGCTGGAGCGGCTGCTCCAGCGGCGGGGCCGGGCCCGACGGCCGCTGGAGTGGGCCCAGCGGCAGCGGCTGATCCCCTACTTCGCGGCGGACGTCGAGCTGCTCCAGCAGGTCACCGGCGAGGACTTCAGCGACTGGCTGCGGCCGCGGGAACGTTCGGGCGGGCTGGTCGGCAGCCGGCCGCCCGGCCAGCGCCAGGCCAGAAACGGCCGCGCCCCCTGACCCCGCGCCCCGACCGCGGCCCCTCTGACCGCGGCCCCTGACCGCGACGCCGCCCCGGGACCGGGCCGGGACCGATCCGGTTCCGGCCCGGTCCCGGGCCGCGAGCGGGCCAGCCGGTCCCGGGCCGGTCAGCGGGGCGGGCGGAGTTCCGTGCGCAGGTCGTGGGCTCCGTCGGCGCGGGTGTACTCGTAGTAGAGCCGCAGGGCGCCGTCCGGCAGGTCGACGAAGGTGAGGTAGCGCAGGCCGCCGCCGTGGTGCGGCGACATCGCGGCGGGCCGGTCGCCCAGGGCGGCCAGCGCGTCGGGCTCGGCGCCCACGGCCACGCCCGTACGCTCCTCGTAGTTCTCCTCCGCGCTGCCGCGGCCGTCGTAGAAGGCCACGACCCGGTCGCCGTCGAAACGCACGGCGCTGATCCGGACGCCGCGGGCGTCCCACAGGCCGGTGCGGCCGGTCAGGGCGGTGCCGTGCCAGGTCCAGTCCAGGCCGTCGGCGCTGGTGGCGTAGTCGGTCACCATGCGGTCGGCCTCGTCGGGGTCGGCCAGCGGGTGGCAGGAGGCCCACAGGTGCCACACGTCGCCGCGCCGTACGATCACGGTGTCCTTGACCCCGGTCTTGGGGTCGCCGGGCAGCACCGTGGTGCGGGTGCGCGGGTCGAACGCGGCGGGGTCGGCGGCCTCGACGACCTCCACCCGCCAGTGCTTGGTGCCGGGCGTGGCGCAGCTCAGGTACAGCCGCCAGCGTCCCTGCGGGGTGCGGACCAGGGCGGGCCGCTCCAGCGACTCGGCGTCCATCTCCTCGCGGGTGATCGTGGTCAGCGGCTCGAAACGCTCGCCGTCGGACGAGCGCGCGACCACGACCGCGTACCCGCGGCCCTCGCCGACCGGGCGGCGCAGGCGGTAGGCGAGGTAGATCAGCCCGTCCGCGGCGACGGCGCTCGGCGCCCCGGCCCAGTGGCCGTGCGCCGGGACCGGCGGCTCGACCGCCACGACGGCGCGGCCGGGATCGGGCAGCAGGGCGTTCTCGTCGATCGACATGGAACCGAGGCTAGGCCAGGACGTGAAGCCGGACATGGCTGCTTACCTCTCCTTGGGATTATCCTTATTACCTATAGACTTTATGGGTTATGGTCGTCCGCCGCATGCCCGGCACGCCGGAAACGTCGTTCCGCGTCCCGGGGCGGGCGGTGCGCAGCGGCCTCCGGCGGCCGGCGTCCGGTGCTTATGCTGGGCGGATGCCAACCCCTGAGTTCGTCCTCGCGCTGCGCGAGAAGATCGGCAACGAGCCGCTGTGGCTGTCCGGGGTGACCGCGGTCGTGCTGCACCAGGACCAGGTGCTGCTGGTCCGCCGGAGCGACACCGGCGCCTGGACGCCCGTGACCGGCATCATCGACCCGGGCGAGCAGCCCGCCGACGCCGCGTTGCGCGAGGTGGCCGAGGAGACCGGCGTACGGGCCGTCGCGGAACGGCTGGCCCTGGTGCACGTCACGCGCGAGGTCACCTACCTCAACGGCGACCGGGCCCGCTATCTGGATCTGGTGTTCCGCTGCCGCTGGCGGTCCGGCGACCCTTACCCGGCCGACGGCGAGAACAGCGAGGCCCGCTGGTTCCCCCTGGGAGCGCTGCCGACCCTGAGCCCCGACATGCAGGCCCGCCTCGACGCCGCCCTCGACGACGCCCCAGCCGCCCGCTTCCTCACCACGGACGGCTGACCGCGCGCCCTCACCGCGCCATCCGCTGACCGCGTGCCTTCCACCGCGGGCCGCTCGGCGTGGCGGGGCGGCGCTTCGCGATCTATGGTGGGGGCCGGATGCGGAAGGATGGGGCCCATGGCGGGAAAGACCATCGTCCTGACCGGCGCCAGCGACGGCATCGGCCGCGCCGCGGCACGCGTCCTGCGAGAGCGGGGCGACGAGGTCGTCCTCGTCGGCCGGTCGGCCGGCAAGACCGCGGCGCTGGCGAAGGAGCTGGCGGCCGACCACCACGTGGCCGACTTCGCGCGCCTGTCAGAGGTACGCGAGCTGGCGGCCACCCTGCTCGACCGCCACCCGGCCATCGACGTGCTGGTCAACAACGCCGGGGCCATCATGGGCTCGCGCACCACCACGCCCGACGGCCACGAGGCGACCTTCCAGGTCAACCATCTGGCGCCGTTCCTGCTGACCACCCTGCTGCTGCCCCGGCTGCTGGCCGACGGCGGCACGGTCGTCACGACGTCCAGCCTGCTCAACACCCGCGCCCGGCTCGACCTCGACGACCTCGACGCGGTGCGCCGCTACTCGGGCAGCCGGGCGTACGCCAACTCCAAGCTGGCCAACATCCTGTTCACCCGCGAGCTCCAGCGCCGCCACGGCCCGGACGGCCTGGCCGCGGCCTCCTTCCATCCCGGCGTGGTGGCCACCAACTTCTCCGGCGGCGGCGACAGCGCGGCCCGGCTGCTCTACCACACGCCGCTGAAGCGGTTCCTGCTCACGCCCGAGCAGGGCGCCGACACCCTGGTCTGGCTGGCCACCTCGCGGCCGGGCGCCGACTGGGCCCCGGGCGGCCACTACGAGAGGCGCCGCCCCTCGGCCGTCCACCGCCTGGCGGACGACCCCGACCTGGCCCGACGTCTGTGGGAACGCAGCCAGGAGCTCGTCGAGCCCGCCTGAACGGTCCCGCGGCCACGGGTGTGAGCGCCGGGCCGACCCCGTCATGCCGGTGTTAGGTCGGTGGCGGCATCCTGGAGTCCCCGGAAGGAGACAGATGCCGCCACGTCCCAGGCTGCCCGCACGTACGGTGCGGCTGCGCTTCACCCTCCTGTACGGCGGGCTGTTCCTCGCCTCAGGCGCGGGCCTGCTGGTCCTGGTCAACCTCGTCGGCACGCCGCTGTCGCGGACCCAGCCGGTGCCGGGCGGGCCCGGCGGCCGGCCGGCCCCGGCCGCCGCCGCGGAGCACATCGCCCTGCTCCAGGCCCAGCTCGCCGACGTGCACGCCACGCAGTCGCGTCAGCTCCTGGCGGGGTCGGTGCTCGCGCTGGCCGTCATGGCCGTGGTGTCGATCGTGCTCGGCCGGGTGGTCGCGGGCCGGGTGCTGCGCCCGCTGCGTACGATCACCGCCGCCACCCGCCGCATCTCCGCCGACAACCTGCACGAACGCCTGGCCGTCCCGGGCCCGGCCGACGAGGTCAAGGACCTGGCCGACACCATCGACGGGCTGCTCGCCCGGCTGGAGGGCGCCTTCGCCGCGCAACGCCGGTTCGTCGCCGACGCCTCGCACGAGCTGCGCACCCCGCTGGCCACCATGCGGGCGCGGCTGGACGTGACCGTCGCCAAGCCGGACCCCGTACCGACGCAGACGCTGGCGCTGGCCGACCGGCTGCGCACCGACCTCGACCAGGTCGACCGGCTCCTGGAGGGCCTGCTCGCGCTGGCCCGCGCCCAGCACGGCAGCCTGCCCGACGCCGCGGCGATCACCCTCGACGACCTGGTGCGGCACACCATGGACGCCCGCGCCGCCGACCTCGCGGCCCGCCGCCTCACCCTGGACGACGAGGGCGTCGCGGAGGGCGTGCGGACGCGGGGCAGCGTCGCGCTGGTCACGCGGATGGTGCACAACCTCGTCGACAACGCGATCGTCCACAACCAGGAGGGCGGCTGGATCAGGGTCGAGGCCGCGGCCGACGGGCGGTGGGCACGCCTGGTCGTGGAGTCCGGCGGGGACCGGCTCGACCCCGGGCAGGTGGCGCGGCTCGGACGGCCGTTCCAGCGGCTCGGCGCGGACCGCACCGGGTCGGGGGACGGCTCGGGGCTCGGCCTGTCGATCGTCGCGGCCGTCGCGCAGGCGCACGGCGGCGGCCTCGACCTCGCGGCGCGCCCCGAGGGCGGGCTGCGCGCCACGGTTCGGCTGCCGGCATGAGGGTGCTGGTGGTGGAGGACGCGCGGGCGCTGGCCGCCGTGCTCGCCGAGGGCCTGCGCGACCAGGGCATGGCCGTGGACGTCGCCCACGACGGGCTGGAGGCGGCGGCCAAGCTCGACCTCGCCCCCTACGACGTGGTGCTGCTCGACCGCGACCTGCCGGGCATCCACGGCGACACCCTCTGCCAGATGCTCACCGACCAGGACGAACGCCCCATGGTCCTGATGCTGACCGCGGCCGGCTCGCCCGGCGACCGGGTGAGCGGGCTGACCCTGGGCGCCGACGACTACCTGGCCAAGCCCTTCCACTTCCCTGAGCTGGTGCTGCGGGTGAGGGCGCTGGCGCGCCGCCGTCCCGGCGCCCGGCCGCGCACGTTGCGCGGGGCCGGGATCGAGCTCGACCCGCAGCGGCACACCGTCACCCGGGACGGACGTCCGGTGGAGCTGTCGGTCAAGGAGTTCGCCGTGCTGGAGGCGCTGCTGCGCGCGTCGCCCGGCTTCCTGAGCACCGAGGCCCTGCTCGAACAGGTCTGGGACGAGCACGCCGACCCGTTCACCAACACCGTGACCGTGACCGTCGGCCGCCTGCGCCGCAAGCTGGGCGACCCGCCGGTGATCAGCACCCGGCCGGGCGTGGGGTACCGGATCGGGTAGCGGGGCCGTCCGCGCTCTGCCCGACGGGGGCGGTGGGTGGTGCGCAAGGTCAGACCACGGGCTGATGCGCGGCGGGGTTCCGTCTGCGATCGTGAGGACCGCCGGGGGCACCTCGGCGTTGATCGTCCGCGAGACGGGGCCGGTCCGCCCCTGGTGACAGACAGGAGGAGACGCCGTGATCAGATTCGGCTATGCCGACACCCCGTTCGGCCAGATCCACCACGCCACGTGCGGCACGGGCGAGCCGGTGCTCCTGCTGCACCAGACCCCCCGCTCATGGGACGAATACCGCGAGGTGCTCCCCCTGCTCGGCCGCACCCGGCGGGCCATCGCCATGGACACGCTCGGCTTCGGCAACTCCGCCCGCCCGCCCGAGCACTCGATCGAGACCTACGCCGCCGGCGTGTTGGCCCTGATGGACGCCCTCGACCTGCCGCGAGCCGCCGTGGCCGGGCACCACACGGGCGGCGTCGTCGCGGTCGAGACGGCGGCGCGCGCGCCCGACCGCGTCACCGCCCTGGTGCTGTCGTCCACGCCGATGGTCGACCCGGAAGGGCGTCGGCGTCGGGCGGGCCATCCCTCCATCGACGCCGTGCGCGAGCAGTCCGACGGCTCCCATCTGGGCGAGTTGTGGAGCCGACGGGCCCCCTACTACCCGTGGCCGCTGCTGACCCGTTTCGTCCGCGACGCGCTGACGGTCCTGCCGGAGGTGGAGCACGGGCACGAGGCGGTGGCCGCGTACCGGATGGAGGAGCGGGTCGGGCTGGTCCGCTGCCCGGTGCTGGTCGTCGGCGCCACCGACGACCCCTTCGCCTTCCCCGAGCTGGAACGCCTGGCCGCCGCCCTTCCCCACAGCACCCAGGCCGTGGTCAAGGGCGGCGTGATCCCGCTGGAGCACCAGGCGGCGGAGTTCGCGGCGCTCGTGGCGGACTTCCTCGACGGCCAGGCCCGCGAGACCGGGTGAGGCGGCCCCGGTCAGGCGGGAGCCACCCACTCGACGAACTGGATGATGATGCCGTTGGGGTCGGTCACCTGGAACAGGCGCTCGCCCCAGGGCTCCTCGCGCAGCGGCATGGTGATCTCGACGCCCGCGTCACGCAGCAGCTTCTCCTGCCCGTCCAGGCCGCCGTCCAGGGTGAAGGCCAGGATGAGGCCGGAGGCGTGCTGGTCGCGCTGCTCCGGCGGCAGGACCTCGATACCGCGGGCGAGCAGCACGATGTCCATCGCGTCGGCGCGGGTGAGCGAGGCGAACCCGTCCGCTGCGACCCGGACGGTGTAGCCCAGGTGCTCGGTGAGGAACGCCTGGGAGGCGGCGACGTCGGCGACGGTGAGCGAGACGGTGGACGTGGTGATCTGCAAGAAGGTCTCCATGAGGGATGAGAACGGCTGAGCGAAACACGATCCGCCGGTTCGAACGCCCCCCGCCATGGACGTGCCGGGCGGGGAGGCAGCGGACGGGTCAGCGGTGACCGTGGTCAGGGGTCAGCGGTGACCGTGGTCAGGGGCGAGGGCGGTCGTTGCGGGGAGGCCGGGGATCAGTGAGCGCGGCGGCGCGGGAGGTTGCGGGTCACTTGCGGGTCCTGCCATCCGCGTGCGCCATGGTCGGCGGACGGTCGGCGGAGTACCCCGCCGGGGAGGGAAGAGCGCTGCGACTTGCGGTCGCGGCCCTCCGACGTCCCAAGGTCGATCTTGAAAGCCGCAGGCGGGAAGAGCTTGAGTTCCAACCAGGTTTCTCCTTTTTCGTTCGTCGGTCGCAAACTTACGACGGACGTAAATATAGTCCGAGTAGCTGAGGTGTGTCAACGTAAAAATACGACGAGGGTAAGATTGCGTCATGGCTCACGAGACCTCGCCCGCACCCGGCCTCCGCGAATCCAAGAAGCAGGAGACCCGGCAGCTCATCTCCGACCACGCCACCAGGCTGTTCATCACCCAGGGGTTCGAGCAGACCACCATCGCCGAGATCGCCACCGCCGCCCGCATCGCCAAGAAGACGGTCACCAACTACTTCCCGCGCAAGGAGGACCTGGCCTTCGACCATCAGGAGGCGTTCACGTCCGCCCTGGCCGACGCCGTCGCCACCCGCGGTCCCGGCGAGTCGGCCCTGTCCGCTCTACGACGTGCCTTCCTGGCCTCGGTCGCGGCCCAGGACCCGGTGGCCGGGTTCTCCGGACCGGAGTTCGCCCGCATGATCGCCGACAGCCCCACCCTGACGTCCTGCCTGCGCGGCCTGCACGACCAGCGCGAACAGCACCTCGCCCAGGCCCTCGCCGAGGCCACGGGAGCCGCGGTCGGCGACATCACCGTCCAGACCGCCGCCGGGCTGCTGGGGACCGTGCACCGGGTGCTGTTCCAGCGCATCCACGAGCTCACTTTGGCGGGCCTGCCCAACGACCGCATCGCCGACACGATCGCCACCGACGCCACCCGCGCCTTCGACCTCCTCGAGCCCGCCCTCTCCACCTACGCCCCCGCCTGAGGTCCGGCCTGCGCGCCAGAAGACCGCCTCCCCAGGGCCGGGGACCGCCGATGGGCTCAGGAGCCGTCTGGATGGGGCGGGCCGGGCAGGAGCTGCTCGGTCGCCGTCGCCACAGTCTTGGGCAGCGGCGCCAAGGTCACAGGCGGCCCGAGCCTCGTGGCGGCCACCCATTCAATCCGTCACCCACTGGGTGGGCGGCGCCCACTCGGGCTCCGTCACTTAGGTCCCGTCACCCACTCAGGAGCCGCCCATGCAAAAGCCGCCGCCACCCAGGAGCCGTCACCCATTCAGGAGCCGCCCCCCCCCCCCCCCCCGCTCAGGGCCGTCACCCGCCCAGAGGCCGCCGCCCGCGCAGAGGCCGTCGCCCGCCCGGGGCGTTCCCGTGTCAGGGGCCAAGGGTGGGGTGGGTGGGGGTTGCCAGGTTGTGAGGAAGGCTTGGGCCAGGGTGCAGGCGCCGGTGTACGGGCCCTCGGCGTGGGACAGGGCGGCGGCGGTGATCTCCGCGACGCGGTTCTCGACCAGGTGGCCGACCTCGTCCGCGGTGGAGACCGTGCCCGCCCGTTCGGCGAGGTAGCCGATCGTGGCCCCCGCGCCGCAGACGAAGTCCGCCAGCGCCACCACGCCCCGCTCCCCCAGCGTCCGCAGCCCCCGGGCGGTGTAGGGGACGTTCGCGGCCGGCGCGACCACGGCGGCCCGCACCGTCGCCGCCCGCCGCGCCGACAGGGCGCCGGTTCGCGCCCCGGGGACCAGCACGTCGGCGGCCACCTCGTACAACGCCTCCGGGGGCAGCACGGGCAGGCCGAGCCGGGTCACGCACGCGTCGCCGTGCTCGGCGCGCAGTTCTTCCAGGGCCGCGACGTCCAGCCCGGCGGGGTCGATGACGCACCCGTGCAGGGTGGACAGGGCGACCAGGCGCGCGCCGCGCCGCGCCGCCTCCCGGACGACGGCGCTGCCCACCTTGCCGAAGCCCTCCACGGCCAGCGTCCGACCGTCCAGGCCGCCGAGGGCCGTCCCGGCGGCCACGACCACGCCCAGCCCGGTCACGACGGTGTCCACCAGCTCGCCGCCGTCCTCCCCGTGCATGATCGAGTCGGGCCGGTACCCGGGCAGCGGCGCGAAGTCCTGCGTCCGCGTGCCGAGGTCCGAGGAGGTGAGGAAGGTGCCCTTCTCGACCAGCGGCGCGATCTCCCGGCAGAAGCGCGCCACCGTGCCCGCCCGGTCGGCCGGCGAGGCCCGCAGCACCGCCTTGGCGCCGCCGATCCGCTCGCCGAGCACGGCCAGCTTGTACGTCATCGCCCGCGCCAGCAGCCCCGCCTCCTCGCGGGTGACGTCCGGCGCTAGCCGGGTGCCGCCCGCGCTGACCGGGCAGTCCAGGTCGAAGGCGATGCAGCCGTCCACCGAGACGAGTTCCATGATCCTCATCCGCGCTCCCGCGTCCGTGCGAACCGTGCCTCCCGCCCAATCTCGACGCCACCGGGCTGCCTGTCCATGGGGCGGCATCGCCCGGAACGCCCTCCGACGCCCGGACGCCTGCCCATCGGACAGCGCCGACCGAAACAGCCGCCCCGAACGACCTCCAGCGCCCGGACGCCAACCCGCCGGACAGCGCCGGCCGAAACGGCCGCCCCGAACGCGCTCCAAGGCCCCGGCATCCCGGTCATGGTCGGCCCTGACCGGGATGTCCGGGCGCCTGTTCGTGGATCAGGGAGCGTTGTAGCCCGAGGCCGGGGAGGGTCATGGCGGCGTTCCAGCCGTCTGTTCGCGGGTCAGGGAGCGTTGTAGCCCGAGGCCGGGGAGGGTCATGGCGGCGTTCCAGCCGTCTGTTCGTGGGTCAGGGAGCGTTGTAGCCCAAGGTGTACGGACCCGTCCCGGAGTAGGAGTGCACCCGGTAGCGGTAGTAGCCGGCCGCGCCGGTGTAGGTGAGCGTCTCGTCGGCTCCCGACCCGGCGCTCTGCGCGACCGTCGCCCACGTGGACCCGTTCCAGCGTTGCAGGTACAGGTCGAAGTCGGCGCCGGACGGGCCGTCCAGGCACGCCTGGTGCGGGCCGGTGACGGTGGTCTGCAGATACCCGCCGTCCGGCTGGTACTGCTCCGCCCCGGAGGCCAGCGTCCCGGACTTGGTGGTCTCGTAGCCGGAGCAGCCGCCCGCGACGGCCACGGACAGGACGAACGCGGCCGTGTGGGTGGCGGCCGGGCCGATGCCGGTGACCGTGATCGTGTAGACGCCGCCGGGCGTCTGCGCGGAGGTGGAGACCGTCATGACGGACGTGCCGCCCGACTGGACGGTGGGCGGCGCGAACGTCACGGCGGCCCCCGCCGGCAGCCCGGAGGCCGCGAACTGCATCTGCTGCGGCCCGCCGCGCGTGACGGACGTGGAGATCGTGCTCGTGGTCGACCCGCCCGGCGTGACGCCGCCGCTCGCGGGCGACAGCGACATCGCGAAGTCGTCGCCGCCGCCGTTGGGCGGGGTGTTGTCGATCAGGCCGGAGATCTCGTTGTAGACCTCGGTGATCCGGGTCCCCCAGTTGGGGCAGCCGCCGAGGTGGTGCAGCGCGATCACCTTGTGGCTGGAGGCGGCGATCACCGGGGAGCCGGAGTTCCCGCCGGAGGTGTCGCAGCGGTAGCCGGTGTTGACGCCCGACGACACCACGTCGATCTTGCAGGCCGCGCCGCCCTGCGTGTCCTCGTACAGGGACAGGCGCTTGGGGAGGGTGTCGCCGTGGCCGGGGATGTAGATGCGCTCGCCCGCCACCGGGGGACGCGGATCGAGGTACAGGGTGCCGAACTGCTGGATCGCGGCGAAGTCGGCGACGCTGAAGAGCGTGTAGTCGAGCGCTTCGAGCGCGCTGGTCTTCAGGAACTGGCCGCCGCCGACCTTCGTCCCGGCGCCGGGGTCGTTGCCGCCGCAGGTGGCGCAGTCGTAGTCGAACTGGAACTCGCTGGCGCTCAGGTCGGCGGCGCTCTCCATGCAGTGGTGGTTGGTCAGCATGCGGTTGGTGTTGCCGACCCGCCAGGCCGTGCAGTAGCCGAGTCCGTTGAGGAGCTGGCGGGCCACGGCGCGGCTGCGGGCGTACTCGGTGGGGTTGCTGTCCTTGTAGCAGACGACGTCCCGCCGCGCGTCGGTGCCGCAGACGCTGAACGTCCGCGGTGTCAGGGCCGCGGCCTCCGCGGTGGTGTAGCCGCGGAAGTACCGGTCGATGCGCACGCCGAAGCCCTGCCGGGCCAGCCGGACGGCGTTGCGCGGCCCGGACGCGTGCAGGGTGACCACCGCCGTGTCGCCGTCCACGGAGAGCGCGGCGAAGCCGGGGACGCCGTGCAGCGTGTACCCGGAGCCGGCCGGATAGCGTCCGCGGGTGGGGTCGCCGTAGTAGGTGTGGGTCTCGCGGCCGTCCGGCGAGGCGACGGTGACGTAGTCGCCGGGCACGAGGGTGAGCGCGGCGAAGTGCACCTTGACGTAGCGGGAGCCGGGCCGGGTGACGCGCGTGCTCCAGCTCCGTCCGGCGGCGCCGTAGGGCAGGGTCAGGTCGGCGAGGACCTCCTCGCCGGCCGGGGAGACCCGGCTGTCGATGTGCGCGCGCAGGGGTGCGTCGGCGGGGGCCTGCGCGACGGCGGGGGTCTGGGCGAGGGCGGGGGCCGGGGTCGCCGGCGCGACGACGGCCAGCGCGGCGATCAACGCCGTGGCCGCCGCTCTCCATCGGGAAGGACTCATGCGGGGGACACCTCCACGTGAGGGGTGACCGAAGCAGGCCGCCGGTCGCCGGGAGCCGGGACCGGTCCGGGCGCGGATCCAGGGTGCGGAGGCCGCGCCGGCCTGAGGCCGGCGGAGCCGGCGAACAGGCGGCCCGCCGTGGTGGGGGGTGGGCAGAGGGTAACTCCGCCTCCCATCCGTACCGTTATCGGTAGCGATACCGATATTTCGGGTTATCGGGTGGAAGGCTCCGGCGTGTCACATCAGGCAGCCCCTCCGAGCCGAGAGATGTACAAAATCATTGACACGATGTCCGCCTTCTTTTACGTTCATCATGTCTACTTTCTTTGACATGGAGACCTGCCTTGAAGGCCATCACCCGGCACGTCTACGGCCCCCCGGCCCTCACCGACCTCGACCGTCCCGCCCCCGGCCCCGGCGAAGCGCTCCTGCGCGTGCACGCCGCCTGCCTCGACCACGGCGTCTGGCACCTCGGCGCCGGGCTGCCCTACCCCGTCCGCCTCGCCACCGGGCTGCGCCGCCCCCGCTCACCCCTCCTCGGCCGCGACGTCGCCGGGACCGTCGAGGCCGTCGGCCCGGGGGTCACCGGCCTGGCGGCCGGCGACGAGGTCTTCGGCGTCTGCGACGGCGCGCTCGCCGAGCACGCCGTCGCCCGCGCGGACCGGCTCGTCCCGAGGCCGGCCGGCCTGTCGGCCGAGGCCGCCGCCGCCGTCCCCACCGGCGGCCTGACCGCGCTCCAGGCGCTGCGCGACCACGCCCGCCTGCGCCCGGGGCAGCGCGTGCTGGTCATCGGCGCGGGCGGCGGGGTGGGGACGTTCGCCGTCCAGCTCGCCAAGGCGCAGGGCGCACACGTCACCGGCGTCTGCGGCCCCGGCAAGGGCGACCTCGTCCGCTCACTCGGCGCGGACGAGGTCGTCGACTACACCCGCCAGGACCCGGCCGCCGGCCCCGGCCGCTACGACGTCGTCCTCGACACCGCGGGCAACCGCCGGCTGCGGGACCTGCGGCGGCTGCTCACCCGCCGGGGCACGCTCGTGATCGTCGGCGGCGAGAACGCCTCCGGCCGCTGGCTGCACGGCACCGGCCGCCAGCTCCGGGCGACGGCGCTGTCGCCGTTCGTCCGGCACACCCTGCGCGCCCCGATCACCAGGACCGACCCGGCGGACCTGCGCCACCTGGCCGGCCTCGCCGCCACAGGGGAGCTCACCCCCGTGGTCGGCAGGACGTTCCCGCTGGCCGGCTTCTCCGACGCGATGGACCACCTGCGGTCCGGCCACGTGACCGGCAAGGTCGTCATCGTCATGCCCGGCCGAAGGTAGGTCACCAGTCGCCCACGGCGACGCGGGTGTTGCGCAGCGGTTCGCCCGCGCCCTCGGCCGGTGCCGCCCACACCACGGCGTTGGCCAGGATCCGCCGCACGCCCGGCTGGTGGAAGACCGGGTAGTTCTGGTCGCCGGGGCTGAAGTAGAAGACGCGTCCCTTGCCGCGCCGGTAGCAGCAGCCGCTGCGGAACACCTCGCCGCCGGAGAAGGAGCTGACGAACACCAGCTCGTCGGGCGCCGGGACGCCGAACGGCTCGCCGTAGGTCTCCTGCTCGGGGATGACCAGCGGCTGGGGCACGCCCGCGGCGATCGGGTGGGCCGGCTCGACCGTCCAGACCAGCTCGCGGTCGGCGCTGTCGCGCCAGTTGACCGTGCAGGTGGTGCCCATGAGGGCGCGGAAGACCTTGGAGTAGTGGCCCGAGTGCAGCACCAGCAGGCCCATCCCGGCCCAGACGCGCTCGCACACCCGCGCCACGACCTCGTCGTCCACCTCCTCGTGCGCCGCGTGCCCCCACCAGGTGAGCACGTCGGTGCCGGCCAGCGTCGCGGCGTCGAGGCCGTGCTCGGGGTCCTGCAAGGTCGCGGTGCGCACGCGCACCCGCTCCCCCAGGTGCTCGCGCAGGCCGGCGGCGACCGCGCCGTGCATGCCCTCGGGGTAGCGGCGGCGCACCTCCTCCTCCCGCTGCTCGTGTACGTTCTCGCCCCAGACGGTCACGTTGATGCTCACGCGCGATGCTCTCCCTCCGGACTGCCGCACCTACCGTCCGGTCCTTACCCGTCCGCCCGCCGGTTCCGCCGCCAGGGGGCGGACGGAAAATGTCTCGCGGGAGGAAGGGCGGTTTGGGTAGGTTCGCCAGTGACCATGGAAGTCATGCGAAGCCGCGCGCCGGACGGCCAGCCCGTCGAGATCGCCTGCGACGAGTCCGGCGCGGAGGGCGAGAAGCTCGTCGGCGGCAACACCGACGTGTTCGCCCACGCCGGCGTCTCCCTCGACGTGACCGCCGCGGCCGAGTGCGTACGCGAGCTGCGCCTCAGGGCGCCCTCCCCGGTCACCGAGTACAAGGCCGGGCACGTGCTGCGCGAGAAGAACCGGGCCACCCTGGTCTGGCTGCTCGGCCCGTCCGGCCCCATCCTCGGACGGGCCCGCGTCCACCTGACCGACAAGGCGTACTTCGCCGTGAGCAAGGTGACCGACCTGCTCACCGGCCACCACTCCAGCCTCGGCCTCGACCAGGACGAACGCTCGGCCGCCCTGGCCGTCACCCTCTACCAGGAGGGCCGCCGCGCCTTCGGCCCCGCCCGCTGGACGGCCTTCCTCGACGCCTTCAACCACCTGCTGCGGGCCAGGAACGGCCGCGGCCCCGAGATCTCCGCCGAGTCGGTCTTCGAGCTGGTCGCCGACCTGCGCACCACCCCCGGCCCGGCCGGCGAGATCATGGACGCTCTGTGGGCCGCCCGGCCGCTCGTGGACGCCTTCACCGCGCGCCTGCTCGACGACCCGCACGTCTTCCCCGCGCTCGACCCGCTGATCCCGGCCATCGCGCACGCGGTCGCCCACTGGGGCGCGGGCGGCCGTCCCGTCTCGGTGGTGCACGACCGGCAGACGACGCTGACCGAGGAGCGCATCGAGCGGCTGCGGCTGCTGCTGGCCCGCCCGGACGGCCCCGCCGGCCCGCTGGTGCTGACCAGCCTGACGCTGGTCGCCTCGCACCTGGACCCCCGCGTCCAGGTGGCCGACATCGTCGCCGGGGTGGCGCGCAAGATCGCATCCGAGGAGCTCAACGGCCGCGGCGACCCCGAGCTGACCGGCCTGCTGCGCCCGTACGTCGACCTCGCGTCGGTCTGGCCGGACGAGCGCAGCCGGGCCGCGCTGATCGCGGGTCAGCCGAGCCAGGCGCGCGCCTCGGCGGCGGCCTCCGGGCCGAGCACCGGCTGGGAGTAGACCTCGATCAGCGTGCGCATCAGCAGGCGCCCGCCCTCCGGCGCGGACAGGCCGAGCGAGCCCCCCGCCGACTCGGCGATGTCGCGGATCGTGGCCCGCTCGAACGGTGCTCCCGGCCCCGGCCGCGCGGGAGCGGCCGCCGGCGACTACGCTCCTGCCCTGTGCCGACGTTCGAACTGCCCCTGCGCCTGGACACCACGATCCGGCCCTACGACTGGGGTTCCGTCACCGCCATGCCCGAGCTGTTCGGCACCGAGCCGACCGGCCGCCCGCAGGCCGAGCTCTGGATGGGCGCCCATCCCGCCGACCCGTCGATCGCCGGAGGCGTGCCCCTCGACCGGCTCATCGCCGGCGACCCCGTCGCCGCACTCGGCGCGCCGGCGGTGGCGAGGTTCGGGCCCGCGCTGCCGTACCTGCTGAAGGTGCTCGCGGTGGCCCGGCCGCTGTCGCTCCAGGTCCACCCCACGATCGCGCAGGCCGAGGCCGGGTTCGCCGCCGAGGAGGCGCGCGGCGTGCCGATCGGCGACCCGGCCCGCACCTACAAGGACCGCTCGCACAAGCCCGAGATGGTCTGCGCGGTCACGCCCTTCCACGGGCTGTGCGGCTTCCGCTCCCCCGTCGTCACCGCCGGGCTGCTCGCCCGGCTCGGCGTGCCGGGCCTGCAGCCCTGGATCGACGCGCTCGCCGTCCGGCCCGCCGGTGAGGCCCTGCGCGCGGTGTTCGCGCAGATGCTCGACGACGCCTCCGCGCCGCTGCGCGCCCAGGTCGAGGACGCCCTCAGTGATAGCTCCGACCCGGACCTGGCGCCGTACGCCGACCTCGCCGCGGCCTGCCCCGGCGACCCGGGAGTCGTGGCCGCGCTGCTGCTCAACCACGTCGACCTGCGGCCCGGCCAGGCCCTCTACCTCGGCGCCGGCGTGCCGCACGCCTACCTGGGCGGCGTCGGCGTGGAGATCATGGCCAGCTCCGACAACGTCCTGCGCTGCGGGCTGACCACCAAGCACGTCGACGCGCCCGAGCTGATGCGGGTGGTCGACTTCACGCCCGCCGAGCCGCACCTGGTCGAGCCCGAGCGTCCGGCCGGCGGCGAGTGGCGCTACGTCCCGCCCGCCCCCGAGTTCGCCCTCACGCGCTACGACCTGGCCGAGGCCACCCCCTTCGAGCTGCCCGCCGGGCTGCCCCGGATCGTGTTGTGCCTGGAGGGCGAGGCCCGCCTGATCCCGGATCGGGGCGAGCTGACGCTGCGGCCGGGCGAGTCGGCGTTCGTCCCGGCCGTCGCGGGCGCCGGCCTGTCCGGCAAGGGCGTGGCGTACGTGGCCCAGCCAGGCGCCTTTACGATGTAGATCAGAACGACGGGGACATTTCGGCCGGCGGTTGAACGTCGCGTTCCTAGGCTCCTGCCATGAACACGGCAACCCTCGGCCACGTCGCCATCGAGCCCAGCATCCTCTACTTCGGCACCCCGGTCGTGCTGCTGAGCACGGAGAACCCCGACGGCTCGGCCAACCTGGCCCCTATGTCGTCGGCCTGGGCGCTCGGCCGGACCGTCGTGCTCGGGCTCGGCGCCGACGGGCAGACCGCGCGCAACCTGGCCGACCGGCCAGAACTGGTCGTCAACCTGCCGGCGCCGCACCTGTGGCCGCAGGTGGAACGGCTCGCGCCGCTCACCGGCCGCGACCCGGTGCCCGACACCAAGGCGGCCGGCTGCCGCTTCGAGCCCGACAAGTTCGGCGCGGCGGGCCTGCGTCCCGAGCCCTCGCAGACCGTGCGGCCGCCGCGCGTGGCCGAGTGCCCCCTCCAGCTCGAGGCGGCCGCGGTGCGGATCTCGCCGAACGAGTCCGCGGACTTCGTCATCGTCGAGGCCGTCGTGCGCAGGGTGCACGCCGACCCGCGGATCGTCGTCCCCGGCACCCAGCACGTGGACCCGTCCGCGTGGAGCCCGCTGCTGTACAACTTCCGCCACTACTTCGGCCTCGGCGAGGAGCTCGGCCACTCCTACCGGTCGCAGACGCCGTCGGCCTGAGCCCCGCGGCGGGTCAGCCGGCCCGCGAGCCGCACCCGGCGTACGACCCGACCGGCGAGGAGACGGCAGGCCGGCCCGGCCCCAGCGCCGAGGCCAGCGCCGACGGCTCCTCCAGCCCGCGCGGCGGCGGCGTCGGACGGTCGGCCGCCACGGTCAGCACGAGCGGCCCGAACCGGCGCCACCACCCGTGCGCCACCCCGCGCCCGCCCGCACGCACGGTCAGCGCGCTCCACCCGTCGCGGGGCCGGCCGCAGCCCAGCGACACCTCCAGCGCCCGGGGGTCGGCGCGGCGCAGCACCTCGGCCGCGCTCTCTTTGGCCGACCACAGCAGGCTGCCCAGCAGCGGGTCGTCGCCGGCGATCCGCTGCTCCTGGCGGGTGAACCGGTCGGCGACGAGCCCCGCGCCGCGCGGCTCGACCCGTTGCAGGTCGCAGCCGACGGCCCCCGGCTCCAGGCCGAGCAGGCACACCGCCCATCCGGCGCGGCTGGTGATCGAGATGCCCACCGGCAGCGGGCGGCCGTCCCGCCACGCCTGCGCCGCGCCGTCGGGGCGGCGCCGCACGTCGGGGTCGCCGGCGGGGCCGGGACAGACCAGGTGCAGCGCCTGACTGACGGTCCAGCGGGCGAGCGGGTGCTCGGCGGGCCGCCCGTCGCCCGTCCGGTCCTCCCCCGCCGGGAGTTGCCCCTCCCCGCGAGCCAGCCACCTCATCGAGCCTCCATTCCGCGCTCCCGCGCTACGGATGACCTCCGGCCGCGGCACGGCGGCCGGGATCGCGTGATCGACCGACCCGGCCGCCACGCCCGGACGGCCGTCTCGCGCAGCTTCTCCGCCCGCACCTCCTCGAACGCCTCGTGCGGCGGCCGACGCGCCGAGCGCCGCCCCGCGTGCGTGCATACCCGTACGTGCCCGCGCTCCGCCGCCGGACACCCGCGGGACCTCTCGACTAGTGTGATCTTGTGACCGGAATTTTCACAGTGTTCCCAGCCTCGCCGGGCGACGGCGAGACGCTGGGAGAGATCCACGCCGAATCCTGGAAGGCCGCCTACGCCGGCTTCTTCTCCCCCGACTTCTTCGACCAGGCCGTGCGACACCGGCGCGGCAAATGGCACGACGTGCTCGCCGAGACCCCGGCGGGCCTGGTGCTGGCCGCGCTCGACGGGCGCCGGCTGGCCTTCTCCTGGTTCGGGCCCTCGCCGTCGCGGGCGGGCGCGGCGGAGATCCTCGGCTTCTACGGCCATCCCGACGGCTGGGGCACCGGCGTGGCCGCCGCCCTGATGACCGACACCCTGCGCCGCATCCGCGACGAGGGCTTCACCGGGGTGCACCTGTGGACGCTGCGCGACACGCCTCAGGCGCGCCGGTTCTACGCCAAGAGCGGCTTCACCGAGTCCGGCGCCGCCCGCACCCACGACTACGGCGACGGCAACCCGGTCGAGCAGGTCGAGTACGAGCTGTCCTTCCCCTGACCGCCGCCGCCTTCCACGCGTGCCGACTTGACAGAGTTCCCCGGCGTATTTCGCGGTGAATACCCCGGCGCGGGCTCTCTCGTTGACCGTCTCCATGGCCCATGGCAACCATTCTTGAGTATGGCCAAGCGGGCACGAGAAACGGTCGAGTGATCGCGTGAGAGGAATGGCATGAGCGCGAATGCTTTGTACGCCGGTCGAGACTGGAAACTCGACCACGACAAGCGAGTCAAGGTCAGCAACGCGGAACTTCGTTACACCGTCGTGGGGCGCGGCGAGCCCGTCCTGTGCATCCACTGCACCTCCATTTCGGACGGTCTCATCACGCCGCTCCTGAAGTACAACCCGGAGCTGCTGGACAAGTACCAGTTCATCAGCTATTACCGCGCCGGTTACAACGGCAGCACGCTGGAGAAGGACAGCCTCAGCATCGAGGAGGGCGCCGAGCACGCCAAGCAGCTCCTCGACCACCTCGGCATCGACAAGGCGCACGTCATGTCGTACTCCTTCGGCGGGGTGATCGGCTTCCAGTTCATGCTCTCCTACCCCGAGCGCACGCACTCGGCGGTGCTGCTGGAGCCGTACCTGCCGCGTGAGGGCGCCGAGGCCGAGAAGGCCAACAACGACGCCGTGATGACGGCCATCGAGCTGGTGCAGAAGGGCGACAAGCTCACCGCCGCCTGCGACTTCATGGCCGCCGTCTGCGGCCCGAGCTACCTCGGCTCGGTGGACATGACCTGCCCCCTCGACGTGTGGGAGCGGGTCGAGGAGTGCGCGGACGTCACGTTCAAGGTCGACTTCCCGGCACTGGGCGGCTGGGGCTTCCGCATGTCCAAGGCCGACCAGCTCGTGCCGGACAAGCCGCGGATGCCGGTGCTGGCCGTGATGGGCCTGGACAGCGAGGCGGCCATGCCCGGCTTCCGGGAGGCCCAGCACTTCCTCATGAACTGGCTGCCCCAGGCCGAGCGCTGCGGCATCGTCGGCGCCACCCACGGCCTGCAGATCATGAACCCGAGGGCGGTCGGCGAAGGCGTCTCGGCCTTCCTCGCCAAGCACCCGATGCAGTAGCACCCGAGGCAGCACCCCCGAGGCAGTACCTCCCGACGCAGTACCCCCCGAGGCAGTGAGAGGAGAGCGATGTCGGATCTGACGGCTGAGCGACTGGCGGCGGCACACCAGGCGCTGCGGTCCGGCGACCGCGAGCGCGCGCTGGAGTACTGGCACCCCGACGTGCGGTTCCAGTCCCCCGGCAACCACCCGTACGCCGGATGGCACGACGGCCTGGACGCCTTCATGGGCTTCATCAAGACCTGGCAGCGGCTGGCCGGCGGCACCCTGCGCATGGAGCAGATCGCCTGCCTGGTCAACCCGGTGGACGGCTACACCATCGACGTCAACCGGTGCACCGCCGTGCGCAAGCGCACCGGCTCGGACGGCACCTCCTTCTACGAGCACCTGCAGATGGAGGGTGTGGACCTGATGCGGTGGGAGAACGGCCGCGTCGTGGAGGGCCGCGGCGGCATCTTCGGCGACGGGACCGCCAACTTCAGCTCGTTCTTCGGCCCGATCGGCCCCGACGGGGTCAGATCCGACGACTGAGCGGGCGGATCCCGGGCGGGCCGGTCGGTACCGGCCCGCTTTCTCGTGCCCGGAGCCCGTCCCGGCCGTCCTGCGTGCCCCCCTTTCCCGCAGGAACGCGCCCGCACTCGTGCCCTTGTTCGCAGGAACGCGCCCACAGGAGAAGACATGACCCGTTTCCGTGGCGTCCTCCGCGCCTCCGCCGCCGCCCTGGCCGTCACCGCCGCGCTGGCGGCGGCGACCCCGGCCCAGGCGCTGCTTGCCCCGTCCTTCCGGGCCGTGGACCCGCCCGGCGACCCCACCACCCTCTGGAACGTCGACGTGCTGGACGCCGCCCACGCCTACGCCGTCGGCTGGCGCGGCTACGACGGCTCGCCGGACACCTCCGTGCTGCGCTGGGACGGCACGTCCTGGACCAGGCTGCCGCTCACCGCCGGCTACGACGTGCCCAGCCCGTGCTGCGTCGCGGCCGTCGCGCCGGACCAGGTGTACGTCACCGGCAGCAGGACCATCGCCGACGTCTCCTGGCCGCGCTCGGCGTACTGGAACGGCTCGGCCTGGTCGGAGATCCCGCCCCCGCCCGGCTGGACGCCCCCGCTGCCCGGCGACGAGTGGACCGGCCCGATCGCCGCCACCAAGGACGGCTCGCTCTGGTCGATCAGGTACAGGAACACCGGCGGCACCGACATCCTGCGCCTGCGCCAGGGCTCCTGGACGGTCTACCCGCGCACCGAGAACCTGGGCCTGCTGCGCGCCGTCGACGGCGGCGACCAGATCGTCTTCGCCGCCGAGAACGGCGTCGTCCTGTGGGACGGCACGGCCCTGCGCTCGCTGGGCAGGCCGGGGCTCAGCCCCCGGGGCGTGTACGTCGAGGGCCCCGACAGGATCTGGGTCAGCGGCTACCAGCCCCGTACCAACCGGCCCGCCACCCCGGCGATCGCCCGCTACGACGGCGCCCGCTGGACCGTCTCGGCGCTGCCCGGCGACCCGGGCAACGGCTCGGCGAGCCTCAGCGGCGACGGCGCGGGCCACCTGATCCTCCCGACCGGCGGCGGCACCACCGCACCCGCCTACCTGTACTTCGACGGCGCCTCGTGGACCCGGGTCAGCGGCCCGGCCCGCCCGTCTGCCGGGTACGCCGGCGCGTACGCGGTGGACCGCGTGCCCGGCACGTCCACGATCCTGTCGGTGGGCGGCGCCAACGTGACCAGCCTGACCGGGTTCGCGATCAGCGAGCTGATCGGCCCCCGCTGAGCGGGCGGCGCGGACCGCGCGGGCGGGGAGTGGCGGCCGGCCCCTCCCCGCTCACGCGCGCCCGCCGGCGCCGGTGACGCGACCGGCGCGGATCGCCGCGACGAGCGTGCCGGCCAGCAGCAGCGCCGAGGTGACCGTCAGGACCAAACCCAGCCGGTGCAGCCCCTCGTCGGTGGCGCGCTCGCCGTAGGTCACGCTGATGAGCAGCGCCGAGCAGATGGCCCCGGCGTACTGCGAGGTGCGCAGCAGGCCGGCGGCCATGCCGATCTGGCCGGGCGGCGCCTGGGCGTACATGGCGGCCTGGTTGCCGACGATGTTGAGCCCGTTCTGCACCCCGAAGACCATGCTGAGCAGACACAACGACAGGATGGACGCGCCGCCGTCGAGCGCCGGCAGCCAGGCGCAGCCCGCCAGCAGGGCCGCGGCGCCGGCCGGCAACATCCAGCGCGCCCAGCCCGACGCGCCGTCGGCGCGCGCGGCCAGTCCCGAGACCACCGCGCCCACGGCCGAGGTGGGCGTCAGCAGCAGCCCGGCGACCGCCGCCGTCAAGCCTCTGCCCTGCTCCAGCCACTGCGTCCAGCCGTACAGGAAGCCGTAGGTGGCCATGAAGGTCACCGCGTTGCGCAGGTAGGTGACCAGCAGCGGCCGGTTGCCGGCCAGGTCGCGCAGGCTGCCGCCGCCGCCTGCGCCGGAGCGCTCGTACGGCTCGTCGCGCGGCAGCCACAGCAGCGCCGAGACCACCCCGGCCACGGCCATCGGCAGGTTGACCAGGAAGATCCAGCGCCAGCCGCCGAGCGCGTCGAGCAGCCCGCCGAGCGGCGGCCCGAGCACCATGCTGACCTGCCCTGCCATGGCCAGCGCGCCCATCACCGAGGCGGGCGCGGCGCCGCCGGACCGCTGCGACCTGCGGCGGACCATGCTCATGGCGGCCGGGTAGGCGGCCGAGGTGCCCAGGCCGATCACCACGCGGGCGGCCACGAGCAGGCCGAGGGTCGGCGCCCAGTAGCCGAGCAGCCCGCCGGCCGCGACCGTGACCAGCCCGGCCAGGTAGACGCGGCGCGGTCACAGCTGGTACTTCTCCTCTAGCTTCTCGTAGATGTCGATCTTGTAGTCGATGGCGGCCAGGTCGTCCTTGAGCTGGTCGATGCGCTTGGCCACCTCCTCGCGGTGGGTGAGCAGGATCTGCTTGCGCTCGGCGGTGGTGCTCTCGCCGGCGCGGACCAGCTCGGCGTAGCGGCGGACGTCGGCGATGGACATCCCGGTGCCGCGCAGCCTGGTCAGGAAGCGGATCCAGGCCAGATCACGTTCGGTGTAGCGGCGGTGCCCGTTGCCGCCGCGCGGCGGCGTCTCCCGCATCAGGCCGGCTTTCTCGTAATAGCGCAGCGCGTGGGCGCTGAGGCCGGTCTCGGCTGCGACTTCCGCGATCGTCAGGCTCTGACTCATACCGATCATTGTCGCCCTTCGAGCGCGATCCAAGTCAAGTGCATTCGCTGGAATTCCGGTGAATGCGGCTTCGGACTTGACGGAATGGGATCGGCTACCTCCATACCGCCCGGTCACCGCCAGGCGGCGCGTTGACGCGTTTTCCGGCGGCTGAACATGATTCATCCGTAGCGCCGGACGAAATGGTGGTGCCAATGGCGAAGAGCGAATTCGTGAGATTCCTCGGCGACCTCCGGGAGAATCCGCAAAGACGCGCTGAGTATAGCGCGAGAAATCTCAGTCAATTGTTGTTCCACGCCTCCGACGAGGGCTTCCGGTTCACCGCCGAGGAGCTGGTGTCGGTGGTCGGGGCCCTGGAGATCGAGGTCATCGTCGCCAAGGACGGCGAGTCCGTCGACGGCGGCAGCACGCTCTGGCGGCACATGTGGGGCAGGCGTTACCTGGACTACCTGCTCGATCACGTGGTGGCCAGGTTCGGCGAGGAGGAGCTGCGCGGGTTCGCGGCCGACGAGAGGCGGCCGGTGGCATGAGCGGGACGAATCTGATCGCGTTCCTGCGCCTGGCGGGCTCGCGCCCCGACGTGCTGGAGTCGCTGAAGGCCAAGAGCAAGGCGGAGGTCATCGCCGCCGCGGCCGGGCACGGGCTGCCGTTCTCCGAGGCCGACTTCAACGGCGTGGTGTGGGAGCTGGAGGAGCGCCTGGCCGACCTGCGCGGCGACGCCTTCGACGCCACCTTCCCGCTCTGGCGGACGATGTGGGGGCAGCACTACCTGGAGTTCCTGGTCGGCGACCTGCTGCCCGCGCTGGAGCGGGCCCGGCTGCTGGAGCCGTCGTGAGCGCCTACGACTACATCGTGGTGGGCGCGGGCAGCGCCGGGTGCGTCCTGGCCAGGCGGCTGCTGGACGCGCTGGGCTGCCGGGTGCTGCTGCTGGAGGCCGGCGGCCCGGACGACGCCGAGTGCGTGCACCGGACCGACGTCCCGTCGATGACGTCGATGTGGGGCTCGCCGGAGTTCGTGTGGGACTACGCCAGCACCCCGCAGCGGGAGCTGGGCGGCCGGGTGGTGCCCATCCCGCAGGGCCGCGTGACGGGCGGCGGCAGCTCGGTCAACGCCATGATGTACGTGCGGGGCAACCGCCGCGACTTCGACGGCTGGGCCGCGCTGGGCAACGACGGCTGGTCCTACGACGAGGTGCTGCCCTACTTCAGGCGCTCGGAGGACTACCCGGGCGGCTCGCCTGAGTACCGGGGCGGCGGCGGCCCGCTGAAGGTCGTGGACTACGGCTCGCCGTCGGACGCCTCGCGCGCGTTCGTCCGGGCGGCGATCGCCCGCGGCCGCGCCGACGGCACGGGCGACTACAACGGCCCGCGCCAGGAGGGCCTGGCCTTCTTCTACCAGTCCACCCGGGACAAGGACGGCCGCCGGTCCAGCACGTCGGAGGCGTTCCTGGCGCCGGTGCTCGGCGAGCCGGGTCTCACGCTGGAGACCGGCGCCGTCGTCACCCGCCTCACGTTCGAGGGCGGCCGGGCCGCCGGCGTGGAGTACGTCAAGGACGGCCGTGCGCAGCGGGCCACGGCCGCGCAGGAGGTCGTCGTGGCCTGCGGCGCGCTGGGCTCGCCGGCGCTGCTGTTGCGCTCGGGCCTCGGCCCGGCCGCGCACCTGCGCGAGCACGGCGTCGAGGTGGTCGCCGACCTGCCGGGCGTGGGCGGCAACCTGCAGGACCACGTGCTGTTCGGCATCGGCTACGAGAGCCTGCGCGAGCTGCCCTTCCCCGAGCTGCTGGCCGAGGCGGGGCTGTTCACCAACGTCCTGGGCGGCGACGGGCCGGACCTGCAGTTCTTCTTCGGCCCGGTGCAGTTCATCGACGACCGGTACAGGACGGACGGCCCGGGGTTCACCTTCGCGCCGATCCTGCTGCAGCCGCAGAGCAGGGGCGAGGTGCGGCTGCGCCCCGGCGACCCGCTGCGTCCGCTGATCGACCCGCACTACCTGGAGGCCGCCGCGGATCTGCGGCTGCTGACCGAGGCCGTCGTCCTGGCCAGGGAGCTGGTCTCGGACGCGGCCTTCGACTCCCTGCGCGGGCGGGAGCTGGCCCCCGGCCCCGGCGTGACGAGCCAGGCCGCCCTGGCCGAGTACGTGCGGGCCAGCGCCTCGACCGTGTGGCACCCGGCCGGCACCTGCCGGATGGGCCGCGACGACGAGGCGGTCGTCGAGCCCGACCTGCGGGTCCGTGGCGTGGACGGGCTGCGCGTGGCCGACGCCTCGGTCATGCCGGTCATCACCCGGGGCAACACCAACGCGGCCACGATCATGATCGCCGAGAAGGCCGCCGACCTGGTCGCCGCATCGGCGCGGAGGTGAGCTGAGATGACACAGAGCTTCGACTTCGTCGTCGTCGGCGGCGGCACGGCCGGGTCGGTCATCGCCGCCCGGCTGAGCGAGCTGCCCGGGGCCAGCGTGCTGGTCCTGGAGGCGGGCGACACGAAGGTCACGGACGCGGTCGAGGACCCGAGCCGGTGGAACGAGGTGCTGCTGACCGAGCTGGACTGGGCGTACATGAGCGAGCCGCAGCCGGGGCTCGGCGGGCGCCAGGTCTACTCGGCGGCGGGCCGCGGCCTGGGCGGGACGTCGAACGTCTACCACATGATCCACACGCGTGGCCGTCCGGCGGACTTCGACGCCTGGGCCTACGACGGCTGCCCCGGCTGGTCCTTCGCCGACGTCCTGCCCTACTTCCAGCGCCTGGAGGGCCAGCGGGACGCGACCAACCCCACGGCGGGCCACGACGGCCCCATCAAGATCGTCAACGCCCGGGACATGGGCAACCCGGTCTCCCAGACGTTCGTGGACGCCTGCGTGGAGCTGGGCTACCCGCAGGTCGAGGACTTCAACGCCGACAGCTTCGGGGTGAGCTGGCACCACGTCGACATCGACATGGACATCGACGCCGGCAAGGGCACCCGCTGCGGGGTGCGCGCCTCCTACCTGGAGCCGGCGCTGGAGCGGCTGAGCGTCGAGGTGGGGGCGCTGGCCACCCGGCTGCTGTTCGAGGGCGAGCGCTGCGTGGGCGTGGAGTACCTCAAGGGCGGCGAGCTGCGGACCGTCCGGGCCGCGCACGAGGTGATCGTCAGCGCGGGCGCGATCCAGTCGCCCAAGCTGCTGCAGCTGTCCGGCATCGGCGAGGCCGGGGCGCTGGCCGCGCTCGGCATCCCGGTGGTCGCCGACCTGCCCGGCGTGGGGGCCAACTTCCACGACCACCCGCTGGTCATCGGCCCGATCGGGTACATGGAGGAGGCCGCGCCCGACCCGCGCGGGCAGGTCACCGAGGTCGGCCTGTTCTGGGGGTCGGAGCCGGGGCTGCCGGTGCCCGACATGGAGATCTGCCTGGTGCACCGGGCGCCGTTCGGCGACCAGTTCTTCGCCAACGTCATCAAGCGGGTGGAGACCGGGCAGCCGCTGACGCCGGTGCGCGAGCTGGTCGACCCGAAGATCGTGCTCACCCTGCCGGGGCTGGTCCGCCCGCTGTCACGGGGCAGCGTACGGCTGGCCGGCACCGACCCGACGGCCTACCCGCGGGTCAGCGCGAACTACTTCGCCGAGCGCTCGGACCTGGAGCGCACGGTGACGATGGTGCAGATCGCCCGCGACATCTACGCCAGCTCGGCCTTCCGGCGCGACTGGGGGCTGACCGAGGTCGCCCCCGGCCCGGACGTGCGCACCCGGGAGCAGCTCACCGCCTGGGTGACGGAGAACGTCGGCTCCTACTACCACTTCGCCGGCTCCTGCAAGATGGGCTCCGACAGCCTGGCCGTGGTGGACACCCGGCTGCGGGTGCGCGGCGTCGAGGGGCTGCGCGTCGCCGACGCCTCGATCATGCCGACGATCGTCTCGGCCAACCCCCACACCACCACCGTGATGATCGGCGAGCGCGCGGCCGAGTTCGTCGCGGCGGACTTCCTCCCGGCCCGACAGGAGGCCACCCGATGATCCACCAGTTCATCTTCGGCGCCCCCAAGCCCGGCTTCACCGTCCAGCAGTTCCAGGACTACTGGGTGAACGTGCACGCGGTGAAGTACGCGAGCAAGATCAAGCAGATCAGGCAGTACCTGGTCGACACCCGCATCCCCTTCGACGGCGACGTGGGCCGGCCGGCGCTGCCGCACCAGGGCATCGCCGAGATCTGGCTGGCCGGCGCCGAGGAGCAGCTCGCCTCGCTGCAGAGCGAGGAGTTCCTCCAGGGCGCCCGGCTGGACGAGCCCAACTGGGCGGCGTTCTGGTCGACGATCGTGGTCGACACCATCGCCCACGAGCTGGTGCCCGGCCCCAGGCCGCGGCCGGACAGCTGGGTGAAGGTCACCACGCTGATCAAGCGGCGGCCCGGTATGCCGCTGGACACCTACCGCAAGCAGTCCCTGGAGTCCTACGCCGCCGCGGTGGCCGGGCTGCCGGGCCTGCGCAGGCACCTGCACTGCCACACCGTGGACGGCGCGTACACCTTCGGCGAGGCCGGCTTCGACGCCGTGGACCAGCTCTGGTTCGACGACGTGGACGCGCTGCGCGCCGCGCTGGCCTCGGCCCACCACGCCCGCCGGGTCAAGCCGGAGCTGGAGGCGATCGCCGACCCGGCCCACGTGTTCTCCATGACCTGCAAGGAAAACTGGATCATTCCCGGGGAGTCGGCATGACCAAGCGCGTTCTCGTGATCCTCTCGGAGTTCGGCTACTGGGGGGAGGAGCTCGTCGGCCCGCTGTCGGCCTTCGACGAGCGCGGCTACGACGTCGTGTTCGCCACGCCGACCGGCAAGCAGCCGCACGCCCTGCCGCCCAGCATGGACCCCGACTACGTCGACCCGCCGCTCGGCCGCTCGGTCACCACGCCCGAGGTGGCCAAGCTGACCCGCGACCTGGACGAGTCGGGCCGCCTGGCCAACCCGCTCAACCTGTCGGCCTGGGCGCCCGAGCGTCCCTACACCAGCAGCCCCGACTACCTGCGCCGGCTGGAGTCCTACCACCGGGCGGTGGCCAAGCTGGAGGCCGAGCTGGTGCCCTACGACGCGGTGCTGATCGTGGGCGGCAGCGGGCCGATCGTGGACCTGGCCAACAACGAGCGGGTGCACGAGATCGTGCTGGCGTTCGTGCGGGCGGGCAAGCCGGTGGCCGCCGAGTGCTACGGCGTGGCCTGCCTGGCCTTCGCCCGCGACTGGGAGGACCGCAAGAGCATCATCTGGGGCAAGCACGTCACCGGCCACTGCAAGGAGTACGACTACAAGGACGGCACCGGGTTCCTCGGCGTGCCCGACTTCAACATGGGGCCGCCGCCGTACCCGCTGGAGTACATCCTGCGGGACGCCACCGGGCCGCAGGGCCGCTACATCGGCAACTTCGGCAGGGAGACCTCGGTCATCGTGGACTTCCCGTTCGTCACCGGACGCTCCACGCCCGACTCGTTCCTGACCGGGCAGAAGATCGTCGAAGTGCTCGAGGGCGGCCTGCGCCGCTTCGGCTGGTGATGGCGGGCCATGGCCAGGGACGGCAACACCGCGATCATCGAGCAGTTCCTCAGCGACGGCATCACGTACATGTTCGGCAACCCGGGGACGGTCGAGCAGGGCTTCCTCGACGCGCTGGAGGGCTTCGAGGACTTCCACTACATCCTCACCCTGCAGGAGACGGTGGCGGCCGGCATCGCCGACGGCTACGCCCGTGCCACGGGCGGCCCCGCGCTGCTGCAGCTCCACAGCGGCGTGGGGCTGGGCAACGCGATCGGCATGCTGTACCAGGCCAAGCGGGGGCACTCCCCGCTGGTGGTGGTCGCCGGTGAGGCCGGGGTCGGCTACGACGCGATGGACGCCCAGATGGCCGCCGATCTCGTGGCCATGGCCCGGCCCGTCACCAAGCACGCCATGCGCGTGATCGACCCGGGCTCGGTGCTGCGGGTGCTGCGCCGGGCGGTCAAGCTGGCGATGACGCCGCCGCGCGGCCCGGTGTTCGTGGCGCTCCCGCTCGACGTGCTGGACCAGCCCAACCACGAGCCGGTCCAGCCGTCGGTGGTGCCGCACTCGGCCGCGCTGCCCGCCCCGGAGCTGGTCCGCCGGGCCGCCGAGCTGCTGTCCGGCGCCCGGTCGCCGATCATCCTGGCCGGCGACGGCGTGTCGGTCTCCGGCGCGCAGGCGGAGCTGACCCGGGTGGCCGAGCAGCTCGGCGCGGACGTGTGGGGCGTGGAGTTCTCCGAGGCGAACATGGACGGCCGCCACCCGCTCTTCCGTGGCCAGCTCGGCCACATGTTCGGCCAGGTCAGCGCGGACGCCGTCAAGGACGCCGACGCCGTGCTGGTGGTGGGCACGTACCTGTTCCCCGAGGTGTTCCCGTCGCTGAGCAGCCCGTTCGGCAAGGACGCGCGGATCGTGCACATCGACCTGGACTCGTACGAGATCGCCAAGAACCACCCGGTCACGCTGGGCCTGGTGGCCGACCCCCGGCTCACGCTGGCGGCGCTGTCGGCGGAGCTGGAGGGCACGCTGAGCCGGGCCGACCGGCAGGCGGCGGCGGCCCGGCTGGCCCGGCGGACGGCCGCGCAGCAGCAGCGGGTCGGCCCGGCGCCGGCCGAGGACTCGATACTCGACGCGTTCATGCGCGAGCTGGCGGCGCGGACCCCCGAGGACGTGATCGTCTTCGACGAGGGGCTGACCGCCTCCGGCGTGATCGGCTCCTACTTCCCGCCGCGCGGGCCGGGGAGCTGGTTCCTGACCCGCGGCGGCTCGCTCGGCGTGGGCATCCCGGGGGCGATCGGCGCCAAGCTCGCCCACCCGGACCGCACGGTGATCGGCTTCACCGGCGACGGCGGCAGCATGTACACCTTCCAGGCGCTGGCCACCGCCGTCCGGTACGACATCGCCGCCAAGTTCGTGATCTGCAACAACCACAGCTACCGGCTGCTGGACAACAACATCGAGGAGTACTGGCGCGGCCGGGGCATCCCCGGTCACCGCTTTCCTCGTTCCTTCGACCTCTCCCATCCCGACCTCCAGTTCACCGACCTGGCCAGAGGCTGCGGCGTGGACGGGCTGCGGGTGGAGAAGGCCGACCAGATCGAGGAGGCCGTCGAGCGGCTGCTCGGCCACGACGGCCCCTTCCTCATCGACCTCGTCACCGAACCGGGGAGGCCATTGTGAGCGGCATCGAGCCACGGGCCGGCGCGGCGCTGAACGGCCGCAAGGTCGCCGTCCTGATGGAGAGCGACTACGTCGAGCCGGAGATCTTCTACTACGAGCGGCGCTTCGCCGAGGCCGGCGCCGAGGTGCACTTCATGACCCGCCTGTGGGGGCAGCCGTCGATCACCTTCACCGGCCACGAGTGGCGGGTGCCGTTCACCGTGGACCGCGGGTTCGAGGGCATCAGCGACCGTGAGCTGCGCTCCTACGCCGCGGTGATCGTGCCCTCGGGGATCGTCTCGGACCGGCTGCGCTACACCGACGACGTCAACCGGCTGGCGCCGGCCACCGCGTTCGTGCGGCGGGCGCTGGAGGAGCCGTCGATCATCACGGGCGTGATCTGCCACGGCCTGTGGCTGATGGCCGCCGCCCCCGAGACGATGCGCGGGCGCAAGGTCGTCGCGCACAACAACCTCGTGGGCGACGTGCGGAACATGGGCGCCGAGTACGTGGACCAGGACGTGGTCATCGACGGCAACCTGATCACCGGGCGCAGCGTGTACCACTGCCATCTGTTCGCCCACACCATCATCGGCCAGCTCGCCGAGACGCTGTAGGAGCAACGATGAACTTCACCTTCATGGACACCGTGGCCGGGCGGGTCGAACGGTTCGACGCCGGCTCCGGCTCCTTCCGGCTGGCGACCATCGACGGCCGCACGGTCGAGGTGCGCCTGGACGGCGAGGTCTCGGCCGAGGTGCTGCGCAACCTGGGCGAGCCGTACGTGGACGCGGGCGACCACGTGCGCGACATGCTGACGCCGGGCCGCCACCTGTTCGTCTACGGGATCTTCTACCCCGAGGGCGAGGAGCCGGTCTTCTCGGCCAAGCGGCTGATCTTCCTGGGCCGCGGCGCCGGCGAGTACCGGTTCGAGCAGCCCGACTGGTGGATCAACCAGCTCGACGAGATCGCCGCGTTCTACCGCCGCGCCCAGTTCGGGCAGGGGCCGGTCGACTTCCGCGACTACCGGACGATCCTGCGCCTGGGCGGCGACAAGACCGCCAGCCACGTGCAGGAGACCGACACGATCTCGCGGCTGGTGTACGGCATGGCCTCGGCGTACCTGCTGACCGGCGACGACGCCTACCTGGAGGTCGCCGAGCGCGGCACCCGCTACCTGCGCGAGCACATGCGCTTCGTGGACCCCGAGAACGACGTCGTGTACTGGTACCACGGCATCAAGGTGGACGGCGAGCACGAGAAGAAGCTGTTCACCTCGGAGTTCGGCGACGACTACGACGCCATCCCGATGTACGAGCAGATCTACGCCCTGGCCGGCCCGACGCAGACCTACCGCGTCACCGGCGACAAGCGCATCGCCTCCGACGCCGACGCCACGCTGCGGCTGTTCGAGAAGTTCTTCCGCGACCACCGGCGCGGCGGCTACTACTCGCACGTCGACCCGATCCTGCTCAGCCCGCACCACGAGTCGCTCGGGCCGAACCAGTCGCGCAAGAACTGGAACTCCATCGGCGACCACGCCCCGGCCTACCTGATCAACTACTACCTGGCCACCGGCGACGAGCGTCACCTGGAGATGCTGGAGCGCACCTTCGACACGATCGTCGAGCACTTCCCTGAGCCGTCGAGCCCGTTCGTCAACGAGCGCTTCCACGACGACTGGAGCCACGACCTGACGCACGGCTGGCAGCAGGACCGCGCGGTCGTCGGGCACAACCTGAAGATCGCCTGGAACCTCATGCGCATGCACGGCGCCCGCCCCAAGGACGCCTACCGCGACCTGGCCGAGCACCTGGCCCGAACCATGCCGGCGGTCGGCAGCGACCAGCAGCGCGGCGGCTGGTACGACGTCGTCGAGCGGCACCGGGCCGAGGGCCAGCGGTGGCACCGCTTCGCCTGGCACGACCGCAAGGCGTGGTGGCAGCAGGAGCAGGCGATCCTGGCGTACCTGATCGTGGCCGGCGAGCTGGGCGGTGAGGACCACCTGGAGCAGGCGCGGCAGGCGGCGGGCTTCTACAACGCCTTCTTCCTCGACCACGACGAGGGCGCGGTCTACTTCAACGTTCTGGCCAACGGCCTGCCGTACCTGCTCGGGACCGAGCGGTTCAAGGGCAGCCACTCGATGAGCATGTACCACTCCTCCGAGCTGTGCTATCTGGCGACCGTGTACACGCGGCTGCTGGTCACCCGGCAGCCGCTCACCCTGCACTTCAAGCCGGGCCCGGACGCCGACCGCATCCTGCGCGTCGCGCCCGACCTGCTGCCGGCCGGGCGGGTGCTGCTGACCGAGGCCGAGGTGGACGGCAAGCCGTACGAGGTGCTGGACCCGGTGGCGATGACCGTGGAGCTGCCGGAGTCCACCGAGGCGCTGCGCGTCAAGGTGACGCTGACCCCGGTGCAGGAGTGAGCGTGCCGGCCATGGAGATCACGACGGACACGATCGGCCCGGTCACCGTGATCGGGCTCACCGGCCAGCTCGACAGCAGGTCGGCCCCGGCGGCGCAGGAGCGCATCCTGTCGCTGCTGCCGGACAGCCGGCCGGTGCTGCTCGACCTGACCGGCGTCAGCTACCTGTCCAGCGCGGGCCTGCGCACGATGCTGCTGGTCTACCGGCAGGCGCGGACCCTGGACAGCTTCATCGCCCTGGTGGGCCTGTCGGCCGAGCTGCGCGGGGTGATGGCGGCGACCGGGTTCCTGCGCTTCTTCGTCGTCGCCGACTGCGTGGCGGACGCGCTGGAGATCGTCCGGGCCGCCGAGCCCCGGGAGGAGGCCACATGAGTGTGGAGACGCAGGGCGTGCCGGGCCGGATCGACTCCTTCCCGACGGCCGAGCTGGCCGGGTTCGGGGTGCGGGCGGGCCATCCGATGCCGTTCGGCGCCACGCTGGTG
Organism: Nonomuraea sp. NPDC049684; assembly: GCF_044465345.1. Classification (NCBI taxonomy): domain Bacteria; kingdom Bacillati; phylum Actinomycetota; class Actinomycetes; order Streptosporangiales; family Streptosporangiaceae; genus Nonomuraea; species Nonomuraea sp. NPDC049684. The sequence goes on along the minus strand of NZ_JBITLO010000019.1, from coordinate 105,411 downwards.
CCCGGCGGGGTGAACTTCTCGGTCTACTCCAGCGGCGCGAGCGCGGTCTCGCTGGTGCTGTTCCGACGCGGGGAGCGGGAGCCGTTCGCCGAGCTGCCCTTCCCCGGCGAGTACCGGATCGGCGGCGTGTGGGCCATGACCGTGTTCGGCCTGGACCACGAGGGCGTCGAGTACGGCTACCGCGTCGCCGGCCCGGAGACGCCGGGTCCCGGCGACCGGTTCGACCCGGGCAGGATCCTGGCCGACCCGTACGCCAGGGTCATGTCGGGCCGCGACGTGTGGGGCGCCGACGTCGACTGGGACGACCCGTACCCCTACCGGTCGGTGCTGGTCTCCGACGACTTCGACTGGGAGGAGGACCGGCCGCTGCGCGTCGCGCCGGAGGACCTGGTCGTCTACGAGCTGCACGTGCGCGGCTTCACGGCGGACCCGTCCTCGGGGGTGTCGGCGCCGGGCACGTACGCGGGGCTGATCGAGAAGATCCCCTACCTGAAGGCGCTCGGCGTCAACTGCGTGGAGCTGATGCCGGTCTTCGAGTTCGACGAGTTCGACATGAGCCGGGTCAACCCGGTCACCGGCGAGCGCCTGTACAACTACTGGGGCTACTCGACACTGGGCTTCTTCGCGCCCAAGGCCGGCTACGCGGCCACCGGCCGGTACGGCATGCAGTCCGACGAGTTCAAGAACCTGGTCAAGGAGCTGCACCGGGCCGGGATCGCGGTGGTGCTGGACGTGGTCTTCAACCACACGGCCGAGGGCAACGAGAACGGCCCGACCATCCACTTCCGCGGCCTGGACAACGGCACGTACTACATGCTCACGCCGGAGGGTTACTACTACAACTTCAGCGGCACCGGGAACACCTTCAACTGCAACCACCCGGTGGTGCGCGACTACGTGCTCGACTGCCTGCGCTACTGGGCCGGCGAGTACCACATCGACGGCTTCCGCTTCGACCTGGCCGCGATCCTGGACCGCGGCCAGGACGGCGCGCCGCTGGCCAACCCGCCGCTGATCGAGACGCTGGCCCACGACCCGCTGCTGCGCGACTGCCTGCTGATCGCCGAGGCGTGGGACGCCGGCGGCCTGTACCAGGTGGGCTCCTTCCCCGGCTACCAGCGCTGGTCGGAGTGGAACGGCCGCTACCGCGACGCGCTGCGCCGCTTCCTGAAGGCCGACCCCGGCTCGGCCGGCGAGCTGGCCACCCGGCTGGTCGGCTCGCCCGACCTGTACGCCTCCCGCGGCACGCTGGCCTCGGTCAACTTCGTCACCTGCCACGACGGGTTCACGCTGGCGGACCTGTTCGCCTACAACGGCAAGCACAACGAGGCCAACGGCGAGGACAACCGCGACGGCAGCGACGACAACCAGAGCTGGAACTGCGGCGCCGAGGGCCCGACGCGGGACGCCGAGGTGCTGGCGCTGCGCGGGCGGCAGGCCAGGAACGCGATGCTGCTGCTCCTGCTCAGCCAGGGCATCCCGATGATCCTGGCCGGCGACGAGGTCGGCCGCACCCAGCAGGGCAACAACAACGCCTACTGCCACGACGGCCCGCTGTCGTGGTTCGACTGGGGCCTGACCGAGCGAAACGGCGGCCTGCTGCGGTTCGTGCGCGAGTGCGTCGCCTTCCGCGCCGCGCACCCGATGGTGCGCGACCGCCGCCACCCGTGCGGCGACGAGGGCGCCGGGCTGCCGCGGGTGTCCTGGCACGGCGAGCGGGCCGGCGAGCCCGACTGGTCGCCGGACAGCACGCTGGTGGCGATGCTGCGCAGCGGCCCGGCGGCCGGCGGCGGCGAGGAGCACCTGTACCTGGCCGCCAACACCCACTGGCAGGCGCGGGAGCTGGAGCTGCCCGCGCTGCCGGACGGCGCGGTGTGGCACCTGTTCGCCGACACCGCGGCCGCCGCCCCCGGCGACGTCCACTCACCGGGCCAGGAGCCGCCGCTGGCCGACCAGCGGCGGATCGTCGTCGGCCCGCGGGCCGCGGTCGCGCTGGTCGGCCGCGCCCATCCCTGAAATCCCCGAAGGAGATCCCATGTCGTTCAACGCGATCCTGACCCACGACGGCAGCACCGCACTGATCACGCTGGAGGGCGAGCTGGACGCCCTGACCGCCGAGACCTTCAGGAGGGAGGTGGAGCGCGCGGCCGAGGCCGCGGCCGAGCTGCTGGTGCTGGAGATGTCGCAGCTCAGCTACATGTCCTCGGCGGGGCTGCGCGGGCTGGTGTTCGCCCGGCAGAAGCTGGCCGACGACGTGCGCATCGTGCTGGTCGGCGCCAACGACGCCATCGAGCAGACCATCCGGCTGGTCGGCTTCCACCACAGCGTGGACTTCAGCGATGCGATCCCCGAGTAGGCAGGCGATGCAGCGGCTCAGGCTCCCCGCCGAGCCCGAGTCGCTGGACGAGCTGATGGCCTACGTGCAGACGCTGAGCGCGCTCGGCGGCCTGACCCGCACGCGCGCCCACTGGCTGCGGCTGGCCGCCGAGGAGCTGATCGTCAACATCATCACGCACGGCCACCGCGACCGGACGGGCGAGCTGGAGCTGACCGGCGGGGTGGAGCCGGGCCGGGTGTGGCTGCGCCTGACCGACTCGGCGCCGCCGTTCGACCCGACCGCCTACGAGGCCGTTCCCGACCTGGAACGGCCGCTGGGCGAGCGCCGGCCGGGCGGGCTGGGCGTCTACCTGGCCCGTACGGTCGCCGACCAGGTCCGCTACGAGTACAGCTCGGGTCGTAACCAGACGACCATCATCATGAACCGCGTCTAGGAGGTACCGATGGATGCGGAGGTGACCCTCGTCGTCAGTGGCCCATCACCAGCAGCGGAAGAGCTGTGCCTGCTGCTGGCCGCCGACGGCGCTCCCGTGGCCAGGCGCACCCCCGAGCAGCTGCTGGCCGAGGCGCCTCCGCCCACCGGTCTGCTGCTGGTGAACGCGAGCCTCGACGTGGAGGTCGTGCGCGAGGTGACGCGGGTCGTCCAGGCCGGCGCGCGGCCTCCCGTCGTGGTCGCGTTCACCGACGGCGACCTGCGTCAGCTCGAACCGCACGTGCTGGCCGGGCTGGACTACGTCGTCCCGCCCTTCGTGCCGGAGCTGCTGCACCGCAGGCTGCGGGCGGGCCAGGTGTTCGGCCGCTTCCCGGGCGCCGAGGAGGAGGCGCTGCTGAAGTACGAGCGCGAGCTGCAGATCGGGCGGGAGATCCAGGCGGGTTTCCTGCCCGACGCGCTGCCGGCCCGCGCCGGCTGGCAGCTCACCGTCCGGTTCCAGCCGGCCAGGGAGGTCGCGGGGGACTTCTACGACGCCCTGGAGCTGCTGGGCGGGTCGCGGATCGGGCTGGTGGTGGCCGACGTGTGCGACAAGGGCGTCGGCGCCGCCCTGTTCATGGCCCTGATCAGGACGCTGCTGCGGCACACGGCCGCCCATGTGGGGACCGGCGAGGCCGACCCCGTCCAGGACGACGCCACGCCGCTGCTGCGCGCGGTGATCGCGACCAACGACTACCTGACCGCCAACCACCTGCGCCAGGGCTACTTCGCCACGCTGTTCTTCGGCGTGCTCGACCCGGTCACCGGCGCGCTGGTCTACATCAACTGCGGGCACAACCCGCCCATCATCCGCCACGCGGGCGGCGGCCACACCCTGCTGCGTCCCACCGGGCCGGCGCTGGGGCTGGTGCCCGACTCCGTCTTCGAGGTCGGCAGGGCCCACCTGGACCAGGGGGACCTGCTGTTCGCCTACACCGACGGCGTGCCCGAGGCCAGGGACGAGTCCGGCCGCTTCTTCAGCGAGGAGCTCATGCTGACCCTCGTCTCGCAGCCCGCCACCGGCGCGGACGACCTGCTGGACAGGCTCGAACGGGAGATCAGCGCGCACATCGGGTCCGCCGAGCAGTTCGACGACATCACCATGATCGCCCTACGTAGGACACCCACGGGGAAGTACGGACAATGAACGAGATCGCCGGAATCGCACTGGCGGGCGGACAGGGTCTCAGGGCCCGGCCGCTCACCCTGGAGGCCCCCGGCCACCTGCGGAGCAAGGCCACGGTCTGCTTCGCCGGACGGCCGGTCATCGAATGGCAGATCATGGCCCTGCGCGACCAGGGGGTCAGCGACTTCTACCTCATCGCCAACGGCCGGGAGAACCGCTACCAGGCCAAGGACGTGCTCGGCCACGGCGAGGGGCTGGGCGTGCGGGTGCGCTACTCGCGGCCCCGGATGGACTGGACCAACACCGGTTCCGGCGAGGCGACGCTGAGCAGCCTGGACTACTGGCAGCTCGACGGGCTGGCGCTGGTCTTCCCGACCGACTCGCTGTTCGAGTTCGACCTGGAGGAGCTGGTCCGCCGCCACCGCGACAGCGACGCGGTGGTCACCGTGGCCGTGGTCGAGCGGCCGGCCGAGGAGGTGGCGGGCAAGTACGGCACGATGGTCACGGACGCCTCCGGGCGGATCCGGCGTTTCGTGGAGAAGCCACCGCTGGCCGAGGTGCAGGCCCTGGCCGCCGACCCGGCCCGGGTGCCCGTCAACGCCGGGCTCTACCTGGTCGACTGCGGGCGGCTGCGGAAGCTGGCCGGGGAGCCGGGGCTGGCCGAGCTGGCCCGCCACCGGCTCGACTGGGGGCACGACCTGCTCCCGTGGCTGGTGGAGGCCGGGCACCGGGTCGGCATCGCGCCCATCGCCAAGCTGGGCGACCTGGGCAACCTGCGCGACTATCTCGGCACGCTGACCGACGCGCTGAGCGGCGGCTACCCGCACGTGCTCAAGGGCATGCTGCGGGCCTGCCCGGGCAACGTGCGCATCCACGAGTCCTCGCTGCGCCAGCGGGACGCGACGTCGGGCATGACGCTGGCCGAGAAGATCAGCGCGGGCCTGGTCAGGATCGGGCCGAACGTGCACATCGGCCGGGACGTCGAGATCGGCCCCGGCGTGGTCGTCTCCGACTCCGCGATCGGCGACGGCGTGGACCTGCACACCGGGTGCCGGTTGCAGCGGGTGGCCTGCCTGGACGGCGCGATCATCGGGCCCTGGGCGCGGCTCACCGACACGCACGTGGGGACGATGGCCAGGGTGGAGTCGTTCGTGGACTGCGTGACCGTGCTGAGCGGCTACAGCGCGCTGGGCAACGGAGTGACGGTTCAGGCCGGCGTGCGGCTGTCCGGGGTGACGGTGTACCCGGGGCTGACCGTGCCGGCGCACTGCGAGGCCGCCGCCGGCACCTCGATCGAGACCATCGCCGACCTGCAGGACGCGTGACACATGACTGAGACGCTGGTGTTGACCGAGATCTCCGAGATCGCCGCGGGCCGGGTGCCCGTCGTCGGCGTCCGGCCCGTCGTGGCGGGCGGGTGCCGGCCCGCGCGCGCGGTGCCGGGCGAGCCGTTCGAGGTGTCGGCGACGCTGTTCCGGGAGGGGCACGGCGTGGTGGGCGCGAACGTCGTGCTCACCGATCCCGACGGCAAGCAGGCCGCCTGGATCCCGATGGCGGCCGTCGCCCAGGGCTCCGACCGGTACGCGGCCGAGGTGGCCGCCCACCGGGAGGGCGAGTGGACGTTCCGGGTGGAGGCGTGGAGCGACCCGGTGGCGACCTGGCTGCACGTGGCCGAGGTGAAGATCCCCGCCGCGATCGACGTGGCCGTCACGATGGAGGCCGGCGCCCGGCTGCTGACCAGGGCCGCCGCCCAGCCGGAGGTGCCGCCCGCCGACGCCCGGCTGCTGCGCGTGGCCGCCGCGACGCTGCGCGACGGCGAGCTGGACCCCGAGGCGCGGCTGGCGATCGCGCTGGCCGAGCCGGTGCTGCGGACGCTGGCCCGCCGGCCGCTGCGCGACCACGTGACGGCCGGTGAGGACCTGCCGCTGCTGGTGGAGCGCGAACGGGCGCTTTATGGGGCCTGGTACGAGTTCTTCCCCCGCTCCGAGGGCGCCGTGGTGGACCCCACGGGGTGCCGGCCGCCGCGCTCGGGCACCTTCCGGACCGCGGCCGAGCGGCTGCCCGCCGTCGCGGCGATGGGCTTCGACGTGGTCTACCTGCCGCCGATCCACCCGATCGGCCGGACCAACCGCAAGGGGCCGGGCAACTCGCCGATCGCCGGGCCGCACGACCCCGGCTCGCCGTGGGCGATCGGCTCGGCGGCGGGCGGGCACGACGCCGTCCACCCCGACCTGGGGACGATCGACGACTTCGACTTCTTCGTGGCCAGGGCCGCCGAGCTGGGCCTGGAGGTGGCGCTGGACTTCGCGTTGCAGTGCTCGCCCGACCACCCGTGGGTACGGGAGCACCCGCGGTGGTTCGAGCACCGGCCCGATGGCAGCATCGCCTACGCCGAGAACCCGCCCAAGAAGTACCAGGACATCTACCCGATCTCCTTCGACGCCGACCCCGGCGGCATCCTGGCCGAGTCGCTGCGGGTGCTGCGCCACTGGATGGGCCACGGGGTGCGGATCTTCCGGGTGGACAACCCGCACACCAAGCCGGTGTTCTTCTGGGAACGCCTGATCGCCGAGATCAACCGCACCGACCCGGACGTCGTCTTCCTGGCCGAGGCGTTCACCCGGCCGGCGATCATGCACACGCTGGCCGCGGTCGGCTTCCAGCAGTCCTACACCTACTTCACCTGGCGCAACGCCAAGCCGGAGCTGGAGAGCTACCTGGGCGAGCTGGCCGGGGAGGCGGCGGCGTACATGCGGCCGAACCTGTTCGTCAACACGCCCGACATCCTGCACGCCTACCTCCAGGAGGGCGGCCCCGCCGCGTTCCGGGTGCGGGCCGCGCTGGCCGCGACGGCCTCCCCCGCCTGGGGCGTGTACGCCGGGTTCGAGCTGTGCGAGCGCGAGCCGGCCGCGCCGGGCAGCGAGGAGTACACGGACTCGGAGAAGTACCAGTACCGGCCGCGCGACTGGTCGGCGGGCGGCACGCTGGCGCCCTTCCTGGCCGCGCTGAACCGGATCCGGCGCCGCCATCCGGCCCTGCGCCTGCTGCGCAACCTGCGCTTCCAGCACGCCGACGACGACGCCGTGCTCTGCTTCGCCAAGCAGGCGGGCGAGGACACCGTGATCGTCGTGGTCAACCTCGATCCGCACCACGTGCGGCAGGCCACGGTGACGCTGGACCTGCCCGACCTCGGGCCGTCCTTCCGGGTGCGCGACGAGCTGACCGGCGAGGTCTACCAGTGGGGGGCGCGCAACTTCGTGCGGCTGGACCCGTCCGGCCAGCCGGCGCACATCCTGACGGTGGAGCGGTGATGGACGTCCTGACCGGCGGGGGGCCGTCCGTGCTGGGCGAGCTGGACCTGCACCTCATCGGCGAGGGCAGGCACGAGGAGCTGTGGCGGGCGCTGGGCGGACGCACCCGGACGGTGGGCGGCGTGGCGGGCGTGTCGTTCGCCGTGTGGGCGCCGGGCGCGCGCGAGGTGCGGCTGGTGGGCGACCTGAACGGCTGGGACGGCGCCGGGCACGCGCTGCGCCGGGCGCCCGGCGGCGGCCTGTGGGAGCTGTTCGTGCCCGGGGCCGGCGACGGCTGCCGGTACATGTACGAGATCACCGGCGCGGACGGCCGTACCCGGCGCAAGGCCGACCCGCTGGCCCTGGCGGCCGAGCACCCGCCGCGCACCGCGTCGGTGGTGTTCACCTCGCGGCACCGCTGGCGCGACGGCGCGTGGCTGGCGGCCCGCGGCGAGGGCCCGGCCCGCGAGGCGCCCATGAGCGTGTACGAGCTGCACCTGGGCTCCTGGCGGCGCGGCCTGACCTACCGCGACCTGGCCGAGCAGCTTCCCGGGTACCTGCGCGGCATGGGCTTCACCCACGTGGAGCTCATGCCGGTGGCCGAGCATCCCTTCGGCGGCTCGTGGGGCTACCAGATCTCCTCCTACTACGCGCCGAGCTCCCGCTACGGCACCCCGGACGACTTCCGCGCCCTGGTCGAGGCGCTGCACCTGGCCGGGATCGGGGTGATACTCGACTGGGTGCCGGCGCACTTCCCGCGCGACGACTGGGCGCTGGCCCGCTTCGACGGCGGCCCCCTGTACGAGCACCCCGACCCGCTGCGCGGCGAGCACCCCGACTGGGGCACGCTCACCTTCGACCTGGGCCGCCCGCAGGTGCGCAACTTCCTCATCGCCAACGCCCTGTACTGGTGCGAGGAGTTCCACGTCGACGCGCTGCGCGTGGACGCCGTCGCCTCGATGCTCTACCTGGACTACTCCCGCCCGGACGGCGCCTGGCGGCCCAACGCGCACGGCGGCAGGGAGCACCTGGAGGCGATCGCGTTCCTGCGGGAGCTGAACGACACCGTCCACCGGCGCTGCCCGGGGGTGCTGACGATCGCCGAGGAGTCCACGGCGTGGGAGGGGGTGACCCGGCCGGCGTCCGCGGGCGGGCTGGGGTTCGACTTCAAGTGGAACATGGGCTGGATGCACGACACGCTCGGCTACATGCGGCGCGACCCGGTGCACCGGCCGTACCACCATCACGCGCTGACGTTCGGGCTGACGTACGCGTACGCGGAGGACTTCGTGCTGCCGCTCAGCCACGACGAGCTGGTGCACGGCAAGGGCTCGCTGGCCGGGAAGATGCCGGGCGACGAGTGGCAGCGGCTGGCGAACCTGCGCGCGTACCTGGCCTTCATGTGGGCGCATCCGGGCAAGAAGCTGCTGTTCATGGGCCAGGAGTTCGCGCAGCGGAGCGAGTGGTCCCATGACCGGGAGCTGGACTGGGCGCTGCTGCGCGACCCCCGGCACAAGGGCGTGCGGGACCTGGTCAGGGACCTGAACCGGCGCTACGCCGCGACCCCCGCGCTGTGGCGGCTGGACTGCTCCCCCGGCGGCTTCTCCTGGATCGACGCCGACGACGCCGGTTCCAGCGTCTACTCCTTCGTGCGCTGGGACCGGTGGGGGGCGCCGCTGGTGTGCGTGAGCAACCTGTCGCCGGTGCCGCGTCACGGGCACCGGCTGGCGCTCCCCTCCGGCGGGCGCTGGCACGAGGCGCTCAACACCGACGCCGCCTGTTACGGCGGCGGGAACCTCGGCAACCTGGGCTCGGTCACCTGCCCGGAGGGGGGTGCGGTCGCCGAGGTGCTGCTGCCGCCGCTGGCGACGCTCTGGCTGGTCCCCGGGGAGCCCGGAGGGGAGGCGTCAGAGCGTCAGCAGTGAGGCGGCCGTGGCGGAGGAGGCGTCAGAGCGTCAGCAGTGACGCGGCCATGGCCTTGTTCACGGCGTCGAGGCGGGAGGTGGCGTCGAGCTTGGTGAAGATGTTGCGCAGGTGACGCTTGACCGTGCCTTCGGCGATCATCAGCCGGGTGGCGATCTGGGCGTTGCTGAGGCCCTGGGCGGCCAGGGACAGCACGCTCAGCTCCCGCTCGGACAGCTTGCCGGCGCGCGGCCGGCCGGACATCATCAGGCTCTCCCGCGACACCGACAGGACCACCCGCTCGGCGTCCGCGCAGACGCCGCGGATGGCCTGCACCAGCTCCTCCCGGCCGACGCTCTTGAGCAGGTAGCCGCGCACGCCGTGGGCGATGAGCTCCTGCACCAGCACCGGGTCGTCGTACATGCTCAGCACGATGACGCGGGAGCGGGGCGAGACCCGGTGGATGTGGGTGGTGGTGCGCACGACGCCGTCGCCGGGCATCTCCACATCGAGCACCACGACGTCCGGCCGCAGCGCCTCGGCCGACTTCACCGCCGCGCGCGCGTCCCCCGCGGTGGCGACGACACGAAGGTCGGGTTCGAGCTCCAGTGTCTGCTTGAGCGTCTCCCGCAGGATCGTGTGGTCGTCGGCGATGAGGACGTCAATGCTGCCTTCTCTTTGCATCCGATGTTTCCTTCGGCCGCTCGTCCCGGACAGCCCGGACAGGGGCACGGAAGACGACCTCGGTGCCCTTCCCGGGGGTGCTCTCTATGGTCACCAGGCCGCCCAGAGCGACCCCGCGCTCGCGCATGGAGGTCAGGCCGTTCCCATGTTTCGCGCGCCAGCCCGAGAAACCCCGGCCATTGTCCCGCACAATTGCTGTGATCCGGTCGTGCACAATCTTGACGCACACTTCGAGCAGGTCGGCGGCCGCGTGGGAGATGCTGTTGGTAATGGCTTCGCGTAATATCAGGAATAACTCGTCCCGAATGCGCGGAGGCAGGCCGTCGACATCGCCGATAAGGGTGATGCGGTGCTCCAGCCGCGGGTCCACAATGGTAGTCATGAGCCGCACAAGCGCTTGCTCCATTCCCGGCCAATGGGCATGAACGCGCAGGTCGGATATGACGTCGCGGATTTCCTGGTGAGCTCGCAGCAGCGCGGCCTTCGCCTCCTTCACATGCACCGGGAAACCGTCCGTACCACGTGCGTGACCGATTTCGGCGAGCTCCAGCTGCCGGCTCGCCACGCTGATCTCGTGGCCCACCCGGTCGTGCAGGTCGCGGGAAATTCTCCGCCATTCCCGGGCGTCGCCGCGGCCGCCGTCCATTGACCCGGCCAGGGCTCCCGCGGAGCGGTCCGTACTGGCCTTGAGCCGGGCCACCATCAGGTCGAGGAGCTCTTCCGCCAACTCCGCGCACTCGCCCGCGGCGGCCCCGGAAGTTGATTCTTCAATTTCGCCGCACAGCTGTGCCAAGATCGCAGCCTTATGGGCCTCGATCCGTTCGGCTATCACAACCGTGGGCTGGATGTTGCACTGCACTGGTCATCCCCCGTAGTGTGTGTCGCCTTACTCTGTCACCGGCGCAGATCCCCGCATCATATGATCACATGATTCCGGTGGATGCAAGAGTGCACTCCAGACTCATCGGGCGGCAAGTGCATTACCCGCACACCTGACTGGGGCCGCGTGTGATGTAATACCGGGTTATCGATGAGCACCCGGTAGATGCCTCCTAGAGTACTCCCTTTAATACTCCAGGACAGCTCCGCTGCCACCTTGGTGTTACTCTCTTGTGCGAACCAAAACTTAACTGCGATCCTGACCGCGTTCGCCATTACGGATCTTCTCTAATGCAGGTGAGGGGCGGTCATGAGAGAACTCGCGGTGAACGAGCGCGAAGAGTTCGCGGAATTCTTCGGTACGATATTCGGTTCGCTGCCGCGCTCCGACCAGCGTAGCGCGGCCGAGTCGTACGTGCTGGGGCTGCTGCACGCGGGCGGGCGCAAGTCCATCCAGCGCATCGCCGACGAGGTGGGCGGCCCGCACAACGGCCAGTCGCTCCAGCAGTTCGTCAACCAGAGCCGCTGGGACCCGCGCCCGGTCCGCCGCACCGTCGCCGACGTGCTGGCGACCGGCGCGCCCCCGGCCGCGTGGCTGGTGGAGGAGGTGGCCTTCGCCAAGCACGGCCGCTGGTCGGCGGGCGTCGAGCGCCAGTACGTGCGCGGCCTGGGCCGCACGGTCAACTGCCAGGTGGGCGCGGCCGTGCTGATGACCTCCGGCGAGGCCGCCGTGCCGGTCAACTGGCGGCTGTGCCTGCCGCAGTCGTGGGAGGCCGACCACGACCGGCGGGCCCGCGCGCACGTGCCCGACCAGGAGCGGCACCGGCCCTTCGGCGAGCACGTGATCGACCTGGTCGACGACCTGACGCTCGACTGGGGCACGCCCGTCGCGCCGCTGGTGGCCGACCTCACCCACGTCCGGGGCGTCGCCGACCTGCTGCGCGGCCTGGAGGACCGCGGCCTCGACTACGTCGTCGAGGTCGAGGCCCGCCACCGGGTCAGGGCCTCGATGAGCGTGGTGCGCGGGGGCGGCCCGCGGGCCCGCGTCTCGCTGGCCGAGGCGGCGCAGGCCGCGGCCGGGGCGGAGCGGCGCACGGTGGCCTGGTGGGAGGGGCCGCGGGGGCGGTCGCTGCGTTCGCAGTTCGTCCTCCTGCCGGTCTCCGACGAGCAGGCGCGCTCGCGCAGGGTGCTGGTGGAGTGGCCGCTCGGCCGGCCGCGGCCGCGCGCGTTCTGGCTGACGAACATGTCCGTGCCGGCGCAGGAGCTGGTCGCGCTGGCCAAGTCCCGCTGGCGGGCCGCCCACGCCATCGGCGAGCTGGCCGGGGGCTTCGGGCTGTTCGACTACGAGGGCCGTTCCTTCCACGGCTGGCACCACCACGTCACGCTGGCCTCGGCCGCCTACGCCTTCGACGTGCGCTGGCGGCTGGCCGCGGGCGCCGAGCCCGCGCTGCTGCCCGCGTGAGCACCCGCACGACGTACGAGGAGTCACACCGCTCGATGAAGCCGAAAGCAGACAAGCAAGTCACCTGGGTCGAGCTCTTCTTCGACCTGGTCTTCGTGTTCGCCGTCACCCAGCTGTCCGACCTGCTCCACCGCGGCCACGGCTGGGGCAGCGTGGGGCAGGCCGTCGTCGTGCTGGTGCCGACGTACTGGGCCTGGGTGGGCATGGCGGTGCACGCCAACACCCGCGACGTCAACAACACCCCCGACCGGCTGGGCATCCTGGCGCTCAGCCTGTGCGGGCTGTTCATGGCGCTGGCCACCCCCCTGGCCTACGAGGAGCGCGGGCTGATGTTCGGCGCCGCCTACTTCGCCCAGCGCTCGCTGCTGGCCGCGCTGTACTTCCGCGGCCGGCCGTTCGAGCTGGTCAATCCGTTCACGCTCTCGGTGTGCGTGACCGGGCCGCTGCTGCTGGCCGGGGGCCTGCTCGACAGCGGCACCCGGGTGTGGGTCTGGGCCGCGGCCGCCGCCATCGACCTGGCCGCGCCGGTGCTGACCCGCAGCCATCTGGTGCGGGTCAACTTCCATCCCCATCACTTACCCGAGCGGTTCGGCCTGTTGCTGATCATCGCGATGGGCGAGCCGATCCTGGCCATCGGCGCGCAGGCGTCGGCGGCGCGCCCGCTCGCCGTGGGCTCGATCGGCGCGGTCGCCGCGACGTTCGTGCTGGCCTGCGCGCTGTGGTGGGTGTACTTCATCTTCGCCGCCGAGTCGCTGCCCAAGGCCCTGGACGAGGCCGTGATCCGCACCGACCTGATCCGGCGCGTCTTCTCCTACGGCCACCTGGCCTTCATCGGGTCGATCATGGCGATGGCGGTGGGCATGGCCGAGGTCGTCTCCCATCCCGGCCAGGTCTTCGCCGCTCCCGTGACCGCGCTGCTGTTCGGCGGCTGCGCCCTGTACTTCGCGACGTTCTGCTACGCCCGCTGGCACATCTTCGGCAAGTGGTCGGGGCCGCAGCTCGCCATGCCGGTGGCCAGCCTGGCGATCATCCCGATCGCGTTGCAGGCGCCGGCGCTGCTGTCGGTGGCCGCCCTGGTGCTCGTGGTGATGACGTTCAACTTCCTGGAACATTCGCGGGCCAGATCCGAGTCCGACGCCTTGACTTAGCGCGCGCTCTAACCGGCAAGGTGAGGGCGGCGGCGCCGGTCGTGCGGGCCGCCGCCAGGACCTGAGCCGGGTGGACAACTGAGGAGCGTCATGAAGAATCCCGCTGTTCGAGTCGCGGTCGCCTACCTGGTGTCCGCGGTCGTCGGCGCCGTGATCATCGGCTCGTTCGTCGGAGCGTTGCACCACCCGGTTCCGCACAGGGTGCCGCTCGCCGTGGTCGGCCCCGACGCCGCCCGCCTGGAGCAGGCCGCGGGCGGGGCCGTGGACGCGCGCCCCTACGCCGACGCGGCCGGCGCGCGGACGGCGGTGCTCCGGCGCGAGGTCGAGGCCGCCTACCTGGCCGGCGAGGGCCGCCTGCTGGTCGCCAGCGCGGGCGGCGACACGGCGGCCCCGCACTTCACCGCCCTGATGCAGCGCGCCGCCGGACGGCAGCTCGCGGTCGAGGACGTGCGGCCGCTGGCCGAGGGCGACTCCTCCGGCGTGTCCGGCATGTTCTACGTGCTGGGCCTGCTGCTGACCGCGCTGGCGACGACCGTGCTCACCATGCGCATGCAGCCGATGATGCACCGGGGGCTGCGGCTGGCGGCGCTCGCGCTCGGCGCGGTGACCGGCGGCCTGGCGCTCACCTGGGTCGTCGACGGCCTGCTCGGCGCGCTCACCGGCGCCCCGCTCGGTCTCCTGGCCGTCTCCGCTGCGGTGATCTTCCTGATCTCGGTGGCGGTGAACGGCCTGATGCGCCGCTTCGGGCCGCGCGGCGTGATCGCGGCGGCCGTGCTGTTCATCCCGATCGGCCTGCCGGCCAGCGGCGGCCCGTTCGGCGCCGCCTTCATCGAGCCCTGGTACGCGGCGCTCGGCTACGTGCTGCCCACCCGGTCGGCGCTCGAACTGGTGCGCAGCGTGGTCTACTTCGACGGCGCCGCCGTGGCCGTCCCGCTGACGGTGCTCGGCCTGTGGGCGGTGCTCGGCCTGGCGCTGATGGCGCTGCCGCCGCGTCCGATGCCCCGGCCGGCCGCGCCCGCCACGCCCGCGGTGCCCGTCGCCGGGGCTCATTGAACACCGACCGGCCACCGGCCCCTTGACCGGCGCGGCCGCGGGTGCGGGGGTCCGCGCCCGTGGTCGCGCCCTCATCCGCGGCGGGTCAGGTGGCCGGGGGCAGCGCGAGGACCAGCCGTACGCCGGGCCGCAGCGGCTCGGCGCGCACCGATCCGGCGTGCGCCTCGGCGATCTGGCGGACGATGGCCAGGCCGAGCCCCGAACCCGGCAGGGAGCGGGCCGACTCGGCGCGGTAGAACCGGTCGAACACGAACGGCAGGTCGTGGGCCGCGATGCCGGGGCCCTGGTCGGCCACCGACAACGAGCCCGCCGCGTCCACCCGTACCAGCACCACGCCGCCGGGCGGGCTCCACTTGATCGCGTTGTCCACCAGGTTGGAGACCGCCCGTTCGACCGCGTCGGCGTCGGCCGTCACCAGGCACTCGGCCAGCTCGCCGCGCAGCCGTACGTGCGGGGCGCGGGCCGCGGCCCTGGCCAGCACGCGCCCGGCCACCAGGTCGAGCCGGACGTCCTCCAGGTGCAGCTCGACGTCGCCGTGCCTGGCCAGCTCGACCAGGTCGTTGACCAGCACCCGCAGCTCCTCGGCCTGGACGCGGGCCTCGTGCACCAGGGCCGGGGCCTGCGGGTCGGCCGTGCCGCGCCCTTCCTCCAGCAGCTCCAGGTTGGTGGTGAGGCTGGTCAGCGGCGTGCGCAGCTCGTGGGAGGCGTCGGCGACCAGGCGCCGCTGGGCCAGCACCGACTCGCGCAGCGCGAGCGTCATCGTGGTGAACGAGCCGGCCAGGCGGGCCACCTCGTCCCGTCCGGCGCCCATGCCCTCCAGCCCGTCGGCGGTGAGGGTGCCGGTGGCGGTGACCCGCTCCACCACGGCGGTCAGCCGGGCGACGGGCCGCAGCGCCCGGCCGGCGAGCAGCCGCGCGCCCGCCGCCGCGACCAGCGCGCCGCCCAGCGTCAGCGCGGCCAGCAGCAGCTTCAGCGCGTTCAGCGTCCGCTCGTCGCGGTTCAGCGGGAACGCCGTGCGCACCAGGACGCCCTTGCCCAGGTTGAGCGGGGCCGTGTAGAGCCGGTAGCGCACGCCGTCGTAGGCGACGTCCCGGAAGTAGGGGGGCAGCTTGCCGTACGCGACCGCCTCGTCCTGCTCGGCCAGCGGCACGAACCCCTCGGTCGGGCCGGTCACCAGCGGGTCGGGGCAGAACTGCAGCAGCGTGTTGCCCACCGGGAGCGGGGTCGCGGGCAGCGGCGAGTCGGCGGTCTTCAGCGACTCCAGCAGCCGCGGCGCCTGCCCGGCGGCCAGCACCAGCTCCCCGTCGTGCTGGCCGGCCAGCCCCGCCGCGGCCGCCGGGTAGACCACCAGCGAGACCGCCAGCAGCGCGGCGGCCACCACGGCGGCGACCGCCAGCGCGACCCTGGTGCGCAGCCTCACCGCTCCTCCCGCAGCACGTACCCCAGGCCGCGGACGGTCTGGATCAGCCGCGGCTCTCCCCCGGCCTCCAGCTTGGCCCGCAGGTAGCTGATGTAGACCCACAACGCGTTCGAGGACGGCCCGAAGTCGTACCCCAGACCGAGTCGAAGATGACCTCGCGGCTGAGCACCCGGCCCGGGTTGCGCAGGAACACCTTCAGCAGCGTGTACTCGGTCCTGGTCAGGTCGAGCGGCCGGCCGCCGCGGCTGGCCCGGCAGGCGGCCGGATCCAGCTCCAGGTCGGCGTGGCGGAGCAGCCCCTGGGCGGGCGCGCTGCGGCGCAGCAGCGCGCGCAGCCTGGCCCGCAGCTCCTCCAGCGCGAACGGCTTGACCAGGTAGTCGTCGGCGCCCGCGTCCAGGCCCGCGACCCGGTCGCCGACCAGGTCGCGGGCGGTGAGCATGAGGATCGGGGTGCGGTCGCCGGCGGCCCGCAGGCGGCGGCACACCTCCAGGCCGTCCAGGCCGGGCATCATGATGTCCAGCACCACCGCGTCCTGTCGTCCGCCGCCGGCCGCCTCCAGGGCGCGCAGGCCGTCGGCGGCGACGCTGACGTCGTAGCCCTCGCGGGTGAGCGCGTGGGTCAGGGAGCGGCGGACCGCCTCGTCGTCATCGGCAACAAGGACGTGCATGGTGCCACTCTCCCCTCCGCAACCCCGGCCGAGGAAGATCGGTGCCGGTCTCTATGCGGGCTCGGAGGCGGCCAGCGCGCGCTTGACGTTCCGCAGCGCCTGCTCCAGCCGGTCCGGCGTGACGCCGAGGTGCGCGGCCACCGCGCCGAACCCGGCCGAGTCCGGGTCCACCCGGCCCTTCTCGCTCAGGGCGTCCAGCTCCTTGACGGCGCGCAGGGCGCGGTCGTGGCCGACGCCCAGCTCGGCCGCGAGCGCCTTGGCGAACGCCTCCCGGGAGATGCCGTGGTCCTTCTCGCCGAATTTCCCGCGCTTGTCGGGCTTGTCGGGCTTGTCGGTCTTTTCGGGACCGCAGCCGGGCTTGCCGTCGCGCGGCTTCCCGCCGCCGGGGTCCCGCTCGGTCCTGACGTCGATCTTCACGTGGGTCTTCAGGTCGGCCCCTGCGTCGGCCTGCACGTCGGCGGGCGAGCACGTCGACGAGACCTGGGCACACGGGCCGGCCGCCGCGGCCGGCACCGCCCCCGAGGCGGCCAGCGTCAGGGCCGCCGCCGTCCCGAGGGCCAGCGCGGTCTTTCGTGGGTTCATGTCGGTTGCCCTTCTGGCGGCCGGTCCCCGGTGGCCCGGCCCGCTGCGGCCACTCAACCGCGGCCGCCTTCACCCCACCGTCGGGAAACCTTAGAAACGCCACAGAAGCGCGCGCCGCCGCGTCCCGCGCGCCGAACCTCCGCCCCGCGAACGCGTCCCGGCGGCGGGGCATTGTGGCGGGCGCCCGGGGAAGAGACCCATCCGCCCGGCGGAAGGGAAGGCGAGGACCCCGTGAGACTTCTGGTGATCTGCAACCGGCAGGCCGGCGGCGTCGGCGACGACGGCACGCGGGAGGTGCTGCGGCTGCTGCGGGCGGAGGCCGACGTGCGGGTCTGCGACGGCGACGCGCAGGAGGCCGTGCGGTCGCACGACGACCGGGTCCCGGTGGTGATGGGCGGCGACGGCAGCGTGCACGCGCTGGTCGCCGCGCTGCTGGAGCACGGCCGCCTGGACGCCGGCCCGGTCGGGCTGATTCCCATGGGCACCGGCAACGACCTGGCCCGCACGCTGGGCATCCCGCTCGACCCGGCCGAGGCGGCCCGCGTCGTGCTGGCGGGTCACGAGCGGCCCGTGGACCTGCTGATCGACGACGACGGCGGCATCGTGGTCAACGCCGCGCACCTCGGCGTGGGCGCGCACGCCGCCGAGCGGGCCGCGCCGCTGAAGCCGCTGCTCAGCCGGGCCGCGTACGCGGTGGGCGCGGTGCTGGCGGGCGCCGGGACGGGCGGCTGGCGGCTGCGGATCAGGGTGGACGGCGCCCAGGTGTGCACCGGCCGCCGCCGCGTGCTCATGGCCGGCGTCGGGAACGGCGCCACGATCGGCGGCGGCACGCCGCTGGCCCCGGCGGCCCGGCCCGACGACGGGCTGGCCGAGGTGGTGGTCTCCTACGCCACCGGACCGCTGGCCCGGCTGGCCTTCGCCGCCGGGCTGCGCCGCGGCCGGCACCCCGCCCGCCCCGACGTGCAGACCTTCCGGGGCAGGCGGATCACCGTGGCGGGCGGGCCCGTCCCGGCCAGCGTGGACGGCGAGCTGGAGCAGGTCGCCGAGCGGCGCACCTGGATCGTGCGGCCGGCCGCCTGGCGGGTGCTGGCGCCGCCCGCGTCCTGACCGGTCAGTGCTCCGGATGCAGGGACTGGCCGAGGTACATGGCGGTGAGCATCGTGAACAGGTACGCCTGCAGGAACATGACGAAGATCTCGAACGCGGTCAGCACGCACGTCATGAACACGCCCAGCACGCCCACCGCCACGCCGCCCACGGTCGGCCGCTCCACCAGGAACCAGTAGCCGACCGCGCTGAAGAAGGCCAGCAGCGTGTGCCCGGCGAACATGTTCGCGAACAGCCGCACGGCATGGGTGAACGGCGCGGTGACGAAGATGTAGAACAGTTCGAGCGGCGCGTACAGGGTGATCGCCAGGGCCTTGGGCAGGCCCTCGGGGAACATCGCGTTCCTGAGGTAGCCGGCCAGGCCCTGGTGCCTGAAGCCCAAGTAGAGCTTGAGCAGGTAGACCACCCCGGCCAGCACCCACGGGAAGGCGACGTGGGCGGTGACCGGGAACTGGAGCAGCGGGATCACGCCCATCACGTTCCAGAGCAGGATCAGCAGGAAGAGCGTGAGCAGCAGCGGCATCCAGCGGTCGGCGTCCGCGCCCAGCGACGGGCGGGCGATCTGGTCGCGGACGAACAGGTAGGCGTACTCGCCCGCGTTCTGCAGGCCGCGCGGCACCAGCTTGGGCCGGGAGAAGGCGCCCCAGGCCAGCGCGCACACCACGAGCACGCCGACGACGGCCAGCAGCACCGGCTTGGTGAGCCAGAGCGGGGCGCCGTCCCACAGGGCGGGGTAGTCGAACAACTCCGGTCCGGGCGGGCGGAAGTCGTCGGAGGGCATGACACAGCTCCTCTTGAGAGGTTGCGGGGGTGGGCGGGGGTCAGAGCCAGCCGCGGGACTCGGCCGTGCGGACGGCCTCGGCGCGGTTGCGGGCCCCGGTCTTGGTGATCGCCGAGGACAGGTAGTTGCGTACGGTGCCCTCGGTCAGGAACAGGATGCGGGCTATGTCGGCGACGGTCGCGCCGCCGGAGGCGGTCCGCAGCACCTCGGCCTCGCGCTGGGTGAGCGGGCTCGGCCCGACGGTCAGGGCCGACACCGCCAGCTTCGGATCGATCACCGTCTCACCGGCCATCACCCGGCGCACGGCCGCGGTCAGCTCGGCCACCGGCGCGTCCTTGACCACGAACCCGGACACGCCCGCGTCGAGGGCACGGCTGAGGTAGCCGGGCCGGCCGAACGTGGTGACGATGACCACCCGGTGGCCGCGCAGGCGTTCGGCGACCTCCAGGCCGGACATGCCGGGCATCTCGATGTCGAGAAGGACCACGTCGGGGCGGTGCTCGGCCACCGCTGGCTCGACCAGGTCGCCCCGGCCGACCTCGGCCACCACCTCGATGCCGTCCTCCAGAGCGAGCAGCGCGGCCAGTCCGCCACGGACGAGGTCCTGGTCGTCGGCGATGAGGACGCGGATCATGGGATCTCCAAGGGCACTCGCGCGTGCAGCCGATAACCGCCGCCTGGCAGCGGACCGGCCTCCAGATGGCCACCGACGGCAACGATCCGCTCAGCCAACCCCATCAGCCCATTGCCGCCAATCCCCCGAGGCGCCACTCCGCCGGCCCTTGCCCCCTCGCCCCCAGTCCCTTCAGCCCAGCCCCCCTCGGCACCCGCCGCACCTCCTGCGGCTCCGGTGCTGGCGGCGCCACCCCTGCCGGCAGAACCTCCGCCGGCCGTTGGCCCGGTCGCCTCGCCCCCGGACCCGGGCACTGCGGCTCCGGGGGTGGTGGTTTCGTGGCTGGTGGCCGCGGCTCCGATGGGGCCGGGGCCGTCGTCGCGGATTTCGACGGTGGCGGTGTGGTCGTCGACGGCGAGGTCGATGCGGCAGTGGCGGGCGCGGCTGTGGCGTACGACGTTCGTGGCGGCCTCCCGTACGGTCCAGGCCAGCAGCGTTTCGGCGGCGGCCGGGACGGGGCCGCCGGCGGGCGAGACCTCCAGCCGGATCCCGGCCAGGTCCAGGCTGTGGGCCGCCGTGCGCAGCTCGCCCGACAGGGACGGGGCGCGGTAGCCGGCCACGGCGTGGCGCACCTCGTCGAGCGCCTGGCGGGCGGCGCGTTCAACGTCGGCCATCTCGCGGGCGGCCCGTTCCGGGTCGGTACGGGCCAGCCGGGCGGCGAGCTGGCTCCTGATGGTGATCGAGGTGAGCGTGTGGCCGAGCGTGTCGTGCAGGTCGCGGGCGAAGCGCAGGCGTTCGTTGTCCACGGCGAGCCGGGCGACGTGGGCGCGGGCGGCGTCGAGCCGGGCGACCATCTCGCCCAGGTGCTTCAGGCTCGCCACCGTCACCGCCTCGACCAGGATCACCAGCGGCACCCACCAGACCTGGTCGAACGGCCGCCCGTACGCCGTCAGCGCGGCCACCACCACGACCGTCGTCACCGCCGCCGACACGACGAAGGCGACCCGCGAGAGGCAGGCCGACAGGGCGCTGACCACGAACACGAACCCGACGTACGCCCACGGCGCCCGCAGCACCGGCAGCAGCGCCAGCGCGGCGGCCACCAGCCCCACCGGCGTCCAGGTCAGCGCCGCCGCGCCCAGGGCGCTGAGCGCCCGCCACATGATCCGCAGCCAGCACGCCGTGAAGACCGCGACCGCCACGACCACCCACACCACCGCGAGCACGCCGGGACGCGCGGAGAAGAACGACCACAGCGGCCACCCCAGCAGCAGCAGCCACCCGCACGACCCGGCGCGCGCCGCCGTCCGGCCCCGGCTGAACTCCACCTCCCGCACCGCCGCGTCACCCGTCACAGGGCCCGACGGTAACGCGCGGCGGCCGGCGTCGGCCGCCGGGGCCGGTCATCCTTGAGTTTCAGCATGGGACCAGCCTGCTGGGAGTGGCGGCGCCGGGTGTAGTGCCGGTCGTCAGAGACGCGTCCATGACAAACGTCATGGACGGCTCCGGCCGGGAGCGGCGGGGGCGGCGGCGCGCCGGGGGTGGGGGGGACGGTTCGTCAGCACGAGCACGCCCGCGGTGACGAGCCCCGCGGCGTGCAGGCACAACGCGGGGACGATGCCGACGACCTCCCCGAGCACCCCGGCCGACGCCATGCCGAGCAGCGAGGTGACGGCCTGGGCGCTGGCGAGCAGCCCGATGAGGCCGCCCCGGCGCTCGTCGGTGGTGGCCGTCTGGGCCAGCGTGGTGAACCCGGCCATCGCCGCGGCCGCCGGGAGCCCGGCCAGCGCGATCAGCACGAGGGCGGGCCACAACGCGTCGAGGGCGAGAAGGTAGGCGAACAGCGCCAGGTCGAGCAGGCCGAACGCGACCGTGCCCCAGCCGAGGAGCAGCCGTGGCGCGGGGTCGCGCCGGTGCAGGGCCACAGCCAGCCCGCCGGCCAGCCCGCCGACCGCCTGCACCGACAGGAACAGCCCGTACGCGTCGCCCTGGCCGCCCAGGACGTCGGCCACGAAGGGGGCGGCGAGCGTGGCGAAGATCCCCTCGCCCGCCCCTGTGATCAGCATGTATCCCGCCAGCAGCCGGACGCCGGGGTTCCCCATGGCCAGCCGCAGCCCGGAGGCCCACTGGGCACGGACGGACGGCGCCCGCGCCACGACCGGCGACCTGGCCGGGACGCGCAGGGTCGCCTGCAGAACCGCGGAGATCACGAAGCTGGCCACGTCGAGCAGGACGATGGCGGGCAAACCGCCCGCCGTGACGGCGACGCCGCCCAGCATCGCCCCCAGCAGCCGGGCGAGCTGGCCGCTCTGGCCGTGCAGGGCGTTGGCCCGGACCAGCCCGGACGCGGGCACGAGCTGCGGGACGAGCGCCCGTTGCGCCGGGGCGAGCAGGGTGCCGAGCACGCCGGTCCACAGGGCGACCGCGTACACGATCCAGACCTGGGCGGGGCCGCGTACCGCCAGCAGGGGCAGCAACCCGAGCCCGAGCAGCACGTCGGTGACGACCAGCAACCGGCGGCGGTCCCAGCGGTCGGCCAGCACCCCGGCCACGGACCCGAGCAGGACGTGGGGCAGCCGGGAGACCAGCAGCATGATCGCGGTGGACAGGGTGGAGCCGGTCAGGCGGTAGACGTGGAACGCCAGCCCGGTGCTGATCACCCAGTCGCCCGTCTGGGACACGACGGACGCGACCAGCAACCGCCCGAACCCCCGCCCGCCGCCGGGCCCCACCCACCCGCCACCGCCCCGCCCCGGCCACCACCGCATCCCGGCCCTGGCCTCCCGACCCGGCGGCTCCTCAGCCGTTTGCCCACCGGCCCGGCCGGCCGCCGCGGCCGGGGGGCGTCGGTCAGTCACCGGAGGCCGTCGGGGCGAGCGGGATCACCATCTGCGTCACCAGCACGGGCCGGGCCCCTTCGGGACGGGCCGCCGCGTCGTCCACGCGGGCCATCAGCGGCCGCAACAGGTCGGCGACGGCCTCGCCGAGCGCCGTGATCTCCTGCGGGGTGACGTAGAGGTAGGTGTTGCCGATGCCGCCGACCCCGCGCCAGGGCTCCTCCTCGCCCCGCCGCGCCTCCTGCCACTCCACCAGCCGCGAGAGCGCCCGCTCGGCCAGGACCTGCTCCAGCAGGCTGCGGGCGGCCGACCGCTCGGACCCGGTCACGTCGTCATCCCACACCTGGACGCTCGCGGTCACCTTCCAGGGCCGCTCCCGCTCGTCGCGCGCCTCGGCCTGCTCCACCAGGCCGTACTTGGCCAGTTGCCGCAGGTGGTAGGAGGCCAGCGCCTGGCTGATGCCGAGCTCGCGGGCGGCGTCGGCGGCTGTGGTCGCCCCCGACCGCAACAGCAGCTCGTGCAGCGCCAGCCGGACCGGATGGGCGAAGGCCCGCATCGCGGCCGGATCGTCGAGCACCAGCCGCCGCCCCGAAGATTCCAAAGACATGCTTGGAATGTTCCGCCATCCGCCCCGGCGATGTCAAGGATTCCTTTGGAATACCGTCGGCGGTTACCTCCGGGGTAATCGACGGCGTTCAGGCGGGCCGGGAGACTGGGGGTATGAAGAGGGACACGCGGGACATCGTGCAGGAGTTGTTGCGGCGGATCGGCGAGGGCGATCCCGAGCGGACGGCGGAGTTGTTCGCCGAGCCGGTCGACTGGCAGCTCAGCTGGCCCGCCGAGGGGCATCCGGCGGTGCCGTGGATCCGGCCCCGGTCCGGGCGGGCCGAGGTGGCCGAGCACTACCGGTCGCTGGGGGCGCATCACGTGCCGGAGCTGAACGGGACCACGGTGCGGCAGATCCTGGTCGACGGGGCGGACGCCGTGGTGCTGGGGCAGATCGTGCAGACCGTGCGCGCGACCGGCGTCTCCTACACGTCGCCGTTCGCGCTGCACCTGACCGTCGAGGACGGGCTGATCACGCGCAGCCACATCTACGAGGACAGCCTGACGGTCGCGCAGGCCATGACCGCCAAGGGGTGATCCCCCGGGAAGGCCGGTGGCGGGCGCGCACGGCGGCGGGCCGCGGAAGCCGGTGGCGGGCGCGCACGACGGCGGGCCGCGGAAGCCGGTGACCGGCACGCACGACGGCGGGCAGCTCGCTGCGTCCGATGATCCGTGTTCGGCAATGTCTGTCACCGTTTTGGCCCTTGACCAGCGGACGGACCGCTCCGTCCCACGCCGCGCGGGTTACGGTGATCGCGACAGTCCGTACGGCCGGAGGGATGGGATGGACGGCCGCGCCCCGCTCCCCCTGCGCGTCAACGGCCGGCCGCACGAGCCGCCGGCGGACCCGCGCGTGTCCCTGCTCGACTTCCTGCGCGAGCACCTCCGGCTGACCGGCACGAAGAAGGGCTGCGACCAGGGGGCCTGCGGCACCTGCACCGTCCTGGCCGACGGCCTGCGGGTGTACGCGTGCCTGCTGCTGGCCGTCCAGTGCGAGGGGATGGAGATCGTCACCGTCGAGGGCCTGGCGGACGACGCGGTGGGCGCGCGGGTGCAGGAGGCGTTCGTCCGGCACGACGCCCTGCAGTGCGGATACTGCACCCCCGGCCAGGTCTGCTCGGTCGCCGGCCTGCTGGCCGAGCTGCGGGACGGCGTGCCCAGCGCCGCCACGCCCGACCTGACCGCTCCACCGCGCGAGCTGACCGACGCCGAGCTCGGCGAGCGCATGGCGGGCAACCTGTGCCGGTGCGGGGCGTACCACCACATCGCCGCCGCCGTCCGGGAGGTCGCCGCGACGTGAGGGAGTTCGTCTACCTGCGGGCGGCCGACGTGGCGGAGGCCGTCGCGATGATGGCCGCGACGCCGCCGGACGGCGGCCCGGCCCGCTACCTGGCCGGCGGGACGAACCTCGTCGACCTCATGCGGGAGGAGGTCGAGCGGCCGGGCCGGGTGGTGGACATCTCGCGCCTGCCGCTGTCGGCCGTCGAGGACCTGCCCGGCGGCGGGCTGCGGCTCGGCGCGCTGGCCGGCAACACCAAGGTCGCGGCCGACCCGCGCGTTCGGCGGCGCTATCCGGTGCTCGCCCGGGCCATCCTGGCGGGCGCCTCGCCGCAGTTGCGCAACCGCGCGACCGTGGGCGGCAACCTGCTGCAACGTACGCGCTGCCGCTACTTCTACGACACCGCCGCCGCCTGCAACAAGCGCGTGCCCGGCGCGGGGTGCGACGCGCTGGAGGGGTTCAACCGCGCGCACGCCGTCCTGGGGGCGAGCCCGAGCTGCGTCGCCGTCCACCCCTCGGACATGTGCGTGGCCCTGGCCGCCCTCGACGCGACCGTCAACCTGACCGGGCCGCGGGGGGCGCGCAGCGTGCCGTTCACCGGCTTCCACGTGCTGCCCGGCCGGACGCCGCAGGTGGAGACCGTGTTGCGGGACGGCGAACTGGTCACGAGCGTGGACCTGCCGCCCGCACTGCCGGGGCGCGGGGCGTACGCGAAGGTCAGGGACCGGGCCGGGTTCGCGTTCGCGCTGGTGAGCACGGCCGTGCTGCTGCACGTCGAGGACGGCCGGATCGTGTTCGCGCGGGTCGCGCTCGGCGGGGTGGCGCACAAGCCGTGGCGCGCCCACGCCGCCGAGGACCTGCTGACGGGCGCGGTCCCGGACGCCTCCGCCTTCGCGCGGGCCGCCGGCGTGGCGCTGGCCGAGGCCCGTCCGCTGCGGCACAACGCCTTCAAGCCGGTCCTGGCCGCACGGCTGCTCCGCCGCACGCTCGCCGGACTCGCACGCCCGTCGTAGATCGGCCGCGCGACGCGAATCGGCCACAGGACGCGGATCGGCCAGGCGGCGTGGATCGGCTGCGCGCCGGGCGGCCCGGGCGAGTAGGTCTGGTAGCCATGACGCTGATGACGTTCTACCCGCC
Organism: Nonomuraea sp. NPDC049684; assembly: GCF_044465345.1. NCBI lineage: Bacteria > Bacillati > Actinomycetota > Actinomycetes > Streptosporangiales > Streptosporangiaceae > Nonomuraea > Nonomuraea sp. NPDC049684. The sequence goes on along the minus strand of NZ_JBITLO010000019.1, from coordinate 80,032 downwards.
CGTCGAGCCCTACGAGAGCGGCCTGCTCGACGTCGGCGACGGCCAGGAGATCTACTGGGAGACCTGCGGCGACCCCGGCGGCAAACCGGTCGTCCTCCTCCACGGCGGCCCCGGCGGCGGGCTGCTGCCCGTGCAGCGCCGGTTCTTCGACCCCGGCGCCTACCGGATCGTCCTGTTCGACCAGCGCAACTGCGGGCGCAGCCGCCCGCACGCCGCCGACCCCGGGGTGTCGCTGGAGGCCAACACGACCTGGCACCTGGTCGCGGACATGGAACTGCTCAGGCGGCGGCTCGGGATCGACCGGTGGCAGGTGTTCGGCGGCTCGTGGGGCGCGACCCTGGCCCTGGCGTACGCGCGCCGCCACCCGAGCCGGGTGACCGAGCTGGTGCTGCGCGGGGTCTACCTGGCGAGCGCGGCCGACGAGGCGTGGGCGTTCACCGGCTCGGGGGCGGCCCGGCTGTTCCCGGCGGAGTGGACGGCCTTCCGCGACGCGATCCCGCGGACCGAGCGGGACGACCTGCTCGGCGCCTACCACCGCCGCCTGTTCGACCCGGACCCGGAGGTGCACCTGCCGGCGGCGCGGGCGTGGGCGGCGTGGGAGCTGGCGGCCAACACGCTGCTGCCCGCGCCTCCCCCTCCGCTGACGGACCGGGAGGTGCTGGGCTTCGCCCGGATCGAGGCGCACTACTTCACCCGGCGCTGCTTCCTGCGGGAGGGCGAGCTGCTCGACGTGGCGGCGATCCGGGAGATCCCCTGCGTCATCGTCAACGGCCGCTACGACATGAAGACGCCGCCCGACGCCGCCTGGGAGCTGCACCGCGCCTGGCCGGAGGCCGAGCTGCGGATCGTCGAGGACGCTGGCCACGGCGGCGCCGAACCCGGCACGCTGCACGAGCTCGTCAGGGCCACCGACGGCTACCGTCCGAACGCCCGTGCACCACAGGATTCATGATCTACAATACGAACTTGTAGTGGTTTTTCAGGACTTGCTGGTCTTGCACACTTCTGCTCACCGTTGTTGACATGTCACCTCGTTCGCAGCCTGCCGCGGAGCAAGACGTGATCCGGATCGCCGTGATCGACGACCACGAGCTGATCCGCCATGGACTGGAGTACCTCCTGCACCGGCACGAGGACCTGCAGGTGGTGCTGCGGGGCTCGTCCGTCGGGGACCTGCGCGGCTTCGACGCCGGGTACGACGTGCTGATCCTCGACCTCTACCTGGCCGAGGACCGGCCGTGCCTGGCCGCGGTCAAGGAGCTGGCGGCCGTCACGCGGGTCCTCATCGTGTCGGCCTCCGGACGGCCCGCCGACGTGCTGGCGGCGATCCGCTGCGGCGCCAACGGGTACGTCACCAAGGACGCCCCCTCCGAGCTCATCGTCGCCGCCGTGCGCACGGTGGCCGCGGGCGGCTTCTACCTGTCGGCGGGCCTGGCCGACATCCTGCAGAGCGAGCTGGACGACAGCGCCCGCCCGCCCGCGGGATCCGGCGCCCAGGAGGAAGGCGAGGGCGGCGAGGCCCCGCCCCGGCTGTCGGCCCGGGAGGAGGAGACCCTCTCCTACATAGCCCAGGGCTTCACCCACGCCCAGGTGGGCCGCCGGATGGGCCTCAGCAAGGCCACGGTGGACACCTACGTCGAGCGCATCAGGGCCAAGCTGCAGGTCGGCAACAAGGCCGAGCTCACCCGCGCGGCGCTCAACCGGCTCGAACGCCGCGACCGGCCGTGAGCCCTCCGCGACCGCCGCGCCCGCCCGGCACGGCGGTCGCCGGCATGGAGCGCGGCCGGGCCCTCACCATGGTGGTCGTCCGGGTGGGCGCGCTGGTGTTGTGCGGGTCGCTGGAGGTGCTGGGCGACGGGCGGTGGCTGACGCTGGGGCCGCTGCCGTACCTGCTGGGGGCGATGGGCGCGGTCAGCCTGCTGGTGTGCGTGGTCACGGCGGCCCGCGCCGCGCTCCCGCCCCGCTGGCTGCTCTGCGTGGACCTCGGCCTGGTGACGGCGGCGGTGCTCGCCGCCGGTCACCACGCGGGCTCGCGGGTGACCGACGGCTGGCCTGGCACGGTCCTGCCGTACGTGCTGCTCGTCGGCATCATGGCCGGCATCTCCTTCCGCACGTTCCCCGTCGTGCTGGCGTGGACGGCGGCGCTGGGCGGCGCGCTGGTCCTCGGGTACGTCCAGTCGGACCTGGCCTGGTGGGCCGGGCTGCCGCACGTCGCCGGGCTGACGACGAACGCCACGATGGCCGCGTACGTCATGCGCATCCTGTTCAGGACCGCCGGCGACCTGGACCGGGCCAGGGCCGAAGAGCTGCGCCGCTCGGCGCGGGTGGCGGAGGAGTCGCAGTGGCTGCGCGCCTTCCTGCGCGGCGACGACGGCGATCCGGCCGAGGACGTCGTGGCCGCCCTGGAGGAGGTCGTGCGGCAGGCGGTCGGCAGCGGGCTGCGGGTGGAGTTCAACGCGGGCCGGCTGCGTTCGGCGCCGGAACGCGAGGGCATGCCGGCCGAGGTCGTCGAGGCGCTGAGCGGCATCCTGCGCGAGGCGCTGACGAACGTGCGCAAGCACGCGGGCGTGCGGCACGCCGTGGTGCGGGCCGAGTGCCGGTCCGGGACGCTGGCGCTGAGCGTGCTCGACCACGGCAGCGGCTTCGACCCGGACGCGCCGACGACCAGTCTCGGCATCGCCCGTTCCATCCGGGACAGCGCCCGCGCGGTGGGCGGCAGCGCCGACGTCGAGGCCGCTCCCGGCGAGGTGGCGGCATGCGATCACACCGGACGGCGGTCCTGCTGGCGGCGGCGGCTCTGGCCCTGCTCCCGGTCACGGGGGCGCACGCGGACGACGGCCCCGCGGACGCCCGGCCGGCCGCCCGGACCTGCTCCGGCACGGCCTGCGACGGCAAGGACCCGGCGCTGACCGGCTGCACGGCGGGCTCCTCCACCGTGGCGTCCAAGTGGGTCCGGGCCTTCGGCGGCTACCTCGAACCGCGGTACGGCCCCGGCAAGGGCGGCACCTGCCAGGTCAACTGGGCCAGGTTCACCAAGCGTGGGCAGGGCGCGGACTACAACGTGTGGGTGGAGCGCAGACCGGGCGTGCGGGCGGCCGCGGGGGACGACAAGAGCCTGACCCAGTACTCCGGCGGCGACGAGGGCACCGGGGTCATCTACTCCGACCAGGTCTGCGCGCCCGAGGTCCCGGCGCGGGCCTGCGTCGAGCCCGCCCGTGCCCGCCGCACCGCGAGCTCGGCCGTCTGCACGGACGCCGTCTGACCCGGCCCGCGCGGGTCAGCCGAAGCCGTTGGGGCACAGGAAGCTCTTGATCGAGCCGGGCGCGCTCGCCACCAGCGCCGGGCGGCCCTCCAGGGAGCAGAAGTTGCTGCCGATCTGGGCGTCGAGGAACCGGGACGCGTTCCGCCGCGCGATCAGGTCGATGGCGCCGACGCTCGGGGAGGACAGCTCGGCGGCGACCCACGAGCCGACGCATCGTTTGCGGGCGACCACGGCGTCCTGCGGCAGGCTGCCGCCGTTGAGCGCGGCGGCCTCGCGCAGGATCGAGCCCGAGGAGGCGCACGGCAAGGTGCGGGGCCTGCTCTTGGTGGGCGTCTCCTCGGGTGTCTTCTCGGGCGTCTTCTCCGGCGTTTCGGTCTCGGTCGGGGTGTCCTCCGGGGTGTGGGTCTCCTCGGGGGTCTCGCTCTCCTCCGGGGTGTCCGTCGGGTCCGGGTCCGCGGAGGTGGCGGGCGGGTCGGTGTAGGAGGAGGTGGGCCCGTCGTCCGTGGACGGCAGCGCCTCCGGCGTGCCGGCCGCGTTCAGCGCGAACGCCGCGCCGACCGCCACGACGGCGACGACCGCCACCACCGCGGCCCCCACCGGCCACAACCGCGCCCGGCCGCCGGACGACGGCGGCCCCAACGGTCCCTGCCCGCCGGACGACGGCGGCCCCAACGGTCCCTGCCCGCCGGACGACGGCGGCCCCAACGGTCCCTGCCCGCCGGGCGGGGGCGGCGTCAGGGGCAGTGTGCCGGGTGGAGGCGGCGGGGGTGTCAGAGGGAGCGTGCCGGACGGGGGCCGGGGCAGGAGGAGCGTGCCCGACCGGAGCGCGTCGAGCAGCTCCGCCGCCCCGGGACGCGCCGCCCTGTCCTTGGCGAGCGCCGCCCGGACCAGGTCGCGCACCTCCTCGGGCACCCCCGACAGGTCGGGATCGACGCTCATGACCCGGTAGGCGAGCACGTCGGGCGCCCCCAGGCCGAACGGCGGCCGCCCGGTCGCGGCGTAGACCATCAGCGCGCCCCAGGCGAAGACGTCGGCGGCGGCGTCGGCCTGGTCGCCCCGGTACTGCTCGGGGCTGATCCAGCCGGGCGAGCCGATGAGCGCGCCGGTGCCGGTCAGCCCGCTCTCGTCGAGGGCGCGGGCGATCCCGAAGTCGAGCACCTTCGCCCCGGACGCGGCCAGGATCACGTTGCCCGGCTTGAGGTCGCGGTGGACGATCCCGGCCCCGTGGATGTCGGTGAGCGCCTCGGCGATGTCCACCCCGAACGCGACCAGGTCGTCCGGCGGCAGCGGCCCGTGGTCGCGTACGTGCTCGGTCAGCGTGGGGCCGGGCACGAACTCGGTGGCCAGCCACGGCGGCGAGGCGCCGGTGTCGGCGGACAGGACCGCGACCGTGCAGCGCCCGCGCACCCGCGACAGCACCTCGACCTCGCGCACGAACCGGTCGTGGAAGTGCGGGTCGGCGGCCAGCCCCGGATGGATGACCTTGACCGCGACCCGCCCGCCGTCGGGCGCGACCCCGGCGTAGACCACGCCCATGCCGCCCGCGCCCATGCGGCCCACGATCCGGTAGGGACCGATGCGCTCGCGTTCGTCCATCTCCAGGGGGCCGAAGCCGCCGGGGTCGCTCATCGTGCTCCCGATCGCCGGATCTTCGCAACAGCGACGATCTTATTGACACATCGGTGTAAACCGCGCCCCCCTCAGGCGGTTGCTTCGTCGAGGAGCTCCAGGAGGTGCCGGTAGGTCTGGCCGGTGGCGCGGGTCAGGCCCAGCTCGCAGGTGCGGTTGACCGAGGCGTGCGCGGCGCAGCCCGCCTCGGCCACGGACGCTGCCTCGGCGCGGGTGGCCGAGGCGGTCAGCTCGGGGTGCAGCAGGCCGCGGTCGCCGGCGAAGGCGCAGCACTGCCAGCCGTCCGGGATCACGACCCGCTCGGCGACCGCCTCGGCGAGGCAGGTGACGGCGGCGTCCAGGCCGAGGCGGGTGGAGGAGCAGGTCGGGTGGAGCGCCAGCGACGGCAGGCGGCGCGGCTGCGGCAGGCGGGGCAGGACGTGCTCGGCGGTGAAGGCGACCGCGTCGACGACCCGGAGGCCGGGCACCAGGTGGGCGTAGCCCTCGGTGCAGGAGGCCGCGTCGCTCACCACGGGCAGCCGGCCGCCGTCGGTGGCGCGCGCGAGCACGTCCCGGACGCGCTCGCCCATGGCCTCGTGGCCGTCGGCGAAGCCCTTGGACGACCACGGGGTGCCGCAGCACAGGCTGGCGATCTTCTCCGGGACGTGCAGCGTCAGCCCGGCGCGGGCGGCCAGGCGCTGGAAGGCGGTCATCACGCCGGGGCCGCCGTCGGCGGGGGCGAACAGCGTGTTCAGGCAGGACGGCAGGTAGACGGCGTCGGCGTCGTCCGCCGGGGACGGGCGGCGCCTGGTGCCGCCGCGCGGCAGGTCGCGGCTCCACCGCGGGACGTCGTCCGCCCCGGCCAGGGCGCGGGCGGCGCGCGAGGCGGCCTCGGGCAGCGCGGGCGGGACCGCGGCGGCGGTGTCCAGGGCCAGGTTCATGGCGCGGGTGACGCCGTCCCAGTGCTTGGCGGCGCTCTTCCAGCCCGCGTGGGCGGCGCGGCCGTGGCGCTCGGCGCGCAGACGTTTGGTCAGGTCGCCGGTGTTGATGAGGACGGGGCAGGCGGTGGCGCACATGCCGTCCACGGCGCAGGTGTCGACGGCGTCGTAGGCGTAGGCGTCCGCCAGCTCGCGGGCCAGGGCGTGGTCGCCGGCCGCCTGCGCGGCGGCCAGCTCGCGGCGCAGCACGATGCGCTGGCGCGGGGTGGTGGTCAGGTCGCGGCTGGGGCAGACGGGCTCGCAGTAGCCGCACTCGACGCAGCGGTCGACCTCGGGCTCGACGGTGACGACGGTCTTGAGGTCGCGCAGGTGGGCCTCGGGGTCGTCGGTGAGGACGACGCCGGGGTTGAGCGTCCCGGCCGGGTCGCACAGGCGTTTGACCTCGCGCATCACCTCGTACAGCTCGTCGCCGTACTGGCGGCGCACGAACGGGGCCATGACGCGGCCGGTGCCGTGCTCGGCCTTCAGCGTGCCGCCCCTGGCCAGGACGGCCTCCACCATGTCCTCGGTGAACTCGGCGTAGCGGTCGAGGTCGGTGGCGAACCGCTCGTTGAGCATGAAGTGCAGGTTGCCGTCCTTGGCGTGGCCGAAGACGACGCTGCGCTCGTAGCGGTGCTGGGCGAACAGGGCGGTCAGGTCGTCGCACAGGTCGGCCAGCGCGGGCACGGGGACGGCGACGTCCTCCAGCAGGGCGGTCGTGCCGCTGGGGCGGGCGCCGGCGACGGTGGCGTACAGGCCCTTGCGGATGTGCCACAGCGCGGCCCGGCCGCCGGCCTCCCTGCTCAGCCGGGCGGGGGCGGCCAGGCGCAGCCCGGCGAAGACCCGCTCGGCGGCCCGCTCCCGCTCGGCGAGCAGCTCCGCGTCGGACTCCTGCCATTCGACCAGCAGCGCGGCGTGCTCGGCGACGGTCATCGCGCGCAGCGTCTCGTCGGCCTTGGGGTCGGTCCGGGCGACGCGCAGGGACTCGGCGTCCAGCAGCTCGACGGCGGCGGGCCCGGCTGCGACCAGCTCCGGCACCGTGGCCATCGCCTCCCGCAGGGTCGGGAAGACGAGCAGGCCGGTGGCGGCCAGGCGGTGGGCGGGGACGGTCCGGAAGACGGCCTCGGCGACGAAGCCGAGGGTGCCCTCGCTGCCGATGACCAGGTGGGCGAGGATCTGCGCCGGGTCGTCGTGGTCGAGGAAGCTGTTCAGGCCGTAGCCCATGGTGTTCTTCAGCGAGAACTGCTCCTGGACGCGCCGCACCGAGCCGGGGTTGCCGCGGATCCGGTCGCGCAGCCTGGTCAGGCCGTCGGCGAGGTCGGGTTCCAGGGCGCGCAGCCGCTCGTCGGCGTCGGGGGCGCCGGTGTCCAGGACGGTGCCGCTCGGCAGCACCAGCGTCATCGACTCCAGCGTGCGGTAGGTGTTGGCGTGCGTGCCGCAGGTCATGCCGCTGGAGTTGTTGGCCACGACGCCGCCGATCGTGCAGGCCGACTCGCTGGCCGGGTCGGGGCCGAGCTTGCGCCCGTACGGGGCCAGGCGGGCGTTGACCTGCCGCAGCACGGCGCCGGGCTGGACCCGTACGCGGGCGCCGTCGTCGAGCACCTCGATCGAGCGGAAGTGCCGGCGGGTGTCCACGAGCAGGTGCTCGCTGACGCCCTGCCCGCTGAGGCTGGTGCCGCCGGAGCGGAAGGTCAGCGGCAGGCCGGTGCGCAGCAGCGCGGCGACCTGGCCGGCGCTCTCGGCCACCAGCACGGCCTGCGGGGTCAGCAGGTAGTGGGAGGCGTCGTGGGCCATGCCGAGCCGGTCGCTCGCGCGGGCGCGGGTGATCCCCGGGACGGCCGTCTCGACCGCCGCCAGGACGGCGGCGTCCGGCGCGTTCAGCCGTCGCGGTTCACGGTGGGTCATGCTCGTGCTCACTTCCAGGTTCATTGCCGGGGATCGATGTGGATCTTGGGTCCCGGGCCGGCGCCGGGCGGTCGCCGTCCGGCCAGCACGCCGGCCGTCTCGGCGAGCCCGACCGTGGCGGCCACCAGCGGACGGGCGTCCACCGAGCCGCCGGCGTAGGCGTCGATGGCCCCGGCCAGCCCCGCCGAGCCGCCCAGGACGCCGACCGCGGTGACGTCCTTGAGCACCAGCTCGCGGGTGTCGAGCGTGGACGGCGTGCCGGCCAGGCCGATGTAGACGACGCGGCGGGCCGGTTCGGCCAGGCCGAGGGCGAGGGCGGGCATCGCGGCGGCGTTGGTGGCGTCGATGACGGCGTGCCAGGGCAGGCCGGGCAGCGTCGCGCGGGTATGGGCGTGCCGGAACCCGAGGCCCGCGGCCAGGCGCAGGTCGGGCTCGGCGCGGCCCATGAGGTGCACCTCGGCGCCGCCGGCGCGCGCGAACAGCGCGGCCAGCAGGCCGATCGTGCCCGTGCCCAGAACCAGCAACCGCTCCCCCGCCTCCAGCCCCGCCGCGCGGACGGCGCGTAAGGCGTTGCCACCGGGCTCGACCAGCGCGCCCGAGGTAGCGTCCACCGTATCGGGCAGCCGGTGGAGCGCCGCGACCGGGACGGCGAGCCGCTCGGCCAGCGCTCCCGCGGCGCCCCGGCTGATGCCCAGCTCGGCCAGGTCGGGGCACACGTGGTGGCGGCCCTGGCGGCAGCGGTCGCAGCGCCCGCAGCCGAGCATGGTGTCGCCGACGACCCGCCGCCCCAGCCACGCCGGGTCCACGCCCGCGCCCAGCTCCGCGACGCGCCCGCACCACTCGTGGCCGGGGCGCAGCGGGTAGCGGGAGCGGCCGGTGCGCAGGTAGCTCATCCCGCCGCTGAACAGCTCCATGTCGGTGCCGCACACGCCGGCGCGCTCGACGTCCACGACCACCTGGCCGGGCCCCGCCGAGGGGGGCTCGACCTCCTGGACCTCGGCCGCGCCCGGCCCGGTCAGGACGAGCGCCCGCACTACCGGGGCTCCACGACCCGCTGGCGCTGGCTGCCGAGCCCGTCGATGCCGAGCTCCATGACGTCGCCCGGCCGCAGCCAGATCTGCGGGTCGTGGCCCATGCCGACGCCGGGCGGGGTGCCGGTGTTGATCAGGTCGCCGGGCTCCAGCACCATGAACTGGCTCAGGTGGTGCACGATGACGTACGGGTCGAAGATCATCGTCTTGGTGCTGCCGGTCTGGCGGCGCACGCCGTTGACGTCCAGCCACATGCCCAGGTTGCGGACGTCGGCCAGCTCGTCGGGGGTGACCAGCCAGGGGCCGGCCGGGTTGAACGTCTCGGCCGACTTGCCCTTGCTCCACTGGCCGCCGCGTTCCATCTGGAAGGCGCGCTCGCTGACGTCGTTGACCACGCAGTAGCCGGCGATCGCGTCCGCCGCCTCCTCGACCGAGTCCAGGTAGGAGGTGCGGCGGCCGATCACGATGCCGAGCTCCACCTCCCAGTCGGTCTTGGTCGAGCCGCGCGGGATGCGCACGTCGTCGTCCGGGCCGACCAGGGTGTTGGGCGACTTGGTGAACAGGATCGGCTCGGCGGGCACGGCCTGGCCGGTCTCGGCGGCGTGGTCGCTGTAGTTCAGGCCGATGCACAGGATCTGGTGCGGGCGGGCGATCGGCGCGCCGACGCGCTCGCCGGCGAACGCCTGCCGCGGGCCGGCGGCCACCCGCTCGGCGAGCAGGGCGGGGCCGCCCGCGGCGAAGAAGCGCTCGTCGAAGTCGGGGGTGAGGTCGGAGACGTCGACGTAGTGGTCGTCGTCCACGCGGACGACCGGCTTCTCGGCGCCGGGCGCGCCGATGCGCATGAGGTACAAGGGGATCTCTCCGGTTCTGTACAGGTCAGGGAACGGGCTGTGCGGGTCAGGGGAGGTGGTGGCCGGCGACGACGGCGCGGATGGCCGGCACGTCCTCGACGAGCACGCTCAAGGGGGTGCGGTAGGCCAGGCCGCTGATGCTGACCGCGCCGCTCGGCACGGTGGGCGAGGTCAGGTACGCCGGGACCGCCACGCAGTTGACGCCCGGCTCGTTCTCCTGGTCGTCGGCCGCGTAGCCCTGCTCGCGGACGCGCACCAGCGCGGCGTGCAGCTCCTCGGCGGTGCCGACCGAGCGTTCGGTGGGCCGCTCCAGCCGCCGGTCGCCCACCCAGGCGCGCACCGCGGCCTCGTCCCGCAGCGTCCCGGCCAGCAGCATCTTGCCGACGGCGGTGCAGTGGGCCGGGTTGCGCCCGCCGACGACCGAGGTCAGCCGGACCGCGCCGGACGGCGGGTCGAGCTTGGACCGGTAGACCACCGACGTGCCCTCCAGCACCGCGTAGTGCACGGTCTCGCCGTAGCGGTCGCACAGCGCCTTGAGGATCGGGGTGACCCGGACATGGTCGGGCCGGGCCTCGTGGTGGGCGAAGGCCATGCGCAGGAACTCGTCGCCGAGCACGTACCGGCCGTGGCCGTTCTGGACGGCGAGCCCGGCGCGGCGCAGCGCGGCCAGGGCGCGGTGGGCGGTCGGCTTCGGGCTGGAGACGGCGCGGGCCATCTCCTCCAGGCCGATCCCGTCGGGGTGCCGGGCGAGCTCGGCCAGCACGGCCAGCACGCGGTCGGCCCCCACCAGCTTGGCGTCACTGTCGGACATGTTCCGAAGGTTAGACCACCGTTCCGGAAAACGGAAGTTCGCCGCGATCGGACGCGGCATTGACGCAACCAATCGGTTGCCATACTGTGGCAACCGATTGGTTGCTACTACTGGGAGGCCGCAATGAGTGTTCCTGTCGCGACCGTCGAGGCCGCCCCGCCGCGCCTCGGCGGCAGACAGCGGTTGATCGCGTTCGTCCTGCTCGGCGCCGGTTTCATGCTGGCGGTCGACTTCTCGATTCTGAACGTCGCCCTTCCCCAGACCGGCGCGGGCGTCGGGCTGAGCCCGGCCCAGTGGCCCTGGATCACCTCGGCGTACGCGCTGCCTGCGGCCGGGTTCACCCTGGTGTTCGGCCGGACGGCCGACCTGTTCGGCCGGCGGAGGCTGTTCCTGGCCGGCATGGTCGTGCTGGCCGGGGCCTCGCTCCTCGGCGGCCTCGCCGGCGGGCCCGCGACGCTCCTGACCGCCCGGGTGCTGCAGGGCCTGGCCACGGCGATGACGGTCCCCGCCGCGCTGTCGCTGCTCACCACCACCTTCAAGGAGGGCCCGCTGCGCGCCCGCGTCCTCGGGCTGAACGGCGCCCTGCTGTCCGGCGGCTTCACCGTCGGCGCGCTGCTCGGCGGCGCGCTGGTCAGCCTGCTGAGCTGGCGGGCGGCGTTCCTGTTCAACGTGCCGGTGGCGGTGGCGATCGTGGTGCTGGCGCCGTTCCTGATCCGCGAGAGCGTGCTGCCGGAGCGGGTGCGGCTCGACCTGCCGGGAGCGGTCACCGTGACCGGCGGCCTGCTGGCGGTGATCTACGCGGCCGTCGAGAGGAACCTCCTGGCGGCCGTCGCGGGCGTGCTGCTGCTGGGCGCGTTCTGGCTGATCGAGCTGCGCGCGCCCGCGCCGCTCGCGCCGGTGCGCATCCTGCGGCGGCCCACGGTGAAGTGGGGAAACTTCGCCGGGTTCGTCATCTTCACGATGGAACCCGCCATGATCTTCCTGGTGACGATCTACCTGCAGCGGGTGCTGGGCCTGTCGCCGCTGGTCACGGGCCTGGTGTTCGGCATCCCCGGGCTGGCCTCGGTGGTCGCCGGGGTGATCGCCGGGCGGTTCGTCGGACGCCACGGCAGCCGCCGCGTCCTGGTCGCGGGTATGACGGTCCAGGCGCTCGCCACGCTTCCCGCCGTCTTCCTCGGGACCGGCTGGACCGTGCCGGCGATCCTGGTCCCCGCGCTGTTCGTCGGCTTCTTCGGGCACGTCACCGCGATCGTCGCCTACACCGTCACCGGCACCTCGGGCCTGCCGGACGAGGAGCAGGGGCTGGCGACCGGGCTGACGTCGATGACGCAGCAGGTGGCCGTCACCGTCGGGATCCCGCTCCTCGGCGCGGTCGCCGCCACGCGCGCCGGGGAGGTGGCCGGCATCCGCCTGGCCCTCCTGGTGGACGTCGCGGTGACGCTCGCCGCCGTCGTCCTCGTCTCCTACGGCCTGCGCCGGCACCCGCGTCCGGAGCAATGACCGTCCACCCGCCGCCACGAGGTGTGGCACCCTTTTCCCTGCTGCATATGGAGGTCGTCATGGGATTCCCCGATCGGGTCGAGCGCACCGTCGAGCTCGCCCACCCGCCAGGCAAGGTGTGGGCGGCGCTCACCACCCCCGAGGGGCTGGCCGCCTGGTTCGGCCAGGAGGCGGCGATCGAGCTGCGCCCCGGCGGTCCGGCGCGGATGAGCTGGAGCGACGGGCACACCGTCGACCTGCGCGTGGAGCGCGTGGAGGAGCCGTCGGTGTTCGGCTTCACCTGGCCGGTCTTCGGCATGCCGGAGGGCGACCCGCGCCGCACGTACGTCGAGTTCACCCTCGAACCGGCCGGCACGGGCACCCGGCTGACCGTCGTCGAGACCGGCTTCGCCCAGTTGCCGGACGACCACCACCGCAAGGCGTACGACGCCCACGCCGAGGGGTGGGCGAGCGAGCTGGGCGAGCTGGCCGGGCACCTTGACGCCGCCTGACATCGAGGCGGTGGCCGAGCAGGTCTTCGTCGCCCTGGCCGACCCGAGCCGGCGAGCCGTCCTGGCCGAGCTGGCCGCCCGGGGCCCGGCCACGGCGACCGACCTGGCCGCCCGCCTGCCGATCACCCGGCAGGCGATCGCCAAGCACCTGACGCTGCTGGGCGAGGCCGGTCTGGTGACGGCCGAGCCCGGTGAGCGCCGCCGCGTCCGCTACCGGCTGCGCTCGGCTCCGATGCGGGTGGCCCAGCAGTTCCTGGCCGCGCTGGCCAGCGACTGGGACGGCCGCCTCGACGCCCTGCGCGACCACCTCGACGGCTGAGCGCCCGTCCCCTCCCCCGCTCACGCGGCCCGGCGGGGACGGGTGAGCCAGGAGAACGACCCGGCCATCACGAGCGCGACCAGCCCGCCCGCCGCCATCGCGGCCGAGACCGAGAAGGCGTCGACGACCGTGCCGCCCAGGAGCGCGCCGAGGGCGAAGGTCGCCTGGAACGACGAGGTGAACACGACGGTCGCCGCCTCCGGCGCGTTCGGCGCGGCCCGCAGGAACCACGCCTGGGAGCAGACCGGCACGCCCCCGTAGGCCAGCCCCCACACCACCAGCAGCACGACCGCGCCCGCCGGCGACGTGCCGGCCAGGGGCAGCAGCGCGGTGGCCGCCGCGATCAGCCCGCCGCAGACGGCGAAGGTCAGACGGGGCGCTGTGGACACGGCCCGGCCGGCCAGGAAGTTGCCCGCGACGCCCGCCGCGCCGTAGGCCAGCAGGACGGCGCTGACGGCGGCCGGCGGCAGACGGGTGACGTGCTCCAGGAACGGCGTGACGTAGGTGTAGGTGCCGAAGTGCGCCAGCACGACGAGGAACGTGCCCAGCAGGGCGATCCCGGTGCCGCGTACCCGCAGCAGGTCCAGCAGGACGCGCGCGCCGGTGACCTGACGGGCGGGCAGCGGCGGCAGCACGCGCAGCAGCGCGACCAGCACGAGGACCGAGAGCCCGGCCAGCACCAGGAACGCCGCCCGCCAGCCCGCCAGGTGGCCGATGAAGGTCCCGGCCGGCACGCCGAGCACCGAGCCCAGCGGCACGGCCGAGAAGATCACCGCCGTCGCGGTGCCCACGGCGGCCGGCGGCACCAGCCGGGACGCCAGCCCCGCCGCGATCGACCAGAAGCCGCCGATGGTGAGCCCGACGAGCACCCGCGAGGCGAGCACCACCCAGTAGGCCCCGGCCACGGCCGCCAGGACGTCGGCGGCGGCCAGCACCGCCATCAGGACGCAGAGCATCACCCGGCGGTCCAGCCGGGCGGTGGCCACGGTCAGGACGGGCGCCGCGACGGCGGCCACGAAACCGGGCAACGTCATGGTCAGCCCCGCCGTGCCGTCGGTGACGCGGAAGTCGGCGCCGATGGTCGTCAGCAGGCCGATGGGCAGGATCTCGCTGGTGACGATGGCGAAGATGCCGAGGGTGATCGAGGCGACCGCGAGCCAGGAGATCAGCGGCGGGCGCGGCGGGGCGAGGGTGGTGGTTGCCATGGTTCCGTTCCAGGACAGGGGTTGATCTACGGCGAACCAGCCAACCAGGCACGACGTCCCCGGCACCGGCCGATTTCGGACCACACCGTCAACCCGCCCCGGACCGGGCCGTCAGTCGGCGTGGACCGCACCGTCACCCCCCGGACCGGGCCGTCAGTCGGCGTGGAGGGCGGTCCGCAGGCCGGCGAGCAGGTCGGGGGTCGCGGCGCCCGGCGTCCTGAGCCGGACCGACAGCAGCCGCCCGTTCCACCGGGCCGGGACGCGGTACCGGCCGGAGACGGGCAGCCCGAGGTCGTGGCCGAGCCGCAGCCCGGCCCCGCCGTGCTGGAGCGCGACCGGCAGCAGGCCGTCGAAGGCCAGGCTGCCCACCACGACCCCGCCCTGCGACAGGTGGAACGCCGAACCGGCGGGGCCCGTCGTGTGGACGACGTCCACGGACTGGCGGCCGGCCGGCAGCGGGCGGTCGGCGGTGAGCTCCAGCGGCTCCCCGGCGCGGGAGAAGGTGAAGGCCAGACGGCCTCCGGTGACGTACAGGGCGAAGCCGCCGTTCCAGTCGCCCAGCGCGAACAGCACGCCTTCGGGCTCGCGGGCCGCCTCGATCTCGGCCGTCCAGCGGAAGCCGCCGAACAGCAGCGGCAACGACTCGTCGCACACGGGCGAGGCCCCGGGCCGGAACGTGCGGTCGTCGCCGGGCGGCCAGGCCGGCCCGATGAGCGCGCCGAAGCGGGCCACGAGGTCGTCGTACAGCGGCAGGACGTTGTTGCGCCCGGCCTCGCGGTCCCACAGCCGCCGCAGCTCGGCGACCACCTCCGGATGCCCGGCGGACACGTCGGCGGACTCGGAGAAGTCGGCCGCCAGGTCGAACAGCGCCCAGTGGTCGGCGTCGAGGTCGCGGCTGCCGGTGAGCAGTTCCTCCTCGTCCGGGACGCCCGTGGAGACGTGGTCGGTGGTGACCTTCCAGCGGCCGTGGATGAGGGAGCGCGAGCCCAGCATCTCGAAGTACTGGGTCGTGCGCGGCGCGGGCGCCGCGGGGTCGCCGAAGGTGGCCAGGAAGCTGGCCCCGTCGACCGGCTGCTGCTCGATCCCGTCCACGACGTCCGGCGCGCGGATGCCGATCGCGTCCAGCAGGGTCGGGAACAGGTCGTTGACGTGCACGATCTGGTCGCGCACCGCGCCGCCGCCGCCGATCCCGGCCGGCCAGTGCACGATGAGCGGCGTACGGGTGCCGCCGAGCCAGGTGTAGCGCTTCCACAGCCGGAACGGCGTGTTCCCGGCCCACGCCCAGCCCCACGCGTAGTGGTTGTAGGTGCGCGGCCCGCCCCAGTCGTCGTGGTGGGCCAGGTTGTCCTGCGGGGACTCGCGGATGCCGGCGGAGAAGCGGTGCTCGTTGACGCTGCCGTCCACGCCGCCCTCGGCGCTGGCGCCGTTGTCGGAGAAGATCACGACGATGGTGTCGTCGAGCCGCCCGGTCTCCTCCAGGTGGGCGATCAGGCGGCCGAGCTGGGCGTCGGCGTGGGTGAGGAAGCCGGCGAAGACCTCCTGCTGGCGGGCGTAGAGGCGGCGCCGGTCGGCGGTGAGGCCGTCCCAGGCGGGCACCCAGTCCGGGCGCGGGGTGAGCACGGTGCCGGGCGGGACGACGCCCGTCTCGGTCTGGCGCCGGAAGATCTCCTCCCGCCAGGCGTCCCACCCCTGGTCGAAGCGGCCCCGGTAGGGCCGGCTCCACTCGGGCGGGACGTGGTGCGGGGAGTGCGTGGCGCCGAGTCCGAGGTAGAGGAAGAAGGGTTTGCCCGGGGCGGCGTGGCGCTGATCGTCGAGGTGGCGGACGGCCTGCGTGAGGAGGTCCTCGGTGAGGTGGTAGCCCTCCTCGGGGGTGGCGGGCGGCTCCACGTGATGGTTGTCCCGGACGAGGTTGGGCGCGTAGTGGTTGGTGTCGCCCTGCAGGAAGCCGTAGTAGCGCTCGAAGCCCTGGCCGAGCGGCCAGTGGCCGAACGGGCCGGCGGCCGAGCGCTCGTAGCGCGGCGTGAGGTGCCACTTGCCGATGGCGATGGTGGAGTAGCCGTGGTCGCGCAGGATCCGGGGCAGGGTCGCGGCCGAGCGCGGGATGCGGGCGGTGTAGCCGGGGTGGTCGAGCGGGAGGTCGGCGAGGAAGCCCATGCCGACGGCGTGGTGGTTGCGCCCGGTGAGGAAGCAGGCGCGCGACGGCGAGCACAGGGCGGTCACGTGGAACCGGTTGTAGCGCAGGCCGCCGGCCGCGAGCCGGTCGATGTGCGGAGTGGCGATGCCGGAGCCGAAGCAGCCGAGCTGGGCGAAGCCGGTGTCGTCCAGGACGACGGCGAGGACGTTCGGAGCGTGCTCCGGCGGGCGGCCGGCCCGGCGGAAGATCGGTTCTGCGGTCACGGCGAGGCTCCTGCCAGGAGAGGCGTACGGTTCTGGACAGCAGACGGCACGAGAGTAAGACAGGTTGTCTTAATCCGCGACGATACCTCGGTGATCCGGAAAAGGTGGGAATGCAGGCCAAAGAGAAAATTCTCCTGGCGGCCGAACGGCTCTTCGCCGAGCGCGGGCTCGACGTCTCGCTCCGGGAGATCGCCGTCGCGGCCGGGCAGGGCAACCATTCGGCGGTCCAGTACCACTTCGACGGCAAGGCCGGCCTGATCGACGCCCTGTACGCCCACCGCATGACCCCCCTCAACGAGCGCCGCCGCGAGCTGATCGGCGACCTGCGCGCCCGCGGCCTGGAGGAGGACCTTCCCGCCCTGGTCACCGCGTACCTGGCCCCGCTGGCCGAGCATGTGCTCGCCCACCCGGGCGCGAGCTGGTACCTGCGCTTCACCAGCCGTTACGTGCTGTCCGGCGGCTACCGTTCCTGGCCCTACTCCAGCGACCACCATCCCGGGGTCGCCGAGCTGGCCGCCCTGCTGCGGCGGCGGCTGCCCGGCCTGACGCGGGAGCGGCTGCGGGTGCTCAACCTGCACGTCGTCGTGGTGCTGGCCGACCTGGAGCAGCGCCTGGGCGACCCCGCCTTCGACGCCGGGCGGGCCGCGGCGGCCGTCGCCGACCTGCGCGTCACCGCCCAGGCCCTGCTCACCGCCTGACGTGCGGCGAGACGGGCGGCGAGACGGGCGGCCGGTCCCGCCGCCCCGCAGGTTCCCGGGCACGCGGAACGCCCGGGGCGACCGCCCCGGGCGTTCCGGTCACGCTCAGGCCAGGTCGAACCGGTCGAGGTTCATGACCTTGTCCCACGCCGCGACGAAGTCACGGACGAACTTCTCCTCGGCGTCGTCGCTGGCGTAGACCTCGGCGACCGCGCGCAGCTCGGAGTTCGCCCCGAAGACCAGGTCGGCGCGGGTGCCGGTCCACCGCACCTCGCCGGTGGCGGCGTCGCGGCCCTCGAAGACGTTGGCGTCCTCGGTCGGGTGCCACGTCGTGCCCAGGTCGAGCAGGTTGACGAAGAAGTCGTTGGTCAGCCTCCCCGGGGTCGTGGTGAGGACGCCGAGCGTCGACTGCCGGTGGTTGGCGCCCAGCACCCGCAGGCCGCCCACCAGTACGGTCATCTCCGGCGCGCTCAGCGTCAGCAGGTTGGCCCGGTCGAGCAGCAGGTACTCGGCCGGCAGGCGGTTGCCCTTGCCGAGGTAGTTGCGGAACCCGTCGGCGACCGGCTCCAGCGCGGCGAACGACTCCACGTCGGTCTGCTCCTGCGTGGCGTCCGCGCGTCCCGGCGTGAAGGGCACCTGGACGTCGAAGCCGGCCTCCTTGGCGGCCCGCTCGACGCCCGCGCACCCGGCCAGCACGATCAGGTCGGCCAGCGAGACCTGCTTGCCGCCGGTCTGGGCGCCGTTGAACGCCTTCTGGACGCCCTCCAGCGTGCCCAGCACGGTCGCCAGCCGGTCGGGGTCGTTGACCTCCCACGCGCTCTGCGGCTGCAGGCGGATGCGCGCGCCGTCGGCGCCGCCGCGCTTGTCGCTGCCGCGGAAGGAGGAGGCCGAGGCCCACGCGGTGGAGACCAGCTCGGACACCGACAGCCCCGTGGCGAGGATCTGCTCCTTGAGGGCGGCGACGTCGGCCGCGTCGACCAGCTCGTGCGTCACCGGGGGCAGCGGGTCCTGCCACAGCAGCGGCTCGGCCGGGACCTCCGGGCCGAGGTAGCGGGCCAGCGGGCCCATGTCGCGGTGGGTGAGCTTGAACCAGGCGCGGGCGAAGGCGTCGGCGAGCTCGTCGGGGTGCTCCAGCCAGCGGCGGGTGATCTGCTCGTAGATCGGGTCCACGCGCAGGGTCAGGTCGGTCGTCAGCATCGTCGGGGCGTGCCGCTTGGCCGGGTCGTGGGCGTCGGGCACGGTGCCGGCGCCGGCGCCGTCCTTCGGCCGCCACTGGTTGGCTCCGGCGGGGCTCTTGAACAGCTCCCACTCGTAGCCGTACAGGATCTCCAGGAAGCTGTTGTCCCAGGTCGTGGGGGTGGTCGTCCAGATGCCCTCAAGGCCGCTGGTGATGGCGTCGCCGCCCTTGCCGGTGCCGTAGCTGTTGCGCCAGCCGAGGCCCATCTGCTCGATCGGGGCGGCCTCGGGGTCGGGGCCGACGTTGTCGGCCGGGCCGGCGCCGTGCGTCTTGCCGAAGGTGTGGCCGCCGACGATGAGGGCTGCGGTCTCCTCGTCGTTCATCGCCATGCGGCGGAAGGTCTCGCGGATGTCGCGGGCCGCCGCCAGCGGGTCGGGGTTGCCGTTGGGGCCCTCGGGGTTGACGTAGATGAGGCCCATCTGGACCGCGGCCAGCGGGTTCTCCAGCTCGCGGTCACCGGTGTAGCGCTGGTCGCCGAGCCAGGTGGACTCGGGGCCCCAGTAGACGTCCTCGTCGGGCTCCCAGGCGTCCTCGCGGCCGCCGGCGTAGCCGAAGGTCTTGAAGCCCATCGACTCCAGGGCCACGTTGCCGGTGAGGATCAGCAGGTCGGCCCAGGAGATCTTGCGGCCGTACTTCTTCTTGACCGGCCACAGCAGGCGGCGGGCCTTGTCGAGGTTGCCGTTGTCCGGCCAGCTGTTGAGCGGCGCGAAGCGCTGCTGCCCGGCCCCGGCGCCGCCGCGTCCGTCGCTGATGCGGTACGTGCCCGCGCTGTGCCAGGCCATCCGGATCATGAACGGGCCGTAGTGGCCGAAGTCGGCCGGCCACCAGTCCTGCGAGGTCGTCAGCACCTCGGCGATGTCCCGCTTGACGGCCGCGAGGTCGAGGGTCTTGAACTCCGCGGCGTAGTCGAAGCCCTCGCCGAACGGGTTGGCCACGGCCGGGTTCTTGGCCAGGATCTTGACGTTGAGCCGCTCCGGCCACCACTGGCGGTTGCCGCCGCCCTGGGTGGGGTGCGGGGCGCGCTCGTGCGCGACCGGACAGCCGCCCGAGTCCTCCGACTTGGCGTCTGTGACGATCGCATCATGGTTCTCAGACATGGGAATCCTTCCGGACGAGGCGGAATCTGGGTGCTCAGGAACTGCTGCCGGTGGAACAGGCGGGGCACAGGCCCCAATAGATGACCTCGGCCTCGTCGATGGCGAAGCCGCGGTCGTCGGAGGCGGTCAGGCAGGGGGCGTGGCCGACGGCGCAGTCGACGTCGGCCACGGCGCCGCAGGACCGGCACACGAGATGGTGGTGGTTGTCCCCGACGCGGCCCTCGTACAGGGCCGAGCTGCCAGGGGGGTCGAGGCGGCGGACGAGCCCCGCGGCGGCGAGCGCGTGGAGGGCGTCGTACACGGCCTGCAACGAGATATGACCCACGCGCTCGCGCACCCCGGAGGCGATCGCCTCGACCCCGAGGTGGTCACCCTCCCGGACGGTCTCCAGCAGCGCGACCCGGGCGGCGGTCACCCGCAGCCCGGCGCCGCGCAGCTCCTCGGCGGTCGTCGGAGCCTTCGATGCGGTCATAGCCGCCAAACCTACCTATACAAACCTGAATGACACAAGAGAACGAACCATCCAAGTTTAGTAATATGTCCGGAAATAGCCCCCTAGAAGGGCGTCACCCCTGGTCCGGCCCGCCGCCCTCCAGCAGCCGCCCGCCGGACAGCTCCAGCCGGCGGTCCACCCGGATCTCCGCCAGGAACCGCTCGTCGTGGCTGACCACCACGAACGCCCCCTCGTACGCCCCGAGCGCGCTCTCCAGCTGGCCCACGCTGACCAGGTCGAGGTTGTTGGTCGGCTCGTCCAGCAGCAGGAGCTGGGGCGCCGGCTCCGCGCACAGCACGCAGGCCAGCGTGGCGCGCAGCCGTTCGCCGCCCGACAGCACACCTACCCGCAGATGGGCGCGCGCCCCCCGGAACAGGAAGCGGGCCAGCAGGTTCATCCGCTCGGCGGCCGGCATCGCGGGGGCGAAGGCGGCCAGGTTCTCGGCCACGGTCAGCTCGTCGTCGAGCAGGTCGAGCCGCTGCGACAGGTAGGCCACCCGGCCGTCGGCCCGCCGGGCGGTGCCGCCGTCGGGCTCCAGGTCGCCGGTGATCAGGCGCAGCAGCGTGGACTTGCCTGCGCCGTTGGGGCCGGTCAGCGCGATGCGCTCGGGCCCGCGGACGACCAGGTCGATGCCGGGCTCGGCGAACAGGCCGCGGGCCATGAGGTGCTCGCCCTGGAAGACCGTGCGCCCGGCGGGCACGTTGGTGCCCGGCAGTTGCAGGGAGATGCGCTGGTCGTCGCGCAGGGCGCGGCCCGCCTCGTCGAGCCTGGCCTTGGCGTCGCTGACGCGGGCGGCGTGCGTCTGGCCCGCCCGGCCGGCCGACTCCTGGGCGCCGCGCTTCATGTTGCCGGCGAAGATGCGCGGCAGGCCGGCGTTCTTGAGGTTGCGGGCGGCGTTGCCGGCCCTGCGCTCGGCGCGCTCGCGGGCCTGCTGCATTTCCCGCTTCTCGCGCTTGAGCTCCTGCTCGGCCGTGCGCACGTTGCGCTCGGCGGCCTCCTGCTCGGTGCGCACGGCCTCCTCGTAGGCGGTGAAGTCGCCGCCGTAGAAGCGCACCTCGCCCCGGTCGAGCTCGGCGATGCGGTCCATGCGGTCGAGCAGGGCGCGGTCGTGGCTGACCACGAGCAGGCAGCCCTTCCAGTCGCCGAGCACGGCGTGCAGCCGGTTGCGGGCGTCCAGGTCGAGGTTGTTCGTGGGCTCGTCGAGCAGCAGCACGTCGGGACGCCGGAGCAGCTGCGCGGCCAGGCCGAGCGAGACGATCTGCCCGCCGCTCAGCGTGCGCAGGGTGCGGGCGAAGTCGAGGTGGCCGAGCCCGAGCCGGTCGAGCTGGGCACGGGTGCGCTCCTCGATGTCCCAGTCGTTGCCGATGGTGGTGAAGTGCTCCTCGGCGGTGTCGCCCGCCTCGATGGCGTTGAGCGCGGCGATCACCGGGGCGATGCCCAGGACCTCGGCCACGGTCAGGTCGCCGGCCAGCGGCAGGCTCTGCGGCAGGTAGCCGAGCACGCCGTTGACGGACACGCCGCCCGAGCGCGGCCGGTACTCCCCGGCGATCAGCTTGAGCAGCGTGCTCTTGCCGGCGCCGTTGGGGGCGACCAGGCCGGTACGGCCGCCGGGCACGCTGAAGGACAGGTCGCTGAAGACGGGGGTGTCGTCAGGCCAGGAGAAGGACAGGTTGGAGCAGACGATGAACGCGTCGGACATGTGAAGAAGACCTCGACGGAGAACGCGGGCATGCCGAAGCCGCCCGGTGGAAGGACAGGGATTCGGGAAACGACGAACGCGGCCGCGCCGGCGGCGCTCACGCGCACACGCCGGGGCCGATCAACCTCCGGTATCACCCGGAGATGTCGTCGTCACCTGCCATGTCTGGTCTCCTAGCTGAGAATCACAAGCATTTCACACCATAGCAGGCGTCCAGCATGCTCCGGACGCCCGCCTCCCGCACGCCCGCCTCCCGCACGCCCGCAGAGGCCGCCCGGCTAGCATGGACCGCCCGGTCCACTCTGGAGGCTGATCGTGCGCACGCTGACCCGCAAGGGAGCCGCCACCCGGCAGCGCATCCTGGAGGGCGCGGCCCTCCACATCCGCGAGCACGGCGTGGCCGCCACCACCCTCGACGACGTGCTGGCCAGGACGGCGACCAGCAAGAGCCAGCTCTTCCACTACTTCCCGGGCGGCCGGGAGGAGCTGCTGCTGGCCGTGGCCCGCCTGGAGGCCGACCGGGTGCTGGCCGACCAGCGTCCCCAGCTCGACGCCCTCACCTCCTGGGAGGCCTGGCAGGCGTGGCGCGACAAGGTCGTCGGGCGCTACCGGCGGCAGGGCCGGCTGTGCCCGCTCAACTCGGTCACCTCCCACCTGGGCAGCGGCACGCCCGGCGCGCGGGCGGTGGTCACCGAGCTGATGCGGCGCTGGCAGGGCGAGATCGCCGCCGGCGTGCGGCACATGCAGGCCGCCGGCGAGATCGACCCGGGCCTCGACGCCGACCGCGCGGCGGCCGCGCTGCTCGCCGGCATCCAGGGCGGCGTGCTGATCCTGCTGTCCACCGGCGAGACCACCCACCTGGAGGCCGCGCTCGACCTGGGCATCGCCCACCTGCGCGACAGCGGCCCCGGCGGCTCCTGACGAGCCGCCCCGGGGGTCACGCCGCGTCAGTGGGCTCCGGCTGCGCGGAGCAGGGCGGCCACCTCCCGCTGGCCCTTGGAGACGGCGTGGGCGAGCGGCGTGACGCCGTCGCGGTCGGCCAGGTCGACGTCGGCGCCCGCCGCGATGAGCAGCCGCACGATCTCCTGGTGGCGCTCGCCGCCGTCGCCGAGGATGACCGCCTCCAGCAGGCCCGTCCAGCCCAGGTCGTTGACGTGGTCGACGTCGATGCCGGTCTTCAGCACCTCGCGCACGTACTCGACGTGCCCGCGCTCGCAGGCCGGGATGAGGGAGACGCCTCCGTACCGGTTGCGCCTGGTCAGGTCGGGCCCGGCGGGCAGCAGCGCCTTGAGCATCGCCACGCTCCCGGTGACGCCGGTGACCAGCCAGGGGGTGTCCTTCCTGGCGTCCTGGGCGTCGGGGTCGGCGCCCGCCGCGACGAGCACCTTGGCCACCTCGACGTGATCGGCCGCCGCCGCGAGCAGCAGGGCCGTACGGCGTTGCCCGTCGCGGGCCTCGACGTCGGCCCCGGCGCCGAGCGCGTCCCGGACGGCGGCGGCGTCCCCGCGCGCGGCTCCCGCCAGCAGTTCCTCGTCGGCCATTCCCGCTCCCTTCACCTCGCGCCCGCCGCAGGCCGCGAGCATCAGACCGAGTCCCCAGGTGAGGATGGCTCGGCGGTTCATCCCCTCATCCTTCCGTCCGCCCGCCCCCGGCGGCGCGCCGGGGGGCCGGTCCAGCCGGTCAGCGCAGCTGCCCGGCGACCGCCTTGAGGCCCGCCTGGGCGATGGACTCGTCGATGTCGCCGCCGGGGGCGCCGCCGACGCCGATGCCCGCGACCGGGGCGCCGCCCGAGGCGACCGGCACGCCGCCGCCGAGGAAGAGGGTGCCGGGGATGTCGGCGATGGACGGCCCGCCGCCGTCGATGCCCTTGCCCAGCTCGGACGTCGTCCGGCCGAAGGACACCGCGGTGAACGCCTTGCGCCGGGCCGACTCCTCGGTCTGCGGGCCCGCGCCGTCGCCCTTGAGCACCAGCCGGGTCGCGCCGGACCGGTCGACGATCACGACGGTGACGCGCTGCTTCTGCTTGACGGCCTCCTTCAGGGCGGCGTCGGCGATCTTCAGCGCGGTGTCGGCGGAGAGCGTGCCGGTCTGCACGACGGGCTCGGCGGCGGCGACCCTGGCGGCGTCGGCGGCCTGGGCGGGCGAGGTGGCGGCGACGGCGCCGGCCAGCACGGCCAGCCCCGACAGCGAGCCGGCGACCAGGCGAGTACGGATGTTCATGGTTTCTCCAGTTCGTCAGGGCGAAGTCGGACACCTCCAGGTTTCCGGGCGGACCGCCGCGGGCCATCGGGAGCACGGGCGATCCCCGCGCGCCGAGCGGACGAGTGCCGGGTCAACCGATCGGTTGATGCGCCGCCGCCCTGGCAGGGGCCACCCTCGACCAGGGGATAGTGTCGAAAGGGCGCGGCGACGGGGAGGGCCATGAGGGAGCGCACCTGGCTCAACTGGGCCATGCACGTCGGCTTCTACCTGCTGCTCGCCGCCTCGGCCCTGCGGCTGGTGTCCCGTCACGGCATGAGCGCCCAGACGGTGACGTCGCTGGCCGTCTGCGGCCTGCTCGCGCTGGCGTACGCGGCCGGGATCGTCTGGTGGGACCGGCTGGGCCGGCGGGGGCGGCTGGTCTGGCTGGGCGGCGTGGCGGCGGTGTGGCTGGCGCTGGTGGTGCTGGCGCCGTCGTTCAGCTGGTGCGCGGTCCCCCTGCTCTTCCTGTGCCTGCGGCTGCTCGACGCGCGCGCCTTCGCGGTGGCCGCCGCGGCGCTGACCCTGGTGGTGATCGTGGCCCAGCTGGAGATCGCCCGCGAGCTCGACGTCAGCCTGATCCTCGCGCCGGTCGGCATCGCGGCCATGACGGCGGTGATCTTCGGGGAGCTCCAGCGCGAGAGCGAAGCCCGGCGGCTGCTCATCGACGACCTGATCAGCACCCGGGGCACGCTGGCCGACTCCCGCCACCGCACCGGCGTCCTGGAGGAGCGCGAGCGGCTGGCCAGGGAGATCCACGACACCCTGGCCCAGGGCCTGACCAGCATGGGCATCCTGCTCCAGGCTGCCGACCGCATGTGGGCCGCCGACCCGGCCCAGGCCCGCGCCCACGTACGGCGGGCCGCCGCGGCCGCCGCCGACAACCTGGCCGAGGCGCGGCGGTTCGTCCGCGACCTCCAGCCGCCCGGCCTGGTGGACGTCACGCTGCCCGAGGCCCTGGCCCGGCTCTGCGCGGACGCCGGCGAGACCGGGCCGCGGGTGCGCTTCCGGCTGGCGGGCGAGGAGTACCCGCTGGCGCCGCAGGTGCAGGCGGCGCTGCTGCGGGTGGCGCAGGCGGCGCTGGCCAACGTCCGCGACCACGCCGCCCCGGCGGCGGACCCGGCGGCCGGGGTGACGGTCACGGTGACCCTGTCCTACCTCGACGGCGAGGTGACGCTCGACGTGTTCGACGACGGCGTCGGCTTCGCCGAACCGGCCCCCGCCCCCGGCCGCGGCTACGGGTTGCGGGCGATGCGCGACCGGCTGGCCGAGGTGCACGGCGTCCTGGTCGTGGAGAGCGCGCCCGGCGAGGGCACGGCGGTCGCGGCCCGGGTGCCCGCCGCCTGGCCGCCGCGGGCCCTGGACGGCGGTGAGGCATGAGGTTGTTCCTGGTCGACGACCATCCGGTGGTCCGGGCGGGGCTGGTGGCGCTGCTCGGCGGCGAGCCCGACATGGAGATCGTCGGCGAGGCGGCCGACGGCGCCGAGGCGTTGCGCGGCATCGCCGCCTGCTGCCCCGACGTCGTCCTCATGGACCTGCAGCTCGGCGAGGGCGTCGACGGCGTGGAGGTCACCCGGCGGGTCCGCGACCTGCCCGCGCCGCCGCAGGTGCTGGTGCTGACGACGTACGAGAGCGACGCCGACATCATGCGGGCCGTCGACGCGGGGGCCATCGGCTACCTGCTCAAGGCGTGCCCGCCGGAGGAGCTGTTCCAGGGCATCCGGGCCGCGGCCAGGGGCGAGAGCGTGTTGTCGGCCAAGGTGGCGACCCGGATGATGCGGCGCATGCGCGAGCCGGGCCCGGCGCTGAGCGCCCGCGAGATCGAGCTGCTGGAGCTGCTGGCCGGCGGGGCGAGCAACCGGGAGATCGCCCGACGGCTCTACATCACCGAGGCCACCGTCAAGACCCATCTGGTGCACATCTACGACAAGCTCGGCGTGGACACGCGCACGGCCGCGGTCACGGCCGCGGTCGAACGGCGTCTCATCCGGCTCCCTTGACGGCCCCTTGGGAGAGGGGGCCGTCAGGGTCAGCGGACGGCGGCGGGTGAGCTCGCGCCGGGGACCAGCCGCCGGGGCGGGCCGCCGCCGACGTCGGCCGCCCACACGTCGCCGTCCTTGGCGTACATGACGGTGCGGTCGTCCAGCCAGGCGGCCTGGTCGTCGATGCTGGCCCGCTCCGCCAGCGGGCTCTCCCGCATCGTGGCCAGGTCCAGCAGGTGCAGCCGCCACGGGCCCGGCGAGACGCGTTTCTTGAACACCAGCCGGGTCCCGTCCGGCGACAGGGACGGGCACTCGGCGTTCTCCCTGAGCGCGCGCGCCCGCCAGGCCCCGAAGTCGCCCTCCACCAGGTACGTCTTGCCCTTGGTCGAGACGGTCGCGTAGAAGCGGTTGTCGTCGGCGGCGAACGTGACCCCCCAGTAGTTGACGTCGGCCGAGTGGTAGCGGCGGCCGTCGAGGTAGAGCGGGATGTCCTCCATGTTGGTGATGAGGTAGCCGGTCCGGGTGTCGAGGATGCCGGTCCAGGTGGAGAAGCCGCCGGTGCTGTAGGAGTCGCCTGTGACGAACACCGTCCAGGAGGCCATCCGGCCGCTGGCCGACACGCGGGCCCGGCTCGGCACGCCGGCCAGGTTGATCCGGCGGGTCTCCTTGAGCGACCGGTCCAGGACGAGCGCCTCGGTCTTCGGCAGCGGGCCGGGCCGGGTGACCAGGCACAGGGTGGTGCCGTTCGCCGTGTAGAAGCGGTCGCAGGCCCGGGAGCTGACCCGCGGCGGCGCGCCCGGGTCGGCGAGCGGCACGGAGGCGACGCGTCCGCCGCTGCGCACCAGCACCCGGCCCGGCTCGCCGGTGTCGAAGCCCGCGACGGCCGGCCCGGCCTGGCGCGAGGACGCCGCCCAGGTGGCGTACGCGGTCGCGCCGCCCGCCAGCAGGACCACGGCGGCCAGGAGCACGAGCACCCGTCTCATGGACGACCTCCTTGTGATCGCAGCGCCCGCCACGCGATCGCGGACGCCGTCACCAGCCCCGCGGCCATCACCGCCAGCGCCGGCCCCTCCCCCGTCCCGGCCCACAGCAGGCCGAACAGGATGGACGACACCATCCGGGCCGTGGCCTGCCCGGTCTGCAGCAGCGCCAGCCCGCCGGTGCGCGCGCTCTCGGGCAGCATCGGCCCGGTCAGGGCCATCAGCACCCCGTCGGTGGCGGCGTAGAACAGGCCGTGCAGCAGCAGCGCGGGCAGCAGCCAGGCCGGGCCCATCAGCACCAGGTAGACCGCGAGCAGCGCCACGTGCCCGGCGACGAACACCGCCGCCCGCCCGAACCGGTCCGCCAGCCTGCCGAGCGGCACCGCGAGCAGCAGGTACGCCCCCGCCGTGCCCAGCGGCAGCAGCGGGAACAGCTCGGGCGCGATCGCCAGCCTCCGCTGCAGCACGAGGTAGACGAACGAGTCGCTGACCGTGACCAGGCCGAGCGCCACCGCCACCAGGCAGGCCCGGCGGAACCCGGGCTCCCGCGTCACCGCCGCCCGTAGCCGGACGCGGGCGGTCAGCGGGCCGCGCCGGTCCCGTACGTACAGGGCCAGCAGCAGCACGGCCAGCGCGGCCACGCAGAAGCTCGTCACGAACACCGCGTCGTAGGCGCCGGCCGTCGCGGTCAGCACCGCGAAGGCGGCCAGCGGCCCGAGGAAGGCGCCCACGGTGTCCATCGCCCGGTGCACCCCGAACGCGCCGCCCAGCCGGTCGGGCGGGGCGCTCAGCGTGATGAGGGCGTCCCGGGGCGCGGTGCGCAGCCCCTTGCCGGTGCGGTCGGCGGCCAGCACCAGGCCGAGGGCGGCGGCCGACCCGCCGGCCGCGAGCAGGCCCAGCTTGCAGACGGCCGAGAGCCCGTACCCGAGCCCGGCGACCAGCTTGCGGCGGCTCCACCGGTCGGCGGCGTGCCCGCCGGCCAGCCTGACCAGCGCGGTGGCGCCGAAGTACAGGCCGTCCAGCAGGCCGAACTGCACCAGGCTGAGCCCGAGCGCGCCCACCAGGTACAGCGGCAGGACCGCGGTGACCATCTCCGACGAGATGTCCGTGACCAGGCTGACCAGGCCGAGCGCCACCACGTTGGCGGGCACCGCCCTGGTCAGCCGGGTGCCGAGAAGCGAGATGTACATCTAGTGGCAGGAGTAGGTCGGGCTGCTGTCCTTGACCGAGCCGTCGGTCCCGATCAGCTGCCAGCCGAACGTGCTGCCGGCGAAGGTCAGCTTCAGCACCCCGAACGTGCCGCTCAGCCGCTTCTGGCTGTTGGGCTGCACGTTCTCGATCTGGTACGGCGACGCGCCGCCCATCCCGCCGAGCACCTCGACGATGCCCTTCGCGGTGTCGGCCTGGGCGCTGGGGTTCTGCGGCCCGAACCGCTCGTAGTGGTGGTCGTGGCCGTTGAGCACGAACTCGGCGCCGGCCGCGTACAGGGCCTGCCACACGGGCTTGGAGACGGGGTCGTTGCCGTGCTCGCCGGAGCTGAACAGCGGGTGGTGCCAGTACGCGGCCACGCACGGCTTGGTCGTGGCGGCGAGGTCGCTCTTGAGCCAGGTGAGCTGGGCCGACTGGTCGAAGTGGTTGGAGTCGAGCGCGACGAAGTGCCAGTTGCCCCGGTCGTAGCTGTAGTAGCTCTTGCCCTGCGGGAAGGCGATGGCGCCGAAGTAGGACTTGTAGCCGGCCTCGGACCCGGCCGGGTCGTAGGTCTCGTGGTTGCCGGGGACCGGGCGGGTCTTGGCCTTGAACCTGCCCCACGTCTTGTCGTAGTAGTTGCGGAAGTCCGACAGCAGGGCGTCGTCGTACTGGTTGTCGCCCATGGTGATGACGAACTCGGGGTTCATCGACTCGACCAGGGCGGCCGTCTTCGGGTGCACGCAGGAGGAGGAGCTGGCGGTGCACTGCTCGGCGATGTCACCGGCGGCGGCCACCACGAACGTGTCGCCCGGCGGGTCGGTGGGCTGGGTGCCGCCGCCGCCGTAGACCTGCATCTCCCACAGGGAGTAGCCGTAGTCGGTGCCGCGCGCGGTCCCGTACATGCGGACGTAGCGGCCGGTGCCGGTCACGGTGAGGTCGTCCACGTCGCCGTCGCCGGTGGTGGTGGAGTAGACGTCGGTCCAGGCGCTCCCGTCCGGGGAGGTCTGGATCTTGTACGACGTGGCGTAGGCGTCCTCCCAGGTCAGCTTGACCCGGCTGATCTGGGCGGACGCGCCGAGGTCGACGCGCAGCCATTCGGGGTCGTGGCCTTCGGCAGAGGCCCAGCGGGTGGCGGCGAGGTCGCCGTCGAAGGCCTTGGCGGCGGCGTAGGAGGAGGCTTCCTTGGAGGAGGAGGTGGCGGGTTTGCCCTGTGACAGCAGCGTCTCGGCGGTGCCGGCCGAGGCGGTGGCGGCCACGAGCAGGCCGGCCACCAGGCCGATCACGGCCATGACGGCCATGACGGCCAGGCGGACTCTGGACATGGCGATTCTCCTGGGGGTGAGAGATCGGAGCACGGTCCCGTGGGCGGCCGGGGCAGGAGTCTTTCGCTGAGCGCGTCACATCCTGGGGAAGGAAGCCGCGCCGAGCCGCTTACCGGGATCGTGGCGCAGGGCGCTGAGGGCTGTCAATGAAGTTAGGAAGGTTTCTTAACCCTGTTGGGCGGGGTTCACCCGGGCGGCGCGCGGCACGGCGAGGGCGCCGCCCGCGGGCCGGGCGGCTGCTCGCGAGCGGGCCGTCAGCCCGGGGTCACCGGGACGTTCGTCAGCCCGCGGGTGGCTCCCGTGACGGTGTTGGAGGAGCGCACGACGTTGGGATCGGCCGCGCACTTCGACGTCGAGGTGATCTTGATGGCGTACGCGCCGACGCCGCCGAGATCGGACCGGTTGCCGCGCCAGACGTTCCCGCAGCCGTTGAGGAAGGACGGCGTCGTGACCGGATTGTGCGTCTCGTAGCCGTTGGCGAAGGTGCCGGGCGGGGCGAACGTGCCGGTGTTGTTCTCGATCGTGTAGCCGGAGCCCTTGACGTCCACCCAGGAGTCGGCGGAGTTCTGGCCGCTGACGCCGGTGCCGTCGAAGGTGTTGCCGCTGATCAGGCCGCCGCTGGTGCCCTCCTTGACGTCGATGTGCTCGGCGGCGACGTACGGGCCGATCGTGTTCCCGACGACCTGGACGCGGTCCGAGCGGTCCGCGCCGCCGGTGTTGCCGTGGCAGCCCCAGTTGGAGCCGGCCGAGCCGAGGTAGACGCCCTCGCCGTAACCGGGCTGGACGAGGCCGGTGTGGGTGATGCGGGAGCCGCGCAGGACTCCGTCGGACGAGCTGCGCCGGAAGTGCACGCCCTCGTCCTCGACGTGGTGCACGTACACGCCGTCGATCACCACGTGGGGGGAGGCGTCCAGGACGACGCCCTTCTTGGAGTCCTTGACGGTGAACCCGGTGAGCCGCCAGTACGGCGCCTCGTACAGCCACAGCCCGTAGCCGGGGTCCCAGCCGCCGCCGGGCGCGGGACAGGACGGCGCGGCGCCGGAGGGACCGTCGTTGACCAGGACGGCCTCCGCCGGTCCGGTCAGCGTGATCGGGGCGGCGGACGTCCCGGGACGCCGGGCGACGAAGGCGCCGTGGTACTCGCCGGGCGCGAGCCTGATGGTCTGCCCGGGAAGCGCCGCGGCCAGCGCGCCGGCGAGCTGGGCCGCCGTGGCCACCTCGACCACCCCGACCACCCCGGCGCCGGTCGCTCCGGCGGGTGGTTTCGCGGCGGCCGGCAGCGCGGCGGACGGGGCGGAGAGCAGGAGTGGCAGCAGGCCGGTCAGCAGGGCCCGTCTCATGGGGTTACTCCCTTCGGGGGGGGGGGGGGGGGGGGGGGGGGGGGGGGGGGGGGCCGGCGGGGGGGGGGGGCGTTCCTGGTCGTGTGGCCGGCCGGGGCTCTCCCCCCCGCTCGTGGTTGGTTTCGCGCGGGGGGGGGGGGGCGCCCGGCCCCGCCGCCCCCCCCCACGGCTCGGGTTCCGCCGCCGGTCAGGGCACCCAGTGGTTGCCGGTCACCGTGATCATGACCTGGAGCTGGATGCTGGCCGAGTAGTAGCTGCTGGCGTCGATCGGGGTGCCGACCATCTTGTTCCAGAGCGCGTCGAGCCAGGCCTGGCTGCCGGAGTCCGTCATCGCCGCCACCGCGAACGGGGCGAAGAAAGCGGCCTCGCTGCCGCTGGAGATCTGCGTGCCGTTCAGCTTGTAGCCGATGGCGATCTTGCCGGGGTCGCCGCCGGTCTTGCTCTTGATCCAGGAGTTGAGCTTCCTGGCCGAGGCGAGCGACTTGGCGTCGCCGCTGGTCACGGCGTCGTCGGCGATGCGCCACGGGGTGCGGCAGGCGTTCCACCAGTACTGGCCGTCGTTCGGGTCCTCCAGCACCTGGCCGGGGGCCGGCTTGGCGGTGGTGTTGGTGTTGACCACGAAGTCCGGCAGCAGGCCGGTGGCGGAGGCGTAGTTGTTCTGCAGGGTGGTGATCAGGTTCTGGTGGGCGGTCCTGATCGTGTCCCAGGCGCTGTTGCCGGTCGCCTTCCTGAAGGCCCTGAAGTGGTCGACCATCCAGTCGGAGGTGCGGGTGATGTAGTAGTACTGGTCGCCCGAGCTGCTCCAGTCGCCCAGCTTGAGCAGGTTCGTGGACGGGTTGATCTCGTCCTTCTTGATGGCGTTGATGTGCTTGATCGCCAGGTCGAGGTAGTTGTACGTGCCCGCGCTGCCCCACTGCCGGTGGGCCAGGAGCAGGCCGTAGGCGACGTCCATGTCGCCGTCGGTGGCGCCGTCGCTGCCGTCGACGCTCTTGCAGGCGGTGTCCTGCTCGGCGGCCAGCAGGTCGGGGTTGATCGACGACGGGTGGGCGAGCATCCACTTGACCATGCCGTCGAAGATCTTCTTGGCGTCGGGGTCGGCCCCTGCCATGGTCGCCACGACCACCATGCCGTAGCCCTGGGCCTCGGCCACGTACGGGTGGTCGGCGTCCGGGGAGATGACCTCGTACCAGCCGTTCCCGCAGTTCTGCCGGACGAAGGCGGCCTTCCACTTCTTGTAGTAGTCGACCACCCGCGCGTCCAGCGTGGCCTGGTCGCCGGAGGGACGCAGCATGCCCGCCGCGTACGGGATGGTGTGGCTGCCGAAGGGCACCGCGGGGCCGCTCCCGCCACCGGGCTGGGTGGTCGCCGTGACGGCGCCCCCGGCCGCCGACTGGTTGCCCGCCGCGTCGCGCGCCTTGACCGTGTAGCTGTAGGCGGTGGCGGGGCTCAGGCCGGTGTCGGTGTACGTGGTGCCCGCCACGGTGGCCACCAGGGTCGAGCCCCGGTAGAGGAGGTAGCCGGTGACGCCCACGTCGTCGGTGGCGGCGTCCCAGGCCAGGGAGACGCTGGTGGAGGTGGTGCCGGTCGCGTGCAGGTTGCCCGGGACGGAGGGCGGGGTGGTGTCGGTTCCGCCGCCGCCGCCGCTGCCGTAGACCTCCAGCTCATAGAGCGAGTAGCCGTACGCCGTGCCGCGGGCGGTGCCGTACATGCGCACGTACCGGCCGCTGCCGCTGACCGTCAGGTCGTCGGTCGCGCCGTTGCCGGAGGTGGTGGAGTAGACGTCGGTCCAGGTGGCGCCGTCCGGAGAGGTCTGGATCTTGTACGACTTGCCGTAGGCCGCCTCCCAGGTCAGCTTCACCCGGGAGACGTTGTACGTGTCGCCGAGGTCGACCCTGATCCATTCGGGGTCGTGGCCCTCGACGCTGGCCCAGCGGGTGGAGGCGTTGCCGTCCACCGCCTTGGCCGCCTCGAAGCCGCTGCCCTCGACCGAGGACGAGGTGACCGGCTTGCCGCCCGACAGGAGCGTGTCGGCGCTGGAACCGGCCGCGGCGGTGGCCGGCGGCGCCAGGGGCGCGGCCGTCATCAGGGCCGCGACCAGGGCCGTGACGAGCAGCGACGACCGCCGGGGGCGTCGCTCAGGAAGTCTGATCATGCGTTGATCCTTCGGATAGGGGGTGCCATGGGGCCATCCGCAGGTGGACCGTGATCGGTGACGGGCGTTAGGAAACTTTCCTAACCCTCACAGCGGACGGTAAACAAGAACACCCCCATCCGCAACCCTTCCCCCCAAACCAACCCCGCCGTTCACCTCCCCGACACGCACACACCACCAAAAACCCAGACAAACCCCACCCCTGGACGGGCCCGTCTTTCATGAGCCGCGACCGCGCACACGGAACCCCCAGACGGGCCGCGACCCCGATGTGGCCGTTCGGCGGTGCTCCGCCTCCGGGTATCCCCCCGCCGCGTCCACGAACACCTCCGCCCCCGGCCGAACAAGGGGCGGGCACGGTTCGCGGTGACAGTGGCCGGGCGGGACGCGCCCGGCGCCGCCCGGACGGCGGATGCGTCCGGGCGGCGGGTGGGGTCAGAGGCGGTCGAGGAGCTTGCGGAGCTGGGCCACCTCGGCCCGCTGCGTGCTCTCGATGGCCTTGGCCAGCTCCTTGGCCTGGGGGTTCACCCCGCTCGCCTGCTCGGTACGTGCCATCTCGATCGCACCCTCGTGATGGGCGATCATCTGCTCGGCGAAGAGCCGGTCGAAGGCGGCCCCCTTGGCCCCGTCGAGCTTCTTCATGTCCTCGGCGGACATGATCCCGGGCATGTCATGCCCCATGCCCCCGGCCGGGACGGGCTTGCCCCACTCGGCCAGCCAGCCCTTCATGGTCTGGATCTCCGGGTCCTGGGCGGCCTTGATGTCGGCCGCGAGCTTCTTGATCTCGGGGTCCTTCGCCCGCTCCGGAGCCAGGCCGGCCATCTCGACCGCCTGCTGGTGGTGCGGGATCATCATCTGGGCGAACATGACGTCCGCGTCGTTGAACGACGGCTGCGACGGCGGCGCACTGGCGGTGACGGTGGCGCTGGCGGTCGTGGCCCCGGGCGCCGCCGTGGAGGCGGCGTCGTTCGCGCCGCACGCGGTGAGCAGGACGAGCGCGCCCGCGGCGGCGGCCAAGCCGATCTTACGGTTGGTGGACATGCTGATGTGCTCTCTCGTTCGCTGGAACTGCGGGTAGGCCGATGCGCGCGGATCGCCGTCGAGGGCGTCCGCACGGATGGCCGGCCTATATGCGCAGGATCGAGAGACGAGCCAGCCGCAGGGACGTCGGTCGCGGCGGCGGCCGGGCGACGGGCCGGAAGGCCGGGCCGGGACCGGCGCCGCCGACGGCCCGCCGCCGCACCCCGACCCACAGGGCCAGCAGCACCACGACGAGCAGCGAGGTCAGGACGGCCAGGCACACCCCGGCCGGATCGAGCCCCGGCATCTCGTGGCCGGGGGCGAGCCCCGCCAGGGCGGCGAGAGGGGCGGCGGGCAGCTCGTGGGCGACCGCCAGAACGGGCCGGGCGTTCGCCATGTCGTGCCGGGCGTTCACATGGCCGAGCGTGTGCATCCCGCACACGCCGAGGGCGAGGACGACGAGCAGGAACGCGCGCGCGCCCCGCCGCAGGATCCCCACCGGCCCTCCCCCGTCGCTCCGGCTCTTACGAACGTGCAGGATACGGGAGGCGCCCAACCCGGGCAACCTGGACCCGGTACGGGTATGCACCGACTCTCTGCTCGGACCAGGAACGATCCGGGCGGCGGCAGCGCGTCAGAAGAACTGGCCGAGGCGGAACGGGCGTACCACGAGCGGGACCTCGGACCGGCTGATGACCTTG
This sequence comes from Nonomuraea sp. NPDC049684, assembly GCF_044465345.1. Classification (NCBI taxonomy): domain Bacteria; kingdom Bacillati; phylum Actinomycetota; class Actinomycetes; order Streptosporangiales; family Streptosporangiaceae; genus Nonomuraea; species Nonomuraea sp. NPDC049684. The sequence goes on along the minus strand of NZ_JBITLO010000019.1, from coordinate 45,528 downwards.
ACCTTCCTGAGGCCGGTCAGCCAGTCGGCCGTCACCTTGACGCATTTCAGGCGCACCACGTGCTCCCCCGGGGGCGCGTACCGGGAGATGACGACGCCCTTCTTGCCGAACCCCATCCCGCCCAGCCCGACCCCCACCTCGCGGAAGATCCGCCACGACCCCTTGATCGGGAACGCCGTGGACCCGACGACGGCGTGGTTGGCCTGGGAAGGGCAGTGGATGAGCAGCCGGAGGGCGTCGTTCTGGTGCGGCGCCGCCGGCGAGACCCGGAAGGAGGTGAGCTTCTGCCAGGTCGTGTCCCCGTCCGGCCCGGTGTCCGCCGCGGCGAGGGCGGCGGGTCCCGCGACCGCGACCGTGACGGCGACCGCTGCCGCCCATGTGATCGACCGCATCGTTCCCCTCACGCTGAGTGACCAGATGCTTCCCATTCTGGCCAGTTCGCCCCAGCGACGAAGGACGCCACGCCGCGCAGGCCGACGACGTGATCCCGATGGCGTACAAAGGAGACGTGAACCGGCCGGAGGCACGCCTGATCGCCACGTTCGTCGTGATGGGGCTCGCGTTGAGCGGGACGTTCACCGCGCTGCTGCTGGAGGGCGCCGGCGACCGCGCCGCACCGCCCCCTCGCACGCCGCTCCCGGCGACGGCCGCCCCCTCCCCCACCTACCTCGGCTCCATGCCCGCGCTGTCGGGCGTGGAGCTGGACGCGGCGAACGGGCGGCTCGCCGCGCTGGGGGTCACCGCGCGGGTGCGGCGGATCAACCCCGACGGCGGCCCGGAGACGGGCGCATGGGTGGTGACCGCCCAGGCGCCGGCCCCCGGCGCGCTGCTCACGATCACCATGCCGGTGTTCCTGTTCGTCGAGCCGCGCGACTGAGGCCCAGGCGCCCGCCCCCCGGACCGGCGGTCCGGGGGGCGGGCGGGGTCAGCCCTGGTGCAGGCGGGCGATGCCGCGTTCGATCGCCTCGATGATCCGCGGACGCAGCTCGGCGGCGCTGATGATCGCGTCGACCGAGCCCACCTCGACCGCGCGCTGGATGTTGTGCACCCGGTCGAACTCCGCGGCCACCTCGCCCAGCTTCTCCGCCCGTACGGCCGGCTGGACCTCGGCCAGGCGGGCGTTGAGCGCGGCCCGCTCGGCGCCGCTGGCCGCCGCGACCTGCCGCTGGAGCTCGCTCACGCGCGGGTCGGTCGCGGTGCGGTTGTTCACCTCGCCGGAGAACACCACCGCCGCGGCCGGGGCGCCGCCGAGCACCGAGGCGAACGAGCCCTCCAGCGCCAGCACCGTCATGTTCGGGTTGAGCGCCTTGGAGAACACCACGAACGCGCCGCCGTGGTAGCGGGAGATGACGCAGAACACGATCGGCCCGTCGAAGTTGACGATCGCCCGGCCGATCTCCGCGCCGTACTCGAGCTGGAGCTTGCGCATCGACTCGGGCGAGCCGTCGAAGCCGGACAGGTTCGCCAGCACCACCAGCGGCCGGTTGCCGGAGGCCGCGTTGATCGCCCGCGCGGTCTTCTTCGACGAGCGCGGGAACAGCGTGCCGGCCGTGTACGAGTCGGGCCCGTCGGCGGGCGGGAAGCCGCGCCGCGGCACCGGCCGTGACTCGATGCCGATCAGGCAGACCGGCCGGCCGCCGATGTGCACGTCCTGGACGGCCGAGGTGTCGGCGTCGGCCATGCCCGCCCAGCGTTCCAGCACCGGGTGGTCCTGGTCGGACAGGGCGCGCATCACGGTGCGGATGTCGAAGGGCTTCTTGCGGTCGGGGTTGTGCTCGGCGGAGAAGATCTGGCCGACGGTGGTGAAGTCGCTGCCCGCCACGGCGTGCGGGTAGTCGCGGACGTCCCGGTCGGCCGGGTCGGCGGTGGGCGCCCGCCGGGGGCCGCTCTCGCCGGGCACGACGTAGGTGTGGTCGTAGTGGGCCATCAGCACGTCGCGGGCGGCCGGCAGGTCGGGCGCCCAGTACTGGGCCTGGCCGTTGGGCCCCATGACGCGGTCGTAGCCGCCGATGCCGAAGTTGTCCTCGGCCGACACGCCGCCGGAGAAGTCGAGGGACTGCTTGCCGGTGAGCACCATCGCCGAGTCGGGGGTCATCACCAGGATGCCCTTGGTGTGCATGAGCATCGTCGCCTCGGCGTTCCAGTACGGCTGCGCCCCCACGGTGATCCCCGCGACCACGATGTTGATCTCGCCGCCGGCCTGGGTGAAGGTGACGATGCGCTTGAGCGCCGCCGCCACCCAGTCCATGTTCTCGGTGCCCGAGGTCATCGAGATCCGGGCGCCGGCCGACAGCGCGAACCATTCCAGGGGCACGCGCATGCGCTCGGCCAGGTCGAGCGCGGCGATCACCCGCGAGCACTCCGGCTCCGACAGCGCGCCCAGCGCCTTGGTCGGGTCGCCGAGCAGCACCACCCGGGTGACGCCTTCGGGGTGGCGGGCGGTCGGCGTGGTGACCACGCCGGCCACGATCGCCGCCGAGTTGTTGCCCTTGGGCCGCTCGACCGGGACGAGCACGCCGTCGGCGTCGAGGTCGTGCTCGACGAAGCGGCCCTGCGGGCCGGCGAGCAGGCCGGTCAGCTCGTAGGGGTAGGCGTTGCCGCGCCGGGCGGCGCGCAGCACCTTCTGGCGGTAGTCGTCGAGCGGCTGGACCGGCTCGTCGGACGGCTTGCCGACGTGCAGGCTGGCGCCGTGGCCGGGGCCGAGCGTGATGCGCACGGCGACCTCGCTCAGCTCGCCCGAGGGGGTGCGCTGGCGGGCCACGAACTGGACCTCCTCCAGCCCGGCGCCCGCCGTGGTCGGCAGGATGCGCTGGACCAGCATGTTGAGCTCGTCGGTGGTCAGCTCGGTGGAGGGCCAGACGTACATCATGATGCGGTTGGTGTCGAAGCGCTTGTTCTGGGGGCGCTGGGCCTGGATGTTGCGGATCGCGTCGAGGCCGGCGTTGAGTGCGTCCTCGACGGCGGGCAGCGCGACCAGGCGGCCGTCGGCCTCGCGCAGCGGCGTCAGGTCGCGGACCTGGCCCATGGCGATGAGCCGCTCGTCGGCCGGGTTGCTCTTGGCGACGGCCTTGAACAGGTAGAGCTCCTCGTCGACCGAGGGCAGCCGGGTGAGGTCGAACTCCTGGAGCCGGTGCAGTTGCAGGCGCTGGGCGATCTGCGGGTGCAGGCCGCGGATCAGGCGGTCCTCGGCGAAACCGGCGCCGTCGGGGCGGAAGGTGAAGTGGTGGTGCATGACCGCGCCGCTGGTGCCCAAGACGGTGGTGGTGATCCGCCGTACGCCCGCGATCTGCGGGCGCTCGGCCAGGACCTGCCCGAGCCGTACGGCCATCTCCTCGGCGTCGGGCTGGTCGTCCCAGGTGAGGTAGAGGTCGGCGACGAGCCCGCGCCCGCCCACCCCCTCGGCCAGCGCGCCGACGGCGTCGACGGCGGCGGGCAGGGCGGCGATGTCGACGGCGGTGGTGACCAGGCGGGTCACGCCGCGCGGGCCGCTGTGCTCGGCGGTGACGAACCGGCAGCCGGCGCTGTCGCGGGTGGCGACCTGCGACAGCCCGCGGTTGCCGTAGTAGCGGCGGGTCAGGACCTCCAGCAGCGGCGCGAGGTCGCGTTCCGGCCGGCCGATGCGCTGGCCGAGCAGCCGGACGAGCGGCTCGGAGCTGGCCACCATGGCCTGGATGCGCTCGGCGCGGTCGGGCGCGTCGGGGTCGCGGTCGAGGTGACGCAGCTCGTCGCGGACGGCGGCGTAGACCTTGGCGCGGTTGCGGCGCAGCAGCGGCTGGGCGAACCAGCGGAACACGACGCCGCGGGCCAGGTCGGCGACCACGGGGAAGCGCACCTGCGTGGCCTCGACCAGGTGCTCCAGGGCGAGCCCGGCCCGCTCGCCGAGCGACTCGCGCGGCGGCGCGCCGGCCAGCCAGGTGCGCAGCAGCTCCGACACGACGGCGACGCCGGCGGTCATCCGCTGCTGTGCCAGGAAGATCCGGAAGACCGCGGCCTCCAGCTCGGGGGTGCGGTCGAGCTCCTCGACGCCGTAGTGCCTGAGCATGCGGCGCAGCTTGGCCTGGAACGCCTCGGGCAGGCCGGCGCGCTCGACGTCGAGGCTCTGCAGGTAGCTGTGGAAGTACTCGCGCGGGCTGTGCACCGGGCTGCCCGGCTCGACGTCGAGCTCGCCGCCCGGCTTGTTGCGGCTCAGCTCGGACAGGTCGGCGAAGACGGTGAGCAGGTCGAGCTCGCCCTCGATCACGCGGTCGTCGAGCTCGGCCCGCGCGGCCAGGTAGCCCGACACCATGCGGGTGCGCTCGTGGCGGTCGGCGTCGAAGCCGAGCAGCAGCTCGCGCAGGTCCTGGACGCCGCGCTCGGCCCGTTCGGCGGCCGAGGCCCGCGGCGGGGCGGCGGGCAGGTCGATCGCGGGGGCGCCGGTCGCGGCGGCGGCCTGCTCGGCCTCGGCGCCGGCGAGGGGCTCCAGGCGCATCAGCGGCGCGCCGGCCTCGACCTGGCTGCCGACCGAGACGCCGCACTCGCGGACGCGGGCGCGGAACGGCGCGCGCAGCACCGTCTCCATCTTCATGCTCTCCAGCACCAGGATCGGCGCGCCCGCCTCGACCTCGTCGCCGGCCGACAGGGGCGTCGCCACCACCAGCGCGGGCGCGGGCGAGCGGACGACGCCGCCCTCGTCGCGGCTGATGCGGTGGGTGACGCCGTCGACCTCGACCAGGTGGATCGGGCCGTGGGTGGCCGACATCAGGCGGAAGCGGCGGCCGTTGACGGTGATGCGGCCGCTGTGCTCGTCGAAGCGGTCGATCTCGACGTCGAGCGGGTGGGAGAGGTCGCCGTCGGAGATGCCGACGCGGAAGCGCCGCTGCCCGGCCCTGGCCACCGTGAGCCGGTAGCCGGCGCCGCGGAGCTTGAGTGTCAGCGGGCGGCCGGTCTCGTGCTGCACCTGCGGGCGTCCGCCGTGGGCCGTGGCCAGCAGCCGGTTGCGGCTGACCTCCTCCTCGTCCTGGTACGCCTCGATCGCGGCGGCGGCCAGGGCGACCGCGGAGTGGCGGTGGCTGACCAGGCGGCCCTCGGCGCGCACCCGGTCGATCCAGCCGGTGTCGGCGACGGCGTCGACGACCTCGGGCTGGTCGAGCAGGTCGAGCACGAAGCTCTTGTTGGTGGCGCCGCCCTCGATGATCACGGTGGTGGCGGCCATCGCGCGGCGCAGGCGGGCCAGGGCCTGCTCGCGGTCGCGGCCGTAAGCGATGATCTTGGCGATCATCGAGTCGAAGTCGGCGGGGATGGTGTCGCCCTCGCTGACGCCGGTGTCGACGCGGATGCCGGGCCCGGCGGGCAGCACCAGGCGGGCGATGCGGCCCGGCGCGGGGGCGAAGTCGCGGTCGGGGTCCTCGGCGTTGAGCCGGGCCTCCACGGCGTGGCCGCTCTCGGCCGGGCGGGGGCCGTCGAGGCGGCCGCCGGCGGCGACGTGCAGCTGCAGCCGGACCAGGTCTGTGCCGGTGGTCAGCTCGGTGATCGGGTGCTCGACCTGGAGCCGGGTGTTGACCTCCAGGAAGGCGAACATCTTGTCGCCCGGGTGGTAGAGGAACTCGACGGTGCAGGCGCCGCGGTAGCCGACGGCCACGGCGAGCCGCGCGGCCGACGCCTTCAGCTCGTCGGCCTGGTCGCCGGTCAGGACCGGGGAGGCGGACTCCTCGATGATCTTCTGGTTGCGCCGCTGCACCGAGCAGTCGCGCACGCCCAGCGCCCACGCGGTGCCCTGGCCGTCGGCGATGACCTGCACCTCGACGTGGCGGGCACCGGTGACCAGGCGCTCCAGGAAGACCACGCCCGAGCCGAACGCGCGCTCGGCCTCCTGGCTGGTGCGCTCGTAGGCGTCGGCCAGCTCGTCGGCCGAGGCGACCATGCGGATGCCGCGCCCGCCGCCGCCGGCGGTCGCCTTGAGCATCAGCGGGTAGCCGATCTCGTCGCCGGCGCGCAGGGCGTCGGCGAGCGTGGCCACCTCGCCGCGGCTCCACGGCGCGACCGGGACGCCGACCTCCTCGGCGATGAGCTTGGCGCCGATCTTGTCACCGAGCCGGCGCATCGCCTCCGCGCTCGGCCCGACGAAGGTGACGCCGATCTTCTCGCACAGCTCGGCGAAGGCCGGGTCTTCGGCGACGAACCCCCAGCCGACCCACGCGGCGTCGGCCCCCGTCTCGATCAGCGCCCGCTCCAGCACGGCGTGGTCGAGGTACGGGCGCGCCGAGGCGGGCCCCAGCGGGTAGGCGACGTCCGCCTCGCGGACGAAGGTCGCGTCGCGGTCGGCGTCGGTGTAGAGCGCGATCGTCTCGATCCGCTTGCCGGTCTCCGCCGAAAGATCCCGGACGGCGTGGATGAGCCGCATCGCGGCCTCTCCGCGGTTGACGATGGCGACACGATTGAACACCGGTTGAGCCTCCCACGTACCCCGTACAAGTAGGCGAAGTCCGGGGGGTGTCCCGGAGCCTCGCCTGTCACTGTCTCTACCGTGCTCGATCACCGCCGCGTGTACCAATGTCCGCATAGTGCACGCCTGGGCTCCTGCTTTGTGCGGATCCTACAAAAACAGACCCCGCCACAGGGTTCGAGCGCCGGTTCCCGTGGCAGCCTGCCACAAGCCGTCACGGTACCGACGACTGTACCGGCGACCCGGGTCGCGCCTGCGCAGCCCTCGCCCGCCGAGCCGCTGCCCCCAGGACGGAACGTCCGTGAATGTGGCAGAGTGCGGGCAACTACAAGATCGAAAGGTGCGTGCCTTGGCCGTCCCCCTCGCCGCCTCCCTCGCCGCCCTGACGCTGGCCTCCTCGCTCACCTCACCCGCCGCAGCCCTGCCCGCCGCAGCCCTGACCGCAGCGCTGCCCGCCTGCCCCCTGATCTTCGGGCACGGCGGCTACCCGACCGGCGCCAACGCCTGGGAGCGGGACCAGGTGCGCCAGCCCAACAACCCCACCGCGGTGAAGCGCTACAAGGGCTGGGGCGCCTCCGGCGTCGAGGCCGACCTCCAGCTCACCAAGGACGGCACCAAGGCCGTCATGTGGCACAACACCTCGACCTGGGGCCTGTCGGGCACGAAGAAGAACATCACCGAGATCTGGTGGGCGGCGGGCGACACCGCGCTCAAGGGCCGGACCATCGTGCGCGGCCTGTTCAAGGGCGAGACCGTCTACACCTTCCGCGAGTGGCTGGCCGCGATGAGGTCGGCCGGCATGATCGGGCTGGTCGAGATCAAGCCCGAGGCGCGCCAGTCGCTGCTCAGCTCGAACGCCACCGTCAAGGCGCAGGCGTGGAACGAGGTGCTCGGGCCGGTCAAGGAGAACTACCGGTCGCAGGAGATCATCCTGTACTCCCACGACAGCGCGATCGCCGCCGAGCTCAGGAGCCGCGTGACCGCCGCGGGCCTGAGCCAGGTGCTGACCGGCGGCCCGATCTGGCCGGAGGTGACCAAGTGGGAGGAGCCGCCGCCCTCCTGGACCCTGAACGAGAACGCCTGGAAGTCGGCGCTGGCCGGCGGGGCCAAGCGGGTGGCCACCGACTACACGCCGGAGTTCAGCGCGTGGCTGAAGGGCAGGTGCCAGTGACCGCGTCCTGAGGACGCGGGCGTCGTCGCCGATGGTGACGACCTCGCCCTGGGCCGGCCCGCCCGGCGGCCGGAGCCCGTCGCTAGCGCGGCTGGGCGTCCGGGGCGGGGGCGGGCAGCGGGAGGCGCAGGGCGAAGCAGGGGCCGTCCGGGGTGTCCTCGATCTCCAGGTCGCCCTGGTGGGCGCGGGCGATGGCGCGGGAGATGGCCAGGCCGAGCCCGCTGCCCTGGGGGTCGCGACGGCGTCCCTCCGACAGGCGGACGAAGGGGTCGAACACCCGCTCGCGGTCGTCGGGCGCGACGCCCGCGCCGTCGTCGCGGACCGAGACCACCGCCTGGCCGTCGCGGCGCTCCACCCGGACCTCGACCACCGTACGGGTGTGCCGCTGGGCGTTGACCAGCAGGTTCGTCAGCACCTCGCCGAGCTGGACGCGGTTGCCGAGCACCTGGAGGTCCTCCTCGACGTGCACGCGGATCAGCAGCCCCGCCCGCCGGCTCGCGACCTCCTCCCGGACCAGCTCGCCGAGCCGCACCGGCTCCCGGTCGTGCGGGGAGGCCGTGCGGACGCGGGCCAGCAGCAACATCTCCTCGATGATCGCCTGGAACCGGTCGGCGGTGGACAGGGCGTCGCGCAGGGCGGCGCGGGCGTCCACGTCGGGGTAGGTCAGGGCCTCCTCCAGCCGGGCGCGCAGGCCGGTCAGCGGCGTGCGCAGCTCGTGGGAGACCATGGAGGAGAAGTTGCGCTGCTGCTCGACCGCCTCCTCCAGGCGGGCCAGCGTCCTGTTGGCGGTGCGCGCGAGCTCGGCGACCGCGTCGCCGCCGGGCGGCTCGGGCACCCGCTTGCTCAGGTCGGTGACGGTGATCTCGGCCATCCTGGCCCGCATCGCCTCGACCGGCCGCAGCGTACGCCCGATCAGGAACGCGGCGATCCAGGTCAGCGACGCGCTGACGGCCAGGCCGCCGGCGACGATGATCAGCTCCAGGCGGTGGGTGGACAGCAGCGGCGGCTCCACCCGGGCGGCGTAGACGACGTGGGAGGCGCCGTGCCACAGGAGCCGCTCCTCCTGCGGCGAGGGCCGGGTGGCGGTGAACATCAGGCACTCGCCCCCGTGGCAGGCCACGCCGTGCCGGATGCGGTCGTCGGAGGGCGGCCAGAGCGTGCTGACGGGCGGCCTGCCCAGTGCGGCGCGGTTGGCGGCGACCACCTGGCCGCGGGCGTCCACGAGCTGGAGGAGGTCGACGTACGACGTGGTGACCGGGGGCGGGAAGGTGGTGCCCATCGAGCCGATCCACTCGGTGGTGGCCCGCTGGGTGTCGGCGAAGACGTCCTGCCGCATCCTGTCGCGGATCAGCAGGTCGAGGGCGACGCCGATCGCCGCGCAGACGATGAGCGACAACACGGCGGTCGCCAGGATGAGACGCGCCTGGACCGAGAGCCGAAGCGGCCGCAGGGCCCCCACCCCCTCCCCGGTCTCGCCCGGGACTCCTGCCGCCCACATGCTCTCAACCCGGCTCTCATGGCACGCCCAAGGAGCGGCAATGGCCGCGTCGGCGGCGATACGCGGTTCAGCAATTGATCCCACAATGGCCACGCATATACACGATGAGCTGATTTACCGCGACATATACCGACCGTCAGGGCTGCCAATACAAATGCCGGGTTTGTTTCATGGCGACGGCCCGACTCCTGCTGTACGATCGCCATTCGTGGCAGCGGGGCTTTCCGGTGGCGTCGAACGGGTCGGGGGTTCTCGCGCGGGCAGTCAGGAGAGCATCGTGAAGATCGCACACGCCGCCGCCGCGCTGGCTCTCGTCGCGGGCCTGGCGGCCTGCGGCGGCGGCACGGCACCCACCCCCACCAGCGGCTCGGCGAGTTCCGGCGGGCTGGAGAAGACACAGCTCCTCGTCGGCGTGGTGCCGGTGCCGTCGGCGGCGCCGCTGTTCATCGCCGAGAGACGCGGTTTCTTCAAGGCCGAGGGCCTGACGGTCAAGACCGAGATCATCCAGGCCCCTCAGGCGGTCATGCCGAAAATACTCAACGGCAGCATGGACGCGTTCCTGACCTCCTACGTCTCGCTGCTGTCCATCAACGATTCCGGCGCGGCCAGGCTCAAACTGTTCCAGCACAGCCAGGATTCGGCCCCCGGAACCGCGGGCGTCGTCGTGCCCAAGGGGTCGCCGGTCAGATCCGCCGCCGACCTCAAGGGCAGGACGGTCGCGGTCAACGTGCTCAAGGCGCTGGGCCAGACGGTCACCAACGCCCACCTCCAGCAGGCCGGGCTCGCCCCCGACGCCGTCAAGTACGTGGCGATGCCGTTCAACGAGCAGCTCGGCGCGCTGGCCTCGGGCAAGGTCGACGCCGCCTGGCTGGTCGAGCCGTTCCTGACCGCCGCCAAGAAGGCGGGCGGCACCGAGGTGATCGACACCATGTCGGGCCCGACCGCGGGCATCCCGATCGACGGCTGGGGCGTGTCGGAGTCCTGGCTGGCCGCCAACCCCCGCACCGCCGCCGCCTTCCACCGCGCCCTGGCCAAGGCCCAGGGCGTCGCCGCCGCCGACCGCAGGGCGATCGACGAGGTCATCCCGACGTACACGCAGATCGACGCGGCGAGCGCGGCGGCCATGAAGCTCGGCGTCTTCTCGATGGAGCCGCCCCGGGAGGGCTTCCAGAAGCTGGCCGACCTGCTCGTCGGCTACGGCTACCTGAAGAGCAGGCCCGACGTCGGCACGCAGATCGCGACCGGCCTGGAATGATCACGCGCGGCGGGCGGCTGGTCCTCGGGACGGCGGGGGTCGCCGGGGCGCTGGTCCTGACCGAGGCCGCGGGCCGGGCGGGGCTCATCGACCCCGGGGTGCTGCCGTACGCCTCCGACGTCCTGGCCGCCGCGGCCGGGCTGGCCGCCGACGGCGCCTTCCACGCGCAGGTGCTGGCCACGCTCGGCGCGTGCGCGGCGGGCCTGCTGATCGCCATCGCGGTGGCGGTGCCGGCCGGGCTGCTGCTCGGCACGGTGCCGGTGGTGGAGCGCTCGGCGCGGCCGCTGGTGGAGTTCCTGCGGCCGATCCCGTCGGTGTCGCTGATCCCGCTGGCCATGTTCCTGTTCCCCGACAGCGCCGACGCCAAGACCTCGCTGATCGTCTACACCTGCTGCTGGCCGCTGCTCGTCAACACCATGTACGGCCTGTCCGACGTCGACCCGCAGGCCAAGGAGACGCTGCGCAGCTTCGGCTTCGGCCCGTTGGCGGTCGTGCTGCGGGTCTCGCTGCCCAGCGCCGCGCCGTTCGTCGCCACCGGCGTGCGCATCTCCGTCGGGGTCACCCTCATCGTCGCCGTGAGCGTGGAGCTCATCGCGGGCGGCGACGGCATCGGCACGTTCCTGCTCCAGGCCGGCAGCGCCAACCACGTCGACCGGGTGCTGGCCGGCACGCTGTGGGCGGGCCTGCTCGGGCTGGCGGCCAACCTGCTGGTCACCACGGCCGAGCGGCGGCTGTTCCGCTGGCACCACGCCCGCGCGCAGGTCGCGGCGTGACCCGGCCGGGGCCGGGCGGGGCCGTGGCGGCCGTCCGGCGGTGGGCGCGCCGCCACTGGCTGCTGCCCGTGGTGGCGGTGTCGTGGGAGCTGGCCGCCCGGCAGGCGGCGGCCGTCTACTTCCCGCCGCCCAGCACGATCCTGGCGCGGCTGCGCGAGATGTGGTTCTCCGGCTCGCCTGGCCAGCTGTTCCTCACCGACGAGGCGGTCGCCGACCTGCTGCCCAGCCTCGGGCGGCTGGTGGCGGGGTGGGCGCTGGCCGCGCTGGCGGGGGTGGCGCTGGGCCTGGCCCTGGGCCGCCTGGAGTGGCTGGCGGCGCTGGCCGAGCCGCTGCTGCACCTCGGCCGCTCGGTGCCGCCCGCGGCGCTGCTGCCGGTGTTCCTGCTGCTGTTCAAGATCGGCACCCCGATGCAGCTCGCCTCGATCGTGTACGGGGTCGTGTGGCCCGTACTGATCAACTCGATGGACGGCGGCCGCCACGTCGACCGCGGCTACCTCGACACCGGCCAGGTCTTCCGCCTGTCGGCGGCCACCCGCCTGTTCCACGTCGTCCTGCCCGCGGCCGCGCCGAAGATCCTGGCCGGGCTGCGGCTCAGCGTGTCGCTGGCGCTGATCATGATGGTGATCTCCGAGCTGTACGGCAGCAGCGAGGGCATCGGCCACCGGCTGCTGGAGGCGCAGAGCCAGTTCGACATCCCGGCCATGTGGGCCGGCATCGTGCTGCTCGGCGTGCTCGGCGTGGCACTCAACTCGATCTTCCTGGCGGCCGAGCGGGGGCTGCTGCGCCGCTACGCCCGCGCCTGACGCTCAGCCCCGGCCGTGCAGGCGGTCGATGACCTCGCGCTGCCGGGCGACGTGGAAGCCGCGGTCCGGGGCGGCGTCCAGGTCGGCGGGCCGTTCGACGTCGTGGGCGGCGTACTCCAGGGCCCACAGCCCGGTCTTGACCCGGCTGGGCAGGTTCGCCATGCCGGGCCTGCGGCGGGCGCGGCGCAGCGCGGCCAGGTCCAGCTCGGCGGCGGCGACCAGCGTCTCCCCCGGCCCGGCCTGGGCCAGCGCGCGGCCCTCGAAATCGATCACCTCCGAGCCGCCGTTGACCGAGTCGCCCGGGATCGCGATGCCGGACAGCCCGGCGGTGTTGGCCGAGACGACGAAGGCCAGGTTCTCCACCGCGCGGGCGCGGCGGGCGACGGCCTTGGGGGTCAGGGCGGGCGAGTACGCCTCGGAGGTCGGGTTGCAGAACACCTCCGCGCCGCGCAGCGCCAGCGCCCTGGCCAGCTCGGGCACCAGGATCTCCTCGGAGGCGAGCGCGGCCAGGTTGCCGATCTCGGTGCGCGCGACCGGCAGCACGCCGTCGAGGCCGTACCGGTCGAGGTAACGCTCCCACACGTCGTACGGCGTGGGCGTGAACAGCGAGTGCAGCCGCCGGTAGCGCAGCACCGCCTCCCCCACCGGGGAGAGGATCACGCACGCCTGGAAGTACAGGCCGGGGAAGTGCTCGTCGCGCTCGTAGGCGTTGACGCACAGGAACACGTCGTTGTCGGCGGCGATCGCGGCCAGCGCCCGGTACTCGGGCCCGTCCACGTCGAGGGCGGCCTTCTCGCGCCACTCGGCCGGGCCCTGCCCGGCGGGGAAGCCGGTCAGGACGTACTCCGGCAGCACCACCAGCCGCAGGGCGGGGCCGAGCCACGCCTTGCTGCCGCCGACGCGCTCGGCCACGCGCCCGACGGCGGCGGCCAGGTCGGCGCGGTCGGTGACGGCCCTGGCCGCGATCTGGAGCGCCAGGGCGGTGCAGGCGGTCATGTCAGGCGGTCCTGCGCTCGTCGATCAGCGTGCGCCGGACGCACTCGCCGTTCCTGATCCACTGCCAGGTGCGGCTGCGGGAGTCGCCGTCCGGGCTCAGCACGATCAGCTCGAACAGCCGCAGGTCGTCGCCCTCGGCCTTGAAGCGCCAGGTCAGGTAGATGGTGCTGTCGTCGAGCTCCCAGAACCGGCCGGTCAGCCGGTCGGTGTCGAACGCGCACCGGCCGCCGCCCAGGTACGTGCCGGGGAACTCGTGCACCTCGGTGCGGCCGTCGTCCCAGCGGTAGCGGTTGGTCTGGTGGTAGGCCGTGTCGTCGACGATCGCGCAGGTCATCTCGACGTGGTGGCGGTCGATCACGGCGCCGTCCTTGTCGACGTGCACGTACTGGCCGGCCCACTCGCCCTCGTGGCGGGCCAGCAGCGGCATCTCGGCACGCAGTCCCATGCTCTATCCCTCCCTGGGGTGCCACCACGGGTCGGCGGCCCCGGACCGGTTGATCAGGTACGCCCTGCGGCGCAGGAACCGGGCGATCGAGGCGGCGCCCATGCGCGAGCCGCCGAGCCCCGACAGGCCGAAGGAGTTCTTCTCGCCCTCGTGGACGAGCGCCGTCAGCGCGGCGTCGTTGACGCTGACCGCGCCGGCGTTCAGCCGGGCCGCGACGGCCAGCGCCTCCTTCTCGGTGGCGGCGAACACGGCGGCCGACAGCCCGTACGCGCTGTCGTTGGCCAGCTCCACCGCCTCCTCCGCCCCGGACACCGCCATGACCGGCAGCACCGGCCCGAACGTCTCCTCCGTCATGACCAGCATGTCGTGCCGCACCCGCGACAGCACGGTGGGACGGCACCACAGCCCGCCGCCGTGCCGCTCGATCGCGCCGCCCGTGTGGGTCAGCGCGCCCTTGGCGGCGGCGTCGGCCAGGTGGGCCGCGATCACGCCGGCCTGCGCGGGGTCGATGATCGGCCCGATGGGGCCGCCCTCGCAGGTCAGCCGGGTCCGCGCGGCCCGGCCGGCGAGCAGGCCGAGGAAGGCGTCGTACGCGCCGCGCTCGACGTAGACGCGTTCGACGGACTGGCAGGACTGCCCGGCGTTGGCCGTGCCGCCCCACAGGACGGCCTCGGCCGCCCGTTCCAGGTCGGCGCCCGCCAGCACGATCGCCGGATCCTTGCCGCCCAGCTCCAGGTGGGCGGGGACGAACGCGCGCGCCGCGGCCTCGGCCACCCGGCGGCCGGTCGGCACGCTGCCGGTGAACACGACGGTGTCCACCAGGCCGACGAGCTGTTCGCCGGTCTCGGCGGCCCCCTCGACCAGCCGCAGCGGCAGCTCGGCGGGCACCAGCCGCATCAGCGGCTCGATGAAGCGCGGCGTCACCTCGCTCGGCTTGACCAGCACCGCGCAGCCGGCCGCCAGCGCGGGCACCGCGTCGATCAGGGCGAGCAGCAGCGGGAAGTTCCAGGGGCTGATCACCCCGGCCAGCTCGTACGGCACCGCGTCGCCGCCCACCGCGATCCCCGGCAGCGCGGCCGGCCGTTCGGGCGGGGGCGCGAGCAGGGCGGGGGCCTGGCGCGCCCAGCGTTCGGCGAGCCCGGCCGTGAGCTGCCGTTCCAGCCTGGACTCGGCCTCCCGGCCCGTGTCGGCCACCAGCGCGGCCAGCAGCTCGTCGCCGGCCGCCACCGCCCGGCCGAACGCGGCCAGCACCTCGCCGCGGTCGGCGGCCCGGTCGGCGGGCCGCCAGGCGGGGGCCATCGCGCGCAGCCCGGCCGCGATCTCCGCCAGCCGGCCGGGGCCGACGGGCGCGAGCGGCCGCTCGGCCCGCCCGGTGAGCGGGTCCCTGACGACGTGCGCGGTCGAAGGCGTCACGACGCCCATTCTGAACACGTTGACCATCGTGGTGTCCAGCCGTACGCTACCCCGAATGATCTTCGATGCCGGGGAGCTGCTGCGGGTGCGCGCGGCGCTGCGCGCGGCCGGCTGCCAGATGTGGATCGCCGGCGGCTGGGGCGTCGACGCCCTCGTCGGCCGGGTCACCCGCGACCACCACGACCTCGATCTGCTGCACCGGGCCGAACAGGAGCCGCGGGTGATCGGGGCGCTGGAGGCGCTCGGCTACACCGAGCGGGACGGCGCGGCGCCCGGCCGTCCGGCCCGTTTCGTCATGGCCGACGACCTCGGCCGCGAGCTCGACCTGCATCCGCTCCGCTTCGCCGCGGACGGCTCGGCCGTGCAGGACCTCGACGACCGGGGCGGCGCGCTTCGCTACCCGGCGGCCGCCTTCACCTCGGGCACGGTCGCCGGGCGGCGCGTGCCGTGCCTGTCGGCGGCCCAGCAGCTCGCCTTCCACCAGGGCTACGAGCCGAGGGAGCGCGATCTGCACGACCTGGCCCTCCTGCGGGACCTGCCCGGGGCCACCGGCGGCTGAACCGACCAACCGGGTCGTCAGCCGGGCCGGTCAGCCGGGCCGGTCAGCCCTGGAGGAGTGCCGCGATCGTGGCCAGCAGCGCGATCGGCCCCATGACGGCCACCGTCACCACGGTCGCGCTGCGGCCGGGCAGGAGGCGGGCCAGCACGCGCGCGGCCCTGCGCCGCGCGGGCCCCGCGCCGGGCAGCACGAACAGCCCCAGCGTGAACGCGCCGGCGGCCAGCGCCTCGGCGTGACTGGTGCTCGATCCGGCCGCCTCCAGCAGCCCGGCCACGCCCAGGCCGCAGGCCAGCGACAGCAGCAGGTTGCCCATGGCCACCAGCGCGGCGCGGGTCGGCGTCGGCCGTTCCTCGGACAGGAAGTGGTCGGCGGCGCGCAGCGCCAGCGAGAGCGCCACCGCCAGCAGGCCGCCGACGACCGGCGTGACGACGGTCGTGGCCGACAGCGTCACCAGCGCCAGCACGCCGACGAACGCGCTGCTGGTCACGAACCGCCGCAGGTCGAACGGCTCGGCGGGGGCAGCGGGCGCCGGGGCGGGCCGCGGGCGCTCCCACTGCCGGTCCGCGTGGACGGTCGGCGCGGGCGGCGCCGGCTGCTCGTGGTGGCCGCGCGGCGCGTACTCGACCGGCGGCAGCAGGGCGGAGACGGCGTCCATGGTGAGCGTGCTGGCGCCGGGCGGTTCGGGCGCGAGCGGGCGGCCGCCGGGGTCGAGCGCCCCGGCCTGCCGCAGCAGCTCCCGGGCGACGGGCCGGGCCGCCGGGTCGACGCGCAGCGCGCCGGCCAGCCAGCCGCGCAGCCACGCGGGCGCCTCGTCGAGCCGCGCCCGTCCCTCCATGGTGTTGAAGCAGACGGCCTCGAACGACCCGGTGCCGAACGGCGGCAGCCCCGTGGCGGCGAAGAACACCGTCGAGGCCAGCGCGTGCACGTCGGCCGCCGGGGTGACCTGCGAGGCCCGGATGATCTCCGGCGCGAGGTAGCCGGGCGTGCCGACGAACATGCCCGACTGCGTCAGCCGGGCCGCGTCGACCAGGTGGGCGATGCCGAAGTCGATGACCAGCGGCTCGCCGCCGACCAGCATGACGTTGGCCGGTTTGAGGTCGCGGTGGATCACGCCGGCCGCGTGGATGTCGACCAGCGCCTGGCACAGTCCCCGCGCGAGCCTGACGACCGCGTGGGGCTCCAGCGGGCCGTCGGTCAGGACGGCCTGCTCCAGCGTGCGCCCGTCGGCGAAGCGCGTCACGACGTAGGGCCGGTGGGCGTCGAACTCGGCGTCGACGACCTCGGCGACGTGGCGGCTGCGCACCCGGCGCATGGTCTCCACCTCGCGCACCAGGCGGTCGCGCGCCTTGAGGTCGGCGGCGACGTGCGGATGCAGCACCTTGATCGCGACCTGGCGGCCCGCGCCGTCGAGACCGAGGTGGGCGACCCCCATGCCGCCCTCGCCGATCTTCCTGATCACCCGGTAAGGGCCGAGATGCTCCTGCGTCTGAGCACTCATCCTCGACGTCATCCTCCGTGTTCCCCCGTTGTTCCCCCGCTGGCCAAACACCGGCGCGCGGCGAGGAACATTCTCCCGCAGCGCACCCCCCGAGATGCACAGTAAGCGAAGATCGACCGAAGTGCGGCGATATGGACGGCGGTATGGAATCAGAGCCAGCCGCGGGCGGCCGCCTCCGCGCCCGCCTGGAAGCGGCTGGTCACGCCGAGGCTCTCCACCACGGCGGCGATCTTGCGGGTGGCCGTCCTGGGGCTGACGCCGAGGTGGCGGCCGATGGCCTCGTCCTTGAGCCCGGCATTGAGCAGGCGCAGCACGAGCAGGTCCGCCTCCGCCGGGCGTTCCTGCGCCGCCTGCGGCAGCCCGGTCAGCGGCCGGCCGCGCTCCCAGTAGACGTCGAACAGCTCGACCAGGGCGTCCAGCAGCCGCGACGGGTGCAGCAGGGCGATGTTGTCGTAGACGCCGTCCACCAGGGGGAACAGGCCGATCCTGCGGTCGGCGATGCGCAGCTTGAACGGCAGGTGCGCGACGAACCTGGACCGCTCGCCCTCCTCGGCCAGCCGGATCAGCGTCTCCAGGCGGCCGGGCCGGTCCAGGGACTCGGCGCAGTAGACCACCCGGATGTCCACGCCGCGCGCCAGCAGTTGCCGGGTGCCCTCCAGCTCCGACTCGTTGGTGTCGTGCGAGTCGTCGGGGCGGCCCACGTACGGGGGGCGGTCGAAGCCGAGCAGTTCCACGCCGACCGTCCGCTGCAACTCGGTGATCACCCGCTTGACGGCCTCCTCGCCGGCCAGCACCTCCACCACCCCGGCGGGCCCGGAGCCCATCCGGCCGGAGTGGTAGAGCTGGGCGAAGTCCGACACGACCGTCCGGACCGCCGCGAGCCGCGCCTCGGTCTCCAGGCGCCGGCGGTCCACCAGCCACTCGATCGCCGCCTCCGGCGGCACGGCCTCGTAGCGGCCGGGGCCGGTGCGGCGCAGCAGCCCGGCGTCGGCCAGGCGGGCCAGCCCGGCGCGCACGCGGGCGGGGCCGGTCTCCAGCGCGGCCGCGGCCTGGGCCGTGCGCAGGCCGGGCCCGCGCAGCAGCAGCCGGTAGAGCCGCTCGTCGAAGTCCGACAGGCCCACCGCGGCGAGCACAGAGCCGTCCGCCACAAAGCACCTTCCGAAAATGTCGTTTTTGGTCACATGGCCGAAAATGTCAGCACTATATCTCGACACCGATCTCCACTGGACGCTTGACTCCAGGACGGCCCTCCGGTGATCCTCCCCGGACGGGTGACCAGGCTCGTCCCCCCTTGAGGAGCAATGTCCCGCAACACCCGCGTTCATCGCGTACTGGCATCGGCCGCCGCGCTGGCGGTCACCGCCGCCGTCCCGGCCGTGGCCGGGCCCGCAGCGGCCTCCACAGCGGCTTCCACAGTGGCCTCCACAGCAGCCGCCGCCCCCTCCCCCTACATCGTCACGCTGGCCGAGTCGCCCCTGGCCACCTACGACGGCGGCGTCACCGGCATCGCGCCCACCAAGGGCGGCAAGGGCAGGAAGGTGGACACCACCAGCCCCCACGCCAGGCGCTACCGCGACCGCCTGACCACCCGGCAGGACGAGGTGGCCCGCAGCGTCGGCGCGTCGGCCACCGGCCACCACGTGGTGGCCTCCAACAGCTTCACCGCCGACCTCACCCCCGCCCAGGCCCTGCGGCTGCACGCCACCCGCGGCGTGCTCTCGGTCACCCCGGACGTCGTGCACAAGGCCCTGGACGATCGGAACTCCGCCGACTTCCTGCGCCTGTCCGGCGACCGCGGCCTGTGGGCCGCCCTCGGCGGCACGGGCAAGGCGGGCAAGGGCGTCGTCGTCGGCGTCGTCGACACCGGCATCTGGCCGGAGAACCCGTCCTTCGCCGGCCCCGCCCTCGGCACGGAGCCGCCCGCCGGCGCCGACCCGTACCGCCCCTACCTCAAGGACGGGGCCACCGTCATGCGGAAGGCCGACGGCTCCACGTTCACCGGCCTCTGCCAGACCGGCGAGCGCTACACCGCCGACCTGTGCAACGGCAAGCTGATCAGCGCCCGCTACTTCGGCGAGCAGTGGCTGCGGCAGACCCCGCCGGAGCAGCGCGGCGACTTCGTCTCGCCGCGCGACGCCCAGGGCCACGGCTCGCACACCGCCGGGACCGCGGCGGGCAACCACGGCGTCCCGGCCGCCGCGAACGGCATCGACTTCGGCGCGATCTCCGGGGTCGCGCCGGGCGCGGCGATCGCCGTCTACAAGGCGCTGTGGCAGGGCAAGGACGGCGGCACGACGGGCGGCTTCAGCTCCGACCTCATCGCGGCCATCGACCAGGCGGTGGCCGACGGCGTGGACGTGATCAACTACTCGATCGGCAGCACGATGTCGGAGTCGTCCGCCGACGACCCGATCCAGCTCGCGTTCCTGGCCGCCGCCCAGGCCGGCGTCTTCGTCGCGACCGCCGGCGGCAACTCCGGTCCCGGCGCCTCCACGCTGGACAACACCGCGCCCTGGACGACGACCGTCGCCGCCGGCACGATCGCGCCCCGCCGGGGCGAGGTCCGGCTCGGCGACGGCGCCGCCTACCGGGGCATCAGCACCTCGGTCGTCGCGCCGCTCGGCCCCCGGCCGCTGGTCACCGCCGTGTCGGTGAAGGCCGGCCAGGCGGCCGACGCCGACGCCGAGGTGTGCGCGGCCGGCTCGCTCGACCCGGCCAAGGCGGCCGGGAAGATCGTCTACTGCGCGCGCGGGACGACACCCCGCGTGGAGAAGTCGGCCGAGGTCCGGCGGGCCGGCGGCGTGGGCATGGTGCTGGGCAACCCGACCCCGCAGTCCACCGACGCCGACCTGCACGCCGTGCCGACCGTGCACGTGGACGCGCCCGACGCCGGGCGGATCGCGGCGTACGCGGCCACGCCGGGCGCGACGGCCACCCTGCTCCCGGCCCCCGCAGACGGCGTGGCCTACCCTGAGGTGACCAGCTTCTCCTCGCGCGGCCCCGCCCTGTCCGCCAAGGGCGACCTGCTCAAGCCGGACATCACCGCCCCCGGCGCGGCGATCCTGGCCGCCGTGGCGCCGCCCGGCAACGACGGCAAGGACTTCGACTTCTACTCCGGCACCTCGATGGCCACCCCGCACATCGCCGGCCTGGCCGCCCTCTACCTCGGCCGCCACCCCCAGATGTCGCCGATGGCGATCAAGTCGGCCATGATGACCACCGCCTACGACACCAGGACCCCGGACGTCTTCGCGCAGGGCGCCGGGCACGTGGACCCGTCCCGCATGTTCACCCCCGGCCTGGTCTACGACGCCGGGCCCGAGGACTGGTACGGGTTCCTGGAGGGTCTCGGCGTGGCCACCGGCACCGGCGTCGCGCCGCTGGCCGCCTCCGACCTGAACTACCCGACGATCGCGGTGAGCGAGCTGTTCGGCTCGCGCTCGATCACCCGCCGGGTGACGGCGCTCACGCCGGGCGTCTACCACGCCGCGATCGAGGTGCCCGGGTTCAGGGCGAAGGTCAAGCCGTCCACGCTGGTGTTCAAGGAGGCCGGTCAGGCCAAGGAGTTCACCGTCACGCTGGAGACGCTGCCCGAGGCCACCGGCGAGACCGCCACCGGCCGGCTCACCTGGACCGGGGCGGGCATCGGCGTGCGCAGCGCGATCGTGGTCACGCCGCTGAGCGCCAGGGCGCCCGCCGAGGTGCGCGGCGCGGGCGCGACAGGGTCGCTCTCCTTCGAGGTGACGCCGGCGCTGAAGAAGTTCCAGGTCACCCCGTACGGGCCGGTCTCGGGGGCCGAGACGCCCGGCACGGTCGGCCAGGACGAGGTGTGGGGCCGTGAGATCCCGGTCACGGTGCCCGAGGGCGCCAGGGTCGCCGCGTTCCGCATCAAGGCGGTGAACCCGCAGGCCCAGGTGGGCGGCCTGCTCGTCCGCGAGGACGCCGGCGGGCGCGAGTTCGAGGCGTGGCTGTCCAGCCCGGACGGCGACCACCGCGCCGTGCTGTCCCGCCCGCGGCCCGGCAGGTACACCCTGATCGTGCTGAGCCTGGGTGACCTGCCGGGGACGACGTCCACGGCGTTCACCACCCAGACCGACATCGTCGAGGCGGGCCACGCGCGTGGCGCGCTCACCGTGACGCCGGCCCGGCCGAAGGTGACCGCCGGCACGCCGTTCCCGCTGACCGTGTCCTGGACGGGCGCGACGCAGCGGGTCAACACGGGCTACGTCGAGTACCCCAACGGCGCCGGGACGATCGTCACGATCAACTAGCCGCCCGCTGCTCCGCCCGCTGCTCCGGCCGCCATGGGAGGACCCGTCCGAACCGGACGAGTTGCCCGTAGTGGCCGGGGTCCACCGGGCCGAGCGCCAGGTCGAGCAGGGGGACGGCGGCCTGCTCCGGCGAGGGCGCGCCGCTGACGTCCCACCACAGGCCCGACGTCGGCGTGTTGATCATCCCTGGGCAGACGGCGGCCAGCAGGATGCCGCGGCGGGCGTCCTCATCCCGCCGCCGTCCGGCCAGCGCCCGCACCGCGGCGACCTGCCAGACCTTGGACGGGATGTTGATGAACCCCGGCCAGGACTGGGCGCGGGCGCTGCCGTCCTTGACCGCGTCGCGCCAGGCCGCCACCTGAGCGTCCACCTCCTCCAGGCTGGTCAGCCCGTCGAACCGGTCGTGCAGGACGGGGGCCAGGTGGTGCAGCGTGCCCAGCGAGCTGCCGACCACCAGGAACCGGCCGCCGTCCCGGAGCAGCGGGGCGAAGGCGCGCAGGAGCCGGGTGGTGCCGAAGTTGTTGACCTCGGTGTAGGCGTCGATGAGGGCGCGCATGTCGTCGTCCGGGCCGACGCGCATGACGGCGTTGCCGGCGACGACGTCCACGCCGCCGTGCCGCTCGCGCAGCAGGGCGGCGAGCTCGGCGGCGGCCCGCGGGTCGGCCACGTCGAGCAGCTCGCCGCGGACGCGGGCGCCGGTCGCCGGCATCGCCGCCGCGGCCGCGGCCACGCGGGCGGCGTCGCGCCCGGTGAGGTAGACGGTGTCCTCCGGCGTCATCCGGCGGGCCAGCCCTTCGACGAGGGCCAGCCCGAGCCCCTGCGTCGCGCCGGTCACCAGGGCGACCTTCGGGGTGGTGCTCATTGTCGCTCCTTAGGGAAGTGCTTGTGCGGGCCGGTGCGCGCTCCCGGCACCGGTCACGTTAGGAGCGGACGTAGGCATTCGGGTAGCGAAAGTTCCTCAAGTCCGGTATGCGTGATCGTCATGGCCTTCACCGACGCGTCGCTCACCGCCCTGCGGGTCTTCCGGGAGGTCGCCGAGCGCGGCACGCTCACCGCGGCGGCCACCGCCCTCGGCTACACGCAGTCCGCCGTGTCCCGGCAGGTCGCCGCGCTCGAACGCGCGGCCGGGGCCCGCCTGCTGGAGCGGCGGCACGACGGCGTGCGGCTGACCGCCGCCGGACGGCTCGTGCTGCGCCGCGCCGCGGCCGTCGTGGACGAGGTCGACGCCGCGGCCAGGGAGCTGGCCGGGCTGCCCGGCGAGCCGGCGACCGTCCGGTTCGGCTGGTTCGCCAGCGCGGGGGCGGCGCTGGTGCCCCGCGCGCTGGCCGAGCTGCGCCGCACGCGTCCGTCCATCGCGGTCACCGGGCGGGAGGACGGCAGCTCGGCCCTGGTCCGCGCGTTGCGGGCCGGCACGCTGGACGTGGCCCTGCTCAGCTCGGCCCCGCCGTTCCGCGCCTCGGACGCCGAGACGCCGCCGCTGGAGATCGAGATCCTGACCGAGCGCGGCCTGCGCGTGGCCGTCCCCGCCGGGCACCCGCTGGCCAGGGGCGAGTACGTGGACGTCGCCGACCTGCACGGCCGCGCCTGGATCGCCGGCCCGGCCGCCCCGGCGGGCGAGACCCCCACCCTGGGCGTGTGGCCGGGCCTGGACGAGCGGCCGCAGACGGTGCTCGTCGTCCGCGACTGGCTGGCCAAGCTCGCCCTCGTGGCGGCCGGTTGCGGGCTGACCACGGTGCCGGCGTCGATGGGCCCGGCCGTGCCGGAGGGCGTACGGGTGCTGCCGGTGCGGGGCGGCCCGCGCGAGCAGCGGCGGCTGCTGCTGGCCCGCCTGCCCGGCCCCGTCCCCGGGCCGGTCGCGGACCTGGCGGGCGCGCTGCGCGCCGCCGCCGTCGGCTCCTGAGACGGCCACCGGTTATGGTGTGGCCTGTGATCCGTGCCGTGGTGGTTGATGTCGACGACACCCTGTGCCTCACCGAGGCCGCGTGCTTCGAGCTGGAGAACGAGGTCCTGGGGCGGCTCGGCCACGGGCCCATGTCCAGGGCGGCGCACGTGGCGACCTGGGGCCGGCCGCTGCACGAGGCCATGCCGCTGCGCTCGCCCGGCCTCGACCTGGCCGCCTACCTGCCCCTGCACCACGCCGTGCTGCGCGAGTACGTGGCGGCCGGGCTGGTCGACGTCGTCCCGGGGGAGAACCTGCGCGCGATCGACGAGCTCAACGCGGCCGGGCGCGAGGTCATGCTGCTGACCTCGCGCGACGAGGCCGAGATGGAGCACCTGATGGCGCCGGGCCACGCGCTCGACGGCCGGATCGCGGCCGTCTACCACGCCGGCAACACGCGCTTCGGCAAGCCCGACCCGCGCGCCTTCGACGAGCTGCTGGCCGCCACCGGACTGGCCCCCGACGAGTGCCTCTACGTGGGCGACTCCCCCACCGACGCCGCCGCGGCCACCGGCGCGGGCCTGCGGTTCGTCGCCTGCATGCAGAGCGGGCTGCGCAGGCCCGCCGACTTCGACCCGCACCCGGTCGACGCCTTCATCGACGCCTTCCCCGCCCTGACCGGCGCCGTCGCCCTGCTGGAGGAGGCCGCCCGCGGCCCGCTGACGACTGCCCTCGACTGACGCGTCCCGTCGTCTGGACACGGGGGCCGGGGTGGCGTGGAGCCGAGGGCATGAGCGCCTCGGAACTGCCGGACGACGAGCTGCGCGCCGCCGTCGCCGCTGAGGGGCCGGGTCAGCCGCGCCGCCGGATCCTCAGCACGTTGTCGACGCGGACGGCCGGCGTGCCGTCGGGGGCGGTCTGGGCGCGTTCGAACTCCTCGGCGCGCAGCACCTCCCACTCCCCCTCGGCCAGTTCCAGCGCGTCGAGCACCTGCCGCGGGGTGGGCAGCTCGACGCCGGCGTCGGGCTGCCACGGCGGGGGGCCGGCGTGCCCGAGCACCAGGAGCTGGCCGCCGGGCGCGACGGCCGCGGCCGCGGCGCGCAGCACCTTCTCGCGCGACAGCTCGGCGGGCGAGTGCAGGTAGCTGGCGGTGACCAGGTCGTACTCGCCCTCGGGGAAGGACTCGGCCAGGTCGTGGCGCTGCCAGTCGACGCGCTCGGCCACGCCCGCGTCCGCGGCGTGGGCGGCGGCGCGGGCCAGGGCCACGCCGGAGATGTCGGCGGCGGTGACCCGCCAGCCGCGGCGGGCCAGCCACACGGCGTCGGCGCCCTCGCCGCAGCCCAGTTCCAGCGCGGTGCCGGGCGCCAGGTCCGCGACCTCCTCGACCAGGCGCGCGTTGGGGTTGCCGCTCCAGATCCGTTCGGACTGCCCGTAGCGGTCGTCCCAGAACTGCTCGCCGGAGACCGGCGCGGCGGCGTCCACCGCGCGGCGGGTCTCCTCCTCGATCAGGTCGGCGTTGATGGCCGCCGCCGCCCTGACGCCCGCGGCGGCGGCGCCGATGACGTTCTCGCCCAGGTTGGCCACGTTCCCGGCCACCCACACGCCGGGGACGCCGGTCGCGCCGGCCGGGTCGGCGGGCACGTGGACGCCCATGACGTGCCCGTTCATGAGCTGCTCGGCCGTCTCGACGCCGAGCCCGGCCAGCAGGGCGGAGCGGGCGGTGAAGCGCGGGGCGACCACGAAGGCCCGGCACGGGACGACGTCGCCGTTCTCCAGGGTGACGCCGGTGAGCGGGCCGGAGTCCGGCGACAGGCCGGCGACCCGCCCTTCGACGACGGTGACGCCGCGCGCGGCCAGCCTGGCCCGGTCCTGCGGGCCGAGCGGCGGGGCGGTGTGCGTGAAGAGCGTCACGTCGTCGCTCCACTGCCGCCACAGCAGCGCCTGGTGGGCGGCGATCGACCCGGCGGCCAGCACGCCGATCGGCTGGTCGCGCACCTCCCACCCGTGGCAGTACGGGCAGTGCAGCACCTCCCGGCCCCACCGCTCGGCCACGCCGGGCAGGTCGGGCAGCTCGTCCACCAGGCCCGTGGTGACCAGCAGCCGGTCCGCCACGACCGCGGACCCGTCGGCCAGCCGCACGCGGAAACCGCCGGCGTCCAGGCGTTCGGCCGCCACGGCGGAGCCGGTGACGAGCTCGCCGCCGTACCCGGTCACCTCCTCGCGGCCGGCGGCCAGCAGGTCGAGCGGCGGGGTGCCCTCCCGGCCCAGGTAGGTGTGCACGCCGTCGGCCGGGGCGTTGCGCGGCCGGCCCTCGTCGATGACCAGCACCCTGCGGCGGGCCCGGCTCAGGGTCAGGGCGCCGCTGAGCCCGGCGGCCCCGCCGCCGACGACCACCACGTCGTACTTGCCGTCCCTCTTGTCGTCCATCTTGTCGTCCACGCGTTCCTCCAGAGATGTGCCGATGGCACACTGTGCGTCCCGGGCGACGAAGTTGACAAATGTCGTTGCCGAAATGGCAAGCTGGGCGCATGGACGGGACACCGGATCTCGACGAGGTCCTGCGGGCGGTGGGGCCGCGGCTGCGGGCGTTGCGGCAGCGGCGGGGCGTGACGCTGGCCCAGCTCGCCGAGGCCACGGGCATCTCGGTCAGCACGCTGTCGCGGCTGGAGTCAGGCGGCCGCCGGCCCACGCTGGAGCTGCTGCTGTCGCTGGCGCGCGCCCACCAGGTGCCGCTGGACGAGCTGATCGACGTGCCGCCGACCGGCGATCCGCGGGTGCACCTGCGGCCGGTGTCGCGCTACGGCATGACCTACATCCCGCTGAGCCGGCGTCCGGGCGGGATCCAGGCGTACAAGCAGATCTACCCGCCGGGCTGGCCCCACGGCGAGTACGAGCAGCGGGCCCACGAGGGCTACGAGTGGCTCTACGTGCTGTCCGGGCGGCTGCGCCTGCTGCTCGGCGAGCACGACGTGGTGCTGACCGCGGGCGAGGTGGCCGAGTTCGACACCCGCGTGCCGCACGCGTTCGCCAATCCCGGCCCCGACCCCGCGGAGGTGCTCGCCCTGTTCGGGCGGCAGGGCGAGCGCATGCACGTGCGCGCCCGCCCCACCGCCGCCGGATGAGCGACCGGCCGGGACGCGGCGGTCAGGAGGTGCCGAAGCCGTCCAGCTTCTCGCGCTCCTCGGAGGTGGCGAGCTCCTGGAAGACGGTGATGTGCAGGCCGCCGGGCGCGTCGAGGCGGGCGTTGAGCGACTGCCAGGGGGTGAGCGTGGGCGGGGCCACCTCGTCCGCGCCGGCCGACACCAGGCGGGCGGTGGTCTCGCGGGAGTCGTCCACCTCGAAGGCGACCCGGAGCTTGGGCGCCACCTGCCGGCCCACCTCGACGTCGTCGATCATCTTCTTCTGGGCCGGGTTCGCGATCTCCAGGGTGGCCCGTCCCGCGTCGAGGATGGCCACGCGGGCGCCGTCGCCGGAGGAGTAGGCGGCCTCCTCGGGCAGGCCGAGCACGTCGCGGTAGAAGGTCAGCGCCGCCTCGTAGTCCTCCGCCTCGACGACCAGCCGGAGCTGTCGGACGGCCGGGGCGTCGGGGTGGTCGTTCATGGGTTCTCCTCATCGGATGCGGACGATCACCCCCGCCAACCCGCGCCGCGGCCGGTAAATTCCCTTTCCGGGCCCCGTTCAGGCCGCGGTCAGGGCCTTGACCAGGTCGTCGAGGACGACGCCGGCGGCCAGCGGGGCGCCGCGGGTGCTCCAGACCGAGCCGTTCACCGGCACGACGTGCCCGGCCTTGACCGCTTTCAGCTCCTTGAACGCGGGCGTCCGCCGCACCTCGTCGAGCGTCTTCTGGCCGTCGGCGGTCAGCGTGGAGACGAACAGCCATTCGCCGTCGATGTCCGACAGCGCCTCCAGGCTGAGCGGCATGGAGTGGGCGGTGCCGTCCTTGTCCTGGGCGGCGGGACGGGTCAGGCCGAGGTCGGTGGCGACGAAGCCGGCGAACTGCCGCTTCTCCATCCAGCTCGGGCCCTGCGGGTTCCAGCGCACGATGCTCACCTCGGCCGGCTTGATCCGGGCCTTGGCC
Organism: Nonomuraea sp. NPDC049684; assembly: GCF_044465345.1. Lineage (NCBI taxonomy): Bacteria > Bacillati > Actinomycetota > Actinomycetes > Streptosporangiales > Streptosporangiaceae > Nonomuraea > Nonomuraea sp. NPDC049684. The sequence continues at coordinate 18,468 of NZ_JBITLO010000019.1, read as the reverse complement.
GCGGCGACGCGGGCGTCGTAGTCGGCCATCACCTTCCTGGCCGCGTCCAGCTTGTTGAGCGCGTTGCCGACGCCCATGAACGACAGTTTCCAGTCGTCGGAGGGCGCCATCGTGACCACGGTGGCCGGGGTGACCTTGCGGAGCTGGTCCAGCAGCTGCTGGTCCTGGAGGTCGCCGGCGAGGATGAGGTCGGGCCTGGCCTCGACGACCTTGTCGATGACCGGCTGCAGCAGGTTGCCCACGACCGGGACGCCCTTCACCCGGTCGGCCAGGTAGGCCGGCGGCGTGCCGATGCCCTGGCCGTTGGTGATGCCCACCGGGGTCACGCCGAGGGCCAGGACGGCGTCCAGGTCCTCCTGGGTGAGGGTGACCACGCGCCTGGGCTCGGCCGGGACCTTGATCAGGGTGCCGGTGGCGTCCTTGACCTCCCGGACGGCCGGCGCGGCGGCGGACGCGCCCGGCGCGGCGGGTGCGGAGGACGCGCCGCACGCCACGGCGGTCAGGACGGCGGCGGCGGCGACGAGCAGTCCGCCGACCCTGCGGAGAGGGGCCATACGAGCTCCCGAGCTAAGAAATTAGGAAAGCCTTACCTTTTTTAGGTTAGCCTTACCTTATGTTTACGCAAGTCCGCGCCTTCGGACTCGGCGCCGCCGCGCTGCTGGCCCTGTGCGCGGCGTCCATGCTCACCGGCGCGGGCCGGGTCGCCCCCGGGCAGGTCCTCGGCTACCTGCTCGGCGGCGGCGGGGACGGCCACCTGCGCATGGTGGTGGACACCCTGCGGCTGCCCCGGACGCTGGCCGCCCTCGTCGTCGGCGCCGCGCTCGGGGTCTCGGGCATGCTGCTGCAGTCGGTCACCCGCAACCCGCTGGCCGAGACCGGGCTGCTCGGCGTGAACGCGGGCGCCGCCCTCGGCGTCGTGACCGGGATCGTCACCGCCGGGGCGCAGACCGGCGGCGCGTACCTGGGATGGGCGCTCGGCGGCGCGCTGCTGGCCACCGGGGCCGTGCTCGCGGTCGGGGCCCGGCTCTCGCCGCTGAAGCTGGTGCTGGCCGGCGCCGCCCTGTCGGCCACGCTCACCGGGATCACCACGGCCGTGCTGGTGGCCGACCCGGTGACGTTCGACCAGTACCGGTACTGGATCCTCGGCTCGCTGGCCGGGATCCCCATGGATCGGGTGCTGGCGATCGCGCCGGCGGTCGCGGCGGGGCTGGTCATGGCGGCGGTCGCGGCCCGGCCGCTGGCGGCGCTGGCGCTCGGCGACGACCTGGCCGTCGCGCTCGGCCACCGGCCCGGGCGCACGCGGCTGTGGGTGACGGCGGCGGTGACGCTGCTCAGCGCCGCGGCGGTCGCGGTCGCCGGTCCGATCGGCTTCCTCGGCCTGCTGGCCGGATACCTGTCCAGGTCCCTGGGCGGGGGGCGGGTGGGGGCGCGGATCGTGCTGTCCGGGCTGGCCGGGGCGGTGGTGCTGCTGGGGGCCGACGTGCTGGCCCGGGTGGTCGCGCGGCCGTACGAGGCGCCCGTGGCGCTGCTGGTCGCCGTGCTGGGGGCGCCGGTGCTGGTCGTGGTGGCCCGGTCGCGGGCGGTGGCCGCCGGGCCCGGTGACCTGCTCCCGTCCGGGGCGCCGCGGCGGCGGCCCGTCCGCGGGGGCGCGCGGGCGGGCGGGCCGTCGCCTTCCGGCGCGCGGGTCGTGCGGGGGCGGGGCTGGTCGGTGCTGGTGCCCGTACGGTCGTCCGTGGCGGCGGCGGCGCTGCTGGCGGTCACCGCGGCGGCCGTGGTGGCGGCGGTGGCGGCCGGGCAGTCGGGCATGACGGCCGGGCAGGCGCTGAGTGCGCTGGCGGGCTCGGGCGAGGGCGGGCACGTGCTGCTCGTCCAGGAGATCAGGCTGCCGCGGGTGGTGGCGGGGCTGGTGGCGGGGGCGGCGCTCGGGCTGTCCGGCTGCCTGACGCAGGCGCTGGCGCGCAACCGGCTGGCCACCCCCGACCTGCTCGGCATCAACCAGGGCGCGGTCATCGCCATCATGGTCGCCGGGACGGCGTCCGCCTCGGGCACGCTGTTCGCCCACTGGTGGATCGGCCCCGCGGGCGCGCTGGCCGCCGCCGTGGCGGTGTTCGCCGTCTCGGGCGGCGTCGGCCGGCAGGGCTACCGGTTCATCGTGACGGGCCTGGCGCTGACCACGCTGGCCGGCGCGCTCACCCAGTCGCTGCTGGCCTGGCAGGGGCTCGGCTCGGCCACGGCCGTGCACTCCTGGAGCGTGGGCAGCCTGGCCGGGCGCGGCTACTCCGTCGCCCTGCCGGTGGCCGCCGGGCTGGCGGTGCTGGTCCCGGCCGCGCTCGCGCTGGCCCGCCGGATGGCCGTGCTGCGCTTCGACGAGGACGTCAGCGCCGGGCTCGGCGTCGATCCGGGCCGCACCAGGATCGCCCTGCTGGCGCTCGCCGTCGTCCTGGCCGGGCTGGCGGCCGGTGTGGCCGGGCCGGTCGCGTTCGTGGCCCTGGCCGCGCCCGTCGTCGCCGCCCGGCTGGCAGGACCGGCCCGGCTGCCGCTGGTCGGCGCGCCGCTCACCGGCGCGGCGCTGGTCGTGATCGCCGACACGGCCGGGCGCGTGGCCGCCGACGGCGCCGAGATCCCCGTGGGCGTCGTGACCAGCATCCTGGGCGGCCCCTTCCTGCTGTGGACCCTGCTGTCGGACCGGAGGCCGTGACATGACACCCGCAACCACCCCGATCGTCGAGCCCGCCGGCACGCCCGGCCGGTGCAAGGTGACGTTCCTCTGGCGGCCCAGGTCGCGCGGCGAGCAGGCGGTCGTGCTGATCAACACAATGACCGACCGCGACCGGCACGCGGGCGACATCAGCCGGCATGTCATGACCCGCCGTCCGGGCAGCGACCTGCTCCACCTCACCTACGAACTGGACGCCGACCTGCGCGCCGGCTACCAGATCCTGCCCTGCGACCGGCTGCCGGGCACCGACCGGGACTCCTGGCTCCAGGTCCTGCGCGCGGCCGTGCCGGATCCGGGCAACCCGCTCACCGTGCCAGGACCGCCGGACCGGCGTCCGTCCTCGCTGCTGGAGCTGCCGCAGGCGCCGCCGCAGCCGTACCGGGAGCGCCGGCCGGGCGTGCCGCGCGGCCGGGTCGGTCAGGCGCGGTCGGGCGGGCGGCGGGTGTGGGTCTACACGCCGCCCGGCCCGGCCGCCGGTCCCCTTCCCGTCGTGGTGCTGCTGGACGGCGAGGTGTGGGCCGGACGCGTCGCGCCCACCCTGGACAACCTGGTGAACGAGGGCCGCCTGCCGCCGCTCGTCGTGCTGATGCCCGACTCGGTGGACCGGCCGTCCCGGCTGCGGGAGCTGGCCTGCCACGAGCCGTTCGTCCGCTACCTGGCCGACGACCTGCTGCCGTGGGCGGAGCGCACGTGGCGGGCGACGAGCGATCCGGGGCTGACCGTGATCGCGGGGCAGAGCCTCGGCGGGCTGACCGCCTCCTACGCCGCGCTGCTCGCGCCCGGACGGTTCGGCAACGTCCTGTCGCAGTCGGGGTCGTACTGGTGGCCGGACGAGGATCCGGAACGGCTGACCCGCCGGTACGCCGCCGTCCCGAGGCTGCCGGTGCGCTTCCACGTCGAGGCCGGCCGGCTGGAGTGGATGCTGCTGGAGGAGAACCGCCGCTTCGCCGGCGCCCTCGCCGCCCAGGGGTACGAGGTGAGCTACACCGAGTACAACGGCGGCCACGACCCGGCCTGCTGGCTCGGCGGCCTGGCCGACGGCCTCACCGACCTCGCGGCGGGCTGGCTGTGAACGTCAGGGACGCCGTCCGCCGCCGCGCCGAGGCCCGCGCCCCCGAGCTGGTCGCGCTCAGCCACCGGATCCACGCCCACCCCGAGACCGCGTTCGAGGAGCACCGGGCGGCCGCCTGGACCGCGGGCCTGCTCGAAGCGGGCGGCTTCGCGGTGACGGCGGGCGCGGGCGGCCTGCCGACGGCCTTCTCCGCCGCCCGCGGCAGCGGCCCGCTGACCGTGGCCTTCTGCGCCGAGTACGACGCGCTGCCCGGCCTCGGCCACGCCTGCGGCCACAACGTCATCGCCGCCGCCTCGACCGGCGCGGGCCTGGCGCTGGCCCCGTTCGCCGACGAGCTGGGGCTGACCGTGAAGGTCGTCGGCACCCCGGCCGAGGAACGCGGCGGCGGCAAGGCGCTGCTGCTGGAGGCCGGGGTGTTCGACGGCGTGGACGCCGCGATGATGGTGCATCCCGGGCCGTTCGAGACCGTCCGGTTCCGCTCGTTCGCGCTCGGCACCCTGGACGCCGAGTACACCGGACGGGCCGCGCACGCGACCCTCGCCCCGCACGAGGGCCGCAACGCGGCAGACGCGATGACGCTGGCCCAGGTGGCGATCGGCCTGATGCGCCAGCAGCTCCCGCGCGACCTGCGCGTGCACGGCGTGGTCACCTCGGCGGGCGAGGCGCCCAACGTCATCCCGGCCAGGTCCACGGCCTCCTACGAGATCAGGGCCGCCGCCGCGGCCGGCCTGGCGGGGCTGCGGGCGCGGGTGGAGTCCTGCTTCCGCGGCGCGGCGACGGCGACCGGCTGCGAGCTGCGGCTGACCCGGCCGGAGCCCGACTACCTGGACTTCCGCGACGACGCCGCGCTGGCCGGTCTGTACGCGGCCAACGCCGCCGCGCTGGGCCGTCCGGCGGCGGTGGAGCGTGAGCCGTTCGCGGTGACGGACATGGGGAACGTGTCGCACGTCGTGCCGGCCGTCCATCCGATGCTGGACATCGGGGCGGGCGGGGCCGCGCCGCACGAGCCGGGGTTCGCGGCCGCCGCGGCGGCCCCGGCGGCCGACCGCGCGCTGGTCGAGGCGGCCGTCCTGCTCGCGCTGACGGCCGCCGACCTGGCCCTCAGCCGGTAGTCCCGGGCCCACCAGGCTCTCAGCCGGTGGTCCCGGCCTCTCGGGCCACGGTGGCGGTGGGCCGCAGCAGGGCGGCGGCGCCGTAGGCCGCCAGCAGGAACGCCGCGGCGGCCAGCAGCGCGGCGGGGTACCCGGCCAGGGCCGCCGCGGCGGCGCACACGCCGACGCCGAGCCCGCCGCCGAGCATGCGCAGCGACTGGAACAGGGTCATGGCCCGGCCCATCACCCGCGGCCCGACCGTCGTGAACGCCGACACCTGCACCGCCGTCACGGCCTGCCCGAGCACCAGGCCGACGGCGAACATGACGGCCCGCAGCGTCCACGGCCCCGGCTCGGCCAGCGCGAGGAACGCGAACAGCGCCGCGCCGCCGAGCAGCCCGGCCGCCACCACGCGCCGCTCGCCCCAGCGGGCGCAGGCGCGGTCCACCAGGAATCCGGCGGCCATGAGCCCCAGCGCCTCGGGGAAGACCACGAGACCGGCGTCGGTGGCCGTGGCCGCCAGCGCGTCCTGGTACATCACGGGGAAGGCGAACAGCATGCCGAGCAGGCCGGCGGCCGACAGCGCGGCGGTGGCCGCGCCGCACAGGAAACCGCGGTCGGCCAGCAGCCCGAGGTCCAGCAGCGGCGGCTCGGCGCGGCGCGCCTGCCTGACCAGCGCCCACACCAGGGCGGCCCCGGCGGGCAGCGCCGCCCAGGCGAGCGGCGACATGCCGGCCGCGGCCTGGTTCAGCCCGTACATCAGCAGGCCGGACCCTCCGCCGGCGAGCAACAGGCCGCGCACGTCCAGCCGCCCGCCGCCCGCGCCCCCGCCCATGCCGGGGCCGGAGGCGGGGGCGGGCCGCGGCGCGGCGGCCCCGGCGAGCAGGGCCGCCGCGCCGAGCGGCAGGTTGACCAGGAACGCCCAGCGCCACGAGAGCGTGTCGGCCAGCAGGCCGCCGAGCACCGGGCCGAGCGCGGGCGCGAGCGCGGTCGGCACCACGATGTGCCGGGACAGCCGCATGCGCTCCTCGGGGGCGTAGGCGGCGAACAGCATGGCCATCCCGGCGGGCGTCAGCACGCCGCCCGCCGCGCCCTGGAGCACCCGGAAGCACACCAGCGACCCCAGGTCCCACGACAGCGCGCACAGCCCGGAGGCCGCCGTGAACGCGGCGAGCGCGGCCAGGAAGACGCGCGACGCGCCGTACCGGTCGCACAGCCGGCCGGCGACCGGCATGGCGATCGCGAGGCTGGCCAGGAACGCCGACTCCACGGCGTTCGCCGCGGCGGGCGGCACGCCGAGGTCGGCCGCGAGGGCGAACAGCGCCGGGTTGACGATCGTCGCGTCCAGGCCGCTCACGCACATCGCCGTGACGTAGGCGGCCAGTACGCGGCCCCTCACCGGCGCAGACTGCGGGGGCGCAGGTCGGTCCAGGACGCCTGGACGTAGGCCAGGCAGGCGGCCCGGCCGTCCGGCCCGAAGCGCACCGACCAGCCGTCGGGGACGGCGGCGAAGGAGGGCCACAGGGAGTGCTGGTCCTCGTCGTTGGCCAGGACGAGGAACCGGCCGTCCGGGTCGTCGAAGGGGTTCACGGGGTGTGCTCCTGGGTCTTGGGGGCGGCGGCGTCGCGGGGGCCGGGGCCGCCGGGTCGGTCGAGGTGGTCGAGTCGGTCGAGGCGGTCAAGGTGGTCGAGGCGGGCGGCGACGATCGCGGCGATCTCGGCGATCGGGCCCGGCTGGGTCATGTCCTTGTGGCTGCAGGCCACGTCGTGCGTCTCGATCGTGCCGCCGACGTGCGGGCGCCAGGCGTCCGCGGTCAGGGTGTCGTCCACCGTGTCGACGGTGGCGCGGAAGAACAGCACGTCGCCGTCGAAGCGGCGGGTGTCGAGGGCGCGTACGAGGCGGTTGGTGTTGAGGTAGAGGTCCTTCAGCTCGGCCAGCGTCCCGGCCGGCAGCCCGGCCAGGGGGCTGGACTCGCGGCGCAGGATCTCCGCCACCCGCTCCAGCGTGAGGGCGGCGTCGGGGGCGAAACCGCCCATCGTGAGCAGCGCCTCCAGCGCCTCGGCCTCGTCGGAGGGCGGCAGGTCGCGCATGCCCTCGGCGGGGTAGGCGTCCAGGACGGCCAGCAGCGCGACCTGCTGCCCGGCCAGCCGGAGCTGCACGGCCATCTCCTGGGCGATGATCCCGCCGGTGGACCAGCCCAGCAGGTGGTAGGGCCCGCGCGGGCGCACCAGCCTGAGCTGGGCCACGTAGTCGGCGGCCAGGCGGCGCAGCGAGGTGGGCAGGTGGTCGCGGCGGGCCTGCAGCCCGTAGATCGGGCGGTCCCGGACATGCCGGATGAGGCCGCCGTAGCACCAGCTCAGCCCGCCCGCCGGGTGCACGCAGAACAGCGGCGGCCGCGAGCCGGACTCGCGCAGCGGCAGCAGCACCCGCAGCGGGTCGGTGCGCGCGCCGCCCTGCGCCAGGGCGGTGAGCGCGGCGGCGGTCGGCGCCTCGAACAGCGCGCCGACGGACACCTCGGCGCCGAACACCTCCTTGACCCTGGCCACCAGCCGGACCGCGAGCAGCGAGTGGCCGCCGAGGTCGAAGAAGCCGTCGTCCACGCCGACCCGGGGCAGGCCGAGCACCTCGGCGAACAGGGCGCACATCGCCTCCTCGCGCGGCCCGTCCGGCAGCCGGCCGCCGCCGGTGGGGGCCTCGGGGGCGGGCAGGGCGGCGCGGTCGAGCTTGCCGTTCACGGTGAGCGGCAGCGCGGGCACCCGGACGACGGCGGCCGGCACCATGTAGCCGGGCAGCACCCGCGCCACGAACGCCCGCACCTCCCCCACGTCGGCGATCCCGGCGTCGGCGTCCCCGGCGGAGGCGGCCCCCCCGGAGGCGGCCCCCCCGGAGGCGCTTCCGGCGGAAGCACCTCCGGAGGTGCTTCCGGAGGTGCTTCCGACCTCGGCGGTTCCGGCGGGCGGGACGACGTAGGCGGTGAGGCGCTGGTCGCCGGGCCGGTCCTCGCGGACGATCACGGCCGCCTGGGCGACCGACGGGTGCCGCAGCAGGGCCGCCTCGACCTCGCCCGGCTCGATGCGGAAGCCGCGCACCTTGACCTGCTGGTCGGCGCGGCCCGCGTAGTCGAGCGTGCCGTCGGCGCGCCATCGGGCCAGGTCGCCGGAGCGGTACATGCGGGTGCCGGGACGCCCGAAGGGGTCGGCGACGAACCGTTCGGCGGTCAGGCCGGGCCGGCCGAGGTAGCCGCGGGCGAGGCCGTCCCCGGCGACGTACAGCTCGCCGACCACGCCGGGCGGCACCGGCCGCAGGCGGTCGTCCAGGACGTAGACCCGCAGGTCGGGGATGCCGCGCCCGATGGGGCTGCCGTGCTGGTCGCCGGGCGGCAGCACGTGGTGGGTGACGTGCACGGTCGTCTCGGTGATGCCGTACATGTTGACCAGGCGCGGCAGGTCCGGGCGGCGGGCCCGCCAGGGGGCAAGGCGGGCCGGCTCCAGCGCCTCGCCGCCGAAGATCACGTACCGCAGGGCCAGGTCGCGGCCGTCGTCGGCGGCGATGAGCTGGTAGAACGCCGACGGCGTCTGGTTGAGCACGGTGACGCGCTCGCGTTCCAGCAGGTCGAGCAGGTCGCCCGGGGACCGGCTGGTCTCGTACGGCACCACGACCAGGCGGCCGCCGTACAGCAGGGCGCCCCACAGCTCCCACACCGAGAAGTCGAAGGCGTAGGAGTGGAACAGCGTCCACACGTCGCCGGGGCCGAAGCCGAACCGGGCGTCGGTGGCCGACAGCAGGCGGACGACGTTGTGGTGGGTGACGACCACGCCCTTGGGCCGCCCGGTGGAGCCGGAGGTGTAGATGACGTACGCGGCGTCGCCAGGACGCAGGTCGCGCTCCGGGTCGTGGTCCAGCCAGTCGCCGAGGTCGTCCAGCCAGGACGCGTCCACGACGCACACCGGCCCGGCGTCGGCGATCATGTGGTCCGTCCTGGCGGCCGGATGGGACGGGTCGAGCGGCAGGTAGGCCGCGCCCGTCTTGACCACCGCGAGCAGCGCCGCCACCAGGTCGGGCGAGCGGGGCAGCGACAGCGCGACGACGGCGCCGGGACGGGCGCCGTGGGCGATGAGCTTGTGCGCCAGCCGGTTGGCGCGCGCGTTCAGCTCGGCGTACGTCCAGGTGTGCACGGCGACGGCGTCCGGGGTGCGGCGGGCCTGGGCCTCGAACAGGCCGGGCAGGGTGCCGCCGGGCTCGCTGACCAGGTCGCCGTTCCACTCCTCGACCAGGGTGCGGCGTTCGGCGGCGTCGAGCAGGTCGTACGCGCCGAGCGGCCGCTCCGGGTCGGCCACGGCCTGTTCCAGCAGGCGGGTCAGCCGGCCGGCGAGGGCGCGGACGGTGGCCCGGTCGAACAGGTCGCTGTTGTACTCCAGGAACCCGGCGCCGGACGGGCCGACGTTCAGGGTGAGGTCGAACTTCGCCGTCCCGGTGTGGACGACCTCGACGCCCGGCGGTTCGGCGGCGTCCTGGTGGACGAGCATGACCTGGAACAGCGGGTGCCGGTCGCGCGACCTGGGCGGGTTGAGCGCCTCGACGAGCCGGTCGAAGGGCAGCTCGGCGTGGTCGAACGCGGCCAGGTCGGCGGCCTTGACCCGCTCCAGCAGCTCGGCGAACGACGGGTCGCCCGAGGTGTCGGCGCGCAGCACGAGGGTGTTGACGTAGAAGCCGACGCCGCCGTCCAGGGCGCTGTCGCCGCGGCCCGCGACGGGCGTGCCGATCGGGAGGTCGGTGCCCGCGCCGAGCCGGGTGAGCAGGGCGGCCAGGGCGGCGTGCAGCACCATGAAGACGCTGGCGCGGGCGCGGCGGGCGAGCGCCCCGACCGCGGCCATGAGGGCGGGCGGGAACGCCACGGGGACCGTGCCGCCCGCGCTGCCCAGCACGGCGGGCCGTGGCCGGTCGAAAGGCAGGTCGAGCCGGTCCGGCAGGCCGGCCAGCGTGGCCCGCCAGTGTTCCAGCCCGGTCAGCGGCAGGTCGCGCTGCCACAGCGTGTAGTCGGCGTACTGGACGGGCGGCGGCCCGAACGCCGGCGCCCGTCCGCTCCGGCGGGCCTCGTAGGCCGTCCTCAGGTCCCCGACCAGCGGCCCCGCCGACCAGCCGTCGCCCGCGATGTGGTGCAGGACGAGCATCAGCACGTGCTCGTCGCGGCCGAGCCGCAGCAGGTGGGCGCGGAGGGGCGGCTCGGCGGCCAGGTCGAAGCCGCGGCGGGCGATCCGCCGCATGGCCTCGGCGGGCTCGTCCGGCTGCCAGACGGGCATCGGGACCCTGTACCGGTCCAGGATCCGCTGGCAGGGGACGCCGTCGCGTTCGGGGAAGACCGTGCGCAGGATCTCGTGCCGGGCCACGACGTCGTCGAGCGCGGCCCGCAGGGCGGCGCGGTCCACGTCGCCGCCGAACCGCAGCGCCAGCGGGATGTTGTACGTCGGGTCCGGCCCCTGCATCCGGTACAGGAACCACAGCCTGGCCTGCGCGGACGACAGCGGCACGGGGTCGGGCCGCGGCCCGGTCCTCAGGGCCTGGGCCAGGGGCGGCCGGGGGGCGGCGGTGACGCCGAGCCGGGCCGCGAGCCCGGCCGGGGTGGGGGCGTCGAACACGGCTCTGATCGGCACGGCGGCGCCGAAGGTCTCCCTGATCCGCACGGTGAGGCGGGCGGCCAGCAGCGAGTGGCCGCCCAGGTCGAAGAAGCCGTCCTCGGGGCCCGCCGCCGGGAGGTTCAGCACCTCGGCGAACAGGGCGCACATGGTCTCCTCGGCGGCGTTCGCGGGACCGCGGCCGGTGGCGATCCTGGTCTGGGGGGCGGGGAGCGCGGCGCGGTCGAGCTTGCCGTTGGGCGTGCGAGGCAGCGCCTCCAGCGTGACGACCTGGGCGGGCGCCATCCCGGCGGGCAACCGCGCAGCCGCGAACCGCACCAACTCCACACCCGTCGGAAGGTCCTGTCCGAGCGGGAGGTCCGCGCCCGTCGAGAGATTCTGACCGGACGGGACGCCCACGCCCGGCGAGAGGTGCTGGCCGGGTGGGTTGGTGACGACGTAGGCGATCAGGCGGTCGGCGTGGGGGGCGACCGCGGCGGCGGCCACCGACGGGTGCTCCTCCAGCACCGCCTCGACCTCGGCCGGCTCGATCCGCACGCCGCGCACCTTGACCTGGTCGTCGGCCCGGCCCAGCAGCTCCAGCCGTCCGGGGGCGGCCCAGCGGGCGCGGTCGCCCGTCCGGTACAGCCGCGATCCGCCGGGACCGGCGACGAACCGTTCGGCCGTCAGGTCGGGACGCCCCAGGTAGCCGCGGGCCAGCCCCTCCCCCGCCAGGTACAGCTCGCCGACGGCGCCCGGCGGCGCCGGTTGCAGCGCGTCGTCGAGCACGTGCGCCGACGAGCCCGCGGTGGGACCTTCCGAGCCGTCGCCGAGCCAGGTGTAGGCGTCCACGGTGGCCTCGGTGGGGCCGTAGTGGTTGACGGCGAACGTGCGCTCGCGCAGGGCCCGCCACAGCGGACCGGGCACGGCCTCGCCGCCGACCACGACGACGCGCGGCGGCTCGGCCAGCAGGCCGGGCAGCTCCTTCAGGTGGGACGGGGTCAGGTCCAGGTAGTCGACGCCCTGCTCGCGGACGTAGGCGGTCAGGGCCTCGGGGTCGCGGTAGCGGTCGTCGCCGAGCAGGTGCAGCTCGTGGCCGCCGATCATCCACAGCAGCGGGTCCAGCGAGGCGTCGAACGAGAACGACGCGGTGTGCGCGACGCGCAGCCTCCCGCCGTCCGGGAACAGGCGTTCGCGGTGGGAGTCCAGGAGGGCGGCGAGGCCGCCGTGGGTGCCCACGACGCCCTTGGGCCGGCCGGTGGAGCCGGAGGTGTAGATCACGTACGCGGCGTCGCCCGGCCCGGGGAGGGGCGGCGGGTCTGGGGTGCCGGGCGCGTCCCCGGCCCAGCCTGGGGTGAGCACGACGGACGGGGCGGCGTCGGCCAGCATGAGGGCGCGCCGCTCCGCCGGGTAGGAGGGGTCCACCGGCAGGAAGGCCGCGCCGCTGCGCAGCACCGCCAGCAGCGCCACCACCAGCTCGGCCGAGCGCGGCAGAATGACGGCCACGATCCGCTCCGGGCCCGCACCGCACGCGGCCAGCCGCCGGGCCAGCCGGTCCACCCGCGCGCCCAGCTCCTCGTAGGTGAGCCTGTCGCCGTCGCACACCAGGGCCGTCTCGGCGGGCGTCCGCCGGACCTGCTCCAGAAAGGCGGCCACCACCGTCCGCCCATCGGTCCGGCTGGTGGCGCGACCGTCGGTCCGGGCGTCGGGCCGGGCGTCGGGCCACCCGGTGGTCCGCTCGGTGGTCCGCTCGGTGGGCCGCCCGGTGGGCCGCCCAGCAGTCCGTCCAGGGGTCCGCGCGGCGGCGCGGCCGGTGCGGCCGGCGCGCGGCGCGGTTTCGGTGGGGAGGGCGGCGCGGTCGTCGTCGGTGAGGAGGGGGAGGCGGCCGAGCGGGGTGTCCGGGGCGGCGTCGGTCAGGGTGGTGAGGAAGGCGGCCAGGCGCCGGGTGTGGGCGGCCAGGGCGGCCGGGTCGTAGTGGGCGGCGTTGCCGTCGAGTTCCAGGGTGAGGCGGTCGCCGTCGGGCAGGAGGGCCACGGCCAGGTCGTCCACCGGGCCGGCGGCGAGGTTGGTGACGGCGCCGGTCGCGCGGCCGAACTTCGTCTCGGCCGGGAACGGCTTGATGTTGAGCAGCGGGCCGAACAGGGCCCGCGACGTCCCGCCGAGGCGCAGGTCGCGGCGCAGGTCCTCGATGCGGTAGCGGCCGTGGCGGCGGGCCTCGGCGATCCGGCGGGCGGCCTGGCCGACCAGGTCGCCGACCGTCCGGCCGGGCCGTACGTCGAGCCGGAGCGGCAGGACGTTGACCGTCAGGCACGGCACGCGGACGGCGGCCCCGGTGCGGTTCATCAGCGGCAGCCCGATCAGCACGTCGGTGCTGCCGGTGAGCCGTCCCACGTAGCAGGCCAGGCCCGCGGCGGCGACGTCGGCCCAGGTGGCGCGGGCGGCGCGGGCCAGGCCGTCCCACCGGGGCAGCGGCGGCAGGCAGGCGCGGCGCCGCACGACCTCGCGGGCCGACAGCCCGGCCGTCCCGGCAAGCCCGGCGACCTCGGGAGCCGACAGCGCCGCCGTCCCGGCGAGCACCGCGGGGTCGGGGGCCGACAGCGCGGGCGTCCCGGCGAGCACGGCGGGGTCGGGGGCGGCGGCCAGCCGTTCCAGCCAGTACGCCCGGTCACCGGCCCGCCGTTCCGAGGCCAGGTACGCCTCCTCCTCGGCCAGCACCGCCGCCATCGACCCGAACGGCCCCGCCCCCGGCGCCAGCCCGTCGGCCAGCGCCGTGTAGATGTCGGCGGTCCGGCCGACCAGCATCGACAGGGCGTAGGCGTCGATGAGGATGTGGTGGGCCCGCAGGTACCAGACGTGGTGGTCGCCGTCCAGGCGCAGCAGCGCGTGCCGCGACAGGGGGCCGGTGACGACGTCCACGGGCGTGGCCAGGTCGGCCCGCATCCAGGCGTCGGCCGCCGCCTCCGGGTCGGGCTCGCCGCGCAGGTCCAGCACGGTCAGGCAGCCGCGCAGCGAGTCGTAGTCGGGCAGGTACTGGGCGGGTTCGGCGGTGAAGCGCAGGCGCAGCGGCTCGGCCTCGGCCAGGCAGCGTTCCAGCGCCCGCGCGAAGAGGGCGGGGTCGAGCGGGCCGCGCAGGTCGATGCGGTCCGCGGCGTTGTAGACGGGGTTGGCGGGGTCCAGGCGCTGGGCGAGCCAGATCCCGGCCTGGGCGCCCGTGAGCGGCATGGCCTGCACGGTCACGTGAGCAGCTCCGCCCAGGCCGCGATGGTGGGCCGGTCCACGAGGTCGGGGAAGCCGAGGTCGCGGCCCTCCCGCTTCCACCCCTCGATGAGCGTCATCACCCTGATGGAGTCCAGGCCGACGTCCAGCAGGTCGTCGTGCAGGCCGAGCTCGGACGGCTCGACGTACAGCAGGCCGGCGATCTGGGCGCGCAGGCGCTCCTCGGCCTCAGACACCGGCCACCGCCCCCGACAGGGCCCGGCTGACGCGCGTGGTCGTGGTGGTGACGGCGCACCGCTCGGCGGCGTAGGTCAGGGCCATCTCGTGGTGCTGCCGGGAGAAGTCGGCGACGGCGTCGGCGACCACGAACGCCTGCACGTCCCGCATGAACGCCTCGCAGGCGGTCATCAGCACGCCGATGTGGGCGTACACGCCGCAGATGACGAGCTGGTCGCGGCCCTGCCCGGCCATCAGCTCGGCGAGCCCGGTGCGCTGGTAGGCGCTGTAGCGCCACTTGGTGAGCAGCACGTCGCCGTCGCCGGGCGTCAGCTCGTCGGCGATCGCGGCCTCGCGCGGGTCGGCGCCGATGCCGGAGCCCCAGAAGTCCAGCAGCAAGCCGCGCTGCTCGGCGCTCTGGGCGCCGGGCTGGGCGGAGTAGACGACGGGCACGCCCAGCTCGGCGCACCGCTCGCGCAGCGCCAGCACGTTGGCCATCAGCTCGACCATCGGCGAGCGGCCGGGGGTGAAGGCGCGCAGGAAGTAGTTCTGCATGTCGTGCACGAGCAGCACGGCCCGGCGCGGGTCGGGCCGCCAGTCCACCCGGTTGGCCGGGAGCTCGGACGGCATGGCGTACGGTTCGATCCTGGGGATCGGCATGTCATGTCCTTTCGCGGAGGTGGCGCTTGCTGACCTTGCCGACCGCGGTCTGCGGGAAGGCGTCGACGAACTCGAACCGGTCAGGGATCTTGTAGGCGGCGATGCCGCGCCCGCGCAGGAACGCGCGCAGCTCGGCCGCGGTGGGCGGGTCGCCGCGGCAGATGACGTAGGCGCAGGCCCGCTCGCCCATGTAGGGGTCGGGCACGGCGACCACGCTGGCGTCGTGGACCGCCGGGTGGGCCAGCAGGTGGTTCTCGACCTCCTCCCCCGCGATCTTCTCGCCGCCCCGGTTGATCTGGTCCTTGGCGCGCCCCTCGACGACCAGGTGGCCGGTGGGGGTGCGCCGGACGATGTCGCCGGTGCGGTAGAAGCCGTCGCCGGTGAAGGCGGTCCTGTTGTGCTCCTCGGCCCGCCAGTAGCCGCGGATGGTGTACGGGCCGCGGGTCAGCAGGTGGCCGTGGTCGCTGTCGCGGCCGTCGTCGTCCAGGACGCGGATCTCGTCGTCGGGCGAGATGGGACGTCCCTGGGTGGCGACGATGGTCTCCTCGTCGTCGTCCAGGCGGGTGTAGTTGACCAGGCCCTCGGCCATGCCGAACACCTGCTGGAGCGTGCAGCCCAGCTCGGGCCGCACGCGTTTGGCCGCCTCCCGGCTGAACTTGGCGCCGCCGACCTGGAGCACCTCCAGGCTGGACAGGTCGTGGCCGGTGGTGGCGGCGGCGTCCAGCCAGACCAGGGCGAGCGGCGGGACGAGGGCCGCGATCGTGACCCGCTCGCGCTCGACGAGCGGGAAGCAGGTGCCGGGGCTGGGGTCGGGGGCCAGCACGGACGCGGCCCCGGCGCTCAGCGCCCCGAACACGCCGGGCGAGCTCATCGGGAAGTTGTGCGCGGCGGGCAGGGCGCACAGGTAGACGCTGTCCGGCCGCAGCGCGCAGATCTCGGCGCTGGCGCGGAAGCTGTAGATGTAGTCGTCGTGGGTGCGCGGGATGAGCTTGGGCAGGCCGGTGCTGCCGCCGGACAACTGAAGGAACGCGACGTCGCCGGGCGCGGGGCGGTCCGGGCCGCTCTCGCTCGGATCGTCTTCGTCCGGGTCGGTCTCGGGGAGTTCGCCGAGGACGTGGGCGGGGGTGCCGGGGGCGTAGGCGCGGTGCTCGTCGTCGGGGCAGATGTAGGCGGCGGCCTCGGTGAAGGAGCAGAAGTAGGAGATCTCGGCCGAGCGGTGGGCGGGCAGCGCGAACACCGGCCAGGCGCCGATCCGGAACAGCGCGAAGCACACCTGGTGGAACTCGGGCACGTTGGGGAGCTGGACCACGACGCGGTCGCCGCGGCCGATGCCGCTCGCGCGCAGCCCGGCGGCCAGGCGGTCGGCGCGCTCGTCCAGGTCGCGGAAGGTCCAGCGGGCGGTGGGCGAGATCAGGGCGGGGCGGGGGCCGTACGCGGCGGCCAGGTCGCGCAGCAGGCCGCCGAACGTCTCGCCGCGCCAGTAACCGGCCGCCCGGTACCGCGCCGCCTCCTCCTCAGACCAGTGCACCCCGCACCTCCCCGGCCCGTGACGGGTGAAGGGGCGCAGGCGACCGGTCCCCGGCCTGTGGGGGCGATTGCTTTTCGGGGTGTCGGGTGGGGTCAGGCGAGGGCATCGGAGACTCCCAGGGCGCGCAGCATGGTGCGGAACTTGGCGGCGGTCTCGGCCAGCTCGGCCTCGGGGTCGGAGCCGGTGACGATGCCCGCGCCGGCGTACAGGCGCAGGGTGTGCTCGGCCACCTCGGCGCAGCGGATCGCCACGGCCCACTCACCGTCCCCCGCGGCGTCGGTCCAGCCGGCCAGACCGGCGTAGAAGCCGCGGTCGAACGGCTCCAGCTCCTCGATCATCCGCCGCGCCCCCTGCTCGGGCGTGCCGCAGACGGCGGGCGTCGGATGCAGGGCGGCGGCCAGCGCGAGCACGCGGGTGTCGGGGTCGCGCAGCGTGCCGGTGACGCGGGTGGACAGGTGCCACATGGTCTCGGTGGAGGTCAGCTCAGGTGTGACGGGCACCCGCAGGCCCGCGCAGTACGGCGCGAGCGCGTCGGCGACCGCCTCCACGACCAGCCGGTGCTCGCGCAGGTCCTTGGCGGAGGCGGCCAGCGCGGCGGCCCTGCGCCGGTCCTCGGCGGGGTCGGCGCAGCGGGCCGCGGAACCGGCCAGCGGGTTGCTGACCACCGCGCGCCCGTGGCGGGAGACCAGCAGCTCGGGGCTGGCGCCGGTGAGCGTGCGGCCGCCGGGCAGCGGCGCGGCGAAGGAGTAGCCGTGCCCGAGCAGCGGGCGCAGCAGTCCCGGCAGGTCGATCGGCTCGTCCGAACGCAGTTCCACGGTCCTGGCGAGCACCACCTTGGCCAGGCCGCCGCGCTCCAGCTCGGCCAGGGCCCTGCGCACCGCGGCGGCGTACGCGGCCGGCTCGGGCACCCGCCTGCTCCACCAGCCGCCGCCGGCCAGGGGGGCGGCGCCCGGCGGCAGCGGCGGCGACCAGGTCTCGGACTCGGGCTGGATCAGGTGGGCCGTGCCGTCGAAGCCGATGGCCCCGGCTGCCGGGCCGTCCACCCTGCCGGCCAGCGTGGCCAGGTCGCCTCCGGCGACGCCGCGCACCCCGCGGGTGAGCAGCGTGCCGCGGGCGGAGGCGAACAGCACCGACTCCGCGCGGTCGTAGCCCGCGAGCGGATCCGCCGCGGTTGTCAGCAGATGCAATGGAGGTCCAATCTCGATCGGTCCAATCTCGGTCGGTCCATCCGGTCCGGCCCGGGGGCGGGATCACGGGATGCGGGTTCGGACGGCCCCGGCGGGCCGGGGCGGGTCAGGTGTGGAGGGTGGCGCCGCCGTCCACGAGGAGGTCGTGCATGGTGATGTGCCTGGCCCGTTCCGAGCAGAGGAACAGCACCGCGTCGGCCACGTCGGCCGGGTCGGCCACCCGGCCGAGCGGGATGCCGACGCGGAAGGCGGCCGGGTCGCCGTGCAGGGTGGCCGACAGCGCCTCGTCGGGGTCGGCGCCGTCCCACAGGGCGCGCAGCATTGCGGTGTCGGTCGAGCCGGGTGAGACGACGTTGCACCTGATGCCGTGCCGGGCGACCTCCAGGCCGAGGCAGCGGGTGAACATCCGGGCCGCCGCCTTGGAGGCGGCGTAGGCGGCCATGCCGACGCGCGGCACGCCGGCCGCGTTGGAGCCGACGGTGACGATCACGCCCCGCCGCCGCGGCGTCATGCGCCGGGCGACGGCGCGGGAGACGTGGAAGACGCCGTCGGCGTTGACGGCGAAGCTCTGCCTCCAGTGGTCGTCGCCGGTGCCGTCCACCTCGCCGGGCAGCAGCACGCCCGCGGTGTTGACGCAGATCGCGATCGGGCCGAGGTCCCGCTCGACCGCCGCGACGACGCGCTCGACGTCGTGCGGGTCGCGCACGTCCAGGCGGTACGGCCGCCCGTCGCCGCCGGTCACCGGTCGCAGGTCGGCCGCGGCGACCACGGCCCCGGCCCCGGCCAGGGCGGCGCAGACGGCCGCCCCGATGCCGCGGGCCGCGCCGGTCACCAAGGCGGTCCCGCCGTCGATCCCGTCCATTGCGGCACGTCCTCCCCGAATGCTTTAGTTAGGTAAGCCTTGCCTAATTTGAAGGCAAAGAGACCGTCTGTCAAGACCGCCGTCCGGACCCGGCGACGGGCGTCAGGAAAGCCGCGTGAGGAGCGAGATCGGGGATGTCACCGCAGGTCAGGGATGCGAAAAGGCGGCGGGGGGGGGGGGGGGGGGGGGGGGGGGGGGGGCCCGGGCGGGGGGGGGGGGGGGGCGGGGGGGGGGGGGGGGGGGGGGGGGCGGCCCGGCCGGCGGGGGGGGGGGGGGTGGGGGGCGACCCCGACGGCCGCGCGGGC
>NZ_JBITLO010000018.1:40351-199630 GCF_044465345.1 Nonomuraea sp. NPDC049684 | reverse complement strand
AGCTGCTGGCCATCTGGAACATCGCCGACACGGAGAACGCCTTCTACAACTGCGTCGACCTCCAGGTGGGCCCCGGCGGCCCGACGCCGACCCCCCCCCCCCCCCCCCCGCCCCCCCCCCCCCCCCCCCCCCCCCCCCCCCGGGGCTCCACCGGTTCCCGCGCCCGGGGCTCCACCGGTCCCCGCGTCCGGGGCTCCATGTCCTCCAGCATGGGGGCGTGCCCGGTCCCGGGCAGTAGCCCGACGGTCGCGCCGGGGACCGTCCGGTAGCCGGTAGCCGGCGGCCGAGGACGAACGCCATCTCCGGTCGTCCTGGCCGAAGATCACCAGCAGCGGGTCAGGCGACGTCCCGGCGCAGCGGACGCAGGACGGCGGCCGCGCTCGCCAGCGCCGCGTACGCCAGCAGGACCAGCGCCCCGGCGGCCGGTGACAGCAGCCGGACCGGCTCGCTGGACAGCTGGGCGGCCAGCGCGTCGGCCACGGCGGTGAAGTCGGTCAGCGCCGAGGTCGCGCCGCCGGGCAGCCACGGGTACAGCTCCCGCACGCCGGGGATCATGATCAGTGCCAGCTCGCCGCCGTACAGGTAGCCGATCACCACGCACAGCGCCGCGACCTGGTTGCGGATCAGCGCGCCGACGCCCACGCCGAGCACCACGTAGACCGCCATCGCCACGCCCAGCCGGGCCAGCAGCGCCACGATCGTCCCGGCGGGCAGGCCCAGCTCGGCGCCGCGGGCCGCGGCCACGCCGAACAGCGCCGCCCCGGCCGCGCCGGCCAGCACCAGCCCGTACGCCAGACCCGCCACCGCGTAGGCGACGAGCTTGGCCACCAGCACCCGCCACCGGTCCGGCGCGAACAGGAAGGTGAAGTTCACCGTGCGGTGCCGGTACTCCGACGTGACGGCGAGCGTCCCGACGGCGGCCGGCACGAAGGCGGTGAACCCGAGGAACCCCAGGACGGCCCGCACCCCCGCCTCGGTGTCCAGCCCCGGCATCGGCGGCTCGAAGTTCTCCGGCCCGACCACGGCCAGCAGCCCGATCAGCCCGCCCCCGAGCAGGACGGCCGTCAGCGGCAGGCCCCACCACATCCTGGTGGCCAGCAGCCGCCGGAACTCCGCACGCACGAACCCGCTCACGCCGCCGCCTCCCCACCCGCGCCCGCCGACTCCCGCACGCCCGCCGCCTCCTCGCCCGCGCCCGCCCGTTCCTGCACGCCCGGCGCCTGGCCGGTGAGGCCGAGGAAGAGCCGTTCCAGGGGCGGGCGTTCGGTGGTCAGGCCGTGGACCGGCAGCCCGCGGGCCGCGGCCAAGGCGGCGACCCGGACCGGATCGAGGCCGCGGACCCGCAGGTCGTGCGGGCCGGTCACGTCCACCTGCGCGGCCTCGGCGGCCAGCGCCGCGCGCAGGGCGGCGGCGTCGGGGGTGCGCACCAGCACGTCCGGCTCGGCGCCGCACAGCTCGCGCAGGGGGCCGGCGGCCAGCAGCCGCCCCCGCCCGATGACCACCACGTCGTCGGCGACCTGCTCCACCTCGGCCAGCA
The DNA here is from genome assembly GCF_044465345.1 of Nonomuraea sp. NPDC049684. NCBI lineage: Bacteria > Bacillati > Actinomycetota > Actinomycetes > Streptosporangiales > Streptosporangiaceae > Nonomuraea > Nonomuraea sp. NPDC049684. The sequence continues at coordinate 198,093 of NZ_JBITLO010000018.1, read as the reverse complement.
CGTGGCTGGAGACCAGCACCGTCCGCCCCTGCGCGGCCATCCCGCGCAGGAACGAGCGCAGCCACGCCGCCCCCTCGGGGTCCAGGCCGTTGCCCGGCTCGTCCAGCAGCAGCACCCGGGGGTCGCCGAGCAGGGCGGTGGCCAGGTTGAGCCGCTGCCGCATCCCGGTGGACAGGGCGCCGGTCGCCCGCCCGGCGGCTCCGGCCAGGCCCACCAGGCCCAGCAGGTCGCCGACCCGGCGATCGGGATGGCCGCCCATCGCGGCGTAGACGCGCAGATGGTCGCGGACCGAGTGCCGGGGGTGGAAGGAGGCTGCGTCGAAGGTCGCGCCCACCACGGTGGTCGGGCGCGGCAGGTCACGGTAGCGGCGGCCGCCGATCGTCACGCCGCCGCTGGTGGGGGTGACGTGGCCGACCATCATGCGCATCGTCGTGGTCTTCCCGGCGCCGTTGAGGCCGAGGAACGCGGTGACCGCCCCGGGCCGGACCGTGAAGCTGAGGTCGTCGACGGCGGTCAGCGCGCCGTACCGCTTGGTCAGGCCGGTGACCTCGACGCCGGTCACGCGGCCGCCGCCCGTACCGCTGCCTGGACCGCTGCCTGGACCGCCGCCTGGACCGCTGCCTGGACCGCTGCCTGGATCGCGGCGGCGGCCCGGCCGGCGTCGGGGACCGAGAGGACCACCTCGTCGAACTCGCCGCCGGAGGCGGCGCGGTCGAGCAGCAGGTGCACCGCAGGCGTGTCGCCGGTCACCGACACGAGCTGCCGCCGCCCGCCGAACAGGCCCCACACGCCGATCTTGACGTGGCCCGCCACGCTCAGCCCCTTGCGCGCCCCGCGCGGGACGCGCAGCGGATCGCCCGCGACCCGCACCTCCCGCACGGACGCGAGCGGGCACGCGTACCGGCCGTGACCGGTGAGCAACCGCTCCCAGCGGCCGAGTTCGATCGTGACCAGACCCTCGTCGACGTACATCGTTGCCATGGTTCAGCCTTCCTTCAGGGGGAGCAGGACAGTCGCCAGCAAGCGCGGCGTACGCCCCTGTCCCGGCTCGTTCGCCAGCAGGGGGCGCAGCAGCTCGGCGAACCCCGTGGCGAAGGCGACGAACTCCTCGTCGTCCAGGTGCAGGACCACCTGCTGGTATCCGGCGCCGTCGGCGGCCAGATCGACGCGCTCGCGGTCGAGGTAGCGCGCGAACTCCGACAGCAGGCTGCCGGCGAACGCGGTGAACCACCGCGCGTGGTCCTCCGCCGACGCCGTGGCCAGGGCCTCGGGGGACGGCGTCAGGCCGCCCCCGGGCACCGCGTAGACCCGTTCGGTCGCTCCGCCGACCTTGTGCTCCTCGACGACCTCCAGCATCCCGGCCTTGGCCAGCGTCGCGATCTGCCGGTAGAGCGTCGCCTGCGGCACGTCGGGCAGCAGGGCCGCCAGCTCCGAGGGCGTACGGCGGCCCCCGGCGGCGGCGCGCAGGATGCGGATGCGCACGGGATGCAGCGCCAGCTCGGCCCAGCGCTCTGTCGAGGTCGTCACGCTTCACACGTTATCACTATCGAGAATGAGAATGACAACAACATGGCATTTCCGCATGTCAGCGGCCTTACGGGGGTATGTGGCGCCTGAGGGGGACCCGGTGATGGGAGCGACGGTCGGATACCAGGCGGCGTTCGAGGCGCTGCCGTGTCCCTGCATGCTGCTCACCCGGGGCCAGGTCGTGCTCGCCGTCAACGACGCCTACCTGCGGATGACCGGCCAGGACCGGGCGGAGGTCGTCGGCCGCGCCCTGCTCGGCGCGGCCCCGGTGCTGGGCGGCCTGAGCGAGCCGGGCGCGGCGAAGGTGCGCGCCTCGCTGGAGCGGGTGGCCGCCACCGCCGCCGGCGACGTCGTGCCGCTGCTGCGCGACGACTGGGATCCGCCCGGCCGGCGCCACTGGCGCCTGGCGAACGCCCCGGTGCTCGACCCGTCGGGCGAGGTGACGGAGATCGTCGTCGTGTTCGAGGACGTCACCGGGTCGCTCGAACCCCGGCCCGCCGCCCGGGTCTCCGGCCCCCTGAAGGGCGACGCGCTGCTGCACCAGGCCTACCGCCAGGAGCAGCAGAAGGTCTCCATGCTGCACGAGACGATCGAGCACCAGCAGCGGTTCGTCTTCGACGCCGCCCACGACCTGCGCAACCCGATCACCGGCCTGCTGACCGAGCTGGAGGAGGCCCTGTCCGACCCCGGCGCCGACCTCCGCCGGACCCTGCGCAGCCTGCACCGGGACGCCGAGCGGCTCAACGACATCGTCGGCGACCTGCTCGCCCTGGCCCGCCTCTACACCGCCCCGCCGCCCGGCGCCGACCTCGTCGATCTGGCCCGCCTGGTGGTGGAGGAGCTGGACGCGCATCCGCCGAGCGCGTCCGTCCTGACCCGGCTGGAGGAGGGCGTGGTGGTCCGCGCCTCGCGGGTGCGGCTGGCCCGGCTGCTGTCCAACCTGGTCGCCAACGCCGAGCGCCACACCACCAGCAGGATCGAGTTCGTGGTCGCCGCCGCGCCGCCGTACGCCGTCCTGGAGGTCATCGACGACGGGCCCGGCATCCCGTCCGAGGAGCGCGAGCGCATCTTCCACCGGCTGTACCGGCAGGAGCAGGCGCGCTCGCTGGACGCCGGCGGCTCGGGCTTCGGCCTGCCGATCGCCCGCGAGATCGCCCACGCCTACGGAGGCGACCTCTTCGTGGCCGACCACCCGGGCGGCGCCCGCTTCGTCCTGAGGCTCCCGCTGGCGACGTGATCGGCTCCGGGATCGACGCCCTTATGTCGATGCTCAGCCATAAGTCGTGCGCCGGTCGGCGAAGATAGACTTGGGCTCCTCTGAAGTGGCTGCCGTCATCGGCGGAGAGGCTGGTGTTGACTCTGGACACGCTCAACGGCGCGACGGCGGGGGCCGGCGCGCTGCTCTCCCTGCTGCGGGACGGGCCTCCGCGCACCCGGACCGAGCTGGTGCAGCTCACCGGGCTGGCCCGGTCCACCGTGTCCCTGCGCCTCGACGCCCTGCTCCGCCACCGCTGGGTGCTGCCCGCCGACGACGTCGTCTCCTCGGGCGGGCGGCCCGCGGCCATGTTCGCCTTCAACCGCACCGCCCGGCTCGTCCTGGCCGCCGACCTGGGCGTCACGCACGAGCGGGTGGCGATCACCGACCTCGGCGGCGCGGTGCTGGCCGAGCGCACCGCCGACGCGCCGATCGACCAGGGCCCCGAGGCGACGCTCGGGCGGCTCGCGCGCACGTTCGCCGACCTGCTCGACGAGAGCGGCCGCGACCTGGCCGACGTGTGCGGGGCGGGCATCGGCCTGCCGGGCCCGGTCGAGTACCCGACGGGCCGCCCGGTCAACCCGCCCCTCATGCCGGGCTGGGACCGGTTCCCGGTGCCCGAGTGGCTGGGGGAGCGGCTGGGCGTGCCGGTCTTCGTGGACAACGACGTCAACATCATGGCGCTCGGCGAGCAGCGCGCCGGACGGCAGGCGACCGGCCAGCTCGTCTTCGTCAAGATCGGCACCGGCATCGGCTGCGGCGTGATCTCCGACGGCCGCCTCCACCGGGGCGCGCAGGGCGCGGCCGGCGACATCGGCCACATCCGGGTCGCCACCGCCGACGACGCCGTGCTGTGCCACTGCGGCAACGTGGGCTGCCTGGAGGCCCTGGCCGGCGGGGCCGCGCTGGCCGCCCGCATCTCGGCCACCGGCGTGCCCGCCGCGGGCGGCCGGGACGTCGTCGCGCTGCTGCGCGCCGGCAACCGCGACGCCGCCCAGCTCGTCCGCCAGGCCGGGCGCGAGATCGGCGACGTGCTGGCCACGATCGTCAACTTCTTCAACCCGGCCGCCATCGTGATCGGCGGCGACCTGGCCGACGCCGGTGAGCACCTGCTGGCGGGGGTGCGCGAGGCCATCTACAAGCGCTCGCTGCCGCTGGCCACCCAGCACCTGCGCATCCAGGTCAGCGAGCTGGGCGACCGGGCGGGCGTCATCGGGGCGGCCGTCATGGTGCTGGAGCACGTCCTGGCCCCGGAGGCGGTCGACAGCGCCCTGGCCGGCTGACCGCGTCCGCGAAAGCGCCCGCCTGCCCGCGGCAGGCGGGGCGCTTCGCCGTTCCGGCCACGGACCGAAACCGTTTCGTCTGGGACTTAACGGACTTTCGTTGACAATCATCAAAAGTCAGATCTACTGTCGCGATCTACGAAGGTTCTTCGATCGTCCGCCAATGGAACCCTCCCTCCCGGTCCACCCCCCACGGAAAGGGAACCTCCGCGATGCCTCCCAGGACGCCCCCCGGCAGACCCACCCGTGCCGCCCGATGGACGGCGCGGGTCAGCGCCGTCCTCCTGGCCATGTCGAGCGCCGTCGTGCTCACCGTGGCCGCCTCGCCCGCCCCGCCCGCCCGCGCCCACGCCGCCATCGACCCCGCCGACTACCAGCGCGTCGAGCTGGCCAAGGGCGTGGCCGAGATGGGCGAGCCGATGACCATGGCCGTGCTGCCCGACCTGTCGGTGCTGCACACGGCCCGCGACGGGACGCTGCGCCGCACCGACGCCCAGGGACAGACCACCGTGATCGGGACGCTGCCCGTCTACACCCACGACGAGGAGGGCCTCCAGGGCGTAGCCGTGGACCCCGGCTTCACCGCCAACCGGACCATCTACCTCTACTACGCCCCGCGCCTGAGCACGCCGTCCGGCGACGCCCCCGCGACCGGCGCCGACTGGTCGGCCTGGCAGGGCGTCAACCGCCTGGCCCGGTTCACCCTCAAGCCCGACTGGACGCTCGACACGGCCTCGCAGCGGACCGTCCTCGACGTGGCCGCCGACCGCGGCATGTGCTGCCACGTCGGCGGCGACATGGACTTCGACGCCCAGGGCAACCTCTACCTGTCCACCGGCGACGACTCCAACCCCTTCGACTCGGCCGGCTACGCCCCCATCGACGAGCGCCCCGACCGCAACCCCGTCTACGACGCCCAGCGCAGCGCCGGCAACACCAACGACCTGCGCGGCAAGATCCTGCGCATCAAGGTCAACCCCGCCGACGGCACCTACACGATCCCCGCGGGCAACCTCTTCCCGCCGGGCACCGCGCGGACCAGGCCCGAGATCTACGCCATGGGCTTCCGCAACCCGTTCAGGATGACCGTGGACAAGGCCACCGGCGTGGTCTACGTCGGCGACTACGGCCCCGACGCCGGCAGCACCGACCCGGCCCGCGGGCCCGCCGGGCAGGTCGAGTTCGACCGCGTCACCGGCCCCGGCAACTACGGCTGGCCGTACTGCACCGGGACCAACACGCTGGCCGAGACCTACAACGACTACACCTTCCCCTCGGGCCCGTCGGGCCAGAAGTACGACTGCGCCGCCGGCGGCCCGGCCAACGACTCGCCGCGCAACACCGGCCTGGCCAAGCTCCCGCCCGCCAAGCCCGCCTGGATCAGGTACGGCGGCGACGCCGGCTCGCCGCCCGAGTTCGGCAGCGGCTCGGAGTCGCCGATGGGCGGCCCGATCTACCGCTACGACGCCGCCCTGAACTCCGCCGTCAAGTTCCCCCAGGACCTCGACGGGCACTTCTTCGCCGGCGAGTTCGGCCGCAAGTGGATCAAGGCCGTCGACGTGGCCGCCGACGGCACGCGCGGCGAGATCGCCGCCTTCCCATGGACCGGCACGCAGGTGATGGACCTGGCCTTCGGGCCCGACGGCGCGCTCTACGTCCTGGACTACGGCTCGGGCTACTTCGGCGGCGACGCCAACTCCGCCCTCTACCGCGTCGAGTACATCAAGGACCGGAACCGCTCGCCGGTCGCGGTCGCCAAGGCCGACAAGACCTCCGGCAAGCTCCCGCTCACCGTGGCCTTCTCCAGCGCCGGCTCCGCCGACCCCGAGGGCGGCGCGCTCACCTACGCCTGGGACTTCGGCGACGGCACCACCTCCACCGCCCCGAACCCGACCAAGACCTACACCACCGAGGGCAGGTTCACCGCCACGCTCACCGTGCGCGACCCCCAGGGCAACGCCGGAACCGCCGGCGTGGTCATCACGGCCGGCAACACCGCCCCCGCCGTGACCATCGGCACGCCCGCCCCCGGGACGCTGTTCACCTGGGGCGACACCGTGCCCTTCACCATCGGGGTGACCGACCCCGAGGACGCGCAGATCGACTGCGCCAAGGTGCGGATGACGTACGTCCTCGGCCACGACAGCCACGGCCACCAGATCACCTCGAAGAACGGCTGCGCGGGCGAGCTGACCATCCCGGCCGACGGCGAGCACGACGACGCGGCCAACATCTTCGCCGTCTTCGACGCCGAGTACACCGACCAGGGCGGCCTGACCACCCACACCCAGCACGTCCTGCAACCACGCCACCGCCAGGCCGAGCACTACGCGACGATGTCCGGCGTCTCGCAGATCTCCAAGGCCGCCGCGCACGGCGGCAGGACGGTCGGCGACGTGCACAACGGCGACTGGATCGCCTTCACCCCCTACCGCCTCGACGACGCCAGGACCTTCCGGGCGCGGGTCTCCTCGGGCGGCGTCGGCGGCTCCATCGAGGTGCGCACGGGCTCGCCCACCGGGCCGCTGCTCGGCAAGGCCGCCGTCCCGGTGACGGGCGGCTGGGAGACATTCACCGACGTGCAGGCCCCGCTGTCCGGCGCGACCGCCGCGTCCACCACGCTCTACCTGGTCTTCACCGGAGGCGCCGGGGCGCTGTTCGACCTCGACGACTTCACCCTGGCCGAGGAGGCGATGGCGGTCGGCCCGATCCGCGCCGCCGACGGCAGGTGCGTGGACGTCGCCGGCGCCGGCACCGCCGACGGCACCAAGGTGCAGCTCTACACCTGCAACGGCACGAACGCCCAGAACTGGACCGTCGACGGCCAGACCGTCAAGGCGCTCGGCAAGTGCCTCGACGTGGCCGGCGCCAACAGCGCCGACGGCACCAAGGTGCAGATCTGGACCTGCAACGGCACGGGCGCGCAGAAGTGGACCGCCGAGGGCGGCGCGCTCAAGGCGCTCGGCAAGTGCCTCGACGCCACCGACCCGGCCCAGCTCGTCATCAGGACGTGCAACGGCGGCACGGCCCAGAGGTTCACCACGGCGACCCCCGCCGCCGGCGGCCCCGCCGTCCTGGTCTTCTCCCGTACGGCGGGGTTCCGGCACGACTCGATCGCGGCGGGCGTCCAGGCGATCAGGGATCTCGGGTTCGGCGTGACCGCCACCGAGGACCCGGCCGCCTTCACCGCGGCGAACCTGGCCGCGTACAAGGCGGTCGTCTTCCTCAACACCACCGGTGACGTGCTCGACGCCGCGCAGCAGACGGCGTTCGAGGCGTACGTCAGGGCGGGCGGCGGCTACGCCGGCATCCACGCGGCCGCCGACACCGAGTACGACTGGCCCTGGTACGGCGGCCTCGTCGGCGCCTGGTTCGCCGCCCACCCGGCGGTGCAGAAGGCGACGGTCAAGGTCGAGGACCGCGCCCACCCGGCGACCGCCCACCTGGACGCCACCTGGCCGCGGACGGACGAATGGTACGACTACCGGACCAACGCCAGGACCGGCGCCCACGTGCTGGCCACCCTGGACGAGTCGACGTACTCGGGCGGCACGATGGGCGCCGACCACCCGATCGCCTGGTGCAAGCCGTACGACGGGGGGCGGTCCTTCTACACCGGCGGCGGGCACACCGCGGAGTCCTTCGCCGAGCCCGCCTTCCGGCAGCACCTGCGCGGCGGCCTGGCCTACGCCACCGGCCAGGCCAAGGCCGACTGCCGCCCCGAGACCGGCTACACCACCCTCTACAACGGCTCGACCACCGGCTGGGAGCAGGCCGGGCCGGGCGGGTTCGCCAACGCCGGCGGCACGCTGACCTCGCAGGGCGGCATGGGCCTGCTCTGGTACAAGGCCAAGGAGTACACCACCTCCTACTCGCTCAAGCTGGACTGGAAGCTGGCCGGTGACGACAACTCCGGCGTCTTCGTCGGCTTCCCGCCCTCGTCCGACCCGTCCTCGGCGGTGAACAACGGCTACGAGATCCAGATCGACGCCACCGACTCCCCGGACCGGACCACCGGCTCGGTCTACGGCTTCAAGGCCGCCGACCTCGCCGCCCGCGACGCCGCGCTGAACCCGCCGGGGGAGTGGAACACCTACGAGATCCGGGTCGAGGGCGAGCGCCTGCGGGTCTTCCTCAACGGCGTGCAGATCAACGACTTCACCAACACCGACCCGGCCCGCTCGCTGAAGAACGGGCACATCGGCATCCAGAACCACAGCGACGCCGACCAGGCGTCCTTCCGCAACATCCGGATCAAGGAGCTCGGCCCGCCGGCCGGGGACTCCGTCGTCCAGGCCGAGACCTGGGCGCAGGCGTCCGGCGTGGCCACCTACCCGCACGCGCCCGCGCACGGCGGCACCGTGCTCGGCTACGTCAACCCGGGCGACTGGGCGGCCTACGACGTGGACCTCACCGGGGTCACCGGGTTCCGGGCGCGGGTGGCCTCGCCGGGGCCGTCCGGCGGCTTCGAGCTCCGTACCGGCTCGCCGACGGGGCCGGTGCTCGGCGCCGTCACCGTGCCGAACACCGGCGGCTGGGAGTCCTACGCCGACGTCTCCACGGCGCTGACCGGCGTGCCCTCCGGCACGACCCGGCTGTACCTGACGTTCACCGGCGCGAACTTCGACGTCGACGACTTCACCCTGGTCCGCGCCGCGGCCAGGACTCCGGCGAAGCGGACCCGGTAGCCGCCGGGCCGGTGGCCGTCACGCGGACGGCCACCGGCCCGGGACGGGGTCAGGACAGCGCGTAGCCGAGGACCTGCTCGTGGATCAGGCCCTCGCAGCCCGCCTGGTCGGTGACCAGGTGGTCGCCGCTCGCGGCCCGGCACCGGTGCAGCGCGACCGATCCGGGCACCTGGCTGGTGTAGACGTGCCCGACCGGGCCCATCGGGAACTGGCCCTCGCAGCCGGGGTCGCGGGTGAGCATGGTGTGCGCGCCGACCTTGCACTCGTACAGGGGCACGGTGCCGGCCGCCTGGTTGCGCAGCAGCTTCCACACGCGCTCCTGGGTGAAGCCGGGCGGCAGCAGCCGGGAGCTGGCCACGTGCCCCTTGCTCGCCTGGTAGCCGCGCCGGAGCTGGGTGTGGGGCAGCAGCTCGAAGCCGCACGACAACTGCGGGGGCGACAGGTCGTTCCGGTTGGCCAGCGCCCACGTCGACCACGCCGGCTTGGCCGAGCCGTCGGTACGGCGCAGCCCCACGCCGAGGCCGGCGGCCGTCTCGTCCGGATGGTCGCTCATGCGGTGCCAGACGTAGCTCTCGATGCCCGGCGTGCCGAGGACGTTGCGGAAGGAGTTGCACAACTGCGACGCCTGCGCGGCCTCCGACGAGGGCGACAACGAGTTCACGCCGCTCTCGGTGAGCTGCACCTGCCAGGCCGACGGCGTGTTCGGGAACTGCTGGCGCAGCCAGCCGACCAGCACGCCGATGTTGCCGTAGGTGACCTTCGGGAAGTCGTCGGCGGAGAACTGCGGCGCCAGCAGGTTCGGCGGGTAGGGGTGGTAGGCGACCCGCCAGGCCCGGTTGCCGGCCCGCGCGGCCAGGCCCTTGAGCACGGTCATGCCCGACAGCATCGCGTCGGAGGCGGCCGGCTGGTCGTAGGCGGTGCCGAAGTGGTGGTCGAGCGAGGTGAGCACCTTCGCCGTGGGCTGCTGGGCCATGACGGCGTCGTAGGCGGCGTTGTAGTTCGCGGCGATCGCGTCCAGCCAGGCGGTCGTGCCGCAGGCCGTGCCCTGGCCGCAGCCGATGTCGAACCAGGTGTTGCTGTTGACCTCGTTCATGACGACGAAGTCGGCGATGCGGCCGTTGCCGTGCTGCCCGTCGTAGCGCTGGGCCAGCATGCCGGCGAAGCGGCCGTAGTCGGCGGGGTCGTCGGGGACGCAGAACTTCTCGAACCCGGGGGCGGCGGGCGTGCAGGGACGGGCCCCGCGCGCCCAGGCCGGGGTGCCGTAGACGACGGCGGTGACGACGAGACCGCGGCCGGTCCAGTCCCTGATGGCGGCGTCGACGGCCGAGCCGACGGTGAAGCAGCGCCCGCCGAACTCCTGCGCGCCCGCCGCGCACGGCGGCGTCCGCACGCTGGGCTCCCAGTCGGCCCAGATGAGGTTCATGGCGACGCCGCCGGCGTTGTTGCCGGCGATCTCGTTCTTGTCGGGCCAGAAGTCCGGTTGCAGGCCCTTGATGCGGTAGTCGGACCTGACCGGGTACGGCAGAGCGGCGGCAGCGGTGGCGGCGGCGGCCGGAGCGGCCGGGAGGAGCAGTAAGAGGACGGCGGCGATACGGGCAACCCAACCCATGGGACCTCCTGGATTTAAACGTCTCAACAATGAGGCCCAGAAGGCGGCCAGGCAAGACCCGATTTCCTGCGGCGAACCGGCTTGAAACGTCACTGAGGAACGGTCGAGGCCCTGACCATGAGCTCCGGCTGGAAGACGATCTCCTGGTGCCAGTGGTTGGCGTCGCCCCGGGCGTCGGTGAGCAGCAGCTCCGCGGCCGCCTGGCCGAGCTGGTGCTTGGGCTGGCGGACCGAGGTCAGCGACGGCGACAGCAGCTCGGCGAACTCGACGTCGTCGTAGCCCAGGACCGCCATGTCGTGCGGGACGCGCACGCCGCGCCGCTCCAGCCCGCGCAGCGCGCCCAGCGCCACCGTGTCGTTGACGCAGAACAGCGCCGTCGGCCCCTTGCGCGCGGGCAGCCGCTCCAGCGCCGCCTCGCCCTCGCGCGGCGTCAGCGCGGGCAGCGTGACCTCGGTGATCACCTCGTCGGGGTCGAGCCCGGCGGCCCGCACCGCCCTGGCCAGCCCCTCGCGCCGGTCGGCGCACTGGCGCACGATCGGCGGCCCGTTGAGGAAGGCGATGCGCCGGTGGCCGAGCGCGAGCAGGTGGGCGCCGGCCAGCTCGCCGCCCCTGACGTTGTCGACCGCCACCGCGCAGAGCTGGGCGTCGGCGCCCGGCCGGTCGAGCAGCACCATGCCGATGCCGCGCCTGCGCAGCTCCACCAGGTGGGAGATGTCGGGCCCGGCGGGCGTGATGAGGATGCCGGGCACCCGGTGCTGCTCCAGGATCTGCAGGTAGTGGGCCTCCTTCTCGGCCGAGTCGCCGGAGCTGCACAGCACCAGCAGCAGCTGCTCCTGCGACAGCCGGGTCTCGATGCCCGGCAGCACCTCGCTGAAGAACGGGTTGCCGATGTCGCGCACCATCACGCCCACCGAGCGGCCGGAGCCGCCGCGCAGCTGCCGGGCCGGCGCGCTGGGCACGAAGCCGAGCGCCTTGATGGAGGCGCGCACCCGGCGCAAGGTGCGCTCGGCCACCAGCTCGGGCCGGTTGAGCACGTTGGAGACCGTTCCCACGGACACGCCGGCATGAGCCGCGACGTCGACCATGCTGAGCCGGCGGCGCTCGGCCGGCTTGTGGATGTCGGTCACCGGTGGGCAGCCCTTCTGGTCACCTGGCAGAGAGAGCCAGTCTACTGGTTGAAATGTTTCAGCCAAACGACCCTTCGCTGCACGTCTGGAACCGGGGCATTGACGGATGTACCTCACGGTGCCTACGGTGCGCATTGCTTGAAATGTTTCAACTAGCCGGGAGCTCTCTTGTCGCATCTCGCCGTGACCGACCTGCGTGTCGAAGGACTGGCCGAACCACTGGGCCTCGACGTGGACGCGCCGGAGTTCTCCTGGCGGGTCACCGGGGCCGGGCGTGGACGGGCGCAGAGCGCGTACCGGCTGGCCGTGGCCCGGGAGGGCGATCCGGCCGGCGAAGGGGCCGAAGTCGTCTGGGACAGCGGCGTGGTGACCTCGTCCGCGACCTTCGACGTCCCGTACGGCGGCGCCGCGCTGCGGCCGAGGACGCGCTACCAGTGGCGGGTCAAGGCGGCTGACGAGCACGGCGAATGGTCCGGGTGGAGCCCCGCGCACTGGTTCGAGACCGGGCTCGGCGAGGCCGGCGGCTGGATGGCCGGCTGGATCGGCACCCCCATGGTGCCCGGCTCCGAGCGGCTGCCGTCGCTGGAGAACGTGCCGCGCATCTGGGTCGCCGGCCCGCTCGGCCCGTCCGGGTCGCCGGCCGGGGCGTTCCGGACGCGGTTCTCGGTGCCGGGCGGGGCCAGGCCGCTGTCGGCATGGCTGGTGATCGGCGACGGCGGCGGGACCGCGGCGGCCGGGGCGGCCGGGACGGCTGGGGCTGCCGGGGCTGCCGGGGCGGTCGAGGCGGTCGAGGCGTACGTCAACGGGGTGCCGGTCGCGGGGGAGCGGCGGGCGGGCGCGTTCGTGGCCGACGCCGGCGACCTGGTGACCTCGGGCGAGAACGTGCTCGCGATCAAAGCCGCCGGGCCGGGGCTGTGCGTGCGGCTGGAGGTCGTGGTCGAAGGGAGGCCCGCGCTGCCGCAGCTCGTCCCGGTGGCGGGCGAGAGCACGGTGACCGTCACCTCCGGCGGCCGGTGGCGGGCCGAGGACCGGCCGGGCGAGGGCTTCGAGCAGCCCGGCTTCGACGACTCCGGCTGGCGGCTGGCCGAGGAGGTGGGGCTGCACGGCGACCCGCCGCTGGGCCGCGAGCCGGTCGGCGACCGGCCCAGCCCGTACCTGCGGCGCGAGTTCGGCGTGCCGTCGCCGGTGCGCCGGGCCAGGCTGTACGCCACCGCGCTCGGCGTCTACGAGATCCACCTCAACGGCGCCCGGGTCGGCGCCGACCACCTGGCCCCCGGCTGGACCGACTACCGCCACCGCGTCACGTACCAGACCTACGACGTGACGGCGCTGGTGTCGGAGGGACGCAACGCGATCGGCGCGGTCCTCGCCGACGGCTGGTACGCCGGCAACATCAGCTGGTTCGGCTCCTTCCAGTACGGCCGCCGCCTGGCCTTCCGCGCCGAGCTGGAGATCCTGCACGAGGACGGCACCCGCACCAGGCTGCGCACCGACACCGACTGGCGGGCCGGCTCCGGCGCGATCCGCTACGCCGACCTGCAGAACGGCGAGCGGCAGGACCTGGCGGCCGAGCCGCTCGGCTGGACGGCCGCCGGGTTCGACGACTCCGGCTGGGCGCCCGCGGTGCCGGTGAGCCCGCCGGCCGGCCGGGTGACCGCCTCCGTCGCGCCGCCGATCCGCGTGCACGAGGAGGTGGCGCCGGTGCGCGTGTGGGAGCACCGGCCCGGCGTGTGGATCGCCGACTTCGGCCAGAACCTGGTCGGCTGGGTCCGGCTCACCGGCCGCGCCGGCCGCGACCGCCCGGTGGTGCTGCGGCACGCCGAGGTCCTCGACCACGAGGGCGGCCTGCACCTGGCCAACCTGCGCTCGGCCCGCGCCACGGACGAGTTCCTGCCGCGCGGCGAGCAGGCCGAGACGTTCGAGCCGAGGTTCACCTTCCACGGCTTCCGGTACGCCGAGGTGTCGGGCCTGCGTGCGGCCCCCGAGTCGATCACCGCCAGGGTGGCCCACGCCGCGATGGAGCCGGCCGGCGAGTTCACCTGCTCCGACGAGCGGCTCGACCGGTTGCAGCGCAACATCGTGTGGGGGCAGCGCGGCAATTTCCTGGCCGTCCCCACCGACTGCCCGCAGCGGGACGAGCGGCTCGGCTGGACCGGCGACATCTGGGCCTTCGCCCCGACCGCCCTGTTCAACTACGACGCCGCCGCGTTCCTGCGGAGCTGGCTGACCGACGTCGTCGACGCCCAGGGCCAGGACGGCGCGGTCCCCCACGTGGTCCCCGACGTGCTGTCGGGCCGCGGCCTATCGCCGAACCCCAAGGAGGCCGGCTCGCCCGGCTGGGGCGACGCGCTGGTGATGCTGCCGTGGGCGCTGCACCGGCTGCGCGGCGACGCCCGTGTGGTCGCCGCCTGCTTCGAGCCGATGCTGCGCTGGCTGGCCTACCTGGACCGGCGCTCCGAGAACGGCATCTTCCCCGACGAGGGGTTCGGCGACTGGCTGTCGATCGGCGCCGAGACCCCCAAGCGGCTCGTAGGCACGGCGATCTTCGCGCTGTCGGCCCGGCAGCTCGCCGGGCTGGCCGCCGCGCTCGGCCGCGACGCCGACGAGCGGTTCTGCCTGGAGCTGTACGAACGGGTGCGCCGGGCCTTCCGCGCGGCCTTCGTCGAGGGCCCAGGCGTGGTGGCGAGCGGCACGCAGACCGCGTACGTGCTGGCCGTCACCGCCGGGCTGCTGGAGGAGCACGAGCTGCCCAGGGCCGCGGCCCGGCTGGCCGGCGACGTCGAGGCGCGCGGCGGCCACCTGTCGACCGGGTTCCTCGGCACGCCGTACCTGCTGGACGCGCTCACCTCGACCGGGCGGCTGGACGTGGCCTACCGGCTGCTGACGCAGGACACCTTCCCGTCCTGGCTCTACCCGGTCGTGCACGGCGACGCGACGACCATGTGGGAGCGCTGGGACTCCTGGAGCCACCACCGCGGGCTCCAGGACCCCGGCATGAACTCCTTCAACCACTACGCCTACGGCGCCGTCGGCGACTGGATGTACCGGACGGTCGGCGGCCTGGCCCCCGGCTCGCCCGGCTACGCCGACATCGTCGTGCGGCCCCGCCCCGGCGGCGGGATCGGCTGGGCGCGGACCGCCCACCGCACCCGGCACGGCCAGGTGGAGATCTCCTGGCGGCTGACGGACGGCCGCCTGGCCCTGGACGTCGTCGTGCCGCCCAACACCCGCGCCGAGGTGCACGTGCCCGCGCCGCCGGAACGGGTGACCGAGGGCGGCCGGCCGGCGGCCGAGGCGGAGGGCGTGACCTTCGACCGCCTCGACAAGGGGGCCGCGGTCTACCGGGTCGGCGCGGGCTCGTACGCGTTCCGCACCACCGCTGAGAGGCATTGACGATCGTGACCAGCACAAAAGCGCGCCGCCGGATCCCGTGGGGCGTCTACCTCGTCCTCCTTCCCACCTTCGCCCTGCTCGCGGCGTTCGCCTACTACCCGGCGCTCAACGGCATGCTGCACTCGCTGTACGAGTGGCGGCCGGGCTTCGGCTCGCCGTTCGTCGGCCTGGACAACTACCTCACGATGCTCGGCGACGACCTGTGGTGGGCCTCCTTCCGCAACGCCGGGATCATCTTCGTCTGGGCCGTCACGCTCATGTGGGTGTTCCCGCTGCTGGCCGCCGAACTGGTGATGTCGCTGTCCAGCGAGCGGCTGCGGTTCGTCTTCCGCACCCTGCTCATCCTGCCGCTGGCCTTCCCGGCCGTGGTCAACGTGCTGCTGTGGCAGTTCATGTACGACCCGCGCGACGGCGTCGTCAACAGCCTGCTGCGCGCGCTCGGCCTGGACGGGCTGGCGGGCAACTGGATCGGCGACCCGGCCACGGCGCTGGCCGCGCTGATGACGATCGGCTTCCCGTGGGTGGCCGGCCTGCCGTTCCTGGTCTTCCTGTCGGCATTGCAGAACGTGCCGGCCGAGATCTATCAGGCCGCCGAGGTGGACGGCGCCGGCCGGCTGCGCCGCTTCTGGAGCATCGACCTGCCGATGATGTTCCGCGACGTCAAGCTGCTGCTGGTGCTGGCGGTGATCTCGGTGCTCCAGTACGGCATGCAGGCCCACATCATGACCAAGGGCGGCCCCGACAACGCCACGCAGGTGCCCGTGCTGCGCATGCTCGACGCCGCGTTCGTGGACACGAGCTGGGGGTACGCGGCCGCGCTCGGCACGGTGCTGTTCGCGCTGACCCTCGGGGTGAGCCTGGTCGCGCTGGCGCTCGGCAGGAGGTCGGGATCGTGAGCCGGACCCGCAGGACCGACCTGGTGGCCGGCGGCCTGCTGGCGGTGCTGGCCTTCGCCGGGCTGTTCCCGTACCTGTTCATGCTCGCCGCGTCGGTCAAGGACAACGAGCAGTTCTTCGGCAGCTACTGGTCGCCGGCCTGGCCGGTGCACCTGGACAACTACGCGGCGGCCTGGGAGCAGGTCAGCCCGTACCTGTTCACGTCGTTCGTGGTGGCGGCGCTGGCCATCGCCGGCACGATGCTGCTGGCCCCGGCGGCGGCCTTCGTGTTCGCCCGCTACCGCTTCCCGGGGCGCAACGCGCTGTTCGGGCTGGTCGCGGCGCTGCTCATGGTGCCCTCGATCACCAGCCTGATCCCGCTGTTCGTGCTGATGCGCGACCTCGGCATCCTGGACAGCCGGCTGGTGCTGATCATCCCGCACGTCACCGCGAACACGGTCTTCGGGATCGTCGTCATGCGCACGTACATGGCGCAGATCCCCGAGGAGATCTTCGAGGCGGCGCGGGTGGACGGGGCGGGCGGCGTCCGGCTGTTCGTGGCCTTCATGCTGCCGCTGGCCCGGCCGGTCATCGGCACGGTGGCGCTGATGACGGTGCTGGGCGTGTGGAACGACTACTTCTGGCCGCTGCTCACCGTGCAGACCGACGCCTACCGGACGATCCCCGCGGGGCTGGCCTTCTTCGCCAACCAGAATGCGCAGCAGTGGGGGCCGCTGTTCGCCGGCTACGTCCTGGCCAGCCTGCCGCTGGTGGTGCTGTTCACATTCCTGTCCAAGTGGTTCCTGGCGGGCATCCAGGGCGGCATCGTGTCCGGCAAGTGAGCCGGTCCCGCGATTGAAACGTATCAATAAAGGAAGGACCCCTACCCCGATGAGAACACCCCCCAAGAGCGGGCTCGCGGCCCCGGCCGCGATGGCCGCGCTGCTCGCGCTGACAGGCTGCGGCCTGCTCGGCACCGGCGGCACGTCCGCCCAGGACGGCGGCGGCAAGGTGACGATCACACTGGCCGGCCCCAATCAGTGGAACGCCAGCGGCAGCAGCTTCGGACCGGCCTGGGAGGCGCTGGTCGACGCCTTCGAGAAGCGCGAGCCCGGCATCGAGGTCAGGACGCAGGTGCTGCCCCTCGACGGCTTCATGCAGACGATCACCACCCAGCTCGCCGCCGGCACCGCGCCCGAACTGGTCTTCAACCAGCCGCCGCACAAGGCCCACGAGGTGCACGCGCTCGACGCCGAGCTGCAGAAGCCCAACCCGTACGTGCCGGGCAACCAGCGCTGGATCGACGTGTTCAGGAAGGAGTACTACGGCCCCGCCGTCTCCAAGGCGCTGAGCAAGGAGAGCGGCAAGCTGGAGTACATCCCCTTCAACCTGGTCGCCATCGGCCTGTTCTACAACAAGGACGCCTTCGCCAAGGCGGGCGTCGACCAGCCCCCCGCCACCTGGGAGGACTTCAGGAGCGCCTGCGGGAAGCTCAAGGCGGCCGGCTTCGACCCCGTCGCCCTCGACAAGGGCGGCCTGGCCGCCGGCTGGACGTGGGAGGCCGTCAGCACCCAGCTCATCGACAAGTACCACGACGACTGGAACTTCTTCGACGCCACCGGCAAGCCGGGCAAGGCGCCGACCGTGACGGAGAAGTCGATGAGCAAAGCCATCAAGCAGGGCACGCTCACCACCAGGACGCCCGAGGTCGCCGAGTCCCTGAAGATCTACAAGGAGTTCTTCGACTGCGGCACGCCCAACTGGACGGGCGTCGCCGACGGCGGCGCGACCGTGGGTTACCGCGACTTCGTCTCGGGCAAGGCCGCCATGTCGTGGGGCACGGACTTCGCCGTCGAGGCGCTGAAGGCGGACGCCAAGTTCGCCCTCGGCACGATGCCGTTCCCGACCATCACCAGGGCCAGCACGCCGCTGTCGTCGGAGGCCCCGGCCCGCTACGGCGCCTCGATCGGCGGCACCAGCTACATGATCCCCTCCACCGTCAAGGGCGAGAAGTACGCGGCGGCGGTCAAGTTCCTGCAGTACATGAGCTCGCCGGCGATCAAGCCCTGGCTGGACGCGACCGGCGGCCTGCCCGCCGTCGAGGGCGTCGAGCCGTCGGCCGAGACCGCCGGGCTGCTGGAGGGCGAGTGGGGCAAGCCGTTCCGGGTGACGGCCCTGCCGGGCGGCCCGGAGGGGACCTCCTTCCGCGACGTCTTCGACGGCTACCTCCTCGGCCGGCGCTCCCTGGAGGAGGAGCTGGCCGACCTGGACAAGTGGTGGAAGCGCGGCATCGAGGCCGGCATCAAGAAGAACGCCTGGGGCGACGAGGACTGGGCCAGGTAGGAGGAGATGACCATGCGATTGTTGATCGCCCTGGCGCTGGCCGTCCCGATGCTGGCCGTCCCGGCGCAGGCCCTGCCCGCGCGCGCGGCGGCGGCCGGCGGGGTGAGCGGCGTCGAGGTCGGCGGGGACACGATCACCGTCACCGGCCTCGCCCCCGGCCCGGCCGAGCTGTACGCGCTGGACACCTGGCAGGACTCGCCCGCGGGCGAGCGGCCGGTCGCCTCCGTCGAGGCGGGCCCGTTCCGCGTCGAGGTGCCCCGGATGGACGGTGACCAGGACCGGCTCTACGACAAGTTCCTGGCGGTGGGCGCGGACGGCCCGCTGGGAGAGGTGCACTACGCCGACAAGCTGAGCTTCGCGTCGGCCAACCAAACCCCTTATCCCGAAATGTCGGGCAAAAAGGGGTTACAGGTGCAGATGACCGACGACGCCGAGGAGATCGGCGTCCAGCACGCCGGCATCAACCTGGCCCTCGACTCGGTCATGACGGCCGGGCCGGGCGCCCCGGGCAACACCATCGAGTTCGTCTCGCAAGGCAAGACGTACTACTTCGACCGCGGCGCCGTCGCCGGGCTCGACGCCCAGGTCAAGCCGCTGTCGGACAACGGCGTCCTGGTCAACATGATCGTGCTGGTCTACAACAGCGGCGCGGCCAACTCCGCCGCGCGCACGCTCATCCACCCCGACGCCGAGCTGGGCAAGGGCACGGTGTACGCGTTCAACACCAAGACGGCCGAGGGCGAGGCGCACTTCACCGCCGCGATGGAGTTCTTCGCCCAGCGCTACAGCCGGCCCGACGGCCGCTACGGCCGGGCGTGGGGCTGGATCGTCGGCAACGAGATCGACGCCCAGCAGTTCTGGTACAACATGGGCCGCCAGGACCGCGACGTCTTCCTCGACCAGTACGCCCGCGCCATGCGGCTGACCTGGCAGGCCGTGCGCAAGGCCGACGCCGCCGCCCGCGTCTACACCTCGCTGACGCACTTCTGGACGGGCGCGGCCAACGACGACCCGAAGTACACCTACAAGGGCCGCGACGTGGTGGACGGCCTCAACGCCCTCACCAAGCGCCAGGGCGACTTCGACTGGAACATCGCCTACCACCCCTACCCGGAGAACCTGTTCAACCCGGCGTTCTGGAACGACAAGACCGCCACGGACGGCTTCGACACCCTGCGGATCACGTTCAAGAACATCGAGCTGCTGCCGCGCTACCTCGCCCAGGACGACCTCACCTACAACGGGCAACGGCGGCGGGTGATCCTGTCCGAACAGGGCCTGAACTCCCAGGACTACTCCGCCAAGGAGCTGGAGCTGCAGGCCGCGGCCTACGCCTACGCCTACTACAAGATCGCCTTCGCCGACGGCATCGACTCCTTCATCCTGCACCGGCACGTCGACCACAAGCAGGAGGGCGGCCTGCGGCTCGGCCTGTGGACGTGGGACGAGGAGCACGGCGCGCCCTCCAACGCCGGGGAGCGCAAGCCCCTGCACGAGGTGTTCGCCGCCATCGACACCGACCGGTCGCTGGAGGCGACCGAGTTCGCCAAGAAGATCATCGGCATCTCCGACTGGAAGGACGTCATCCCCGGCTTCGACCCGGGCAAGCTGGCCGTCCGCAAGCCGCCCGCGGTGGCGGGCACGCAGCTCGACGCCCGGCCGGTGGCCGAGCGGGTGATCTCCGGCTTCGAGACCGGCGCCGACGGCTGGCGGCCCTCGGACAACGCCGCCGCCGTGGAGCGGGTGGCCGTGGACGGCGGGCACGCGCTGCGCGTGCGCTTCGACCGCGACCTGCCCGGCTGGTCGCGGTACGCCAAGTCGTACAAGGGCGCCGACGTGCTGTTCGGCAAGCCGCTCGACGCCTCGCGCACGCCGTCGCTGTCGCTGTCGGTCCGGGTGCCGCCCGAGGCCGACGACGGCTTCAAGCCGGGCAACGTCTTCACCGCCAAGGTCCGCGTCTACGGGCGCGGCGGCGCGGTCGCGGAGGGCGCCGGCACGATCGACCCCGAGCTCGGCTGGAACCGGCTCACGCTGGACCTGTCCCGCTGGGCCCCGCGCGCCGCGATCTCCCGGGTCAAGGTGTGGGTACGCGGCTCGGCCGGCTCCGACTGGGCGGGCTCGTACGACATCGACCGGCTGAGCGTGGCCGCGGCGGCGCTGCCCGGCCTGGCCCGGCGCAACGTCGAGGTGAGCGCGTCCACCGCCGAGCGCGGCCGGCTCGGCTCCAAGGTCACCTTCACCGTCACCAACCGGGACGTGCTGCCGATGGCCGGCCGGGTCACCCTGTCCGCCTGCGACGGCGTGGCCGTCGATCCGCCCGCGCTGCCGGTGACCGGCCTGCGCACGGGCGCGAGCCGCACGACGGAGACCACGCTGACGGCCTACGCGCCCGCGAACCAGGAGTACCCGGTCGTGTGCGCGTCCTACCTGGGGCACACGGACCGGGTGACGTTCCGGCTGCCGCCGCAGGCCGCGTACGTGCCGCCCGCCCCCGACGCCTTCGCCAACCAGGAGCTGGCCGACGGGTTCGACCGGGCCGGCGACTACCAGACCCACCGGGTCCTGCCGGAGGACAAGGAGGTGCCGCAGGTGACGTACGCGGGCGGCGCGCTGTCGGCCGGGCATCCGTCGGCGTCCTGGTTCGGGCTGATGTCGTCAGGCGTCTCGCCGCGCAACCCGGCGTTCGCCACCGCGATCACGATCAGGAAGTTCCAGGGCGACTCCACCGACATGGACACCGTCTACACGGGCCTGGTCAAGGACGGCAGGACGGACGTGGCGGCGTTCTACGTCAACAGCCACAGGTTCGCCGGGTTCGAGGTGCGCGGCCCGCAGGTGCCGGGCGGGCTCGCGGTCTTCGGCGTCAAGCAGGGCGTCACCATCCCCGACGGCGGCCGCTTCGCGCTGTCGCTGGTGGGCGAGCGGGCCGCCATGTACGCCGACACCGGCTCCGGCTGGGAGCTGGTGACCGCGGCCACGCTGGAACACCTGCCGGCGTTGTCGGAGCCGCAGGTCAGGGCCGGTTACCGCTACGGCTTCGGCGTGCGCGGCGACCCCGGCCCCAGCCCGCTGGTGCTCGACGCGGTGGAGGGACGCAGCATCTCCTGACGCAGCATCTCCTGACGCGGCATCTCCTGACGCGGCATCACCCGACGCCACCTCCCCGCGCCACCTCCTGACGCCTCCCGGCCCCCGCTCACGGCCACATGTCCCGTGGGAAGCCGGTCCAGCGCAGGCCGGCCGGGAGGTGGCTCAGGTCGTTGAACATCACCATCGTGGGCGGCAGGCCGGTGCGGTACTCGATGATCGTCAGCCCGGTGTTGGCGCTGTTCAGGCCGAGCCACCGGGGCGGCGGCGCGTCCAGCGCGTGCCGGACCAGCCAGGCGATCTGATCGGCGTGCGTCACCAGCACCTCGTGCACGTCGGACGCGGGGTCGTCGGGGACCCTCGCGAACCGGGCGACCAGGGCGTCGGCGAGCGCGCGCCCCGAGGCCGCCTCCGCCCGGTCGAAGCCGTCGAAGTAGCCGGCCCAGGAAGCGGGCGTCTCGGCGGGGGCGGGGACGTAGGGCACATGGTCCACCAGCTCGGCGGCCTCGGCCACCGGGACGTCCGGCAGGCGCCGGGCGAGCTCCCGTGCGCTCTCGGCGGCCCGCGGCAGCGGGGAGTGCCACACCGCGCCGATCGGCATCCGGGCCAGCCGTTCGCCCAGCAGGGCCGACTGCCGCCGCCCGTCGTCGGTGAGCTGCCCGAACGCGTCGGCCGCGCCGTGGCGGGCCAGGTAGAGGCGTCGTAGCGACATGGGTGCGCGGGGAGCGGCCGGTCGGAGACCGCTCCCCTCTCCTTTCCCAGGGTTCAGGTGGCGGTGACGGTACCGGCGGTGCCGTCGACGGTGACGAGCGCGCCGTCCCGGAGCCTGCTGGTCACGTCCGGGACGCCGAGGACGGCGGGGATGGCGTGCTCGCGGGCCACGATCGCGGCGTGGGAGAGCACGCCGCCGGTCTCGGTGACGACGCCGGCGGCGATGCGCAGCAGCGGCGTCCACGCCGGGTCGGTGAACGGGCAGACCAGCACGTCGCCCGGGCGCACGCGGGCGAAGTCGCCGGGCCCGCGCACGATCCGCGCGGTGCCGGTCACGGCTCCGCGGCTGCCCGGCGTCCCGGCGAGCACCCCGGCCGGCACGTCCGCCGCCGGGGCGGGCGGGCCGGCGGCCGGGGGAGCGGCGGTGACCGGGCGGGCCTGCAGGATCCAGACGCGGCCGCCCGCGACGGCCCACTCGACGTCCTGCGGCCCGCCGCGCAGGGCCGCGATCCGCGCGCCCAGCCCGGCGAGCTGCACGGCGGTCGCGTCGTCGATCGCCGCCCGCCCCCGGTCGCCGTCGGGCACGTCCCGCACGACGAGCCGCGCGCCGTCCCGGTCGAGCCGGGTGCGCTTGTCGGCCACGGCGCGCACGACCGATCCGTCCGCGCCGACCCGGTA
The DNA here is from genome assembly GCF_044465345.1 of Nonomuraea sp. NPDC049684. Lineage (NCBI taxonomy): Bacteria > Bacillati > Actinomycetota > Actinomycetes > Streptosporangiales > Streptosporangiaceae > Nonomuraea > Nonomuraea sp. NPDC049684. The sequence goes on along the minus strand of NZ_JBITLO010000018.1, from coordinate 175,517 downwards.
GGAGTCGGGCGTGACCGTGCCGCCGACGACGCTGGGCCCGAGCCCCCACGACGCCTCGATCCCGGTGGGCTCGCCCGGCCCGCCGGGGGTGAACATGACCCCGGACGCCTCGGCGTCCAGGTGGCGCTGGACGATCACGGCCATCGCCGGGCCGTCGCCGGACCGGCCCTCGGCGGCGGCGCGCGGCGAGAACAGCGACGCCCAGCAGGCGCGCACGGCCTCGGCCACCCCGCCCGCGCCTCGCACGGCGAGGAAGCTCTCGTACCGGCCGGCCGCCGAGCTCAGGCCGGTGTCCTCGTCGGCCGCCGACGACCGCACGGCCACGGGCGGGTCGCCGAGCGCGCCGAGCCCCCGGGCCAGCGCCGCGGCGAGCCCGGCGTCGACCGCGAGCCCTTCGACCGTCCGCCGCGCCGCGGCCAGGCCGTCCGGTCCGGCCGTGCGCCGCCCGAGCTCCAGGCCCCTGACCGCGGCCTGGTAGGCGGCGAACGGCACCACGAAGCCGTCGGGAACCGGCAGCCCCGCCCGCAGCAGCTCGCCGAGCGCGCCGCCCTTGCCTCCGCAGGTGTCGGCCGCGGCCATGCCGAGGGGTACGATCATCCGCCCCGCCCTTCAACAAAATGTTGACGATGTCCCGGCGATTGTGAATCATGTCCCGCATGCAACGCAACCACGACCCCGCCCACCCCCCGAACGCGGACCAGCTCCAGGCGCAGCGCGAGAAGGAGGCCCGCCGGCGGCTCATGGCCATGGGCGCCGACCTGCTCGACCCGCGCCCGTGGCAACCTCCGCCCGTCCCGCCCTCGGCGGTCGACCTGACGCGCTTCGCCGTCTGGCGCAACGCCGGCCTGGAGCAGCAGGACGTCCTGGCCGCGCTGGCCCTGCTGCCCGCCGCGCGCGCCGAGGTCGAGGCGATCGAGTCCGCCCTGCTGTTCACCGCCCGCAGCACCGGGCTGACCTGGGCGCAGATGGCGGAGGCGATGGGGTTCAACTCGCCGCAGGCCTGCCAGCAGCACTACACCCGCCTGACCGCCCGTCAGGAGGCCGGCTCATGACCCGGCAGTCCGCGCCCGGCCTGCTGGCGCTGCACGCCGTACGGGTCACCGGGTTCGCCGACACCCCGGTGCTCGCCCGCCGGTACGCGCTCGGCGTGGCCGAGACGGAGGAGGAGCTGCTCGACGCCGAGGCGCGCGGCTGGGTGAGCCGGTCGGAGTTCGCCGGCACCGGCGGCTGGTCGCTCACCGAGACGGGCCGGGCCGAGGACGAGCGGCGCCTGGCCGCCGAGCTCGACCGGGCGGGCGGCGCCGAGGAGGTCCGCGACGTCTACCGCGAGTTCCTCCCGCTGAACGCCCTGCTGCTCAAGGCGTGCACCGACTGGCAGCTACGCCCGGACGGCCGCGACCGGCTCGCCGCCAACGACCACTCCGACCCCGCCTGGGACGCCCGGATCCTGCACGAGCTCACCGTCGTCGGCCGCGCCCTCCAGCCGCTGGCCGACCGGCTGACCGGCGTCCTGGCCCGGTTCGGCGGGTACGACGAGCGCTTCGCCGCGGCCCTGGCCCGCGCCCGCAACGGGGAGGGCGCCTGGGTCGACCGCACCGACGTCGACTCCTGCCACCGCGTCTGGTTCGAGCTGCACGAGGACCTGATCTCCACCCTCGGCCTCGACCGCCACGGCCACTCCTGACGCCCGGCGCGCGTCCCGTCAGGTCATCCCCGGCCGCCGGCCAGGGAGTCGAGGACGGCGGCCAGGTCGGTGCGCGGCCCCCGGTTGTAGGGCAGCCGGGACAGCAGCATGCCCATGGCGCAGGTGTCCGACACGGCGGCGAAGGTCAGCCCGGCGCCGATGCCGGCCGCGATCCACTTGGCCCGCGGAACGGCCGCGATCCACTTGGCCCGCGGGAGACGCGCGCCGGCCAGCACCGCGCCCTCGTCCAGGCGGGGGCGCAGGGTGGCGTGGTGCGCGCGCAGCAGGTCGAGCGGCACGTTGCGGGAGCCCGGGATGTGCACGGCGGCGAACTCGCCGGGGGTGCGCACGTCGATGATCTGGGGCGGGTCGCCGCCGTCCAGCAGCCGTCGCAGGGCGGCGGCGTCCACGGTGGCGTTCACGGTGGCGTTCACGGTGGCGGGCGGGGTGTCAGGGGTGGTCATGCGATGGTCCTTGCCGAGGGTGCGGGACCGGTCGGGTCAGGCGTCGGTGATGGTCAGGCGTCGGTGATGGTCAGGCCCGCTTCGGCGGCCGCCGCGTAGGCGTCGTCGATGTGCACCACGCGGCGTCCGGCGCGGGCGAGCAGGCTGGTGGCGGCGGCCGCCCGGTAGCCGGAGCCGCAGTGCGTCCACACCGTGCCGGCCGGGACGTCGGCCAGGCGGTGCGGCAGGTCGGGCAGCGGGATGTGAGTGGCGCCCGCGACGTGACCGGCCCGCCATTCGTTGGTCATGCGCACGTCCAGCACGACGTCCGGGGCGGGCAGGTGCGCGGGCGCGCGCCCGGCGTGGACGGCGGCCAGGTCGGCGAACGTGGCCACCGCCAGCTCGCCCAGCCGCTCGTCGTCGCCGCCGGCCCACTGGCCGGGGTCGCCGGTCGCGGCGGCGGCCGGACGGTCGACGCCGATGCGGGCCAGTTCGCGCTGGGCGGCGGCGACCTGCCCGGCGTCCTCGCCCAGCAGGGTGATCGGCGCGCCCCACGGAGCCATCCAGGCGAGCCAGGTGGACATGGGGCCGTCGAGGCCGAAGCTGAGCGTGCCGGTCAGGTGGCGGCTGGCGAACGCCTTGCGGGAGCGCAGGTCCACCACCCATTCACCGGCCGCGATCCGCCTGCTGAGCTCCGCGGGGTCGGCGGCCCGTACGGGGGTGAGGTCGATCGGGCCGCCGCCCTCGGAGTTGCGCGGGCCCATGTGGGCGTAGTACGCGGGGTAGGCGTCGAGCCCGGCGAGGGTCTGGGCGACGAAGTCGTCGGCCTCCAGGCGCAGCGCCGGGTTGGCCTGCCGCTCGCGGCCGATCGTGGAGGCCGGGGCGTCGGCCTGCGTGGCCGAGCAGAAGCTGCCGAACCCGTGGGTGGGCCACACGTGGGCGCCGTCGGGCAGCAGGTCGGCCAGGTGGTGCGCCGAGGTGTGCTGGCGGTGGGCCAGGTCGTGGGCGTGCTCGGCGCCGAGCAGGTCGGTGCGGCCGGTGGTGCCGAAGAGCAGGGAGCCGCCGGTGAAGACGCCTTCGGGGCCGTCCGGGCCGGTCAGGATGTACGACAGGTGATGGAAGGTGTGGCCGGGCGTGGCCACCGCCTGGACGCTCATGTCGCCGGACAGCGCGACCTCGTCGCCGTCGGCGATCGGCCGGCGGTCGAACTCCACGGTCTCGTCGGCGGCGACCAGGTAGGCGGCGCCGGTCACCCGGGCCAGGGCCAGGCCGCCCGAGACGTAGTCGTTGTGCAGGTGGGTCTCGGCCACGTGAGTGATGCGGACGCCGAGACGTCCGGCCAGGGCGAGGATCCGGTCGATGTCCCGCTGCGGGTCGACGACCAGGGCCACCTGTCCGTCGTGGGCGAGGTAGCTGCGGTCGCCCAGGGAAGAGGTCTCCACCACCTCGATGTGGATCGTGCTCATCTTCTTCGCCGCCTTCGTGTCGTCGCAGGTCGTGGTCCGGTCACGGACCGTCCTACCCATTGATACCCCGGGGGGTATAGGGCAGGCAAAAAAACGGGCATGCTCCGGCGTACGGTTCGTTCGTCGCCTTCGGATGCCCGTGGGGTCAGGACAGGGCCAGGAAGAGCTTCTCCAGCCGCTCCGGCGTGATGGCCGGCTCCTCGCCGCGCTCGCGCGCCGCCTGGCACTGTTGCAGGCCGGTGGAGATGATCTTGAATCCGGCCCGGTCCAGGGCCTTGGACACCGCCGCGAGCTGGGTCAGCACCCGCTCGCAGTCGTCACCGTTCTCGATCATGGCGATCACCCCGCCGAGCTGGCCGTGGGCCCGCTTGAGCCGGGTGAGCGCCTCGGCCAGGACGGCCGCGTTCATGTCCATTCGCTCCACCTCCACCGCCAATATACCCCCCGAGGTATGGTGCCGCGCACGTTCGCGCGGGCGCGGTGGAGGCGGAGGCGGTCACGGGTTGGGGGTGAGCCCTTCGGCGATCCTCTTCAGCTCGGCGGACACGGCCCCGGCGTCGCGGAACTCCTTGGCGTACGTCGGGCTGAACATGATCTCGGCCCACTGGCGGTCGCCCATGCGGAGGAAGAGGGTGGGCGTGCCCTTCATGCCGTCCTCACCGACGTTCTGGACGACCAGGTAGCCGCCGCGGTCGCCGATGGTCACCTCCTCGCCGTCCTCCTCGTCGCGGTAGGCCGCGATCCGGTCGCCGATCTCCTGGACGGCCCCCTCCTCGTACATGTAGATCTGCACCCGGTAGGAGCCCGGGTCGTCGCCCTCGTAGAAGTAGGCGGTGGTGTACTTGTCGCCGAAGTCCACCGACCAGCCGGACCACTTCAGCCGCTCGGGCAGGTATCCCACCCTGACGTGCCCGAACGTCTTCCCGTCGCCCAGGTCGCCGAGGCTCGGCGGTTCCGGCCGCGGGGGCGGGGTGTCGTCGATGGCGGGCGGCTCCGGCGTCACGGAGATCGTGACCTGGCCGCCCGTCGCGGTCGTCGTGCTCATGCCCAGGTACGCCACGGGCGCGGCCACGACCGCCACCGACGCCGACAACGCCGCGATCCGGCCTCTCACCCGCCTGCGCCTGGACCCGCGCACCACCCGGTCCACCAGGTCGGGCGCGGCGTGCAGCCGGGCCGTCTCCTCCGTCATGAGCCGGAGGAGCTCCTCCTCAAGCGTGGGCATTCCTGATCACTCCTTCCACTGTCTCCCGTCCGAGGGCCGAACGGAGTTTGGCCGCCGCCTTCGACGCCTGGCTCTTGACCGTGCCGACCGAGCAGCCGAGCACTTCGGCGGTCTGCGCCTCGCTGAGGTCCTCCCAGTACCGCAGGACGATCACCGCCCGCTGCCGGGGCGGCAGGGCGCGCAGCGCGTCCATGAGCACGCGGCGCAGGTCGGTGTCCGTCGCCCGGTCCGGCAGGTCCGGCGGGCTGTGCATCGGGATGATCCGCAGGATCGCCCGGCGGCGGGCCCGGTTGATGGCGGCGTTGACGATGACGCGGCGCACGTACGGCTCGGGGCTGTCGTGGCGGACCCGGTCCCAGTTCCGATAGGTGCGCTCCAGCGCGGTCTGCAGCAGGTCCTCGGCCTCCGCCTCGTCGCCGCAGGCGAGGTAGGCGACCCGTAGCAGGCTCGTGGCGCGTGCGGCCACGAATGCGCCGAAGTCGTGTTCCGTGGCGCTCACGGCTGTCTGTCCGATTTCACGCTTCCTAATACGCCTGGGCGCCGAGGGGGGTTGCCCGCGAGAGCGGAGAAGGCGCCGGGCAACCCTCCGGGGGGCTCAGGCGTATGGAGGGTCATGACTTCGTATTCATGGACCGCGGCGGCGACGTCCCGCCGCCTGATCGCCCGCCTGATCGCCGCGGGCGCCGGGCTGGCGGCGGGCGCCGCCCTGGGCGCGCCGGCGCCCGCCGCGGCGGCCCCGCCGGAGGGCGCGTACTGGCACGTCAAGGAGCTGCTCACCATGCCGCAGCTGGGGCGGTTCGGCACCAGGGCGCATCCGTACTCGCTGGTCAACAGGCAGATCACGGAACGGTGGACCACCCCCGACGGCAGGGCCTGGTACGCCTACCGCGAGCTCGGGGCGACGCCGCCGACCCCGGCCGACAAGAAGGCCTGGCAGCGTGACGGCTCACCCGCCAAGTGGAGCGAGTCGATCGACGGGAAGACCGTGCGGCTGTCCACCGAGCCGTCCAAGGGCCACGTGGGGAGCGTGCGGGAATCGGTCACGTTCGAGCTGGCCGGGCAGTCGCTGACCTACGACGAGGTCCAGCGCCTGCCCGCCGACCCGGCCCGGCTCAAGGACTGGATCACCCGGGCCGGCCGGGTCAGCCGCGTCCCCGAGAGCGCCCTGCCCGGCTGGGTGGCCGGGACGCTGCCCCGGATCCTGCACGTGCTGCCCGCGCCGAGAGAGGTCCGCGACGCCGCCTACCGGGCGCTGCTCACCATGCCGGGCGTGCGCGCGGACGGCACCGCCAAGGACGAGCTGGGCAGGCCGGGCGCCGTCGTCCTGATCGACACGATGATCGACACGGTGAACGGGACGGGGAACGGGACGGACAAGGCGGCGGTGCGCACGACGGACCGGCTGATCGTCGACACCGGCAGGATGGCGCTGCTGGCGGAGGAGCACACGGCCGGGCGTTCCGGGAAGGGGCCCGGGAAGTCCTACGTCACGACGCTGGCCGAGGTGGGCTGGACCGACGCCCAGCCCGCCGTACCGGCCCTGCCCTGAACCGGCCCCGGCCCTCAGAGCAGGGCCCTGCTCTGAGGGCCCTGCTCTGAGGGCCCTGCTCTGACGGCCTGCGGGGGCGGGCGTCAGTCGCGGAGGACCTCAACCCAGTAGCGGCCCTCGCCGTCGCGGTGGGCGCCGTGGATGTCGGTGGCCAGGTCGGGGAAGGCCCGGTCGAAGTCCTCCAGGGCCCGCAGGTAGCTCATCAGCGGGCCGTCGGCCGCGCCGGTCGCCTCGCCGGGCATCAGCATGGGGATGCCGGGCGGGGTGACCACCACGGTCGCCGCCACCACCCGCCCGGCCAGCCGGGCCAGCGGGACCCGCTCGGTACGGGAGCGGATCATGGCCTGGTAGACGTCGGCGGGCGTGGAGACCGGCTCGGGCAGCGCGGTGAAGACCTGGTCGAGCAGCGCGCCCACGCCCGAGTCGCGCAGCTTGGCGTGCACCTCGCCGCAGAACGCCCGCAACGACACGCCGGACGGCCCGAACCCGGGCAGCACGTCCGCCAGCGCCCTGTCGTCGTCGTAGGCGTTCTTGAAGTCGGTGAGCGCGTCGATCAGCGTGCCCCACTTGCCCTTGGTGATGCCCATCGAGAACAGCACCAGCAGGGTGTGGTCGCCGGTCTTCTCCACCACGATGCCGCGCCGCTGCAGGTAGGCGGCCACCACCTTGGCCGGGATGCCCCACTCCAGCGTGCCCTCGGCCGCGTCCGCGCCGGGGCAGGTGATCGTCACCTTGACCGGGTCGAGCAGGGCGTAGTCGTCGCGCATGCCGTCGAAGCCGTGCCAGGCGGCGCCGGGCTCCAGCGCCCAGCAGCGCGGCTCCGAGCACAGCAGCGCCGGGTCGGCGTCGGCGAAGGGCACGGCCCGGCCGGTGTGCGGGTCGGGCACCGAGGGCGGCTGCCAGAGGCCGAAGAACCAGGCGGGCCGGTGGCCGTCGTCGCGGATGCGGGCGGCCAGGCGGGTCATCGCCTGCCGGAACCGGACCGCCTCGACGATCGCCTCGCCGGTCAGGAACGCCCCTGAGGGGCCGTCCATCATCGCCGCGGCCACGTCGAGGGAGGCGATCATCGGGTACAGCGGCGAGGTCGAGGCGTGCATCAGGTACGTCTCGTTGAAGGCGTCGTAGTCGACCGGCGCCCGCGGAGAGGGACGGACGTGCAACATGGCGGCCTGCGACAACGCGGCCAGCAACTTGTGCGTGGACTGCGTGGCGAACACCGTGGGACGCCCCGGGCCGGGCAGCGTGCGCTCGTCGACCGACATGGCGTACCGGCGGGAGTAGAGCGGGTGGAACCGGCCGTAGGCGAACCACGCCTCGTCGAAGTGCAGCCGCGGCACGGTGGCGCCCAGCAGCTCGGCGACCCGGACCGCGTCGTAGCAGACGCCGTCGTAGGTGGAGTTGGTGACGACCGCGTACGCGGGGTCGCCCGCCGCGAGCGGATGACCGGCCACCCGCGCCCGGACGGCGGACGCCTCCAGCGCGGCGGCCGGGATCGGCCCGGCCAGCCCCAGCCCGTTGCGCTCGGGAACCAGGTAGACCGGCCGCGCGCCGCTGATCGCCAGCGCGTGCTGGATCGACTTGTGGCAGTTGCGGTCGACCAGCACGGTGTCGCCGCGGGCGATCGCGTGGTGCCCGACGATGCGGTTGGCGGTGGAGTTGCCGTTGACCACGAAGAACGTGCGCTCGGCGCCGAAGACGCGGGCCGCGTTGTGCTCGGCCTCGCCGATCGGGCCGGTGTGGTCGAGCGGCGAGCCCAGCTCCCCGACGGAGATCGACAGGTCGGTGCGCAGCAGCCGCTCGCCGTAGAAGTCGAAGAACGCCCGGCCCACGGGCGACTTCAGGAACGCCACGCCGCCCGCGTGCGCCGGGGTGTGCCAGGAGTAGGGGTGGTGGTCCTCCAGGTGCAGCAGCGCGCGGAAGAACGGCGGCAGGATCTGGTCGGCGTACTGGTCGGCGGCGTGCGCGATGCGCCCGGCGATGAACTGCGGGGTGTCCTCCAGCGGGAAGACGTAGCCCTGGATGACCTCGTACACCCACAGCGGCAGCTCCTGGTCCTGGGTGATCAGGAAGACCGGCAGGCCGCGGAAGCGCTTGGCCACCGCGGCCAGCAGGTCTTCGGCGCCGGGCGCGTCCCAGGCCGCCAGGATCGCCGTGAGCGAGGCGTCGGACCCGACCACCGCCAGGGCGTCGGCCGTGCGGCGGGTCCAGCGCACCTGGAGGCCGAGTTCGCCCATCTCGGCGCACACCCGGCGGATCTGCTCGGCGAGCGCCGAGTCGGCGTCGGGGTGTTCGGTGACGGCGGCCAGAACCGTTCGCTCCATACGGCACTCCATGATCGATCAGGGACGGGGGTCTCCCGATCGTAACGCCAAGGAATGACAAAGACACGGTAAGTGACGAAAGCGTGCCGGGCGCTCAGCGGCGCCGCCCGAGCTCGAAGGTCCGGTCCGGGTGCCAGCGGCGGCCGTCGCTGACCAGCAGGCGCACCTCGCGGACCCGGGCGGCCAGCGGCAGCCCCGCGGCCAGCTCGGCCTCCACGTGGTCGAGGAGCTCCGGTTCCTGCTGGTCGGCGACCGTGAGATGGGGGACGATCGAGGCGAACCGCCCCCCGTAGGGCGGGGCCTCGGGCCACCGGGCGGCGACCGCCTCCGTCAGCTCACGGAACGGCCGTTCGGGGGCGGGGGAGAGGTAGAGCACCCCCGGGAACCTGCCGCATCGGGTGAACCGCACGTCGAAGGCCGGATGCGCGCCGATCAGCCGGTCGAGCGCCTCCTCGTCGAGACGGTCGCGATCGAGGAACGGGTAGAGGATCGTCACGTGCGCGGGGACGCCGTCGGCGGCGACGGCGTCCAGCCGGGAGCGCCAGGTGCCGACCAGCGGCTCGGCTTCGGGGATCGCGACCACCAGGGCCGTTGCGCGGGCTCGGTACGGGCCCGGTTCCGTGGGAGGCATGGCTCAGGCTCCCAGACCGCCCGTGGCGCCGGCCACCGATTTCATCCGGGCCGGCCGGTCGCGCCGGGGCCGGGCAGCAGGTCGACGTCGCCGGCGTGCATCGGCGCGCCGCAGTGGGCGCAGCCCAGCTCCACGGCGCTGATCTCGCCGCAGGCGTGGTGGCGGTAGAGCACGGGCGGCCCGGCCTCGCCCGCCAGCCACCTGTCACCCCATCCGGCCATGACCATGAGCAGGTCGACCAGCTCGGCGCCCTTGGCCGTCAGGTGGTATTCGTGGCGCGGCCGCTGGTCGTAGGGGCGGCGTTCGAGGACGCCGTGATCGACGAGGTGGGCCAGCCGTTCGGTCAGCACCTTGCGGGAGATGCCGAGATCGGCCTGGAGTTGGTCGAACCGCCGTATCCCGGCCCACACGTCGCGCAGGATCAGCGGCGACCACGGCTCGCCGATCACGTCGAGGGTGCGGGCGATGGAGCAGGCCATCTCCGCGAAGTTCGTGCGCTGCATGGCCCCACTCTACCTTTCGGGGTTCCCTGAAGGAACTCGCAGTGCTACGGTTACAGAGTCTCCTCAAGGAACTCCAGAAGCCCGGAGAGAATCCATGAAACTCGACCCCGACGTGCGCGGCGTGCTCGACGGCACCCCGATCGCCCACCTCGCCACCCTCCTGCCCGACGGCGCTCCCCATTCCGTCCCGGTCTGGATCGGCACGCACGGCGACCACGTCGCCGTCCTCACCGGCCCGCGCTCCCGCAAGGCGCTCAACCTGCGGCGCGACCCGCGGGTCGCGCTCTCCCTGACGCCGCCCGGCGAGCCGTTCCGGCCGGTGCTCGTCCGGGGCCGGGTCGTGGAGTGGGTCGAGGGCGAGGCGGGCTGGGAGATCGTCGACCGGATCGCCGCGAAGTACATCGGTGGCCCGTACTCGCGCGCCGAGGAACGGGTCGTCCTGCTCATCGAGCCCGAGCGGCAGAGCGTGGGCTGACCGCCGCCGTCGGCCGCGGGCTCTCCCGGCGGCGCCGGTGGTAGCAGACGGCGGCGGTGGCCAGCGCGGCCCCCCACACCGGCCAGAAGCACTCCGGCAGCCAGGCTCCCCACTCCTCCAGGGCGAACCGGCCGGCCACGGTCCAGCGGATGTAGGTGAGCCCGGCCACCGTGATGATGATCGAGACGAACCCGGCCGGGACGACCGCCAGCAGCGGCGGCACCCGCCGGCCGCGCAGCCCCGGGATCCACCGCGGGAACACCTCGCCCCACCGCTGCACCAGCCCGAGCGTCAGCACGCCGCCCAGCGCCCCGAACGTCGCCAGGTACGCCCCCGCCAGCCACAGCCCGTCCTCGCCCTCGGCCAGGAACCGCGCGCTCACGCCGAGCGGGACGCCCAGCGCCCAGGCCCACCGGGTGGCGCAGTAGACCAGCGGCACCGCGACCGCCACGTACACCGCGATCCGCCCGCGCGCCGGGGTGAACCAGTTCCCGCGTCCGCGCCCGTGGTCCCGCGCGGCGGCGGCCAGCAGCAGGCCGCCCAGCACGCACACGAGCTGGTTGAGCACCGGCCACGGCCAGGCGTCGGCGAACGTCGCGCCGCCCAGCCCCCAGCCGAAGAGGGGCGCGGCCAGCAGCAACGGCGTGTAGGCGACGCCCATCATCAGCCGCGAGTCCGGAACCACCAGCACCAGCAGCGCGGTGATCGGCCAGGCCAGAAGGACCGGCACCCGCCCCCACGCCCCTTTCGCCGGGCGGACGCCGTTGCGGCGGGTCAGGGCCAGGGCGGTCGCGGCCGTCAGGGCCGAGAAGGCCGCAATCCACCAGCCGAACGGCGGCGCCGTGCCGGCCAGGATCGACAGCGCGCCGTCGGGGTCGGGATCGTCGGCCCCCCAGGGGTAGCCGGGCGCCCCGAGCGCCCACGCCGCGCCGAGCAGGCCGTAGGCGACCGCCCACAGCGCCGCCGCGTACCCGTACCGGCCGGAAGTGAAGATCGTCATGCCGACGAGCCTTCCAGCGCGGGCGCACGGCGGGCAGATGCCGTTCGGCACCTTCCGCAGGCCGCGGCAGTGCCGTTCGGCACGTGGGGGCGCGCGGCGCGGGCGCATATCGTGTCCCGGGTGAACGTGCTGTGGATGGCCGCCGCCTGGCTGCCGGCGGCGGTCGCCGTCGCCGTGGCGGCGACCGGGTTGTTCCTGACCGGGAGCAGGGCCGGGTGGCTGGCGTGGCTGCTCCTGCCGGCCGCGGGCGCGTCCCTGGCGGTCACCGCCCTGTGGCGGGCGGCCGGGGGGCCGTCCACGCCGGGCGTCGGCGCGCTGGGCATGGCCGAGAGCGCGGCGCTGACGGTCGCGGCCGGCCTGGTCGTCCGGTACGCGCCGGTCCGCCGGGCGGTGCCCGCGGCGCTGCTGGCGGGGCTCGCCGCGGCCACCTGGCTGCCGCGGGTCTTCACGCCGGCCTCCGCGCTGGAGGCGGTGGGGGCGTGCGCGTTCTGGGGGGCGGGCGTGCTGGCGGGCTCCGCCGTGGGCGCCTACCTGCGCCTGCTCGACGCGCGGCAGCGGCGGGCGGTGGCCGACGGCCGCACCGTCCTGCGGCTGCGGCTGGCCGGCGACCTGCACGACTTCCTCGCCCACGACATCAGCGAGATGGTCGCCCACGCCCAGGCGGGCGCCGTCGCGGGCGATCCGCTGCGGGCGCTGGAGCGCGTCGAGGCGGCCGGTCAGCGGGCCCTGTCCACGCTCGACCGCACGCTCGACATGCTCCATCACGACCGGCCGCTCGGCCCGTCCGGCGACCTGGACGGCATCGTCGAGGCCGCCGCGCGCTTCTCCGCCGCCGGATCGGCGCACGTCGGCGTGCGGATCGACCGCGCGGCGGCCGTCCCGGCGCAGACGGCGGCGCTGGCCTACCGGATCGTGATCGAGGGGCTGACCAACATCCGGCGGCACGCGCCGCGGGCCGGCCGCGTCGAGCTGTCCGTCACGACGCCGGGCGACGTCCTGGAGATCACGCTGACCAACGACGGGACGTCCGGCGCGGCCGGCCGCCGCCGCGGCGGCTCGGGCCTGCCCGGCCTGGCCGCGCTCGTCGCCGGACAGGGGGGCGAGCTGGTCGCGGGGGCCGTGCCGGACGGGTGGTCGCTGACGGCGCGGCTGCCGCTGCGACAATCTCCCGGGTGAGCATCCGCATCCTCGTCGCCGACGACCAGGAGGGCATCCGCGACGCCTTCCGCCTGATCCTCGACGCCCAGCCCGACCTGAGCGTGGTGGCCGAGGCGGCCGACGGCCGCACCGCGATCGACACCGCCCTCGCCGTCCGGCCGGACGTCGTGCTCGCCGACATCCGCATGCCCGGCGCCGACGGCATCGAGGTGACCCGCGCCCTGTCCGGCACCGGCATCCACGTGGTGGTCGTCACCACGTTCGGGCTGGAGGAGTACGTCCAGGCGGCGCTCAGGCACGGCGCGGCCGGGTTCGTGCTGAAACGCTCGGGCCCCGCGCTGCTCGTGGAGGCCGTCCGGGCGGCCGTGAACGGCGACATGCTCATCAGCCCCCAGCTCACCGTCCGGCTGCTGCGCGGCGGCGGCCCGCGCCGGGAGGTCTCGGACGTGGTGCTGACCGAGCGGGAGGACGAGATCGTCGCCCTGGTGGCGCAGGGGCGGACCAACGCGGAGATCGCCGCCGAGCTCTTCCTGTCCCCGGGGACGGTGAAGAACCATGTCGCCGCGGTCCAGCGCAAGATCGGCGCGAGGAACCGCGTGATGATCGCGGGATGGGCGTGGGCGACCGGCCGGGCCCAGCCGTGACGGGGTGCGCCCGTCCGTGCCGCGCCGCCGGTCAGGGGAGGTGGCGGGCCAGGTAGAGGACGGTCTCGACGTTCAGGACGACCTGGTCGCCGAGCGTGTCGAGGAGCGTGCCGAACAGGTTCTCGCGCACGTCCTCGGCCAGGAGGCGGTAGGACGACTGGGTGGACAGCAGGGCGACGTAGTCGGCGGCCGAGACCGTGCGTCCCGACCGGTAGAGCCGGGTGCCGAGGTCGCCGAACTCGGACGGCAGCCCCACCTCCGCGGCCCACTCGCGGGCCCCGGCCTCCTCGCCGACCGGCCTGCCGATCGGGCCGGTGTTGGGCCTGATGTGCGGGGCGAACCGCTCGTGCGCGGCCAGCAGCCGCGCGGTCACCCCCTCGTCGGCGGGCCAGTCGGCGTTCCAGAACAGGGCGAGCCCGCCGCCCGGGGCCAGCGCCGCGGCGGCGCGCTGCCAGCGCACCTCCTTGTCGACCCAGTGCCAGGCCTGGGCGCAGTACAGCAGGCCGAACGCCCGCTCCGGGACGTACTCCTCGAACGTCGAGACGGTGACCGTCACGTTCGGGCGGTCGGCGGTCCGCCGGGCCAGCACGGCCGCCATGGCCGGATCCGGCTCGGTGGCCACGACGTCGATTCCGGTCGCCGCGAACAGCTCCGTCGCCTTCCCCGTGCCCGCGCCCACCTCCAGCGCGGGTCCTCCGGCGTAGGCCAGCACGTCCGCGGCCAGCTCCGCCGGGTAGCCCGGCCGGACCCTGTCGTACTCGTCGGCGACCTCGCCGAAGACCCTTCCCTGAATTCGTTGTGTTGTCATGCGGACGATCCTCTTTCGTGATCGTCCAGGCGCACAACCCCGCCGGCGCACATTGAGTACGCGCTACTCAGGCCGTACGGGCCCGCGCGGTCGCACGCTTGGTCGCATGAAGACACACCTCCTTCGCCCGGCGGCCGTCGCCGCCCCGCTGCTCGTCCTCGCTCTCACCTGCGCCCCGGCGCCCGCCTCGGCCTCGTCCGTCTGGGCGGCGTCGAACGTCCAGCTCGTCAACCGGCAGACCGGCAAGTGCCTGACCATCGCCGGGGGCGTCAGCACGGAGAACAACGTGCACGCCGTCCAGTACGACTGCGACAGCCACCCCTCCCGCCGCTGGGACGTCTGGGGCTACTCCAGCGCGGCCCTGCAGGTCAGGAACCGGCAGACCGGCAAGTGCCTGACCATCGCCGGCGGCGTCAGCACGGAGAACAACGTCGTCGCCCTCCAGTACACCTGCGACACCCACCCCTCGCGCTACTGGGCGCTCGGCACCCGCGTCGGCCAGTACGTCGAGTTCCGCAACGTGCAGACCGCCAAGTGCCTGACCATCGCCGGCGGCGTCAGCACCGCCAACAACCTGGAGGCCGTCCAGTACACCTGCGACGGGCACCCGTCCAGGTTCTGGGAGATCCGCGACTACTACGGGAGCTGACCGGCTCGCCGCCGCGGAGACCGGCCGGTCAACCCGTGGGCGCGCCCAGCAGGGGCAGCCACACCTCGTCCACGATCTCGGCGATCGACTCCTCCGGCACCCGGCTCATCGTGACGAGCATGTCGTGCCGGAGCAGGTCGAGCGGCAGGTTCACCACCCTGGACGAGCGCGGCACGTCGGGCAGCTCGCCGCGCTCGACCGCCCGTCCCACGATCGTCTCGAACGCGGTCGCCTGGCCGGGCGGCAGCAGGGTGTCGCGCAGCTCGGTGAGGCTGCTGCCGGTCTCCCGGAAGTAGCCGGCGAGCTGCACGCTCATCAGCGTCAGCATGCCCGCGCGGTCGTCGCCGGCGTTGCGCAGGAACCCCACGGCGTCCTCGCGCAGGCTGCCGGTGTCGGGTACGTCGATCAGCCGCCAGAACTTGGCGAGGGTGGCCAGCAGCAGGTCGTCGCGCCGGGGCCAGCGCCGGTAGAGCACCGGGCGGCTGGTGCCGGCGCGGGCGGCGACGGCCTCGAAGGTGAAGCCGTGGTAGCCGTGCTCGACCAGCACGTGCCAGGCGGCGTCGAGGATCGCGTCCTCCAGCGCGGGGCCGCGGCGGCGGGACGCGCCGCCGGGGGCACGGTGCTTGAGATTCACTTGCGTATCTTAACGCGGCACCCTACGGTTGCCGGAATTAGATACAGCCCTGTACCCAAAGGACCGTCCATGATGTTCGACGTCATCGTCGTCGGCGCCGGGCCCGCCGGCCTCTTCCTCGCCTGCGAGCTGCGCCTGGCCGGCGTCCGGCCGCTGGTGCTGGAACGACGGCCGGAGCCCGACCTGTCGGACAAGGCCCACGGCCTGGCCGGCCAGGTCGTCCGGCTCCTGGACCACCGCGGCCTGTTCGAACGGTGCGGCGGACGAGGCGTCCCGGCGCCCGCGCCGGGCCACTTCTTCGGCGGGATGCCGCTGCCGCTGCACACGCTCGGCGCGGCGAACCCGATGTACCTCCTGCCCTGCGACCAGCGCGACCTCGAACGGGTGCTCGCGGCGCGCGCGGCCGAACTCGGCGCGCAGGTGCGGCGCGGTCAGGAGGTGATCTCCTTCGGCCAGGACGACGACCGGGTCGAGGTGGTGACCCGCGGCCCCGGCGGCGCCGAGACCACCCTCACCGCCCGCTACCTGGTCGGCTGCGACGGCGGCCACAGCATGGTCAGGAAGGCGGCGGGCATCGGCTTCCCCGGCGTCAGCGACGACCACGTCGTGGACCGCTCGGCCCTCGTCGGCCCGAGCGAGCACTTCCGGATCCTGCCCGGCGGGCGCGTCCTGATCGAGGGGCTCGGCGAGATCCCCGCCCACTTCCACCGCACCGACCGCGGCGTCTTCACCCTCCTGGCCCACGACCCGCGGCGGCCGCTGATCAACACGGCCGAGTGGGAGGACCGCCCGGCGGGCGGCTTCCCGGGGCCGGGCGCGCCGATGACGCTGGCCGAGATGGAGAAGAGCGTCGAACGCGTTCTCGGGGTGCGCCTGCCGCTCAGCCCGCCGCCCGAGGGCGCGCCGGTCATGCTGCGCCGGCTGTGCGGGCGCAACACCCGGCTCGCCGACCGCTACCGCGCCGGACGGGTCTTCATTGCCGGCGACGCCGCCCAGGTGAGCCACGGGCCCACCCTGAACCTGGCGCTTCACGACGCCGCCAACCTGGCCTGGAAACTCGCCGCCACGCTGCGCGGGCAGGCATCGGAAGGGCTCCTGGACAGCTACGAGACCGAGCGCCGCGCGTGCGCGGAACGCGTGGTCACCCAGACCCTGGCCGCGACCGCGCTGCTCGCGCCCGGCGCCGAGGTCACCGCGCTGCGACGGCTGTTCGCCGAGCTCCTGGGCCGTACGGAGAACCTGCGCATGATCGCCGAGCTGATGGCGGGCGGCGACGTCCGCCACGACATGGGGGAGGAGCGGCCCGCCGGGCCCACCGGCTGGTTCGCGCCGTCCCTGACGGTGACCACGGGCGACGGGCGGCCGCGGCGCCTGGCCGAGCTCATGCGCGACGCCCGCCCCCTGCTCCTGGACCTGACCGGCGGCGACGCCCTGGCCGCCGCCGCCGCGCCCTGGTTCGACCGGGTGCGGCACGTGGCCGCCACCGCCGCCGCCGACCCCGTCACCGGCACCGCCGCCGACGCCCCCGTCCCTGCGCTGCTCGTCCGGCCGGACGGCTACGTCGCCTGGTCGGGCGCGGACCCCGGCGGCCTCGGGACCGCCCTCGCCCGCTGGTTCGGCCCGAGCTGAGCCCGGCCGCCCGTCCGCGCGGGGCGGGGTCACTCCGGGCTGGTGACGCGGGCCAGCACGATGCCGCCGACGATGAGCGCCAGCGCCGCCATCCGGCCGATCGACAGCGGGTCCTTGTGCACGACGACGCCCAGGGCGATGGCGCCGACCGCCCCGATGCCGGTGAAGACGGCGTACGCGGTGCCGACCGGGAGCGTCTTCATCGAGTACGACAGCAGCCAGACCGCGGCCACCATGAGGACGAAGCACAGCAGGGTGGGCAGCGGCCTGGTGAAGCCCTGGGTGGGCTTGATGCTCTGCGCCCAGGCGATCTCCACCAGCCCCGCCAGCCCGAGGATGAGCCAGTTCATCGTCAGAACTCCTTCCCCAGGTCGCGGGCGCCGCGCAGTGCGGAGGCGTACAGCTCGTCGTGCTGGGCGCGCAGGTGGAAGAGGCCGGGGTCGACGCGGGAGTTGGCCAGCTCGGCGGCGACGACGGTGGTGTCCTCGACGGCGAAGTGGCCGGCGAAGAAGTCACGCAGGTAGCGCTCCTGGTAGTCGAACCTGGCCTTGGGGGCGCCGGGCGAGTAGGCCCCGCCGCGGGCGGTGGTGATCACGAAACGCCGCCCGGCCAGGGACATCTTGGGGAAGGTCACCTGGTCGAGCCAGGCCTTGAGCGCCGAGGGGATCGAGTAGTTGTACATCGGGGTGGCGATCAGCACCACGTCCGCGGCCACCAGCTGCGACAGCAGCGGCTCGACGATCGCCCACGCGGCCGCCTGCTCCGGGGTGCGGGCGGCCTCGTGGTAGCGGGAGATGTCGGTGATCTGGTTGGCCATGACGTAGTCGCACAGTTCGGTCCACGCCTCCCCGATGTGCGGCACCGGCTCGGCGGCCAGGTCGCGGTGGACGTAGGTGCCCTCGGGGTGGGCGGACCGCCACGCCTCGGCGAAGGCGTCGCCGAGCTCGCGGCTGATCGAACGGCGTCGGGCGCTGGCGTCCAGGTGCAGCAGAACGGCCATGAGGGGCTCCTCGAAATAAGTGGACATGACGTCCGTTTTGCGGTCGAGGTGACCGTAGCAACTAAGCGGGCACGTTGTCCACTTATCTCGGAGTGGGTTAGAGTCGCCGCCATGGAGTCCCGTACCGAGTTGCTGACCGGACGTCCCGTGGCGGAGGCGGGCCGCCCGCGCGAGCGCGCCGACGCCGCCCGCAACCGCGCCAAGGTGCTCGCCGCGGCGGCCGAGCTGTTCGCCACCCGCGACCCGCGCGGCGTGACCATGGACGACATCGCCAAGGCCGCGGGCGTCGGGCGGGGCACGCTCTACCGCCGCTACCCCGACACCGTCTCGATCGCGCAGGCCCTGCTCGACGAGCACGAGCGCGAGCTGCAGGAACGCCTGCTGCGCGGCGACCCGCCGCTCGGCCCCGGCGCGCCCCCCGCCGACCGGCTCGCCGCCTTCTACGCCGCGATGACCGGCCTGCTGGACGAGCACATCTCGCTGGTCCTGGGCGCCGAGCAGGGCGCGCTGCGCTACGCCACCGGCGCCTACGGATTCTGGCGGGCGCACGTGCGGGTGCTGCTGACCGAGGCGGGCGTCCCGGAGACCGAGGCGCTGGCCGACATCCTGCTCGCCCCGCTGGGCCCCGACGTCTACGCCGAGCAGCGCAGGCGCGGGCTCACCCCCGGGCAGATCACCGCCGCCCTGACCCGGCTGGCGCACGGCGTCGTCGCCCGGGACGCCGGGCGCTGACCGCACCGGCGGCGGCTCACCCCCAGGCCGCCGCCTTGTCGTACGGGTCGACGTTCCTGAAGGCCATCCCGACGATCTCCTCGACGTCGTCGTCGCCGTAGGCGCCGGGCAGGGCCAGGCCGAGGCGTTCGAACAGCGCCCGGACCTCCTCGACCGTGGGCGAGAACGACAGCGTCACGTCCTCGGCGCCCCTGAGGTTCAGCGGGCGGGCCTGGCGGAGGCTGGCGTGCAGCTCGGTGGCCCAGCAGTCGAGGGCCAGGGCGTTCCCGGTGATGACGGTGGCGGGGAAGCCGGGCCCCCGCTGCGTGATGAACATGTGGCGGGAGGACAGCTCGTAGCGGAACGTCGAGGCGATCGAGGAGAACCCGATCTCGATGTCCAGGAGCTCGTAACGCTGGTGATGCCAGCAGGCCGACAGCACGGTCGCGTAGAGCTCCCTGCGGGTGCCGTCGGCGGTCCAGGTCAGCTCCGGGCTGTCGTCGTCCAGCGCCAGGCTGCGGTGCAGGCGGACGAACCGCTCGCACAGCACGAGGTCGTCGGGGTCCAGGATCTCCAGCCGGACCAGCAGCGCCCGCCGTCCCTGCCGGGCCTTGGCCAGGCATTCGGGCAGCGTCACCGCCCGCACGTACGCGCCGGTCGAGCCCTTGAAGATCCACCGGTCGGTGTCCCCGCGCGCCTGCGCCAGCATCCGGTTGAACTCCTCGCCGCGCACCAGCCGGACCGCCGACTGCTCCTGGAGCAGGGACGGCAGCAGGTCGAGCTTGCGATCGGCGGCGAGCACGGCCCGCTCCACGGCGTTCTCCGCCGACTGCGCCCGCATCCGGCTGCGCAGCATGACGAACGCGAGCACCGCCAGCGTGGCCACGGTGGCGTTGCTGACGGCCTCCGCGGTGGCGATGCCCGCGACGTCGAGGACGCTCACGACGACCGCCACCGCCAGGGCGATGAGGATGTCGACGTTGACGCCGACCCAGGCGAGGATGCGCTTCACTGACCGTCCCATCGCGAGGGGCCACGGGGTGACACTTCGAATCATGAAGCAGAACCCGGCGGCACGCGAGGGGCGGCCCGTCCCCGCTCCGGTCGCGGGGTTACGCGGCGAGGGCGTCGCGGAGGAAGCGCAGGATTTCGGCCCGCGCGTCCTCGGCCTGGGGGGCCAGCGCCGGCATGCTGAGGAAGGCGTGCCCGGCCTCGGGGTACTCGGCCAGGCGGACCTGGGTGCCGGCGGCCCGCAGCGCCTCGGCGTAGCGGCGGCCGTGGTCGGCGATCGGGTCGTGGGTCGGCACCGCCACGAGCGCCGGGGCCAGGCCGCCCAGGTCGGCGGCGTGCAGCGGGGAGAGCGCGCGGGCGTCCGTCCCCGTGGGCACGGCGAGCCGGTGGAACAGCCGCAGCACCGGCACGCTGAGCGTCGGGGTGTCGGCGTACCGGGCGATCGAGGGGTGGTCGAACATCGTCCCGGTCACGTCCACGGCCGGGTTGACCAGCACCTGCGCCTTCAGGGGCAGGCCGGCGTCGCGTGCCCTGATCGCCGCCAGGGCGCAGATCAGGCCGCCGCAGCTCTCGCCGAACAGGACGGTCCGCGCCGGGTCGACACCCCATTGCGCGGCGTGCTCCAGCACGTGGCGGAGCACGTCCCAGCCGTCGTCGGCGGCGTCGGCCAGCGGCGTGCGCCGGTCGAGGAGGCGGTGGTCCACCGAGGCGACGACGGCGGGCAGGCGGGCGGCGAGGTGGCTGTTGACCCAGTCGCTCTGCGGCGCCGTGCCGACGAAGCCGCCGCCGTGCACGTGCAGCACGAGCGGCAGGACGTCCCCCGGCTCTGCCGCGGCGCGCGGCCGGTGGACCCGGACGCGGATGTCGCGGCCGGGCAGCGCCACCGTCCGCCAGTCGATGGTGGCGCCGGGGTCCGGCCGGCCGGTGATCGCCTGGGCCTCGGCGGAGGCGCGCAGCCGGTTCTCCGCCTCGGCGTAGGCGGCCAGCTCGGCGGGGGTGACGGTGTCCCAGTCCGGCGTGACCGGACGGCCGGTGGAGGTCTGGCTCATGGTCGTCTCCTCAGCTTTTCGCTACTTGAAGTATCGATACCTAAGGTAGCGAAAATCGGGCGCGGCCGGTCTGTGGCGTCGATCACACGCCCCGCCCGCGCGGCACGCGGAGAGGCGGCCCGGCCGGCCTCGCGGCGGGCGGACGGATCGGAGCGCGGGTTCTTCGCAACACGAGATGTTGGGTGTGACTTTTTGATCCACCCTATATATGGTGTTCCCCGCAGCCGGTTCGGTCGCCCCGCCAGGGCGGCCGAGGCAAGAGGGAACCCGGTGGGAATCCGGGACTGCCCCGCAGCGGTGAGTGGGAACGAACGCCGTCACACGCACTGGGCCGACGGCCCGGGAAGCGACGGCCAGTAGGCAGCGACAGCATGCCCACGAGTCCGAAGACCTGCCGGCGCGCCGCGCGCGATCATGCGCGCGCGGCTGCTCCGAGACCGCGTGGGACGGTGGACGGCGCTGGCGAGAGGGCTGTGGCGCCTCGCCGTCCGCCTCCTGCGCGCGTTCTCGGCAGCTGACCGAGTTCACGAGGGGAGAGCGCAGTGACGGTCACAGGGGACCCGATGACGGACCTGGCCGAGCCGGCGCGGGCGGACGCCGACAGGTCCGCGCCGCGGCGCGTGCAGATGCAGGTGCGCAAGCGCAACGGCACCGCGGAGCCGGTCGACGTCAACAAGATCGTACGTGCGGTGGAGCACTGGGCGACCGATCTGACGGACATCGACCCGATGCGGGTGGCCACCAAGACGATCAGCGGCCTCTACGACGGGGCCACCACCGCCGAGCTGGACCGGCTGTCCATCCAGACGGCCGCCGAGATGATCGGCGAGGAGCCGCAGTACTCGCGCCTGGCCGCGCGGCTGCTGTCGGGCTACATCGACAAGGAGGTCCGCGGGCAGGGCGTGGCCTCCTTCAGCCAGGCGATCCGGCTGGGCCACGCCGAGGGGCTCATCGGCGACGAGACCGCCGAGTTCGTCAACGCCAACGCCCGCAAGCTGGACGACGCCATCGACGTCACCGCCGACCTGCGGTTCGAGTACTTCGGGCTGCGCACGGTCTACGACCGTTACCTGCTGCGCCACCCGTCCACCCGGCTGGTGGTGGAGACGCCGCAGTACTGGCTGCTGCGCGTGGCCTGCGGGCTGTCCGAGACGCCCGCCGAGGCCGTCGGCTTCTACCGGCTCATGTCGTCGCTGGCCTATCTGCCCAGCTCGCCGACGCTGTTCAACTCCGGCACCCGGCACACCCAGATGTCCTCCTGCTACCTGGTCGACTCGCCGCGTGACGAGATCGGCTCCATCTACGACCGTTACGCCCAGGTGGCGCAGCTGTCGAAGTTCGCCGGCGGGATCGGCATCTCCTGGTCGCGGGTGCGCTCACGGGGCGCGCTGATCCGCGGCACCAACGGGCACTCCAACGGCATCGTCCCGTGGCTGCGCACGCTCGACGCGTCCGTGGCCGCCGTCAACCAGGGCGGCCGCCGCAAGGGCGCCGCCTGCGTCTACCTGGAGCCCTGGCACCCGGACGTCGAGGAGTTCCTGGAGCTGCGCGACAACACCGGCGAGGACGCCCGGCGCACCCACAACCTCAACCTGGCCAACTGGATCCCCGACGAGTTCATGCGCCGGGTCGAGGCCGACGGCACCTGGTCGCTGTTCGACCCCGACGAGGTCCCGGAGCTGCCCGACCTGTGGGGCGAGGCGTTCGAGGAGGCCTACCGCGCCGCCGAGCGCGACGGCCGGTACGTCCGGCAGATCAAGGCCCGCGACCTGTACGCCAAGATGATGCGCACCCTGGCCCAGACCGGCAACGGCTGGATGACCTTCAAGGACGCCGCCAACCGCCTGTGCAACCAGGCGGCCGAGCCCGGCAACGTCGTGCACCTGTCCAACCTGTGCACCGAGATCGTCGAGGTGTCCAGCGACGCCGAGACCGCGGTCTGCAACCTCGGGTCGGTCAACCTCGCCGCCCACCTGACCGGCGGCGACATCGACTGGGAGCGGCTGCGCGCCACCGTCCGCACCGCGGTCACCTTCCTCGACCGGGTGATCGACATCAACTACTACCCGAGCGAGCAGGCCGCGGCCAGCAACCCGCGCTGGCGTCCGGTCGGCCTCGGCGTGATGGGCCTGCAGGACGTCTTCTTCGCCCTGCGCCTGCCGTTCGACTCGGCCGAGGCCAAGGAGCTGTCCACCCGGATCGCCGAGGAGATCTACCTGTCGGCGCTGGAGACCTCCGCGGGCCTGGCCGAGCGCTTCGGCGCCCACCCCGCCTACGACCAGACGTGGGCGGCCCGCGGCCGGCTCCAGCACGACCTGTGGGGCCGGAACGGCACCCAGTCCGCGCGCTGGGACGCGGTGCGCGAGCGCATCGCCGCCCACGGCCTGCGCAACTCGCTGCTGATCGCGATCGCGCCGACCGCCACCATCGCCTCGATCGTCGGCTGCTACGAGTGCATCGAGCCGCAGGTGTCCAACCTGTTCAAGCGCGAGACGCTGAGCGGGGAGTTCCTGCAGATCAACAACGCGCTGGTGGCCGAGCTGAAGTCGCGCGGCCTGTGGAACGACCGCGTCCGGGCGGCCATCAAGCAGGCCGAGGGCTCGGTGCAGGGCATCGCCGAGCTGCCGGAGGACGTGCGCCGGCTGTTCCGCACCGCCTGGGAGCTGCCGCAGCGCGCCCTGATCGACATGGCCGCCGCGCGTTCGCCGTTCATCGACCAGAGCCAGTCGCTCAACCTGTTCATGAGCGCGCCGACGATCGACAAGCTCTCCTCGATGTACCTGTACGCCTGGAAGTCCGGCCTGAAGACCACCTACTACCTGCGCTCGCGACCGGCCACCCGCATCCAGCAGGCCACCGTGCCCCTCGCGCCCCCCGCGCCCCTCGCGAACAAGTCCGAGGAGGCCCTGGTGTGCTCCCTGGAGAACCCCGAGTCGTGCGAGGCCTGCCAGTGACCCCCGAGGAGAATCCGATGTTGCTCGACCCGGGCATGAGCCTGACCCTGCGGCCCATGCGCTACCCCCTGTTCTTCGACCGCTACCGCGACGCGATCAAGAACACCTGGACGGTCGAGGAGGTGGACCTGCACTCCGACCTGAAGGACCTGCCCAAGCTGTCGGCGGCCGAGCGCCACCTGGTCAGCCGCCTGGTCGCCTTCTTCGCCACCGGCGACACGATCGTGGCCAACAACCTGGTGCTCAACCTCTACCAGCACGTCAACGCCCCCGAGGCGCGCCTGTACCTGAGCAGGCAGCTGTTCGAGGAGGCGGTGCACGTCCAGTTCTACCTGAACCTGCTGGACACCTACGTGCCGGACGAGGAGGAGCGGTTCGCGGCGTTCGCGGCGGTGGAGAACATCCCCTCCATCAGGCGCAAGGCCGAGTTCTGCTTCCGCTGGATCGACTCCATCGGCAGCCTCCAGCGACTGGAGACCCGCGAGGACCGGCGGGCGTTCCTGCTCAACCTGATCTGCTTCGCCGCCTGCATCGAGGGCCTGTTCTTCTACGGCGCGTTCGCCTATGTCTACTTCCTGCGCTCGCGCGGCCTGCTGAACGGCCTGGCCTCGGGCACCAACTGGGTCTTCCGCGACGAGTCCATGCACATGGCCTTCGCCTTCGACGTGGTGGACGTCGTCCGGCAGGAGGAGCCGGGCCTCTTCGACGAGGAGATGGCCGGCCAGGTCAGGGAGATGCTGGCCGAGGCGGTCGACTGCGAGGCGCAGTTCGCCGAGGACCTGCTCGGGCAGGGCGTGCCGGGCATGTCGACCGCGGACATGCGCTCCTACCTGGAGCACGTGGCCGACCGGCGGCTGGCCCAGCTCGACATCGAGCCGCTGTACGGGTCGAAGAACCCGTTCGCGTTCATGGAGCTGCAGGACGTGCAGGAGTTGTCGAACTTCTTCGAGCGGCGGGTGTCGGCGTACCAGGTGGGGGTGACCGGCTCGGTCAGCTTCGACGCCGACTTCTGACCCCTACAGATCTACAACGTAAAGCCGCCCGGCGGGAGATGAATCCCCGCCGGGCGGTCAGGCGGGGCCGGGACGGTTGTCCTTGCCGTCCAGCCAGAGGACGTCGGACTCGTCGCGGTGGGAACCGGTGGTGCCGACGTGCCTGGCGTCGATCTGCGGCCCCTTCTTGATCACGTGGACGAGGGCCATGGCGTGGCCGCGTCCGAGCTCGTAGTCCTGCTTGAGCCAGTCGATGATCGTCCCGGCCTTGGTGGACGGGGCGTCGAAGCCGCGTTCCTTGGCCAGGGCGATGAACTCGCGGGGGGTCAGTCCGGTCTTGGCTTCGATGTTGTCCAGGTAAGCCTGGAAGGACATGGTGTGCTCCGCTCGTCATGGGGTGTTCCGGCCATGATGCACCATTTCGGTGAGCGCGCGGTCTCAGTAGAATGCCGTTCCGCCCAAGGCCGAGGGGTGACGGTGATGGACGAGCGCGAACTGAGCTCCCCGTGGGAAGGCGTCCTGGTCACGCCGGGCCCGGCCGTCCGCACGGGCGTGCTCGTGCTGGCGGGGTCGAGCGGGCGGATCGAACGGGACAGGGCCCGCCTGCTGGCCGCGGAGGGGGTGACCGCGCTGTCGATCCGCTGGTTCGGCGGTCCGGGGCAGCCGCCCGGCATCTGCGAGATCCCGCTGGAGACGTTCGTGTCGGCCGTCGATCTGCTGGAGTCCACCGGCGTCCGGCGGGTCTGCGTGCTGGGCATGTCGAAGGGGGCCGAGGCCGCGCTGCTGACCGCCGTCCGGGACCCTCGGATCGGCGGGGTGGTGGCGCTGTCGCCGACCTCGGTCGTGTGGGGCAACGTCGGGCCGGGGCCGGACGGGGAGAGGCGTCCCTACCGGTCGTCCTGGACGTGGCGGGGGCGGCCGCTGCCGTTCGTCCCGTACGACGACGACTGGGCCGAGGCCGAGCCCGAGCACGGCCCGCTGGCCCTGCGCGAGCTGTACGAGCTCAGCGAGCGCACGTTCGCCGGCCTGGTGCCGGCCGCGGAGATCCCGATCGAGGCGGCGGCGGCCGACGTGCTGCTGGTGGCGGGCGGGGACGACGCCATGTGGCCGTCCCTGCCGTTCGCCGGGCGGCTGGCCGCCCGGCGTCGCGCCGCCGGGCTCCCGGTGCGGGTGGTCAGCCGGGCCGAGGCCGGTCACCGTCCGCGCCTGCCGGGGGAGGGGCCCGCCCCCGAGTCTCCTGACTTCCTCTACGGGGGCGACCCGGTCGCCGACGCCGGGCTCGGAGCCGACGCCTGGCCGCACATCCTCGACCTGCTGCGCGGCTGACGCCCGCGGGCCCAAGCGGTGATCGTCTTCTGCTAGTTTTTACCTTCCGGCCGGATGTTGCATCCGGCCGAGAGTGCTTGTATGAGCATTTCTCCGGTAAGCGTGCGGCCCGTCGAGGCCGCGGACCATCCCACCGTCGAACGCCTCTGGCTCATGTTCCGCCACGACATGGCGGACTTCCAGGGCGGGCTGCCCGACCCCGACGGCACCTACCACGGCGACCGCCTGCGCACCGCCCTCGACGGCGAGGACTGGACGGCCTACCTGTTCACCAGCGGCGACCGGCCGGTCGGGTTCGCGTTCGTGCGTGCGGCGGCCGGACCGGTCCGGGTGCTGAACAGCTTCTTCGTCGTGCGCGGGGCGCGCCGGTCCGGGATCGGGCTGCGGGTCGTCCGGGAGGTGATCTCCCGGCATCCCGGGCCGTGGCGGATCGCCTTCCAGGACGCCAACACGGCGGGCGTGGCGTTCTGGCGGCGCGTCGCGACCGAGTTCGCCGGTGCGGCGTGGACGGAGGAGCGCCGGCCCGTCCCGAACCGCCCGGACGTCCCGCCGGACGTGTGGATCTCCTTCACCGCGGCGGAGAACTGATGGTGTGGTACGTTTTGCCACGCATCGAACTGAGGAGGTGAGACCGATCAACGTCGTGACAGGTCGGGGCTCCCTCATGCGCATCGCCTAGGGAGCGCCCGCACAAGGCATCCCGAAAGGCTCAAGACGCGCATGCGTTTTCTCACCCGGACGTCGGCCGACGGCGTCATCGAACGATCCTTCGCCCTCGGCGACATCCCCGGCGTCCTGTGGACCCCGCAGGACGCCGAACCCCGCGGCCTGGTCCTGATCGGGCACGGCGGCGGGCAGCACAAGCAGGCCCCGGGCGTCGTGGGACGCGCGCACCGGCTGGCGGCCGAACGCGGCCTCGCGGCGGCGGCCATCGACGCCCCGGCCCACGGCGACCGGCCTCCGGGCGCCGAGCACGAGCGACTCATCGCCGCGCTGCGGGAGCGGATGGCCGGCGCGGGCGACCCCACCCCGCTGCTGGCCGAGCTGCACGCGCTGCTGGCGGCCCGGACCGTGCCGGAGTGGCGGTCGGTCCTGGACGCGCTCGGCGACCAGGGGCCGGTCGGTTACTGGGGCGTGTCGCTGGGCTGTGCCCTGGGGATCCCGCTGGTGGCCGCCGAGCCGCGGATCGGCGCGGCGGTCCTGGGGCTGAGCGGCACCTCGCTCGCCTCGGCCCAGGCCGCCGCCGGGGTCACCGTCCCGGTGCGGTTCCTGGTGCAGTGGGACGATGAACGGGTGCCGCGGGCCGAGGCCCTGGCCCTGTTCGACGCCCTGGGCTCGGCCGACAAGACCCTGCACGCCAATCCCGGCAGGCACGCCGACGTGCCGGACTTCGAGATCGACAGCGCCCTGCGCTTCCTCGCCACCCGGCTGGGCTGAGACCGCCGCCGGCCGGAAGCGGGTCAGGAGCCGCCGGCGATCTCGACGACGGCGTGCCGGTTGTGCTCGCCGGCGAGGTGGCCGAGCAGGTAGTGGGCCAGGTCGGCGCGGGAGATCGAGCCGGCCTTGGCCAGGGGCGCGTTCTCGGCGGTGCGGTAGCGGCCGGTCAGGGGGCCGTCGGTGAGCATCGGCGGGCGCACGATCGTCCAGTCGATGTCGTGAGCGGCGGTGACGGCGGCCTCCATGCGTCTCATGTCGGCGTAGCCGTGCCGGTAGAGGCGCTGGATCACGTAACGGGTGACCAGGCGGCGGCCCAGCGGCGTGCCCGGCGGGATGTCCAGGCCCGCCGAGGACAGGCACAGCAGGCGGCGCACCCCGCTGTCGCGCATGGCGGCGATGACGTTGGCGGTGCCCTGGGAGTAGACGGTGGTGGGGTGGCCGCGGTCGGTGCTGCCCAGGCACGACAGCACGGCCTCGTTCCCGGCGACGGCGTCCCGCCAGGGGCCGGGGGTGAGCACGTCGCCGCCGATCACGCGCACCCGCTCGCCCGCCGGGACGCGGCCGGGGTCGCGGGCCAGGACGGTGACGTCGTGCCCGGCGGCGACCGCCTGCTCGACCACCTGGCGCCCGGTGCCGCCGGTCGCGCCGAGGACCATCAGCTTCATGCCGCACCGGCCAGGGCCCGTACGACGGCCTCGGCGATCTCGCGCTGGCCCTCGATGCTCAGGTGCACGCCGTCGTCGAGGAAGTGGTGGTCCTCGCGGACGGCGAGCCTGGTGTCCACGACCGGCTCCGGACGGCTCAGCAGGTGGTCGGCGATGGCGTCGACGTCCTTGCCGGCCCAGGTGATGCCGGCGCGCCGGAAGTGCGGGTAGGCGGCGGCGCGCGGCTCGTCGAAGGGGCTGGGGGTGAGCCAGACCCAGCGGACGGGCCCCCGCTGCCGGGCCAGGTCGTGCAGCATGGCCAGGTTGCGCTCGGTCTCGGCGGCGCTGACCAGGGTCGGCGCGCCGGGGGCCAGGTGCTGGGTGTCGTTGGCGCCGATCATGCACAGCACCAGGTCGGGCCGCTGGAAGCCGAGGGCGGGGAGCTGGGCGAGCGCCTGGGTGGTGGTGCTTCCGCTGATCGCCAGGTTGGTGAAGCGGACGGCGTCGCCGGGACGGCGCAGCGCGACGAGCCGGCGCAGGATCTCGAACCAGGACAGGCGGTCGGCGGTGGTGCTCTCCCCGACGGCGACGACATGGAAGGCGTCGCGGGCGTCGCCGGGGTCGCGGGCGTCTTCGGGGTGCAGGGGCAGCCGGTCGACGGCGTCGGCGAGGCCGGGGCGGGCCAGCAGCGTCTCGGCGGCCTGCCGGGTCTGGCGGTCGAAGGCGTCCAGCAGCGCGCGGTAGGCGCCGGCGTCGAGGCCGAACAGGGCGGCGAGGCGGGCCTCGTCGGCGCCGATCAAGTACGGCAGGGCGCCGGGCCGCTGGAACCGGACGAGCCGCTCGGTCATCGGATCGGTCATCGGGTCGGTCATGACATGGCCTCCGTCTGGACGGTGGATGCGGGGGACGGGCGGAGCGCGGCGTTCATCACGAGACCCGTCCGCCGGTGAGGTCGAGGGTCGCCCCGGTCACCCAGGAGGCGGCGGGCGAGGCGAGGTAGAGGACGGCCTGGGCGACGTCGGCGGGTCGGCCGACGCGCCCGAGCGGGAACGCCGCGGCGAGCTGGGCGAGCCGCTCGGCGGGCAGCGCGGCGAGCTTGTCGTTGAGCACGGCCGAGGGCGCCAGGCAGTTGACCCGCACGCCGTCGCCGCCCACCTCGGCGGCCAGGTGCCGGGCGAACATGACGACACCGGCCTTGGCGGCGGCGTAGGCGGCGTTGGCGCCTCCGGGCTGCCGGCCCGCGGTGGACGACATCAGGACGATCGACCCGTCGCGCCTCGCCAGCATGCCCGGCAGGAACTCGTGGACGGTGAGGAACACCGAGGTCAGGTCGGACTCCAGCACGGCGCGCCAGCGGCCGGGGTCGAGCCCCGCGGTCGGCGCGGGCGCGCCCTGCCCGCCGGCGAACGGGGCCAGGATGTCCACCGGCCCGAGCGCGGCCTCCACCGCGGCGCGGATGCGGGCCAGGACGCCGGCGTCGGTCACGTCGCCGGGCGCGGCCAGCGCCCGGCCGCCCTCGGCGGTGATCGAGGCGACGACGCGGTCCACCGCCTCGGTGTCGCGGCCGGTGACCGCGACCTTGACGCCGTTGGCGGCCAGCGCGTGGCAGGTCGCCGCGCCGATGCCGCGGGAGCCGCCGGTGACGAGGGCGACCTTGCCCTCCAGTCCTGGATGTCTGGGCCAGTCAGGCCGGTCGGTGGTCATCGCATTGCTTCTCTCTGGAGAAAGGTTCACCCTTGTGAATGGTTCTGTGCGGAGTACAGTATGCGCTGTGTCCGCGTCCCGCAACCGCCCGATGGGCGTCGCCTTCCTGCTCGCGCAGCTCGGCGCGCACGCCGCCGGCCGGTTCGCCGCGCGGGTCGCCGAGCTCGGCCTGTCGCCGTCCGACGTCGGGCTGCTGCGGATGATCGCCCTCCAGCCGGGCCGCAGCCAGCAGTCGCTCGCCGCCGACCTCGGCGTCGTGCCCAGCCGGGTCACCGCGCTGCTCGACCCGCTCGACCGGGCCGGCCTGGTCGAGCGGCGCCGCTCGGCCGGTGACCGCCGCAACCACGAGCTGCACCTGACCGAGCAGGGCGCGAAGGTGATGGAGGACGTCAGGAAGGCCGCGATGGCGCACGAGGCCGACCTGACCTCGTGCCTCAGCCCCGACCAGCGCGGCCAGTTGCTCGCCCTGCTGGAGCTGGTCGCCGCCGACCAGGGCCTGACGCCGGGCGTGCATCCCGGCTACCGCCGCTCCTGAGTCCGCCCGCCGCCCGGCGGGCCGTAGGTCCCCGCGCGGCGGGACCTACGGCTCTGGCAGCCGCATCCGCCCAGGCCAGAGGCTTGGATCATCACCACCGGATGCGAAGAAGGTGTTCACGAATGAGGCACAGGCCCATCGCCCTTGACGCCGACGACGTGCAGGTCAGGATCCGCGGCGGCGGCGTGCGCGCGGCCGACGTGCGGCGTGCCCGCCACACCGTGGCCGACCTGACCCGGCTCGCCCACGAGCCGGTGCTCGGCGCGACGGTCAAGCTCGCCGCCACACCGCAGGTCGCGGGGGAGCGGCGGACGGCCGAGGCCGTGGTGGACGTCCAGGGCCGGCTCATCAGGGCCCGGGCCGGCGCCGGCTCCACCCGCGCCGCCATCCACCTGCTCGGCGACCGGCTGCGGGCGCGGCTGCTGGAGAGCACCCGCGACTGGGAGAACCGGCGCGGCCGCCACCCCCGGCCGTCCCACCCCGCCCCGCCCGCCGGGGAACGCCGGATCGTCCGGACGTACACGGCCGCCCGCGCCGTGCCCGACGAGGCGGCCGTGGACATGGACGACCTCGACTACGACTTCCTGCTGTTCACCGAGGCCGCGACCGGCCAGGACAGCGTGATCTACCGCACCGGCGACGGCTACCGCCTCGCCCAGCTCGACCCGCGTCCCGACCTGCCGGCGCCGACCTGCGCGGCGATCTCGGTCAGCCCGCTGCCCGCCCCCCGCCTCACCGCCGCGCAGGCCCTCGACCGGCTGGAGCTGACCGGTTTCCCGTTCGTCTTCTTCGCCGACTCCGCGACCGGAGCGGGCTGCCTGCTCTACCGCCGCGACGACGGGGACTACGGCCTGGTGACCACCGCGCACGAGGACTGAGAACCGGCGCCGCCCCCTGGACCGGGGGCGGCGCCGGCCGTTCAGGAACCCGTCACACGACGGCCGCGCGGGCGGGGGCGATGCGCCGGCCGGAGATCTGCTCGGCCTCGACCACGATGTAGTGGTCCCGCTCGCCCGGCGCCCACGTCGTCAGCGGCAGCCCGGCCAGGCGGGCCAGCTCGGCGGCGTCGGTCACCTCGCGCGCGTGCCCCACCGCCGTGACCGACCAGCCGGTACGCCGCCCGGCGTCGAAGTCGTCGGCCTCGAAGGCCACCACGGCCCGCCGGGTGGCCGCCGCCAGCTTCGACCCGGTCGCGGTGCGGATCACGATGGACCGCCCGTCGAGACAGAAGTTGACCGGCTGGACGGCGGGCAGGGCACGATCGGTGAACACGATCCGCCCGATGGGCATCGAGGACAGCAGCAGGAAGCACTCCTCCTCGGAGAGCACCTGCAGTCCGGACGAGTCGAGCTGCATGCTCTCCAGGATCCCGCACCCGCCGCCGCCCGCGGCAGGGACGAAAGTCCCATCTTCCCCGCCGACCGGCCCGCGGGCGGCCGGATGTCCCGTCCGGGACCTTCGGCCCTTCAAGTGCGGACGTTCGCCCCGGTCAGCGGCCGGGCCGCGCTCCCTAGCCTGAGAACCGGCCCGCGGTCGCGGGTCTCACCCCTGGGACTGTGGAGGTCACATGTTGTCCGCGGAATCCGCCGCCGTCGTCCGCGCCACGCTGCCCGTCGTGGGCGCCTCGCTCGACGCGATCACCGAGCGGTTCTACGCGACGATGTTCGCCGACCGGCCCGAGCTGCTGGACGGCCTGTTCAACCGCGGCAACCAGGCCAGCGGCGAGCAGCGCAAGGCGCTGGCGGCCTCCGTCGCGGCCTTCGCCACCACCCTCCTGGACCACCCCGACCAGCGGCCCGACCACCTGCTCGCGCGGATCGCGCACAAGCACACCGCGGTCGGCGTCACCGACGACCAGTACGTGATCGTCCACAAGTACCTGTTCGGCGCGATCGCCGAGGTGCTCGGCGAGGCCGTCACCCCGCAGGTCGCCGCCGCCTGGGACGAGGTCTACTGGCTGATGGCCGGCGCCCTGATCGCCATGGAGGCCCGCCTCTACGCCGAGGCCGGCGCCGTCGAGGGCCGCACGTGGCGGCGCTGGCGGGTGGCCGGCCGCCGCGAGGAGACGCCCGACGTCGCCTCCTTCCTGCTCACCCCGCTCGGCGAGGAGCCCCCGCCGCCCGCCCGCCCCGGCCAGTACGTCAGCGTCCAGGCCGAGATGCCCGACGGCGTGCGCCAGCTCCGCCAGTACACGCTGTCCAACGCCGGCGACGGCCTGCGCCGGATCACCGTCAAGCGCGTGGACGGCGACCCCGCCGGCGAGGTGTCCACCCTGCTGCACGCCACCGTGCGCCAGGGCGACGAGCTCACCCTGTCGGCGCCCTTCGGCGACGTCACCCTGGACGACTCCGAGGCGCCGCTGGTGCTGGTGAGCGCCGGCATCGGCGGCACCCCCATGGTGGCCATGCTCGACCACCTCGCCGCCACCGGCTCCCGCCGCCGCGTCCTGACCCTGCACGCCGACCGCTCGCCCGACCGGCACGCGCTGCGCGAGGACATGACCCGCCTGGCCCCCGACCACGTCTTCTGGTACGAGCGCGGCGCCCAGGCCCCAGACCGCGACGGCCTGATGGACCTCGGCGGCGTGCCGATCCCGAAGGGCGCGGTCGCCTACCTGTGCGGGCCGCTGCCGTTCATGCGCGAGGCGCGCGCCGCGCTGCTCAAGGCCGGCGTGGCGGCCCGCGACGTGCACTACGAGGTCTTCGGGCCCGACCTGTGGCTCGCCGCCGGCTGACCGCCCGCCCCGGCGGCCCCCCGCCGGACCACCCGCCGGTCCACCGGCGATCCACGTGACCAGGAGGATGAGATGAGCGTTGTCCGAGGCGCGGCGAGGGCGCTTCTGGGCGCCGCCGGCGCCGCGATGACGGCCGCCGGTCCCGTCATGGCCGCCCGAGGCGTCCAGGCGCGCGGCGAGATCCGCGACGAGCTGCGCCGGCAGGCCATCAGCTTCCCCGCCAAGGGGCTGCCCGCCGGGCTCGCCGCCCACCAGGGCCGCGCCGTCCTGACCGGCCCGCAGGCCAGGGCCTACGCCCAGGTGATCGGCCGCAACGTGCTGACCGCCACCGGCGGCCGGACGTACGCGCAGGTCAGCGCCGAGCTGTTCGCGGCGGGCGGCGCGGACGCCGGGCTGGAGAGCCTGCGGCAGACCGCCTTCACCGGCCAGATGCTGCGCGCCTCCCTGCTCAACGCCTACCAGGCCTGGCAGCTCGGCAACCTGGCCATCGGCCTGGGCGGGCTGCTGACGCTCACCGGCGCCGCCCTGCTGACCTGCGGCGCCACCCTCGCCGCCGACGAGTGACGGGGGACGGGAACCATGCGACCGGCGACGTCCGGAACGACCCAGCTGGAGGACTGTGTGCTGTCCATCGGCCATCACTTCACCGAGACCTTCCACGCCGAGCACCGCGAGGTCAGGGACCTGCTGCTGGCGCTGATCGACGCCTTCGGCGCCGGCGACGCGGCGCGGGCCGGGAAGCTGGTGGCGGCCCTGTCGGCGGCCGTCGGGCCGCACTTCCGCTACGAGGAGGAGGCCATGTACCCGGGGCTGACGTCCGTCCTCGGCGCGCACTACGTGGACAAGCTGCTCAGCGACCACGACGACACGATCCGCAACATCCGCGAGCTGGCCGAGCTGGCCGACCTGGCCGCGATCGACGGCCTGGGCGAGATCGACGAGAACCAGGCCGCCTGGGGCATCGCCCTGGCACGGGAGATCCTGCCGCACGTCAGCGACTGCGACGGCCTGTCGCTCATGGTCGAGACGCTGCCCGAGGACGACGTCGTGCACATCCTGGCCACCCGCGAGGTGGCCAGGGAGATCAACGCCGACGTGCTCACCTGGGCCGGCACGCTGCGGGCGCGGCGTGTCTGAGGCCGGGCTCCCCGTCCTGATCCAGGGCGGCATGGGCGTCGCGGTGTCCGGATGGCGGCTGGCGCGCGCGGTCGCCCGTACCGGGCAGCTCGGCGTGGTGTCGGGCACCGCCCTGGACGTCGCCCTGGCCCGCCGCCTCCAGCGCGGCGACCCCGGCGGCGACCTGCGCCGGGCGCTGGCCTGCTTCCCGATCCCCGAGATCGCCGACCGGGTGCTCGGACGCTGGTTCGTGCCCGGCGGGATCGCGCCCGGCACGCCGTACCGGCCGGTGCCCCGGCTCGGGCTGCGGCCCAGCCGGGCCCGCGACGAGCTGACCGTGGTCGCCAACTTCGCCGAGGTCTTCCTGGCCAAGCAGGGCCACGACGGGCCGGTCGGCGTCAACTACCTGGAGAAGATCCAGCTCGCCACGCCCGCCGCCGCCTACGGCGCGATGCTGGCCGGCGTGGACTACGTGCTGATGGGCGCCGGCATCCCGGCGGAGATCCCGGCGCTGCTCGATGCCTTCTCCGCGCACCGCCCGGCCGAGCTCACCGTCGCCGTGGCCGAGGCCGGCGACGCCCGCCACACGGTCGGCCTCGACCCGGCCGCCCTGTGGCCCGCGCACCGGCCCGCCCCGGCCGAGCCGCTGCGGCGTCCCAAGCTGCTGGCGATCGTCTCCTCGCACGTGCTGGCCGCCTACCTGGCCCGCTCGCCGGTGACCAGGCCCGACGGGTTCGTCCTGGAGACGCCGGTGGCCGGCGGGCACAGCGCGCCGCCGCGCGGCCGGCTGGTGCTCGACGAGCGCGGCGAACCCGTCTACGGGCCGCGCGACGAGGCCGACACCGCCAAGGTCGCCGCGATCGGCCTGCCGTTCTGGCTGGCCGGCGGCTACGCCACCCCCGGCGGCGCGGCCGGCGCGCGGGCCACCGGAGCCGCCGGCATCCAGGTCGGGACGGCGTTCGCGCTGTGCCGGGAGTCGGGCCTGGACGACGGCCTGCGGCGGCGCATGCTGAGCCGGGCCCGCCGGGGCGCGCTGGAGGTGCGCAACGACCCGCGCGCCTCGCCCACCGGCTTCCCGTTCAAGGTCGCGAGCCTGCCCGGCACCCTGTCGGAGCCCGGGGTGTTCGACCGGCGTCCCCGGCTGTGCGACCTGGGCTACCTGCGCACCCCGTACGTCAGGCCCGGCGGCGCGATCGGCTACCGCTGCCCCGCCGAACCCGTGGACGCCTACGTCCGCAAGGGCCGGCCCGCCGAGGAGGCCGAGGGCCGCCAGTGCCTGTGCAACGGGCTGACCGCCGCCATCGGCCTGGGCCAGCACCGCGCCGACGGCTACCACGAGCCCGCCCTGCTCACCCTGGGCCAGGACCTCGGCTTCCTGGACGGCCTGCCCGACGACCACTCGGCCGCCGACGTCGTGGACCACCTCCTGCGAGGAGCACCCGCATGACCGCACCACCCGGCGGACGGCCGCTGCGCCGCGTCCGGCGCGACGTCGCCGCGAGCCCGTTCATCGTGATCTGGGAGGCCACCCGCGCCTGCCCGCTGGCCTGCCTGCACTGCCGCGCCGAAGCCGTGCCCGACCGGCACCCGGAGGAGCTGACCACCGAGGAGGCGTGCCGGCTCATCGGCCAGGTGGCGGACTTCGGCACGCCCCCGCCGCTGTTCGTGATCACCGGCGGCGACCCGTTCGAGCGGCCCGACCTGCTCGACCTGGTCCGCCACGCCCGCGCCCGCGGCCTGGCCCCGGCCGTGTCCCCGTCGGCCACCCCCGCCCTCGGCCCGGCGAACCTCGCCCGGCTGCGCGAGGCCGGGGCCGCCGCCGTCTCGCTCAGCCTCGACGGCGCGACCGCGCCCGTCCACGACGCCTTCCGCGGCTACGACGGCGTGTTCGCCCGCACCCTGCGCGCCTGGCGGGCGGCCCGCGCGGCCGGGCTCAAGGTGCAGATCAACACCACCGTGACCCGCCACAACCTGGCGAGCCTGCCGGACATCGCCGCCCTGGTCCGCCAGGAGGGCGCGCTGCTGTGGAGCGTGTTCTTCCTCGTGCCCACCGGCCGGGGCCGCGACCTGGCCGCCCTGACCCCGCACGAGACCGAGGACGTGCTGCACTTCCTGCACGACGTCGGCACCGCGATCCCGGTCAAGACCACCGAGGCCCACCACTTCCGGCGGGTCGCCGTGCAGCGGCTCGTCCTGGCCGGGCAGGGCGTGGACCACGCCGGGGCGCTGCGGCTCGGCCCGCTCTACCGCACCCTGCGGCGACGCGCCGAGCAGGCCGGGCTGATCGAGGAGCGGCGCGGCCGCCGCCCGCCCGTCGACGTCAACGCCGGACGCGGGTTCGTCTTCGTCTCCCACACCGGGACCGTGCACCCCTCGGGCTTCCTCCCGCTGGACGCCGGGAACGTGCGCGACCGGCCCCTGACCGGGATCTACCGCTCCTCGCCGCTGTTCACCGCGCTGCGCGACCCCGATCGGCTGACCGGCCGGTGCGGCGCGTGCGAGTTCCGCACGATCTGCGGCGGCTCCCGGTCACGCGCCTACGCTTGCTCGGGAGACGTCCTCGGCGAGGAGCCGTGGTGCGCCTACGAGCCCGGCAGCTTCCCCTACCAGAAGGAACTGGCCGCCCATGTATGAGCGAAGAAGGCCCGGCGGGCTGGCCGCGCCCTACGACACGATGCTGGCCGCCTACGCCGCCGCGCTGGCCGGCTCGCCGCTGGCCGCCTCCAGCAAGGCCAGCTACCTGCGCCGCGTCGGCCGCTACCTGACCTGGGTCGCCGCCGCCGCCGACCGCGGCCTGCTGGCGGGCGAGCCGCTGGCCGACACGACCGTGGCCGTCCGCACCGCCCACGCCTACCACGGCGAGCTGGACGGCCGCTACGCCACCAGCACGATCAACAGCACCCTGGCCGCGCTGGAGGACTTCTACGCCCGCCTCCACCTCGGCGCGACCGGCATCCCGCGCCGGACGGCGCCCGGCGACCGGGCGGGCGCGCGATGACCTGGTGGTCGGTGGTGCGCTTCCTGCACGTGCTGGGGGCCGCGCTGTGGGTCGGCGGCCAGCTCGCCGTCTCCCTCGTCCTGCTGCCGCTGGCCCGCCGCCTGCTGGACGACGAGCGCCGCGCCCTGGTGCTCGGCGCCGTCGGCCGCCGCTTCGGGCTGCTCACCGCCGCCCTGTTCCTGCCCCTCCAGCTCGCCACCGGCGTGGCCATCGCCTGGCACAAGGGCGTCACCTGGGCCTCGCTCGCCGAACCCGGCTACGGCCGCGTCCTGGCCGCCAAACTCCTGCTGTTCTGCGCCGTCATGGCCGCCGCCGCCCTGCACGGCTGGGCCGCCGCCCGCGCCCGCCCCCGCCTGGCCCGGACGATGGCCGTCAGTGCCCTGGTGGGGTCGATCGGCGTCGTGCTGCTGGCCGCCGCGCTGCCCGCCACCTGATCATGGCCGATCGGAGGCGCGGAAAGGGACTTTCGTCCCTGACGGGAGCACCGCCGGCCGCGCCATCGTGGAGACATGCCCGCAGCAACCGTCGTGCCGGGAGCCCCGCGATGACCGGCGTCGCCCGCCCCTGGGACGGACCCTTCGCCTCACATGCCGGCGTGCGCCGGATCGTCGCCTCCGCCGTCGCGGCGCCCTCGGTGCACAACACCCAGCCCTGGCGCTTCCGCCGCCTCGACGACACCACCATGGAGCTGTACGCCGACCTCGACCGGCTGCTCGCCGTCACCGACCCCCTGGGGCGCGGGCTCGGCATCAGCTGCGGGGCCGCGCTGTTCAACCTGCGGCTGGCGGTCCGGATGACCGGGCACGACCCCGTCGTCCTGCCGCTGCCCGACCCGGGCGGCCGGCCCGAGCTGCTGGCGACGGTACGGGCGACTCCCGGCGGGCCGCCCACCCCCGACGAGCGGCTGCTGCACGACATGATCCCGCACCGGCGCACCAACCGCTTCCCCTTCGAGCGCCGCCCGCTGCCCAGGGACGTCCTGCTCGACCTGGTCAACGCCGCCCACGACGAGGACGCCACGCTGCTCCTCGTCAAGGGCGGGACGGCCAGGCGGGTGCTGGACATGGTCGCCCTGGCCGACGACACGCTGACCGCCGACCCCGCCTACCGGGCCGAGCTGGCCCGCTGGACCCGGCCCGAAGGCGGCTCCGACGGCGTCCCCGCCCACGCCTTCGGCCCGCGCCCGCGCTCCGGCGAACTGCCCATGCGCGGCTTCGGCGGCGGCCAGGTCGCCGACTTCGAGCCGGAGCCGCGGCTCGTCGCCCTGTTCACCCGGGGCGACGGCCCGCACGACTGGCTGCGCGCCGGGCAGGCCCTGCAACGCGTCCTGCTGACCGCCACCGCGCACGGCGTGGCGGCCTCGATGTTCAGCCAGCCGCTCGACCTGCGCCCGCCGCAGCACCGCGGCGACCGGCCCGGCCCGTTCGGGCACGTGCAGATGCTGATCAGGCTGGGGTACGGGCCGCCGGTCCCGCGCGTCCCCCGGCGCCCGGTGTACGAGGTCCTCGACCGGACAGGGGCCCGGCGTGCCTGAACGTCCCGGCCCCCGACCCGCCGGCCCCCGATCCGCCGGCCCTCGCCCGCCACAGACAGGAAGGTGCCCGGGATGCCGGTCGACATCCGTATAGAGAGCGGCCGGCCGATCGGCCTGCCGCCGCCGCCGAAGCGGGCCCGCGCGTCCTGGCACCTGCGGGCCAACGCGATCGTCGTCGCCTGGCTGGCGCTGACCGTCGTGGCCGCGACGGCGGGCGACGTGCTCCCGGCGCCGTCGTGGCTGCTGATCCACGTGTTCCTGCTGGGCGCGGTCAGCACGGCCGTGCTCATCTGGAGCGAGCACTTCACGGTGGCGCTGCTGCGCGTCCGCGGCCCGTCCGAGCGGGGGAGCCTGACCCGGCTGGCCCTGCTCAACACGGCCACGGTCGCGGTGCTCGCCGGGGTGGCGTACGGGCCGTGGCACCTGGCGGCGGCGGGCGCGGCGCTGCTGGCGGGCGTGGCGCTGTGGCACGCGGCCGTCCTGGTCCGGCTCGTCCGCGGCGCGCTGCCCGGCCGGTTCGGCCACGTCATCGGCTGGTACGTCACCGCCGCCTGCGCGCTCGCCGCCGGCGGCACCCTCGGCGGGCTGATGGCCGCCCAGACCGTCCAGGGCGCGCTGCACGAGCGCATGAGCGCCGCCCACTCCCAGGTGAACGTCTTCGGCTGGATCGGGCTCACCGTCCTCGGCACCCTGTTCACCCTGTGGCCGACGGTCCTGCGCACCCGCATGTCGGACCGTACCCGCCGGGCCTCGCGCGCGGGCCTGTGGCTGGCCGCGCCGGGACTGGCGGTGGCCGTCACCGGGCTGCTGGCGGGCTGGCGGTGGGTGGCGCTCGCGGGGCTGGCGGCGTACGCGGCGGGCGGGCTGGCGGCGCTCGTCCCCCTGGGCGACGCGCTGCGGCGCAGGAGGCCGCACACCGGCGCGGCGTGGATGCTGGGCGCGGCGATCGTCTGGTTCGAGGTGGCGCTGGCCGCCGATCTGGTGGTGGTGGCCACCAGGCCGGCCCACCAGGTCGCCGCCGCGCTGGCCCCGCTGCTGCCGCTGGTGCTGGCCGGGTTCGTGGCGCAGGTGCTGCTCGGGTCGCTGCTGCACCTGCTGCCCGCGGTGCTGGGCGGCGGTCCGGCCCGCTTCAAGGAGAACGCGGCGCTGCTGGAGCGCGGCTGGCCGGCGCGGCTGGCGGCGCTCAACGCGGGGGTGCCGCTGCTGGTCCTGCCGGTGCCGCGGCCGGTCGCGCTGCTGGGATGGGCCTTGGTGCTGGCCGCCGCGCTGGCCTTCGTCGCCCTGGCGGCCACCGCCCTGACCCGCCCCCGCCCACCCGCCGCCTCCTCGGCGGCCGGGGCAGAGACCGGGCCGGGGTGGCGGCGGGCGTTGCCTGCCGTCGCCGGGGTGGTCGCCGGGTGCCTGGTGACGGCCGCCGCGGTCGTCGTCGCCACGTCCGGCGGGTCGGGACCGGCGGCGGTGACCGCGACCGGCTCCCGCACGGTCGAGGTGACGCTGTCCGGGATGCGCATCCGCCCCGCCGTGATCGAGGCCCCCGTGGGGACCGTGCTGACGTTGCGCGTCACCAACGCCGACGCCCAGCGGCACGACCTGCGCCTGGCGACCGGCGAACGCACCCCGACGCTGGCCCCCGGCCAGAGCGCGACCCTGCGCCTGGCGCCGCTGGGCGGCCCGGTGGACGGCTGGTGCACGGTCGCCGGGCACCGCGCCGCGGGCATGACCATGCTCCTGGCCCCGACCGGCGCCTCGGCGGCGTCCCGCCCCCAGGAGGCCACCGGCCACGCCGGGCACACGTCGGCCGAAGCCGCCCCCGCCATGCACGGCCCGCTCGACCTGGCGGCGCCCATGTCGTCCGGCTGGCGACCCCACGACGCGACGCTCAGGCCCGCGCCCGGCGGCACCGAGCACCACGTCGAGATCCGCGCCGACGACCGGCTCGTCCAGGAGGTCGCGCCCGGGGTGCGCCAGCGCGTCTGGACGTTCAACGGCGCCATGCCCGGCCCGGTGCTGCGCGGCAAGGTCGGGGACGTGTTCGTCGTGACCTTCGTCAACGCCGCCACCATGGGCCACGGCATCGACTTCCACGCCGGCGCCACCGCCCCGGACGGGCCGATGCGCACGATCCAGCCGGGCGAGCGGCTGACCTACCGCTTCCGCGCCGACTACGCCGGGGCCTGGCTCTACCACTGCTCGACCATGCCGATGACCCAGCACATCGCCAACGGCATGTACGGCGCCGTCGTCATCGACCCGCCGGACCTGCCCAAGGCCGACCGCGAGTACCTGCTGGTCCAGGGCGAGCTGTATCTCGGCGAGCCGGGCGGCCCGGCGCAGGTCGCCAAGATCCGGCAGGGCGCCCCGGACGGCTGGATGTTCAACGGCACCGCCGCCGGCTACGACCACGCCCCGCTGGCGGCCACGGCGGGGGAGCGGGTCCGCATCTGGGCGGTGGCCGCCGGTCCCAGCTCGGGCACGTCGCTGCACGTGGTGGGCGCGCCGTTCGACACGGTCTACAAGGAGGGCGCCTACCGGCTGCGCACCGGGGACGCGGGCGGCGCGCAGGCGCTCGACCTGGCCCCGGCGCAGGGCGGCTTCGCCGAGCTGGTCTTCCCGGAGGCGGGCACGTACCCGATCGTGGACCACACGATGCGGCAGGCGGAGGCGGGCGCGCACGGCCTGTTCAAGGTCGGCGCCCCGCAGGACTGACCCGCCGCCGCCAGTACGCGTGAGCCCGGCAGCCGACGGTGAGCAGCCGACGGTGAGCAGCCGACGGTGAGCAGGTGACGGCGAGCCGGTCAGCCGGTCGTCGCCGGGGACTGGCCGGGCGTGATGCGGTCCCAGGCGGCCAGCGGCAGCATGATGACGGCCGCCGGGAACAGGCCGTGCTCCTCGTGGTCGATGTGCCGGTGGAGGCGGTCGACGGCGTCCAGCACGGCGGGCCAGTCGGGCGCGGCCGGGTCGATCGCGCCGAGGACGCCGTGGATGTCGGCGTGCTCGGCGCACAGCCGCTCCACCTCCTCGGCCAGCGACCCCTCGGCGCGCAGCTCGGCGAACAGCCCGCTCTCCTCGGTGTCGGTGTGCGGGACGAGCCGGGCCATCAGGTCCGCCAGCAGCCTCACGGCGTCACCGTGGCGCAGCTCTCCGACGGCGCGGCGCAGCGCCCCCGCGCACTCCTGGATGTCCCAGTGCTCCTGGGACAGGCGGCCGATCAGTGGGAACTCCCGGCAGCCGCAGTAATTGCACATGGTCACGTCCTCACAGCAGGGTCGCTTCGACGGCGGCCGGGGCGCACGCGCGTGCCGCTCCCCGGGCCGCCCCCTCGCCTCCACCCTTCCCGGCGGGACGGCGCGCCGGTCAGGGCCGAAAGTCCCCGATCGCCCCGCCCTCCGTCGGAAAACCACATGACGGACGCCCGCGCCCTCGGGGACGATCCCGGTCATGGAG
This sequence comes from Nonomuraea sp. NPDC049684, assembly GCF_044465345.1. Taxonomy (NCBI): domain Bacteria; kingdom Bacillati; phylum Actinomycetota; class Actinomycetes; order Streptosporangiales; family Streptosporangiaceae; genus Nonomuraea; species Nonomuraea sp. NPDC049684. The sequence continues at coordinate 133,509 of NZ_JBITLO010000018.1, read as the reverse complement.
TACGGCGAACTGGTCGCGCGGGCGTCGGCGGCGGCGATCGAGGGCTGGGACTTCACCGCCCTTCGCGGCCGGGTCGTCGAGGAGCCGCCGCCCTGGAGCTACGAGCGCCTGCTGCGGGACCGGCTGCCCGGCGCGGCCTCGCTGCTGGACATGGGAACCGGCGGCGGCGAGTTCCTGGCCGGGCTGGCCCCGCTGCCGCCGCGCACCGCCGCCACGGAGGGCCACCCGCCCAACCTGCCGATCGCCCGCCGCCGCCTGGAGCCGCTCGGGGCCGAGGTGGCCGCGATCCGGGAGGACGAGGTGCTGCCGTTCCCCGCCGGCGCGTTCACCGTGGTGGCGAACCGGCACGAGTCCTACGACCCGCGCGAGGTCCGCCGCGTGCTGGCCGCCGACGGGGTCTTCGTCACCCAGCAGGTGGGCGGCCGCGACCTCGAAGAGGTCAACCGGGCCCTGGGCGCGCCGCCGCCCGCCTATCGCGGCTGGGACCTCGCCCGTGCCGCCGCGGGGCTGGCCGAGGCCGGGCTCACCGTGACGTGGAGCGCGCGGGCGCGGCTGCGGACGACGTTCCACGACGTCGGGGCGCTCGTGCTGTTCCTGCGGATGGTGCCGTGGCAGGTGCCCGACTTCGACGCCGTCCGGTACGGCCGCCGCCTGCGCGCCCTGCACGAGCGGATGGCGGGCGGCCGGCCGCTGACCGCCCGCGCCCATCGCTTCGCCCTGCTGGCCCGCCCTTCCCGGCCAGGGCCTGCGGTCAGCTGCTCCACGCCTCGTGGACGGTGGTGATGGCCGAGGAGACGGGCCGGCCGCCGGGCCAGGTGACGGCCGGCCGGCCCGGCACGGGGACGCCGTCCACGGTGATCGAGGCGTGCTCGCAGGGGATGATCTGCATCGACAGCCCGTGGCTGACGCCCAGCAGCGGGAAGTCGGCCATCGAGAACGGCCTGGCGTCCAGCGGCCCGGTGATGCTGACCGCCAGGCCGGCCGCGTCGGCGTGCGTGCCCGTGGCGGGGTCCACGCGCAGGTCCACGGCGGCCCGCTCCACCCGCGCGGCGGGCCAGGACGGCAGCGCCGTGGCCTCGTCGAAGTGCCGGACGAAGTGCTCCTCGATCCACGTCCCGAGCTCCGGGGCGTCGCTCACGACGCGCAGCCGGCCGGGCGTCCACACCACCATCACCGCGCCGGCGCCGTGGGTGGACCAGTCGACCTGCCACAGGGAGGCGTACCCGGTGGGGACGTCGCCGTCGTAGAGGGTGACGTACGGGTTGGCGCCGGCGAGCAGCGGCCGGCGGGTCACGTAGGCGCTCGTCGGCGCGCCCTCACTGGTGCTGAGCATGAGCCGATCATGGACGCTCCCACCCCTCGATGGCCAGCCCGCCGCCGCGTCCGGCCCACTTGAGTAGGGCGGTACTCATGCCCTCCCGCCGCCGCGGGCGCACCCTGCAAGGGACGGAACAGCGGAAAGGAGCATACGGTGCGCAAGGGCGTACATCTTCGACGGATCGGCCGCCGGGGGCTGCTGGCCGTGATCATGGTCGTGTCGGTCGCCGTGCCCCTGTGGTCGGCGGCGGCTCCGGCCTCCGGGGCCGTGGCGGCCCGCGAGCGCACGCTCGCCGAGCCCTGGTCCTATTTGTTCGAGATCCGCAGGCGCTTCCCCGCGCCGGAGAAATGCGTGGACGTCGACAACGGCTACACCTTCGACGGCGCGAACGTGAAGCAGTGGGAGTGCGTGAACGTCCCGCAGCAGCACTGGCAGTTCCAGCGGGTGGCCCCCGGGAGCGAGTGGTTCTTCCTGCGCGCCCAGCACAGCGGCAAGTGCCTGGACGTCGACAACGGCTACACCTTCGACGGCGCGAACGTCAAGCAGTGGGAGTGCGTGAACGTCCCGCAGCAGATGTGGCGCTGGAAGTACGCCTACACCGACGCGTGGTGGAACACCTTCTACTTCCTGGAGAACCAGAAGAGCGGCAAGTGCCTCGACGTCGACCACGGCTGGACACACAACGGCGCCAACATCCAGCAGTGGACCTGCGACGAGTACGCGGGCCAGCAGTTGTGGTACTTCCGCCAAGTGTGACCGGGCCGGACGGCGCCGGCCCGGACCGCTCCGGGCCGGCGCCGCCTCACGGCGCGGCCGGGGCGATGTTGTGGTTGACGCGGAACAGCCGGTCCGGGTCGTACCGGGCCTTGAGCGCGGACAGCCGCCGGTGGTCCGCCTCGGACCAGGCCCGCCTGACCCGGTCCGGGGTCACGTCATGGTCGAACAGGAAGCCCGGCAGCATGGCGCCGGTGTCCCAGCGCCGCAGCCGGTCCAGCACCTCGTCGGCGGCCGCGCGCGCCGCCTCGGCCCGTCCGGGCGGGGCCGGCAGCCGCATCCACAGCAGGAAGGCCGCGCCCCGGGTGCCGGCCGCGTGCGGGCGGGCGGGCGGCCGGTCCAGCGCCCCGCCCAGGTGGCGGAGCTGGATGCCGGGGAACGGGCCCTCCGTCCGGGCCGGGTCGATGAACGAGGCCAGCTCCGCGGCGGCGTCGTCGTCCAGCTCGCGCAGCAGCGCGCTGCGCAGGTGCGCCGAGACCGGGTGGCGGGGGTCCTGGTAGATCTCGGTGATCCGGCTGTACGGCATGGCCGCGCAGGTGTCCTTCTCCGGGCCGAGCGCGCGCAACGGCCGCACCAGGCGGGCGCCCTGCTCCTCGTCCCCGACGTACACCGTCCGGACCTGCACCATCGAGCGGCCGCGGAACTCCGGCGGCAACTGCGGCGCGTCGGGGAAGCGCACCAGCGTCACGGAGGAGGACATCTCCTCCGGCTGCTCCCTCGCCCAGGCCAGGTAGGAGCGCAGGACGTGGGCGGTGTGCCCGGGATCCTCGCCCGGGTAGTACAGCTCGCCGCCGTGGACCGTGCGCAGCGGCAGCAGCTCGATCTCGGCCGCGACGACGACGCCGAAGTTGCCCTTGCCGCCGCGTACCGCCCAGAACAGATCCGGCTCCGCGCCGGGCGAGACGGTCCGCAGCCGGCCGTCGGCGGTGACGACGTCGAGCGAGCGGACGCGGTCGGCGGCGAACCCGTACGTGCGGGCGGCCAGCGGGAGCCCGCCGCCGGTCAGGAAGCCCATCACCCCGACCTCGGCCGACGATCCGCACAGCGGCGCGAGCCCGTGGGGGGCCGCGGCGGCGACCACCTCGCCCCAGCGCAGGCCCGCGCCGATCCGCGCGGTGCGGGCGTCCGGGTCCACGGTCAGCTCGCGCAGCCCGCCGGTGGCGATGAGGACGGCTCCGTCGGCGGGCAGCGACTTGCCGTGCCCGGTCGACTGCACGGCGACCGCACGTCCCGTCCGGGCCGCGTAGGTGACGGCGGCGGCCACGTCGCCTGCGTCGGCGGCGACCACGACCACCGCGGGCCGGTGCTCGACCGTCAGCAGCCAGCCGGAGCAGGCGTCCGCGAAGCCGTCGTCGCCCGGCAGGAGCGTGCGGCCCCGGATCAGCGCGGCCAGGGCCGCCACGTCGTGCGTCGGGCGGGGGCTGACATCGGTGTCGGACATGGTGCACCTCGCTAAATAGTTGGTCGGGCCAACGTTGGTTCGGCCAACAATACAGCCAATCGTGGGTGGCGCCAACGAGTTGTTAGATTGCCTCTGTGAACACCCCAGAGGGCGGGCTGCCGGAGCGGCTGCGCGCGCTGCCGAGCAGGCTGGCCAACCACGCGGCGCTGACCGCCAACCGGATCGTGGACCAGGCGTTCGCCCAGGCCCAGGTCCGGCGCTACCACTACGCGCTGCTCGCCGCGCTGGAGGAGTACGGCCCGGCGAGCCAGGCGGAGCTCGGCCGGCGTACCGGCATCGACCGCAGCGACATGGTGGCGACCGTCAACGACCTGGCCGGGCGCGCGCTCGTCGAACGCGCGCCCGACCCGGGGGACCGCCGCCGCAACATCGTCACCATCACGGCGGAGGGCCGCCGCCGGCTGGCCGAGCTCGACCGCCTGCTGGCCCGCGCCCAGGACGAGTTCCTCGCCCCGCTGCCCCCCGCCGACCGCGAGCGCCTGGTCGACCTGCTCACCCGCCTGGCCGACCATCACGGCGGGCCGAGCGGAGGAACGCCACCGGAACCAGGGTGACCAGGCACAGTCCGAAGGCCCACCAGAAGGCGGTGCCGTAGGCGTGCGCCGGGCCGTCGCCCCGGCGCAGCCCGCTGTCCAGGACGGTCGTGAGGATGGCGGTGCCCAGCGCGCCGCCGAGCCGGTTGACGACGTTCAGCGCGCCGGCCGCGCCCGGCGTCTGCCGCCTGTCGACCGAGGCGTACGCCGCGGCCATGGTGGGCGCGGAGACGCCGCCGATACCCAGGCCGTACAGGACCAGGCAGAGGGTCAGCAGCCAGGTGTCCGGACGGGCGGGGGCCTGGGTGAAGGCGAGCAGCCCGGCCAGCGACAGCACGAGCCCGCCGGTCACGACGGCGCGCGGGCCGTGGCGGTCGGCCAGCCGCCCCGCGGCGAACGAGCCCACGGCGGCCCCGAGCGCCTGCGGGGTGAGCAGGAGGCCCGTCGAGAGCGTGCCGGCGTGCCGGTCGTGCTGGAAGAACAGCGGCAGCAGGATCATGGAGCTGTAGAGCGAGGCCCCGAGCAGGAACAGCGCCACGCAGGCCGCGGTGAACCCGCCCCTGGCGAACAGGCGTACGTCGATCAGCGGCTGGCGGCGGGTGCGCAGCGCGTGCACCAGGTAGCCGGCGACCAGCGCCAGCCCCGCGCCGACCAGCACGGACGGCGTCCACGCCCCCTGGCCTCCGCCCGCCGTCGTCAGCCCGTAGACCACCGCCGCCAGGCCGGGGGAGAGCAGTGCCAGGCCCAGGAGGTCGAGCCTGGGCGCGGGCCCGTCCTCGTCGTTCTCGTCCCGGGCCAGGACGCGGGCGGCCACCGGCAGGACGAGCAGGCAGACGGGCAGGTTGAGGTAGAAGATCCAGCGCCAGTCGAGCTGCTGGACGACCAGGCCGCCCACGATCGGCCCGAGCACCGGGGCGAACATGACGGGGATCGTCAGCACGCTCATGGCCCGGCCGATCCGGGACGGCCCGGCCGCCTGGGCCAGGATCGTCTGGCCCACGGGGTTCATCAGCCCGCCGCCCACGGCCTGCACGAGCCGGAACGCGATGAGGGCCGGCAGTGACCAGGCCAGGCCGCACAGGGCCGAGCCGGCGGTGAAGACCGCCACGGCGGCCATCCACGTGCGCCTGGCCCCGAACCGCCGGCTCAGCCAGCCCGACAGGGGCATGACCACCGCGATCGCGAGCAGGTAGCCGGCCGCCACCCACTGCACGTCGGTCAGCGACGTGCGGAAGTGCGCCGCCATCGCGCCGGCCGCGATGCCCACGGCGGTGGCGTCGATGGTGGCCAGGATCGGGGCCGCGATCAGGACGATCCCCATGCGCAGCAGATGCGGATCGAGCCGGTCGCGCGCGGCCCCGGCGGCGGAGGTGCTGGTCATCGAACACCCTTAGGATCGATTGACTAGGACGACTCCAAACACTAGGTCCGACCTAATAGTTAGGTCAAACCTAATGACTGTATGGAAGGGCAGAGCGCGTGACCGAACGATCCAAGGGCTTGCGGGAGCGCCAGAAACACCAGACCCGGCAGCTCATCTCCGACGTCGCGACCGGCCTGTTCCTGGAACGCGGCTACGACGACGTCACCATCGCCGACGTCGCCGCCGCCGCCGGCGTGGCCAAGATGACCGTCACCAACCACTTCCCGCTGAAGGAGGACCTCATCCTCGACCGGCACGAGGAGGTGGTCGGCGGCCTGGCCAGGGCCGTGTCCGGGCGGCAGCCCGGCGAGTCGGCCCTGGAGGCCGCCCAGCGCGACTACGACGAACGGCTGCGCCGCCGCGACGGCGCGATCCCCGACGCGGGCGCCGACTGGCAGCGGATGGTACGCGAGACGCCCGTGCTGCGGGCCCGCCTGCGCCAGCTCCACGACCAGGCCGAGGCCAGGCTCGCCGCCGTCCTGGCCGAGGAGACCGGCGACGGCGGCCTCACGCCCCGCCTGGTCGCCGCCGCGCTAGCCGGGGTGGAGCGGCTGCTGTTCGACGAGGCCCAGCGCCGGGTCCTGGCGGGGGAGGAGTCCGAGCAGATCTTCGCGGCCCTCGCCCGCACCGCCCGGCAGGCGTACGACCTGCTGCGCCCCGCCATCGGCGACTACGCCCGCCGCGCCCCGGTCAGCGGTTGAGATAGGCCAGGACGGCCAGCACCCGGCGGTTGTCGTCCTCGGACTCGGGCAGCTGGAGCTTGCCGAAGATGCCCGCGATGTGCTTGTTGACCGCGCTGGCGGAGATCACGAGCTGGTGCGCGATCGCCGCGTTGGACCGCCCGGCGGCGATCAGGCTCAGCACCTCCCGCTCGCGCGGGCTCAGCTCGCCGGTGCGGCCACGCGCGTCGCCGCGGGTCAGCAGCTTGGCGATGACCTGCGCGTCCATCGCCGTGCCGCCCCGGCTCACCGAGGTGACCGCGTCGATGAACTGCGCGGTGTTGGCCACCCTGTCCTTCAGCAGGTAGCCGACCGCCCCGGCGCCGTCGGCCAGCAGCTCGCGGGCGTAGAGCTGCTCCACGTACTGCGACAGCACCAGCACCGGGAAGCCGGGCCGGTCGCGGCGCGCCTGGATCGCGGCCTGCAGACCCTCGTCGGTGAACGACGGCGGCAGCCGCACGTCGACGACCGCCACGTCCGGCCGCTCCTCGGCCAGCGCCTTGCGCAGCGACGGCCCGTTGTCGACGGCGGCCACGACCGTGAAGCCGTGCTCGGTCAGCATGCGGACCAGCGCGTCCCGGATGAGGAACAGGTCCTCGGCGACGACTACTCGGACCTGATCGCGCACGGCACCTCCAGATGCACCCGGGTGGGCCCGCCGGGCGGGCTGTCGACGGCGATCGTCCCGTCGAAGACGGCCAGCCGGCTCTGGATGCCGCGCAGCCCGGTGCCGTCGGCCGGATCGACGCCGCCGCCGCCGTCGTCCACGACGTCGCAGCTGAGTATCCCGTGCCGGTGGCGCAGCGTGATCTGGACGGTCGCCGCCCCGGCGTGCTTGCTGGTGTTGGCGAGCAGCTCGTTGACCGCGAAGTAGACGGCCGACTCCACCGGCGGCGCGGGCCGTCCGGCCAGGTCGGTGGTGACCTCGACGTCGAGCAGGCAGTCCAGGGCCAGGGCCCGGATCGCGTCGGCCAGGCCGCGGTCGGCCAGGACCGGCGGATGCACGCCGCGTACCAGGTCGCGCAGCTCGTCCAGGGCCTTGGAGGAGGACTCGCGGGCCGTGGACAGCAGGGCGCGGGCCGCCTCCGGGTCCTCGTCGAACAGCCGCTCGGCGTGGCCCAGCCCCATGCCCAGGGCGACCAGCCGGGCCTGCGCGCCGTCGTGCAGGTCGCGCTCGATCCTGCGCAGCTCGGCGGCCTGGGTGTCGACGCTGCCGGCGCGCGTCTCGACCAGCGTCTCGACCCGCTGCTCCAGCGCGGCCGTGCGCGAGGGCCCGAGCAGCGCGCCGCCCCACCGGGCGCGCAGGCGCAGCAGCGGGGGGCCGATGTACAGGCCGAGCGCGATCAGCGCCAGCCCGACCGGGATCGCCGCCAGCGCGGCGGCCGTCGAGGTGACGTGGATGACGCCGTAGGCGTTCGCGCCGCCGGCCCGCAGGTTGGCCCGCCACACGAACGGCTGCACCGCCACGCCGTACAGGCCGTAGAGCGGCATGCCGAGCGCCAGCGCGGACGCCCACGTGCCCATGAGCGGGTCGAGGACGCCCCACAGCACGTCCCGCCAGGTCGCCGGGTCCTTCAGCAGCGCGGACGCGTCCGTCCCGGGCCCGTAGGGACGCTCGACGCGCACGCCGAGCCGGCCCGCCAGCCGCCGGGCCGCGTCGGCGACCGCGCGTTGCAGCGACACCGCCCGCCGGAACGCCCCCCGGCCCACGCCGGCCGCCGCCGGGACCGCGCTGATCACGACCAGGACGGCCGCGAGCACGCCCGCCACCGACAGCCCGATCATGGCCAGCGCGCGCAGCGGCGTCGCGAGTCTCGCCCGCACTCCTCGTCTCCCCGTCATCCGGGTCCTCCCGTTCCGCGCCCGTGGCATCATCGCACCTTCCTCCGGAAATCCCATGGTCAGCCCCGGTACGCGGCCCGCCGGAGCACGGCGAGCCCGGTCAGCCCCGCCAGGGCGGCGGCGCACAGCCCGGCGAACAGGTCGCCGACCAGGCCGTACAGCGTCCAGACGCCGCGGGTCGGGACGGAGACGACCATGCTCTGCTGCGCCGTGCCGAAGTAGTTCGCCCTGGCCAGAGGGGTGCCGTAGGCGTCGACGGTGATCGCCAGGCCGTTACTGGCCGGCCGGACGAGGCTGTAGCCGTTCTCCACCGCCCGGAACACCGCGTTCGCCGCGTGCGTGCGCTCGATGCCCTTCCAGTCGTTGGCCGGCACGAACATCACGTCGGCGCGGGTGCGCAGCGTGGCGGGGAAGTCGGCGTCGAAGCAGACGACGTGGGCCAGCCGCCCGTACGGCGTGCCGGTCACCGGCACGACCCCGTCGCCCGGCCGCAGGCTCTCCATGCCGGGCACCGGATGCGCCTTGTCGAAGACCGACGCCACCCGCCCCTCGGGGGTCACCAGCACGGCCAGGTCGCGGGAGCGCGGCTCCCCGTCGAGGACGACGGCCACCCCCATGTCGAGATAGACGCCCTTCTCCCTGGCCAGGTCCTGGGCCCTGCGCAGGAAGCCGGGGTAGTCCTCGCCGAGCACGACCGCGGCGGTCTCGGCCCAGGCCACGACCCGGGCGCCGCCGTCGGCCTCGATCCGGGTGCGGGCGAACAGGTCGTCGTCGATCACCGCGAACGCCCTGCGCAGCGTCGGCTTCTGCGCGGGCAGGACCCGCGGGGTGTGGACGTCGCCGATCTCCCGCATGCGCTGCTCGGCGGCCAGGGAGGCGCTGATCCCGGCGACGCGTACCAGCTCCGGCGCGGCCGGCGCGGTCGCCAGCCGCAGGCCGCCGCCGAGCAGCGCCGAGACGAGCACCGCGACGTACGTCAGCGTGACGCCCCGGATCGACGGCCAGGCCATCCGGCGTTCCAGCGCGAGGTTGACGACCGGCGCGGCCCAGGCCATCAGGAAGCTGATCCCGTAGACGCCGGTGACGGACGCCGTCTGGAGCAGCGGCAGGTTCGCCGACTGCGTCGCGGCCAGCGGCCCGAAGATCGTGCCCAGCGGGGTGAGCGTGGCGATCAGGAACTCGGCCGTCACCCGGGCGGCCGGGAAGACCAGCGTGCCGGTGAGCGGGCCGAGCCGCCGGACGAGCAGCCGGTCGGCCAGCAGCGGCAGGCTCAGGACCAGGCCGAGCAGCAGGCAGCCGAGCAGGATCGGCAGGACGGTGAGCCGGCCCGCCGCCGCGACGAAGACCACCGTCGTCGCGGCGGCCGACAGGCCGACGGCCGCGAGCCCGGCCGGCACGCCCGAGCTGCGGGTGAAGCGCATGAGGCCGACGGAGAACAGCCATCCGGCCAGCGGGATCGACCATTCGCTGTTCGTGCCGAACAGTCCGAGCACGATCCCCGCCGCCAGCCAGGCGTGTCTTCGCCGGCCGCCGGCCAGGTGGGGGATTGCCGTGGTTGCGGTGTTTGCCATGCTCAGCAGCCTCGCCGATCGCGCGGCGGCCGCCATTGCGGCTGACACTCGACTCCCCCTGCAGTTTTCTGCACCCCCGCCAGCTCACCCCAGGGCGGTCACGACGTCATCCGCCGGGACGGGCCAGCCCCGAGGCGACGACGTCGATGAGCAGGTCGATGATCCTGGGGTGCAGGGCCGGGTCGCCGAGCCGCTCGGCGAATATCGGCACCAGCAGCACGCACTGCAGCACGCCGATGATGACGGCGGGCTCGGCGTCGACCAGCTCGCCCGCGGCCCGGCGGGCGGTGACGTACTCGGTGAGGGCGGCGGCCGGGCTGCCGGACATCGCGGCGACCCGTTCGGGGTCGAGCTTGCGGGCCACCGCCTGCATCTCCTCCGGATGGGTCATCAGGCGGCGCCACAGGGGGTTGACCGACAGCTCCTCGACGGTGGCGTGCAGGAAGCGGCGCAGCGCCTCGCGCGGGTCGTCGGCGCTCATCAGCGCGCCGTCGATGACCCGGCGCCGCACCTCGCCGGTCTGGCGCAGCATCAGCTCCAGGTACAGCGCCTCCTTGGAGTCGAAGAAGACGTAGAAGCTGCTCTTGGCCACCCCCGTGGGGGCCATCAGCTCCTCCAGGGAGGTCTTGCGCAGGCCCTGGCCGGTGAACAGCTTCTCGCCGTTCGCCAGCAACAGGGCGGTGATGCGGGCCTTCTCCTCTGCGGTGAACGCGGGCGGCATCGGGGACAACCTTCCTGCAAACGATCGTGCCGATCGAATGTTGTCACGAACCCGCGGCGGCGGCGCGGCGCAGGCCCTCCTCGTAGATGGCCACGAACCGGTCGATCTGCCACAGCTGGGAGACGATGATGAGCGTCAGGCCGAAGAGGGACGGCCACGGCTCGACCCGGACGAGCCCGTACACCATGACGCCCAGCCCGGCGGCGGCCATGGCGAGCAGCCGGCGGATCGTCCGGCGGTGCGCCGCGGCGGCCGGGGAGTGGTCGGCGGCGTACAGCTTCTCGCCGTAGATGCCCTTCGACGCCCAGCTGCGCGGCTCGTGGACCGGCCGGAACGCGTGGGGGTTGAGCCACATCCAGATCACGCCCGCCGCGATCGGGGCCAGGGACCACCAGCCGAGCGCGTCGCGGAAGTAGATCGGCAGCAGGATGGGGGCCAGCCCGGCCATCCGGGTCCACACGCTCCACGGGTTGGCGTGCCGCTTCCATGCCTCGTCGTCGAGCCCGAACGTGGCCGCAGCGGCCTGGGTGAGCTTCATCGTCGCTCCTTGAGGGGGAACCGCCGGGACCTCCCCGGCGCTCTGCATCCATAAAACCAGATCAGACTTTTGTTTTCAACGGCGGGCTCCCGCAGGTGATAGAAAACGATCATGACCCGGACCTTCCTGCGCGCCGACGACGTCCGCGACCTGGTCGCCGAGCAGTTCGGCGCCGACCGGCGGCCCGCCGCGCTCGACCGGCTGACCGGCGGCAGCAAGAAGGGCGTCTACCGGCTCCGGCTGGACGACGCCACCAGCGTGATCCTCTACGTCTGGGCGGCCGGCGAGAACTACTGGCCGGCGTCCCCCGCGGGCGAGGACGACCCCTTCGCCGACGCGTCGGGGGCGGACCTGTTCGCCGCCGCCCACGCGGCCCTGACCGCGGCGGACGTGCGGGTCCCCCGGCTGCTGGCGCTCGACCCCGGCGGCCGCCACCTCGGCGCGGCCTTCGCCCTGGTCGAGGACGCGGGCGCCACCACGCTGGAGGCCCTGATGGAAGGCGACCCGGCCGCCGCCGCCCGGCCGCTGGCCGCGCTCGGCGACGCCCTGCGCCGCATGCACGCCACCCCCGGCCCGTCCTACGGCAAGCTCGCCCACCTGGCCGACGGCCGGGCCCGGCCCTCCCGGCCCGCCGAGGACGTCGTCCTGGACCGCGCGCTCGCCCACCTCGCCGCCGTCGCCGCCCGCGACGCCAGGATGGGCGAGGCGCACGACCGGATCGCCGCCCACGTACGCCGCCTGCGCGAGGCGGTCGCCCCCCGCGAACGGTACGTGCTCGTGCACGGCGAGCTCGGGCCGGACCACGTGCTCGTCACGCCCGCGGGCGAACCCGTCCTGATCGACTTCGAGGGCCTGACCTACTTCGACGCCGAGTGGGAGCACGCCTGGCTGCGCATGCGCTTCGAGGACGCCTACCCCGCGCTGCGCCCGATCGCCCTCGACCCCCACCGGCTGGAGCTCTACCGGTACGCCCAGGTGCTCTCGCTGATCGAGGGCCCGCTGCGCATCGCCGGGACCGACTTCCCCGGCCGGCGCTGGATGCTGGAGCTGGCCGAGTGGAACATCGCCAAGGCCCTCGCCGTCCTGTGACGGCGGCCCGTCCGGTCAGCCCTCGCGGGGGAGCGGGGGGAGTGGGGGCAGCGGGAGCGGCAGCCCGGGGAGGCCGTCGATGCTGGTCGCCACGTGCTCCTTCTTGTGGAAGTACGCGTCGAGCGACTCGTCGTCCTCGCGGGCGAAGCGGGAGCCGTGCAGCGGGCGGTCGGCGTCGTAGGTCATGAACGGGACGGCGTACCCGCAGGTGTCGCGGATCAGCCGGGCGGTCACGACGATGATCGCGCGCAGGCCGTGCGGGGCCGGGTCGATGTCCGGGAAGTGCCGCAGCAGCCCGGCCCAGCGGGGGTCGTCGCGGAAGACGGGCTCGCCGTGGCCGTGCACGCGCACGATGTTCGGCGGGCCGTCGAAGGCGCACCACATCAGCGTGACGCGGCCGTTCTCGCGCAGGTGGGCGATGGTCTCGGCGTTGCTGCCGGCGAAGTCGAGGTAGGCCACGGTGTGGTCGTCCAGGACGGCGAACGAGCCCTTCAGGCCCTTGGGCGAGAGGTTGACCGTGCCGTCGCCGGCCAAGGGGGCGGTCGCCGTGAAGAAGATGGGTTGTGACTCGATGAACGCGCGCAACCGGCCGTCGATCCGGTCGTAGGTCTTTCCCATGATCCGGATTATCCTCTTTCGCCGTTTCGTGTGGAGGTGAGGGCGTCGTTCCCGCGGGTGGCAGAATGCCGGGCATGATCGCGAACGAGAGCCCGGAACCGCGTCCCCTGCTCCGGCGTCCCGCCGAGGGCGAGCTCATCGACGTCGCCGGGGTCCGGCACTTCTTCCGGCTGACCGGGGAGCACACCGGGGACCGGTTCGCGTTCGAGGAGTTCACGCTGGACCCGGGCGTCGTCGGGGCGCGCCCGCACGTCCACCAGGGCCACGACGAGTACTTCTACGTCCTCGACGGCGAGCTGACCCTGCACGACGGCGACGGCGAGGTGACAGCCGGGCCGGGCCACCTGCTGGCGGCGACGCGCGGCACCCCGCACGGGTTCAGGAACGCCGGCGACGGCGTCGTGCGCGCGCTGTGCCTCTACACGCCCGCGGGCTACGAGGGGTACTTCCGCGAGGTGCACGCGGCCGTCGCCGCGGGCGCGCAGGTCACCGACGAACTGCTGGCCGAGTTCCGCTCCCGCTACCGCACCGCCTCGCTCTGACCCGCAGCTCTCACCCGCCGCCCTGTCCCGCCGCCTGATCCGTCGCGCCCAGTCTCAGGAGGCGGTGGCGCGGGTGCGCAACCGGCGCAGCATCCGGGCGTCGGCGAAGCCCACCTCGCGCGCGGCGACCTCGGCGGTCGCGCCGCGGCCGAGCAGGTGTTCGGCCCGCTCCAGCCGCAGCGCGGTCTGGTAGGCCAGCGGGGTGAGCCCGGTGGCCCGCCGGAACAGCCGGGTCACCGTGCGCTCGCTGCATCCCGCGGCCCCGGCCAGCAGGCTCAACGGCAGCCGCTCGGTGAACCGGGTCTCGATCAGGTCCTGGATGCGGTGGACCGTCTCGTCCACGTGCGAACGCCGTCGCAGCAGCGGGCTGACCTGCTCCGCGGTGCCGTCGCGGTGGGCGTGCACGAGCATCGCGCGGGCCACCTGCCCCGCCGCGTACGGCCCGTGCCGGGTGGTCACCAGGTGCAGCGCCACGTCGATGCCGCTGGCCACGCCCGCCGAGGTGACGACCCGGTCGTCCTCGACGTACAGCGCGTCCCTGACGACGCCGGCCCGCGGGTAGAGGCGGGCCAGCTCGTCCTGGACGCTGTGGTGGGTCGTGCACCGGCGGCCGTCGAGCAGCCCGGCCCGGCCCAGCGCGTCGGCCCCCGCGCACACGCTGGCCACCGTGCCGCCGGACGCGTGGTGCTCGCGCAGCCGGCGCAACGTCTCGCCGCCCGCCGGCCGGGCCGGCCCCCGCCAGCCCGGCACGACGATCAGGTCGTCGGGCGTCAGGGACGGCCACGAGGTGCGGGCGTGCAGCGTCAGCCCCTGCACGCTGGCCACCTCGCGCTCCTCGGCGACGTAGTCGATGGTGTACGGCCGGCCGAGGTCGGCGGCGGTGGAGAACACCTGGGCGGGCCCGGCCACGTCGAGCAGGTGCACCCGCGGGATGAGCAGGAAGACGACTCGGGACATGACCGGCGCCTCCTCAGTTCCCGGTGAGCTCGTCCACGGTCCTGATCGTGGCGAAACGACCCGACAGAGCGTATTCGGTACGGGCGAGGATCTCGTCCACGCCGAGCGTGCGCGGGTCGTGCACGAGCTCGTCGAAGGGGACGTCGTCGGGCGCGTCGCGGTGGGGGACCGGCGTGGTGGCGGTGGCGTCGATGGCGAAGTCGACCTCGAAGCCCAGGTCGGAGGCGAGGCGCGTGGTGGTCTCGCAGCACTGCTCGGTCCGGATGCCGCAGACGGTCAGCCGCCTGACGCCGCGCCGGGTGAGGAACTGGTGGAGGTTGGTGGTGGTGAAGGCGTTGTGCGCCGACTTGGTGAGGATCGGCTCGTCCGGAAGGGGTTCCAGGCCGTCCATCAGCTGGACGAACCCCCGGGCCGGATCGAAGACCGTGCCCGAGCCGGGCCGCGACCCGAGCACCCACACGACCGCGTCCCCGGCCTGCCTGGCGGCCGCGGCCAGCCGGTTGACCTGCGGGACGATGTCCGGCCTGGACGTGTGGCGCCAGTCGGGAAGCTGCAGGAAGGAGTTCTGGACGTCGATGACGACGAGGGCGCTGAGCATGCCACCCAGGCTGGCCGGACGAGGGGCCCCGGCGGAAGGCACGACCTGGTCAGCGTGTGGACCGATCCAGTCGGCGACCCGCCGCCGGGCCGATATCCCCCCAGCGTGACACCGTAATCCGCGGGCCCTCGCAAGGGCCGGTGCCGCCTGCCACCATGGAGTCGCCAGCTGATCCGGACGATCTCTGGAGGGGGCGTGTCATGAAGTGGTGGGAGGGCGACGACGGGCGCCACGAAGGCTGGGATGCCGCCGTCTTCCCGGACGGCCGGGTCTCCACCGGCCCGGCCGACGGCGGGGCGAGGGTGCACCCGATCGGCTCCGACGGCCGCATCGGCTACGGCCGCGGCGACGTCGTGGACGGCCGCACCGCGATCGGCTGGCGCGGCCACTGCGCCTGCGGATGGCAGGGGCCGCTGTGGGAACGCGTGGCCCAGACCCGCCACGACTTCGCGGCCCGGCGCATCTACGCGCTGAGCGAATGCCTGCTGTCCGGCGCCGCCCCCGACGACGTGGCCGTCGCGATCCGCGCGGAGTGGGAGACCCATCTCGACCCGCCGAGCCTGGTCGCCGTCCGCCAGGCCGCCGAGGCCGTGCGCCGGGCCCAGGGCCACCTGGACGCCGCCGTGCGCGCGGCCCGCAAGGACGGCCGCTCCTGGACCCGGATCGGCGAGTCCGCCGGCGTCCGCCGTCAGTACGCCCAGGAACGCTGGGGCCCCTGACCCGCCCGGCTCGCGGGGCCGGGGGACCGGGCCGCCGACCGGCGATGGCGGCCGCGGGGATCAGGCCGCCGAGCGGCGGTAGCGGCCGGGGGCGACGCCGAACTCGCGTTTGAAGGCGTTGCCGAAGGCGAACTCGGACCCGTACCCCACCTGCTCGGCCACCCGCGCCACCGGCGCGTCGGACTCGCGCAGCAGGCGGGCCGCGCTCATCAGCCGCCACCACGTCAGGTACGCCAGCGGCGGCTGCCCCACCAGCCCCGTGAAGCGGCGGGCGAAGCCGGCCCGGGACATGCCCGCGTGCGCGCCGAGCGACTCGACGGTCCAGCGGCGGGCCGGGTCGCGGTGGATGGCGTCGAGCGCCCGGCCGACGACGGGGTCGGCCAGCGCGGCGGCCCAGCCGGAGACCGTGCAGGGCTCGTCCTGGGTCTCGAAGTAGGCGCGCAGGACGTACAGCTGCAACATGTCGAGCAGGGACGACACGACGGTGTCGGTGCCGGGCCGCGGGCTGTCGATCTCGGCGGCCAGCAGCTCGACGGCGGCCCGCAGCTCCGGGCGGCTGCCGAGCGTCGCGGGCAGGTGGATCACGCCGGGCAGCGAGGCCAGGATCGGGTGGGTGCGGTCGAGGTCGAGCCGGTAGCCGCAGGACAGGACCACCGTCTCGGCCCCGGTGCCGCCGAACCCGGCCGACGCGAACAACTCCGAGTGCGGCTCGCAGTCGGCCTCGGCCAGCGGCCGGGCGGGATCGTCGGCCAGCCCGAAGTCGTCGCCGTGCGGCAGGAACACCACGTCGCCCACGCTGAGCGGCACGGGCTCGCCGTCCGGCGGGATCAGCCAGCACGATCCGCGCAGCACCACCTGGAAGCCCGCCGACCCCGGCACCGAGCGGAACGCCACCCCCCAGGGCGCCCGCCAGGAGATGCGGGAGGAGGTGGGGCGCCCGCACCGCATGAAGGCCATCACGTCGCTCAGCACGTCCATGGAGCTGAGTCTAAGGGCTGAGACGCTCGCGTATAAATGGTGGATAGCAGCGCATTCAGTATCTCAGCCGCTCTCCCTACGGTTGGTTTCCGTAACCGAACTGAGGGAGAAGGACATGCTCAGGGTAGGCATCATCCTCGGCAGCACCCGGCCTGGCCGCAACGGCGAGGCGGTGGCCCACTGGGTCCGCGATCTGGCGGCCAAGCGGGGCGACGCCGACTACCGGCTCATCGACCTGAAGGACTACAACCTGGGCAATTTGGACGAACCCGAGCACCCCGCCATGGGCAACTACCGGCACGAGCACACCAGGCGCTGGTCGGCCACGATCTCGGAGCTGGACGCGTTCGTCATCGTGACCCCGGAGTACAACAACTCCTACCCGGGCGCGCTCAAGAACGCCCTCGACTTCCTGTACGCCGAGTGGACCAACAAGGCGGCCGGCTTCGTCGGCTACGGCGTGGACGGCGCGCCCCGGGCCATCGCCCACCTGCGGCACGTGCTCGGCCTGCTCGGCGTGGCCACCGTGGCCAACCAGGTCGGGCTGTCGATCCACACCGACTTCGCCGACGGCTTCCGGCCCGCCGCCGCCCACGAGGACCGGCTGAACGCCGTCCTGGACCAGGTCCTGGCCTGGGGGTCGGCGCTGCGCCCGCTGCGGGCGGCCTGAGCCCGGCCCGGTGGTCGCCCGGCGGTTGCCCGGCGGGCGATGGGTAGATTGCGCAGAGTGGAAGATGAGCTGGGCAGCGGCATCCGGGTGCGCGGCGCGCGGGTGCACAACCTGCGGGACGTCGACGTGGCGATCCCGCGCGACGCGCTGGTGGCGTTCACGGGGGTCTCCGGGTCGGGCAAGTCGTCGCTGGCGTTCGGCACGATCTTCGCCGAGTCGCAGCACCGGTACCTGGAGTCGGTCGCGCCCTACGCGCGGCGGTTGCTGCAGCAGCTGCCGATGCCCGACGTCGACGACATCACCGGCCTGCCGCCCGCGGTCGCGCTCGGCCAGCGGCGGGCCACGCCGTCCGCGCGGTCCACGGTCGGCACGCTGAGCCGGGTCTCCAACTCGCTGCGCATGCTGATGTCCCGCGCCGGCGCCTACCCGGCCGGCGCGCCGCGCCTGGACTCCGACGCGTTCTCGCCCAACACCGTCGCCGGGGCGTGCCCGCAGTGCCAGGGGCAGGGGGTGTTGCACGAGGTCACCGAGGAGTCGCTGGTGCCCGACCCGTCGCTGAGCATCGCGGAGGGCGCGATCGCGTCGTGGCCGGGCGCCTGGCAGGGCAAGAACCAGCGCGACATCCTGGCGACGCTCGGCTACGACATCCACGCGCCCTGGCGGAGCCTGCCGCCGGAGCAGCGCGAATGGATCCTGTTCACCGACGAGGAGCCGGTGGTCACCGTCCATCCCGTCCGCGAGGCGGGCCGGATCCACCGCCCCTACCAGGGCAAGTACGCCAGCGCCCGGCGGCTGGTGCTCAAGGCGTACGCCTCCTCGGCCAGCGAGAAGAGCCGCCTGCGCGCCGAACGGTTCATGACCGCCCGCGCCTGCCCGCTCTGCGGCGGGCGGCGGCTGCGTCCCGAGGCGCTGGCGGTCACGTACGCGGGCCGCACCGTCGTCGAGCTGGCCGCGATGCCGATGGGCGAGCTGGCCGGCGTGCTCCGCCCGCACCGCGACGAGCCGGGACCGGCGGGCGCGCTCACCCGCGACATCCTCGACCGCATCGAGGTGCTGGACGAGCTGGGGCTTGGCTACCTGAGCGTCGCCCGGCCCGCGCCGACCCTGTCCAGCGGCGAGCTGCAGCGGATCCGGCTGGCCACCCAGTTGCGCGCCGGGCTGTTCGGCGTCGTGTACGTGCTGGACGAGCCGTCGGCCGGCCTGCACCCCGCCGACTCCGCCGCGCTGTCGGACCTGCTGCGCCGCCTGCGCGACACCGGCAACACCGTCTGCCTGGTCGAGCACGACATGGACGTCGTGCGCCAGGCCGACTGGGTGGTGGACGTCGGCCCCGGCGCGGGCGGCGACGGCGGGCGCGTCCTGTACAGCGGGCCGGTCGCCGGGCTGCGCGAGGTCGCCGCGTCGGTGACCCGTCGCTACCTGTTCCACACCGTCGTGCCGGAACGCCCGGCGCACCGGCCGGCCGGCTGCCTGGAGCTGCGCGGGCTCACCCGCAACAACCTGCGGGGCGTGGACGTCGACGTGCCGCTGGGCGTGTTCACCGCCGTCACCGGCGTGTCAGGGGCGGGCAAGAGCAGCCTGCTGGCGGCCCTCGCCGAGGCCGCGGAAGGGGAGCGGCGGGTGGTGTGGGTGAACCAGCAGCCCATCGGCCGCACCCCGCGCTCCAACCTGGCCACCTACACCGGCCTGTTCGACACGGTGCGCAAGCTGTTCGCCGCCACCGACGGCGCGCGCTCCCACGGCTACGGCCCGGCCCGGTTCTCCTTCAACGTGCCCGGCGGACGCTGCGAGACCTGCCAGGGCGAGGGGTACGTCGCGGTCGAGCTGCTGTTCCTGCCCACGACGTACGCGCCCTGCCCCGACTGCGGCGGCGCCCGCTACAACCCCGGCACGCTGCGCGTGACCTACCGCGACCGCACGATCGCCCAGGTCCTGGAGATGACGGTCGACGAGGCCACCGGCTTCTTCGGCGACGTCCCCGCGGTACGCCGCCCGCTGGAGACGCTGCACGAGGTGGGGCTCGGCTACCTGCAGCTCGGGCAGCCCGCCACCGAGCTGTCGGGCGGCGAGGCCCAGCGCATCAAGCTCTCCGCCGAGCTGCAGGGCCGCCGCGCCGAGTCCACGCTCTACCTGCTCGACGAGCCGTCCACCGGCCTGCACCCGCACGACACCGACGTGCTCATGGACCGGCTGCACGACCTGGTCGGCGGCGGCGGCACGGTCGTGGTCGCCGAGCACGACATGCGGGTGGTGGCGACCGCCGGCCACGTCATCGACCTCGGGCCGGGAGGCGGCTCGGCCGGCGGCACGGTGGTGGCCGCGGGCACGCCGGCGCAGGTGGCCGCCAGCCCGCGCAGCCGTACCGCGCCGCACCTGAAGGGCCTGCTGTGATGCGCCGGGCGTTGTACCTGCCGCCGTTCGGGGAGCTGGCCGACCCGCGGGTGCTCGCCGACCTGGCCGCCCGCGCCGAGGACGCCGGGTTCGACGGCGTCTTCCTGTGGGACCACGTCGTGCGCCCGCTGAACGCGGAGCTGGCCGTCTGCGACGCCTGGATCGCCCTGGCCGCGATCGCCGCCGCCACCGAGCGCGTCCGCATCGGCACCAGGGTCACGCCGCTGTCGCGGCGCAGGCCGTACGAGGTGGCCAGGCAGGCCGCCGCGCTCGACCATCTCAGCGGCGGGCGGATGGTGCTCGGCGTCGGGCTGGGCTCGGACAACGGCGGGGAGCTGAGCAGGCTCGGCGAGACCGGCGACCCGCGCGTCCGGGCGGAGATGCTCGACGAGGGCCTCGACGTCATCTGCCGGCTCTGGACCGGGCTGCCCGTCCGCCACCGGGGCCGCCACTACCGCGTCGACGACCTGGCGTTCCAGCCGCAGCCCGTGCAGCGGCCGCGGATCCCCGTCTGGGTCGCCGCCCAGTCGGTCAAGCGGGCGCCGCTCCGCCGTGCCGCCCGTTTCGACGGTCTCTGTCCCGAGACGACCCCGGTCGGGCTGCGGGAGATGCTGGCCGTCGTCGCCGAGCACCGAGGCGGGCTGGAGGGCTTCGAGGTCGCGGTCGGCGTCCCGCCCGGAGTGCACCCCGGCCCGTACGAGGACGCCGGCGCGACGTGGTGCCTCATCGAGTTTCCCGAGGTCAGCAGCGTCGAGCAGGTGATGGCGGCGATGATCTGAGGCGTTTGGGCGATGACGGCAGCAGGGTAGGCCAGTCATCGCCGCCCGAGGTGCGCCACCACCCGGCCGGCGGCCCGCGCGAGTGAGGAGCGAGCTGATGCGTCCGACCGGCCATCCCGAGAGCGGCGGCCTGCGCAGCCAGGCCTGGTGGGACAACGCCGGAAATCCGGAGATGACCGCGCTCTACCTCGAACGGTTCCTCAACTTCGGGCTGACCCCGAAGGAGCTCCAGTCCGGCCGGCCGATCATCGGCATCGCCCAGACGGGCAGCGACCTGGTGCCCTGCAACCGCCACCACCTCGCCCTGGCCGACCGGGTCAGGGACGGCATCCGCGACGCCGGCGGCATCCCGCTGGAGTTCCCCGTCCATCCGCTGCAGGAGACCGGCAAGCGCCCGACCGCCGCCCTCGACCGCAACCTCGCCTACCTCGGGCTGGTCGAGGTGCTCTACGGATATCCGCTCGACGGGGTCGTCCTGACGACGGGCTGCGACAAGACCACGCCCGCCTGCCTGGCCGCGGCGGCGACGGTGAACATCCCGGCGATCGTCCTGTCCGGCGGGCCGATGCTCAACGGCTACCACCAGGGCAAGCGCATGGCCGCCTCGGGATCGGGGCTGGTGATCTGGCAGTCGAAGCGGCTGCTGGCCACCGGCGAGATCGACCACGACGAGTTCATGGCGCGCGTGGCCGCCTCCGCGCCGAGCATCGGCCACTGCAACACCATGGGCACCGCCCTGTCGATGAACAGCATGGCCGAGGCGCTGGGCATGTCGCTGCCGTGCTGCGCGGCGATCCCCGCGCCCTACCGCCGCCGGGCGCAGATGGCCTACGACACGGGCCTGCGGGCGGTGGAGCTGGTGCGCGAGGACCTCACCCCGCGCAAGATCATGACCATGCGGGCCTTCGAGAACGCGATCGTCGTCGCCTCGGCCATCGCCGCCTCCACCAACGTGCCCATCCACGTCAACGCCATCGCCCGGCACGTCGGCGTGCCGCTGACGATCCACGACTGGCAGCGCGTCGGGGGCGACGTCCCGGTGCTGGCCGACGTCGCCCCCGCCGGCGAGTTCCTGGGCGAGGACTTCTACCGGGCGGGCGGCGTGCCCGCCGTCATGCGGTCGCTGCTGGCGGCCGGGCGGCTGCACGCCGACGCCATGACCGTCTCCGGCCGTACCGTGGGGGAGAACCTGGCCGACGCCCCGCCCGCCGACCCGGAGGTCATCCGTCCCTACGACGCCCCGCTGGCCGCGCGCGGCGGGCAGCTCGTCATGACGGGCAACCTGTTCGACTCGGCCGTCATGAAGACCTCCGTGCTCAGCGACGAGTTCCGCGCGGTCCGCGACTACCGGGCGATCGTCTTCGAGGGGCCCGAGGACTACCACGCCCGCATCCAGGATCCGGACCTCGGCGTGGACGAGAGCTGCATCCTCGTCATCCGCTACACCGGGCCGATCGGCTACCCCGGGTCGGCCGAGGTGGTGAACATGGAGGCGCCGTCCGCGCTGCTGCGGATGGGCGTCACCACGCTGCCCACGCTCGGCGACGGCCGCCAGAGCGGCACCTCCGACGCGCCGTCCATCCTCAACGCCAGCCCCGAGGCCGCCGCCGGGGGCAACCTGGCCATCCTGCGCACCGGCGACCTCATCCGCGTCGACGTGGACAACGCGCGCGTCGACGTGCTGCTGACGGAGGAGGAGATCGCCGCGCGGTGGGCCAGTCACACGCCGCCGGCGCTGGAGAACCAGACGCCGTGGCAGGAGATCTACCGCGCCACGGTCGGGCAGCTCGACGGCGGGGGATGCCTGGAGCTGGCCCTGTCGTACCAGGACCTCGTACACACCAAGGGGATTCCCCGTGACTCGCACTGACGCCAGAGGCACCATCATGATCGCCGACTCCGACTTCGGCGACGTGGACATCGAACGCGCGATCGTCGAGGCCGCCGGGTTCGCCCTCCTCGCCGAGCAGTGCAAGAGCGAGGACGAGGTGATCGAGAAGGGCCGCGACGCCGACGGCGTGCTGACCCAGTACGCGCAGATCGGCTCCCGCGCCGTCGAGGCCCTCACCCGCTGCCGGGTGATCGCCCGCTACGGCACGGGCGTGGACATCGTCGACGTCGACGCCGCGACCAGGCGCGGCATCCAGGTCACCAACGCGCCGAACGAGTGGTGCGCCGAGGAGGTCGCCGACCACGCCGTCGCGCTCTGGCTGGCCGCCGCCCGCAAGATCTGCCAGTACGACCGCGCCACCCGGCGCGGCGTGTGGCAATGGCAGACCGGCGAGCCGATCCTGCGGCTGCGCGGGCGGGTGTTCGGGCTGCTGTCCTTCGGCGCCATCGCCCAGCTCATCGCCGCCCGCGCGCGGCCCTTCGGCGTCGAGGTCTGGGCGCACGACCCCTTCATGGACGACTCCCGGATCCTCGCGCACCACGTGCGGCCGGTGTCGTTCGACGAGCTCGTGGCGGGCGCCGACTACCTGGTGATCCAGGCCCCGCTCACCCCGGGGACGCACCACGCCTTCGACCGCGAGACGCTGCGCAGGATGAAGCCGGACGCGATCCTCGTCAACACCGCGCGCGGCCCGATCGTGCAGGACGAGGCGCTGTACCAGGCGCTCGCCCAGGGATGGATCGCCGGCGCGGCCCTGGACGACATGGAGGAGGAGCCGGCCAAGCAGCGCGACTGGCGTCCGGACAACCCGCTGTTCACGCTGCCCGGCGTGATCGTCACCCCGCACGCCGCCTACTACTCCGAGCAGGCGATCGAGACGGTGCGGCGGTTCGCCGCCGAGGAGGCCGTCCGGGTCCTGACCGGGCAGGCGCCGCGCAGCCCCGTGAACGACGTGACCGTCCGGCGCTGACGGCGGCCGGGTGGTCCCGGCGCCGTAGCCGCGCGGCAGCGTACGACGGCGGGAGTAGCGCCGGCCGTCTCCGCCCGTACGACGACGGCGGCGGGCGCGGGCGGCGAGGATCGGGACGGCAGCCACCCCCACACCCTCAAGGACGCCGAATGGGCATCACCTGCGAGCGCGACCTCGCCGACTTCCTGACCGCCTACACCCGGGACATGGCCGTCTCCTGCGAGGAGCCCGCCGCCATCATCGACCGCTACTTCGTGCCGGACTTCGAGTACTGCAACGACGGGCTCGTGATCGACCGGCAGCGCATGATCGACCACGCCCGTCCCGTCCGGCGGCAGGTCGACAAGGAGGCGATGGCCGCCGGCGACGGGTCCGGCGTCGAGATCCACGAGACGCTGGTCTCCGGCGACCGGATCGCCGCCCGGTGGACCCTGCGCACGAGGCTGCGCAAGGGCACGACCTTCGCGGCGGAGGTCTTCATGTTCGGCCGCCTGGCCCCGGACGGCCGCATCCGCCGCATCGACCAGACCACCAGGCGACTGGACGAAGCCGGGTAGCCGCGCCCGCGGTTCAGCCCGTCCGGCGGCCGGCCCGCCACTCCGGGGCGAGCACGGACCAGACCTCGACGTCGTGCCGGACGCCCCGGTGGGGGTAGCTCTCGCGCAGGACGCCGTCCTTGCTCATCCCGAGCCGCCGGGCCACCGCGATGCTGGCGGTGTTGCCCGCCGCGGCCTGCCACTCCACGCGGTGGATGCCGCGTTCCTCGACGGCCCAGTCGATGATCACCCGGATGGCCCTGGTCACCAGGCCCTTGCCCGCCGCCGACGGCTCCAGCCAGCAGCCCGCCTCGGCGGTGCCGAGCCGGACGTCCATCGTCCGGAACAGCACGCCGCCGACCAGCGTGCCGCCGGTCCAGATGCCGTAGATGCGCCCGGTGTCGGCCGCGGCCTTGTCCGCGTACGCCTGCAGCACCGACCTGGCGGACTCCAGGTCGGTGACGAGGTCGGGCAGGGAGATGAACCGGCCGATGAACTCGCGCCCGCGGTCCATGTGGCTCAGGAACTCCTCGGCCCGCCAGGGCTCCAGCGGACGCAGCTCCGCACCGTCGTCGCCCAGGGAGATCGCGAACATTG
The DNA here is from genome assembly GCF_044465345.1 of Nonomuraea sp. NPDC049684. Taxonomy (NCBI): domain Bacteria; kingdom Bacillati; phylum Actinomycetota; class Actinomycetes; order Streptosporangiales; family Streptosporangiaceae; genus Nonomuraea; species Nonomuraea sp. NPDC049684. The sequence continues at coordinate 109,273 of NZ_JBITLO010000018.1, read as the reverse complement.
CTGCCTTTCCGTCCAGGCTTCACCCGTCTTGCGGGGGAATCCTCTCACGGGCGGCCGGGCCCGTTGATCGCGGCGGGCCGGGCACGGCCTGCAGGTAGGTCAGCACCGCCATGACGCGCCGGTTGTGGTCGTCGGAGGGAGGCAGGCCGAGCTTGGCGAAGATGTTGTTCGTGTGCTTGCCGACCGCCTTGTCGGTGACCTGGAAGTGGGCGGCGATGGCCAGGTTGGACAGGCCCTGGGCCATGAGCGTCAGCACCTCGCGCTCGCGCGGCGTCAGCGCGGCCAGCGGTTCGTCCCTGTCGCGGCGGGTCAGCAACTGGGAGACGACCTCCGGGTCCATCGCGGTGCCGCCGGCGGCCACCTGGCGCACCGCGTCGACGAACCGGTCCACGTCGCCCACCCGGTCCTTCAGCAGGTAGCCGACCCCGCCGGAGCGGTCGGACAGCAACTCCCTGGCGTACAGCTGCTCCACGTACTGCGACAGGATCAGCACCGGCAGCCCCGGCACCCGGGCGCGCGCCTCCAGCGCGGCGCGCAGGCCCTCGTCGGTGAAGCCGGGCGGCAGCCGCACGTCGATCACCGACACGTCGGGACGGTGCCGGACCAGCGCCGCCAGCAGCATGGGCCCGTTGTCCACCGCCTCCACGACGGTGCAGCCGTGCGCCGACAGCAGGCGGACCAGCCCGTCCCGCAGCAGCGCGAGATCTTCGGCTATGACAACGCGCACGGGACCTCCATGGTCAGTTCGGTCGGGCCGCCGGGACGGCTGCTGACGGTGAGCGAGCCATCGAAGGCGGACAGCCGGTCCTCGATGCCGCGCACGCCGGTGCCCCGGTCGCGGCGGACCGGGCCCCGGCCGTCGTCGCCCACGGTCAGCCGGAGCACGCCGGCGGTGTGCCGCAGCCGCACCCAGGCGCGGGAGGCGCCACTGTGCTTGGTCACGTTGGTCAGCGCCTCGGCCGCGGCGAAGTACACGGCGGACTCCACCGGCGGCTGCGGGCGGCCGGGCAGGTCGATGTCGATCTCCACCGGCATCGGGCACAGCAGCGCGGACGCCTCGATGGCCCCGGCCAGGCCGCGGTCGGTCAGCACCGGGGGATGGATGCCGCGCACCAGGTCGCGCAGGTCGCCCAGCGCCTGCCCGGCGATCTCCCGCGCCTCGTCGATCATCCGCAGGGTCTCGTCCGGGTCGCCGCAGCCGCGGGCCAGCCCCAGGTGCATGCGGATGGCGATCAGCTTGGCCTGCGCGCCGTCGTGCAGGTCGCGTTCGATGCGGCGCAGCTCAGCGGCGCGCGCGTCGACCAGCGCGGCCCGGGACGCGGTCAGCTCCCTGATCCGCGTGTCCGGCGTGGGCCGGGCGTCCAGCAGCCGCCGCGCCAGCCGCGCCTGGCCGGTGCGGAACAGCGGGACGGCCATGAGCACCACCACGGCGATGGCCACCGTGGACATGCTCAGGGCGAACGTGTTGAGCAGGCTCGTCTCCGCCGGCCGCAGCCGGAGGAAGACGTAGTCCAGGGCGGACAACATGGCCCACACCGCCAGCACGGGAGCAGGGCCGGTGACGCCGTGCACGGCCAGCCAGGCCAGCTCCCGCCACCTCCCCGGCCGACCGCCGCCGCTGTTCCCGTCGCCGTCGCTCTCCGGGATGCTGTTTCCGGTGCCTTTCCCGTCGCCGTCCAGGCCGAGCGTCCGGCCCGCCCAGCGGCGCTGGAACCCGGCCAGGCGGCGGGCGGCCGCGAGCAGCCGGCCGAGCGGCGCCCGCCCGAGCCCGGCCACCGGCACCAGGACGGCGCTCACCGGCACCAGGACGAGCAGCCCCAGCGCGGCCACGCCGGTGACGGCGTTCAGCGCCAGGCCGGTCACCGCCTTCAGCGCGTACGCCGCCAGGCCGGTCACCGCCCGCCACGCCGGCCCGCCGGGCGAGGGTCGTCTCCCCGTCACAGCTGCAGTCTGCCCGATCGGCGAGGAGAAGGCGGTGGGGCCGGCCCCACCCCCCGGGGTGGCGTTCTCCCACCCCGGCAGGTGGGCGCGCACCCATGGAGGCCGGGACCGCGGCTCGCCAGGCTCGATTCAGTCCGGCGAACGAGGGAGAGACATGATCGAAGTGAGGGCGCTGACCATGCGCTACGGCCGTACATAGGGCAAGCGACCTTGGACAGGTGGTCCGAGGACCTGCGCGGCGGAGCGACCACATGCCACGTACCCGCGTCGTACCGCCACCCCTTCCCCCGGCGCTCGGTGTCGGTCGTGACCAGGCACCCTTGTTCCTTGTCCAGATGGGGCTTCACCGGCGCCCCGGCCGTGCCGACCACCCAGACTGTCCCGTCCCGCTTGACCGACAGGTCGTCGGGAAACCCGTCCTTGACGGCCATGGCGGGCCATCGGCATTGACATCAACAACATCGCAGGCCCCGCCGATCTCACAGGGTCTTTGTGACCGGCGTTCATTGACGTGTAGCGCTTCCGGCCGCCCCCCCCCGAGAAGGGGAGCTTGTCGGCGAAATCGGTCATGGCAGCGACGAATGCGTGAGGCTTGTCGTTGTGGATGACGTGCTTGGCGTCGATCCGCCGGTAGACGGTCTGCGGGGCGAGCCGGCGTACCCGGCGGGCGTCTTCGTCGTCCATGGCTCCGACGAACCCGTATCTCGTACCAGTTCCAATTGGCGTCCAGCAGCAGGACGGGGCAGGTCGTCGTCTGGAGCGCGGCGCCCTGACATTCGACCTGCCCTGAACAGCCACCACAGCACATCGGAACGGTGGACGGCGACTTCTCGGCCCGCTGATGCTGTTGGCCGTTTGGTCGTTTGTCAAGGGTCTGGAAATGCCCCACCGCCAGGTGATATTCGCGTTCCTCCTCACCCAGCGGCCGGGGCCGGCTACCGGGCTGGGCGGGCGATCAGTGCCTCGATGCCATCCAGCAGGAGGTCGAGGCCGAACCGGAAGTCGGCGTCCTCCGTCCAGCCGGTGGAGTCCCTGAGCAGGCCGGAACGCATCATGGCCGACAGCGCCGGGTACGTCGCGCGGTCCAGGACCTCGGTGAGTATCTCGCCGTACTCGGCGGCTCCCTTGGCCCTGGCCGCGGGGTCCTTGCCGCCGGCGCCGAGCGAGTGCGTCAGTGTGGCGTCGGTGAGGGCGTAGCCGCTCAGCACCGTGGTGGCGTTGAACTTCTGGCCGTCGTCCAGCCCGGTGTCGGACAGCGCGTCCAGGGCCCGGTCGAGCCAGAGCAGTCGGCGGGGGCCCATGGGCGGGGTGCTCTGGCGCAGGTCGAGCAGCCAGGGCCGGGACAGCAGGAGGTCGCGGGTGAGCCGGGTCCAGGTGGCGAGGTAGTCGCGCCAGGACAGGTTCCCGCGTTCGGGCGGTGGGGGCACGGCGCTGTCGGCCATGACGGTCAGCAGTTCGTCCTTGCTGCCGACGTACCGGTAGAGCGCCATCGGAGCGACGCCCACCTGGGCGGCGACGTTGCTCATGGAGACGGCGGCCAGCCCCTCGGTGTCGGCGATCTCGATGGCGGCCGTCGTGATCGTGGCCAGGTCCAGGCGCGGCCTCGGTCCTCTGCGCGTGGTGGGTTCGCGGCCCCACATCCGCGCCACGACGGGTGGCAGCTCTGCCATCGAACATCCTCTCGTGTGCCGGACTCTGTGTACGTCATATAGCCTCATAATCGTGTATGTCGTACAGAGTAGACCGTACATCATGAGGGAGGCGTCATGGAGATACGTACGTTCGCACCGGGCGATCGCGCCGAGCTGCGTGAGCTGTTCGAGCGCGTGGGCGAGGGCGCTCCCACGGCGTCTCTGTGGGGGCATGTGGACTCGGAGGCGGCCGTCTACCTGGACCCCTACATGGAGCTGGAGCCGGACTCGCTCTTCGTCGCCGTCGCCGGGGGCGCCCTGGTGGGCTATCTGACGGGATGCCTCGACAGTGCGCGGTTCCCCGGCGAGGGCGAGCGCATGGAGCAGGCGATGCGGACCTACCGGCTGGTGTTCCGGCCCAGGCCCGCGGCCTTCTTCGCGCGCAGCCTGGCCGATCTGGCGTGGGCCGCGATCCGCAGGCAGCCTGGCGCCGGCGAGTTCGCCGACGCCAGGTGGCCCGCGCACCTGCACATCAACGTGGCACCCGAGGCGCGAGGGACCGGCGCCGCCGATGGGCTGATGAGCCGACGGCTCGACCGGCTGGGGAAGGCCGGATCCCCCGGTTGCCACCTGCAGACCCTGGTCGAGAACACCCGGGCGGTGCGGTTCTTCAAGCGCATGGGGTTCGCCGAGCACGGCCCGGCACCACTGGTGCCCGGCCTCCGGCACGACGGCCGGCGGGTCCACCAGCGGACGATGGTCTGGAGCGCCGGCCGTACTGCCGAGGAGGCGGGAGCGCGGACGTCCGCCAGGCGTCAATAATCCCAGGCCGCCGCACCGCCACCATCGTCGGCCGCCGCACCTGACATCGACCAGTTCGCCACCAAGGCGGCGGTGGCGAACTTCCTGCCGCTGCTGGCCGAGCGCTTCGCCCGCCAGCGGCTGCACGCCTCGGCCCGCGTGGAAGGGGGTGGGGGAGGTGAAGGGTGGCCGATCGTGCGGAAGTTGGCGTCCATTCGGATCTTGGTCATCGTACGGTGCCGCATCAGCGCCAGCCAGGCGTTGACGAGGCCGGCGCCGAGCAGCGCCAGGCCCACCATCCACAGGGTGCCCAAGGCGACCCGGCCCTTCTGCGCCCACGCCAACCAGCACAAATACCGAGCAGCCGCCTTCGTGGCGATCACGCTAGGCCATGGCTTCACCGGCCCGCCGAAGGGGGCTGCTTGCAGCGGCCGACCCAGGATGATCGGCCCCGACCCCGTTCGCCGACCTGACGTTCCCTCCACGGCGACGCCGACACCGTGACCAAGCAGACCGACTCGGTCTGCTGCGCCACGGTGGGGAAGACGAGGAACCGGCGGCCGCAGAGCCGGACCTGGCCGAGGTGTCCCAAGGTCGCTGAGCAGGACCTCGCTAGACTGCGAGATCGCAGAGAACGGACGCATCTCAGAGGCGGTCATCCATGAAACAGACCCCCGTCCATCCTCGGACCGCGTGACTGAGCACGCGGTCCGGGACGTGGTTCATCGCGTCATGCGGAGGCCGTGTCGGAGTGGACTCCCTGGTCGAGCAGGGCGTTGATCATCTCCTGGAGTTGATCGCGTCCGATGGTGCCGAGTGCGCCGGTCAGGGCCTGGGCGAGCTTGTCGAACGGGTCGTCCATCGGCAGTTCCTTCACCTTCTCGGCCAGTTCCGCCACGCTCCACAGCCCGTCCTTGTGGATGTGGGCGCCGAGGGACCAGCCATGATTGACCGTGACCGTTCCGCCCCGTACCGACAGCACCTGACCGGTGAGCGGGCAGGCCGCGCCGGCCAGGTAGGCGGCGACAGGTGCGCAGGCGGCGGGGTGCAGTGGGTCGAACCGGCCCACCGGCGGTTCCTCGCTCATGCCGGGAACGGCGAGAGTGAGGCGGGTCCGGGCCATCGAGGGCGAGATGCAGTTGACCCGCACGCCGTACCGGCCGAGTTCGAGGGCCGCCACGGTGGTCAGCGCCGCGACCCCGGCGTTGCCTGCCGCATAAGAGACCTGCGCGGGCAGGGGGTTGAGCAGCCCGGAGCCGGAGGAGGTGTTGACCACGGCGCGGTCGGCGCGGACTCCGGCCTGATACCGGTCGCGCCAGTGGCGGGCCGCCCAGTGCGTCACCGCGAAGGTGCCCTTCAGCTTGACGGCCGCGACGTCGTCGAAGTCCTCCTCCGACAGGTCGGTCAGGCCCGTGTTCCGTTCGATGGTCGCGTTGTTGACCACGACGTGCAGGTCGCCGAAGGACTCCAGAGCCGTCTCCACCATGCGGCGGGCGCCGTCCCAGTCGGTGACGCTGTCGGTGTTGCCCACGGCCTGTCCGCCGCGCGCGATGATCTCTTCGACGACCTTCGCGGCTACCCCGGCGTCGCCGCCCGTGCCGTCGATGGCGACGCCGGGGTCGTTGACCACGACCTTCGCGCCTTCGGCGGCGAAGAACAGCGCCTCTTCCCGCCCGATGCCGCGCCCCGCTCCGGTGATGAGGACGACGCGTCCGTCCAGACTTCCCATGAATGATCTCCCTCCACTGACTGCAGTCTATGTAGTAATTCACAGTATGCATTAATTCAGAAGATGTCATAGACTGCCGTGCGTGGTGGAGAAGCACGGACTGCGAGAGCGCAAGAAGCAGCGCACCCGGCAGGCACTGATCGAGGCGGCGGTGCGCCTGTTCGAGGACAAGGGCTACGACCAGGTGACGGTGGCCGAGATCGCCGACGCCGCGGAGGTGTCCCCCCGCACCTTCTTCCTCCACTTCCAGACCAAGGAGGATGTGCTTCTGGCCAATGCCGACGTGCGCGTCGATCTGGCGCTGCAGGCGATCGCCGAGCGCCGCGCCGGGGAAGGGCTGCCTGAGGTGCTGGTGCGGGCGATGGACCAGATGATCGCCGACACCTGGGACAGCGACCTCCCCAGCGGGCTCGCGGCACTGCGGGCACGGCTGGCGGCCTCGGTGCCGGCGCTACAGGCCCGCCTGCTTCAGCGATACCTCACGGCGCAGGCCGAACTGGCCCAGGCTCTGCAGCGGGCATTCCCCGGCAGACTCGACACGATCACCGCCTCCGCCCTGGTCGGCGCAATGGTGGGCGCGGTCAGCGCATCCGCAGTGACCGCGCTGCAGCGCGGCGACGGACCCGGCGAGGTACGGAACGCCATGCGGCAGGCCATGGCTCTGGTGGCGCGATCCGTCGCCTGACCCCGTCCGTCCGGCTATGTGCCGAAGCCGTCACTGGCTCGCGTGGGGGAGGCGATTCACCGTCACAGGTGATCAATTGTCCTCAAGGTGCGTGGAAGGTGCAGGTGTGGCGATCAGACTCTTGCGCGCGGCCCCGGCCACCGGCGACACCGCACAACCCGTCCCACGCCGGGCACTCCGTACCGCCTGAGCGCCTCCCTGGGTGCTGCTCCCCACGTGCCTGTGGAGGTTGCCGTTCGCCTTTCACTTCGACATGGGCCAGCTCAACGACGGTCCTGTGTCACCGTTGTGGATCAGCATCCCCCATGTCTTCGGGCTCAGCGTGCTCACCGAGTTGGCGGCGCTACTCGGCATCGGTCTGGTGCGCGGCTGGGGAGAGGTGGTCCAAAGCTGGATCCCGATCATCGGCGGCACACGTCTCTGCCATGGCCGGTGGGCTGCTCCTGCCCGCGGTCTCGGTCTGGATGGTGCTCTCCTGGCTCGGTGTCGCCGACAGCATCGCGTACGAGAACGGCTGGTGGCAGGCGCCGGCGAAGGCGTGCATCGCCCGACGGCGCTCTGGGGCCCGATGGTGCTCGCCCTGGCCTGCTCCTACCACCTGCGCCGCCGCCCCTCCCGCGGTCGAGAGGTCCCAGCAGGATGATCTCCGTTGTGCTCGATCTCTCGCGGTAGCAGAGAGCGCAGGACGGGGCCAAGCCGAAGCCGCGGGGGTCGGTGACGAACTGTGGGCGGTGATCGAGTCGTTGTCGCCCCGGCGTCAGCGGCGTTTCCGCCATCCGGGGCGCAAGCGGCCGGGGCTCGGGCATGACCTGCTGGCGGCGCCCGGCCGAGTGGAACCCGAACACCGGGAGCAAGGCCGTGGCCGCACCGGGGGTGCCGTCCTCGGCGTCGTGTGTCAGGGCGCTGTGACGTAGCCGGTGTCGATACTGCCGATGGTCAGGTCGGTCAGCGCCTCGATCGCCTCGGCGACGGAGGCGCGCCCCCGGTTCAGCTCCCCGGCGATCGCCTCGGCGGCGCCCAGTGCGCCGACGCAGCGCAGCCGGAGGGCTTCCGGCGTGAGCCCGGAGTACGGCCGCAGGGCGGTGGCCATCAGGTCCGTGTAGCCATCGAGCAGTTCGCGCTCGATCGCCTCCATCTCCTGGTTCCCCTTGAGCGCGGCCGAGATCGCGGTCCATTCGGGCATGTCGGTGGCGCAGGCGAAGTAGGCGGCGCTCAGCACGCGGGCGATCTCGCGGGGGACGGCCGGGGCATCGCGCAGCGCCTCCTCCGAGGCGGCCCGGTGCCGCTCGTCGAGCCGCCGGTAGAGCGCGATCAGCAGTCCGGGACGGGTGCCGAAATGGTCGTAGACGACCGGCCTGCTCACTCCGGCGGCCTCTGCCAGGCTGAGCAGCGTGAGGCTGTCGGTGCCGTGGGCGCGCACGATCGCCATGGCGGTGTCGAGCAGTTGCTCCCGCCTGGCCGGCTTGGACAGGCGAGTCGATCCGGTGGCCATCGTCCTCCCTTGCGTTGCCTTCCAGCTTAAGCTACAAAATGTAAGTTACAGAATGTAGGTTAGTGGGAGGACGTCACTGTGGAGCATTCCGTACTGATCATGGGTGGATCCGGCCAGGCAGGCGCGGGGACCGCCACCCTGCTGCGCCGCTGGTACCCGGAGCTGCCGCTGACGATCGCCGGCCGCGATCTCGGCCGCGCCAGACGGGTCGCCGACGAGCTCGGCGGCGCGACAGCCACAACCATCGATCTGCGGCGAGGTGACCTCGGCCTCCGGGAGGCCGACGGCTACTCGGCGGTCGTGGCAACGGTGTGGGACAGCCAGCTGAACGGACTGCGTCACGCCCAGGACCGCGGCCTGCCGTACGTCAGCATCTCCAGCGGCCTGGTCGACATCGGACCCGAAGTCATCGCCACCGGCCTGCGAGCCGGCGCGGCGCCGATCCTGCTGGCCGGCCACTGGTATGCGGGGCTCGTCGTCCTTGCGGTGCTCGGCCTGGTCGGGGAGTTCGCCCGGCTCGACACCATCGAGGTCAGCGGGGTGCTGGACGAACACGACAGCGGCGGGCCCGCGGCCACGGCGGACATGGAACGCCTGCTGGCCGCCACCTCGGCGGGACACGTCCGCCGCGACGGCGTCTTCCACTGGGTCACCGGCCCCGAGGCGGAGGTGGAGGTCACCAGCGTCGACGGCACCGTCCTGCCCGGCCGGATCGTCCCCATTCTCGACGTGCCGAGCCTGGCCCTCGCGACGGGCGCGCCCAACGTCCGCTTCGCGTTCGCGATCGGTGAATCGGCGGACAGGCGGCGCGGCGGCCGCGCCTCCACGGAGGTCAGGATCGACCTCGAAGGCGTGGACCACGCGGGGGCACCACTCAGGACGAGCCGCTACCTCCTCCACCCGGAAGGGCAACGCCCCCTGACGGCGCTCGGCGTCGCCCTCGGCGTCGAGCGACTGCTCGGCCTGCGCGGCGACCCCGTGCCGCCCGGCCTCCACACCCCCGAGGCGTTGATCGACCCCGGCCACGCGGCCGAGCGGATGGCGGAGATCGGCGCCACCTTCACCGACTCCGCCGATCGAGAATCGCGGGCGGTGCACCCGTGAGACGACCTGATTCATGATGGCGCTGTCACGCACTTGACGCGCGTACATCCAGTGCTGACGCCTCGGCCATGGCCCACTGCTTGGTCCCTGCGACGAGCCTCAAAACAACCCTCGTGAATCGGCGCGAGATCTACGTGTGGGGGCACCGACGTCGAGCTGCTCGCGAAGTGGCCGTAATCCTGGGGAATCGGTCGAGTATCGCTGACCTGCACCGATGAGGGGGAGGCGGTCCGCTTGGCGAGTCACTGCCCTGGACTGTCGTCCAGGGGCGCACTGCGGCTGGTGACAGCGTTCTTACCGGCACCCCGTGCATGCCGATGCGGTTGCGGCCCCCGCCTCGCCGCCCCAGCCGAAGCTCACGTACATGAGCGATCATGGCGGCGCGGCGACCAGAAGAACCGTCCGCCGGGGCGGTGCGCGACTCCGGCACGTTTATCCGGTACATCGCCGCCGGGGTCGCGCGGCGGCCGGCATGAGCGTCGCGCCGAAGATCACCGCCCTGCGCGGCGGAGGCGTCCCCCTTGCCGTGGCCGCCGATGCCTTCCTCGCCACAGCGCGCACCGCCAACCCCAACACCCACCGCGCCCACGCCTCGGCCGTCGACCGCGTCATCGCCCTGCCCGGCCGCGACCGGCCGCGCACCGACGTCACCGACACCGAGATCGGCGCCACGCTCACCGAACTGTGTGGCGGACGCGCGGCTGTTCAGAGAGCGTTTTGCAGCCACCCTTGCCCCGCCGATGACGCGAGTGTCGAGAATCGAACTTGGCCTGACAGCAGGAGAGGCACTCGGCGCGCTTGCTGTCGAGATCGAACTTCTTCAGCCCGCCTTCGGTCGGCGGAGAATCTCAGAGAGTCGGGGGCCGGTCAGTGGCCCTGACGCCGACTCCGGCGGCGATGGTGTGGATGGATTCACCGCGCGCGGCAAGCGAGGATGGCGGCGCGTCTGTCGTCATCAATCACTGGCCCAGCGATCCGTGATCTGCTGATCAGTGGGTGCGACGCCGGGGAGCGGTTGCCGGCTTGTTTCGGCCATCGGCTCCATGTCCAGCGGTCTGCCGCGGGCCGCCGGCCCGCGACGGCAGCAGCACGACGATGATCACGGCGCCGAGCGCCACGCAGACGGCGCCCGCCGTGAGCCCGCCCGAGTAGCCCATGATGGCCAGCGCGGCCACCCCGACGGCACCGCCGACCTGCTGAACGGAGGTGAACAGGGCTGCGCCGAGACCGGCGTCCTCCTCGGTGGTGCCATCGACCGCGGCCACTGCCATGACGGGCAGGCTCAGCCCGTTGCCCACACTCAGTATGAGCATGCCGGGCAGGACGTGGGCGATGTGGGAGTCGCCCGCCGCCACGCCGGACAGCAGCAGCAGGCCGGCGATGTTGACCAAGAACGCCAGCGGGAGCGCCCAGCGCGTCCCGATCCTCAGCGAAATGCGGGAGGACAGCCACATGCCTGCCAGGATGCCGGCGCCGTAGGGCAGATAGGCGATGCCGGCCAGGAACGGGCTGTAGCCCAGAACGGTCTGCACTTGGATCATCAGCAGGAACGACATCGCGTACATCGCCATCGAGAACAGCAGGGTCGCGCCGTTGGCCACCGCCCGCGTCCGCGAGGCCAGGAACGATGCGGGCACCAGCGGCGCCGCCGCCCGCGACTCCGCCACCAGGAACGCCGCCGCCAGGGCCCCGGAGAACACGACGGCCCCGTAGACGATCGGATCGCTCCAGCCGGTCTCTCCGGCCCGCAGCAGCCCGTACACCAGCGACACCGCAGCACCGGTGACCAGGACCGCGCCCGCAACGTCGAGGCGGCGTCGGCCGGGGGCGCGGGACTCGGGGACCAGGCGCGGGAGCAACGCCAGGGCCACGGCGACGATGGGCAGGTTGATCAGGAAGATGCCGCGCCAGGACACCAGTTCGGTCAGCGCCCCGGACAGCACGAGGCCCGAGGTTCCGCCCAGGGCCGCGATACCGCCCCAGATGCCCAGCGCCTTGGCCCGCTCCTCCGGCCCCGGATACAGCAACGTGATCATCGACATCGCCGCCGGGCTGGCCATCGCAGCACCGCCGCCCTGCACGAACCGCCCGACCACGAGCTGCCACGGCTCCTGAGCCAGCCCGCAGGCCAGGCTGGCCACCCCGAACAACGCCACCCCGATGAGGAAGACGCGACGGCGGCCCAGCAGATCCGCCATCCGGCCGCACAGCAGCAGCAAACCGCCGAAAGCCAGGAAGTAGGCGTTGACGACCCAGGGCAAGCCGGACGCGCTGAAGCCCAGCTCATCGCGAATGCTGGGCAGGGCAACGTTCACGACGGTGTCATCGAGCACGAGCATGAACTGGACAAGACACAACACAATCATCGGCACCCGACGACGCTATGATCCGCCGTATTTGGCCACAATCCGCGATGAGGCCAGACTATGTCGCATGGAGGACATGAGCGCGATCATCGTCGGCCACTTCCCGCTCGCCTCGGGTGACTGGATCTCCCCGCACAGTCACACCCACCACCAGATCGCCTGGACCCGGCGCGGCGTCCTGAGCGTCGGCGTGGGCGAGGTGTACTGGGTCCTGCCGCCCACCAGGGCACTCTGGCTGCCCGCGGGTGTCACCCACACCACCGGCGCGACCCGCGACGCCGTGCTCTGCAGCCTGTACCTGGCTCCGGAGCGCTGTCCGCTGGACTGGCCCGAGCCCACGGCGGTCGGCGTCGACGGCCTGCTGGCCGAGTTGATCGGGTATCTGGCACGCACCGACCTCACCGACGACGCGCGACTGCGCGCCGAGGCGGTGGTGCCCGACCTGCTACGCCCCCTGCCCACCCGGCCCATCGACGTGCCCCAGCCCACCGACGAGCGGGTCCGGGTGGTGGCGGCCGCCCTGCTGGCCAACCCCGCCGACCCGCGCAGCCTGGAGGCCCACGCCCGCGCGGCGGGCGTGAGCAGGCGGACATTGACGCGGTTGTTCGTGCGCGACACGGGCATGAACTTCGACCGTTGGCGCACGCAGGTACGGCTGCGCGCCGCCCTCCCGCTGCTGGCCGAGGGGCAGCCGGTGTCGCGGGTGGCACACGACGTGGGGTACGCCACGGCGAGCGCCTTCCTGGCCGCCTTCCGCCGCACCGTCGGCACCACCCCCCGGAGTTACCTGCTCAGTCGTTGACTCTGATCTTCTCCACGGTGAGCCGGGGAGAAGACCCTGGCAACGCGCTGACGGCTTGTCCAGCACGATCTAGATGGTCGACGGGCCGCCAGCGCTGGTCGCGAGTGCGGTGAAAGGCCCACCGACACTCGTCGCTGTCGTAGGTGCTTGTGGAAGCGTTCTGTGCGCCGCGTACGGCTCGACCTCGGCCAGCCTGTATCCGGTGGGCTGGTCCCTGTTCACCTGCAGAAATGTCACTGATGGCGGCTGGTGGAGCAAACCTTACCGACAGGCCGAGGCCCGGCGATCCAGCCGGAAGAGGCATCAAGATCAACTCTCTACCGCTGTTTCCTGCAGCCAGCCTCCTCGAAGGCCGGTCCTCCAGGTGGTGCAGCACCAGCGACGCGGTCAGGCGATCGTGCTTCCTCCCTCATGGGCGTTCGTGGTGGTGTGCCCTCGGCAGGCTCAGACCCGCTGCGGGAGAGGTCGTACCGTCAACTTGCCGGGGTGTCATGGGAGAACCGTTCCGGGCGGAAGCCGGCGAGCCTCTCGTCCCTCCTCCCGCTGACGATCTCCGACGCGAGCAGCCGGCCGATCACCGGCCCGAGCGTGATGCCGCTGTGGGAGACGGCCTCGTAGTAGCCCGGCACGGACGGCACCGCTCCCACCGAGGGGTATCCGTCGCCCGGGATGGGCCGGTCGACCACCCGTGTCCTGACGATGCGGGAGTCCTCGAACCCGGGAACGACCTGTCGCGCCGACTCGTGGAGCAGCCATTGGAGCGCCGCCGGATCTTCGCCGGTGTCGATGAGCGCGTCGACCTCGCGGCTGTGGAGGACCACCGAAGCGTCTCCGTCAGGTCGGATCGCGACGCGGGGCGCGTGCATGGTCCGGCGGATCGGCACCTGAGCACACTCGATCCGGGTGACGAGGCCGGGCTCCCGGCGCATCGGCAAGTGCCGCGCGACGAGCCCGGCGACCTGGGCGGCGCCGGGTCCCGCGGCGTTCACGACGGCGTCGACGTCGAGACGGCTGCCGTCGGACAGAGCGACGGTCCGGACGCTCCCGTCGGCGCCGGTGCCGACGTCATGGACCGTGGTGCCGAACCGGGGTTCAGCCCCGGCCGCGACGGCCTGGCCGACCAGGCGGCCGACGAGATGGCGTCCGTGCACCCAGGCTTCGTCGGGAAAGAACACGACCGGAACCTCGTCGGACACCGTGAGCGCGGGTTCGAGGTGGCGGCGTACCTCGGCTCCCGTGCGTACCTCGGCCCGGTAGCCCCAGCCGGCCAGCAGCGCGGCCGTTTCCAGGAGGCTCGCCTCCGCCGCGGGGTCGTCCGCCCAGCGCAGGTGGCCGTCGGGGTGCCACCATGGGTCCGGCCCGATGAGCCCGGCAAGCTCGCGGTACGCCGCCATGCTGGCGACGTTCAGGTCGAAGTAGGGCCTGCTCGCGGTCTTGGCACTGGCGTTGACCCACGAGAACGACCAGTCGGTGATCCCTTCACCCGGCCGGCCCGCGTCGACGAACATCACCTTGACGCCGTGCCGCGCCAAATTCCAGCCCACACAGGCTCCGAGAACGCCTACCCCGATGACAGCAACACATCCAGGCCGCTCCACGACCCGATTCTCTCACGAACACCGTCTCCTGCCCTCTGGCAAGCGTCGCGACTCTCCTCACTACCCGCGCCGTCGGCCGCCCGTCAAGGTAACCGGCGGCGTGCTCGCCGCCGGCGCGGGCGTGGCAGTCCGGGCATCCAGATCGCCCGCGAGCTCGCCGTCGGCAGGTGGATGCTGTACCGGGCGCTCGAGGACGGCGACCCGGGCAGTCCCATGACCTGATCGCTCCAGCCCGCGTCCATCAGAGCCTTCCACCGACACCGAGGGTCAGGCCGAGGCCGACATGGCACATCCCCGCGAGGCGGCCGTGCAAGTGCGCCGACGCCCACCGGGTCTGAGGCGTGTCGCTGATCGTTGAACGTAGAGCTCTCCGGTAGTTGGTTCAACGACCAAGAAGGACGAAACACCGGAGACCTCGTGGCCGGCGTAGTGGTGACGAGGCGGCACGACCTCACTGACGCGCAGTGGGCGGCGCTGGAGCCGCATCTGCCTGCCGCGTTGGGCAAGAGGCGTCCGCCGAGGTGGAGCAGGCGGCAGTTGATCGATGGGATCCGATGGCGTGATCCGGACCGGGGCGCGGTGGCAGGACGTTCCTGCCTGCTACGGCCACTGGTTCACCGTGTATGGCTTGTTCCGGCGCTGGCAGCGGGAGGGGATCTGGTCGCGGATCCTGGCCGCCTTGCAGGCGTGCGCGGACGCCGGTTCGGCGCCGCGTCCTTCGAGGTCATGCTCGGGCGGGCGCTGCCGGTGTTGTCCGTGCGCGAGGTCTCCGAGCGGTGGCGGCTGGCGTTCACGTTGATGCTGGAGGTCTACGGCCGTTCGGTCGCGCCCGCCCCGGCCGCCGCGGTGCCGCTGCCCGAGACCGCGACCGTCATCGCGTTCGTCACCGCGGGGCTGACCGCACCATCCCCTTCCTGAGGAGCATCATGGCCACTTTCGCCGTCACCGGATCGCCTCGGGCATGGGCGCGGCCAGCGCCGCCGCCCTCGCCGAAGCCGGGCACACCGTCATCGGGGTGGACCTGCGCGACGCCGACATCATCGCCGACCTGGACACCGCCGAGGGGCGGAACAAGGCCGCCGGGGAGATCCTCTCCCGCTGCGAAGGGCGTCTGGAGGGGGTCGCCGCCGTCGCGGGCGTCGGCCCGAACCTGCCGGACGCCGCCACGGTGCTGTCGATCGACTACTTCGGCCCGGTCCGGCTGCTGGACCTCCTGCGGCCCGCGCTGGCGGCCTCGGGCGCCGGGCGCGCCGTCGTGATCGGCTCCAACTCCGCCACCACCGTCCCGCTCAGCGACGACCGCCTGGTGGAGCTGGCGCTGGCGGGGCAGGAGGAGGCTGCCCGCGAGCACGCCCGTGCCGCTGCGGAAGCGATGCCCGCCGAACTGCGCGAGCTCGCCCCCAGCACCTCCGCCTACGCCTCCGCCAAGTTCGCGCTCGCCCGCTGGGTGCGCCGCACCGCCGTCACCCCGGAATGGGCGCGGCATGGCGTGCTGCTCAACGCGATCGCGCCGGGCGCCGTGCTCACCCCGCTCATGCTCGGCTCAGCCGGTGGGACCGGCGACGCCGACGACTTCCCGACGCCGATGCCCCTCGGCGTATTCGGCGAGCCGGTGGACATCGCGTTCTGGGTGCACCAGTTCCTCAAGCCCGAGGCCCGCTTCACCACCGGCGCGACCATGCGCCCCGACGCTCAGCCCGTGGCGATGACCATGGGTTGGCAGAAAGGACTCGATCAGCGACGAGGGTCATGTAGAGCGAGGCCCACCACACCACCAGCAGGATGCCTCAAAGCGCTCTGTGCTTGAGCCGCGTAGCTGATGGTCGATGATTTTTTGGACCAAACAGGTTCCCGGGGAAACCCGACACTGCATCCCAGGATGCCCACGGCGGCGAGCGGCATGAGGACCTTCTTTGTATGCCGACCACCGTCGATTACCTTTGTTAGCCGGACTGCAGCTCGCTAGCCTGCGGCGACGAGGTGATTTCCTCGTTTGGTGTTTGCAAACCACCAGCCTGAGCCGCCCATGGGACGCCAATCGAACGCGACGCATGCCTGCTCGATCTCCGCGACGATTTCCGCGACGGAGGCTTCTCGGGGCTCGAAACCTGTCTCACCGAGTTCGCCTGCACGCATCAGCCCTCGATCGAGCAGATCACGGATCACGGCGATGGCAGCTTGAGGGGGCTTCGCGTAGGACAGAATCTCGTCTAGGGAGATCCAGTCATCGAGTCCCGATGTCAGGACCGCACGCACTATCTCTTCTTCAATCATGGCAGGTGAACCTTGTTGTGAACGCCTTCGGCGGTGAAGATGTCCATGGTCGCACCGCCCGAGGCTGACGTGGTGCGCCATTGAGGGGATCTCGGAGAGATAACTCGGGGCGATTGAGGACTTCTCGGACAGGAGCGATGACGTGTCGGGCCTTTCGGGAGGAGTCGTCGAAGGCCGGAGACAGGCGTGGATCCTCCGGTAGTTGAGTTCTCACCGCAAGAAAGCACAGCCGCCGAAAGGCTCCACATGATTACTCATCGTGCCACGCTCGACGTCTCCCGCGCACTCGTTCAGTACGTCGCCCGGTTGCTGCGCAATGAGCGCCAGCTGCGCGGCACCTCGAAGGGCGGCCGGGCCTTGACCCGTTCTGGCAGGCGGTCACGGTGCTGCGCTGGTCCCGAGGCGAGCACGACATCCCCAAGTTCGGCCGCGATCACCACGTTTCCCGGGCCACCGCCTACCGCTACGTCCACGAGGAATCGCAGTTCTCGCTGCTCAAGCACCGGGTCTTGGTGAGACTCTCGACCGCGCCCAAGCCGAGGGACTTGCGTCTGTAATCCTGGACGGCGTGCTGATCCCGATCGATCGCTGTGCCGAGCAGACGCTCAGCGTCATAGGCGAGTCCATCGACGTGTGGTATTCAGGCAAGGCCCACCAGCACGTCGGCAACCTCCAAGCCTTGTCGTCGCCAGGCGGGCTGCCATTGTGGATCGCCGAGGTCGAAGCCGGCTCCGTTCACTACCTCACCGCCGCTCGCATGCACGTGCTGGGCGCGCTGTACGTCGCCGCTGCACACGGCCTGCCCACCCTCGCCGACAGCGGCTACGACGGCGCCGGAATCGGCATTCACACCCCGATCACGCAGCCCGAAGGAGACCAGGTCCTCAGCCCGGACAACCGCACCTACAGCCGACTCCTACGTGCCCTGCGGTGCCTTGGTGAGCGCGGATTCGCCCTGCTCAAAGGTCGATGGCGCACCCTCCAGCACATCGCCATCAGCCCCAGCGGAATCGGCGACATCGCCCGCGCGGCGCTCGTCCTCACCCATTTCGAGCACGACCACCTGCTGGCTATTCGCTGAGATCACGTCAGTGCTCATCAACCAGACTACCGACGCCATCCCTCTGGTACATGGAAATCATTCTTCCCTCGGAAGTAGCGAAAATGAAAGAAATAGGATTCTTTCGAGAGCTTGGCCACGGGGATCCGGGCGGCCCTACGCTTGTTTGCCGGCATAAATAAGGTCAATGCCGATCGACGCTTCGTGATCGAATATCTTCGAAACGGATCACATCTGGCGGTATCGGGGACCGAGGTCCAGGACATCATCTCGGCGGAGCACGTCCTAATCGGTTCGCTCTTTACACAAACCGATGGCTGCTGGATGTGCCGAGCGATATGAGCTACTACGTAGCTAACTACGGAGTCGACCTGCCGGCCGAATTCGTCAGTAGAGTTCACAATTTGAAAGGAGTGCCTCCAAAACTGACCAGAGAGCAATTGATCGAGGTGGAACACGCCATTTTCGGCGGCTAGAGGGTGTCCCGTTCTGGTGGTCCTGTACGACTGGACCACCAGAACATCGATGCTGTTCGATCTAGCCTTCCCCTGTGTACCGCTCAAATATTGTCCGGGTGGTGCGCGCCGTTGGGCTCTGTGTTGGGACGAACTGGCCTTAGCAGAAAACGATGGCCATGCCCAAGACTTGCTCGAAGCGGACTACAGGGGAATATGAACGTGAGAGCCAGCGCCAGTTCGTCACGAGAGTGAGCACCAGTGGCTGATCCTTGGGGCGCGGCATGGTTACGAGCGCAGATCGCGTGCCTGCGCGCGGTCGGGGCCTGCGGTGGGGGCATCGGCGGCCCGGCCGGGGCCCGCGGTCGTAGCGCTGGGTGGTGACGGGGGAGGCGCGCCCCAGGAGCGCCTGGACCTCCTCCACCGGGACGCCCATGGCGGGCCCTGAGCTGCGCGTCGGCCCTTGGCGCCAATACTCGGCCGGATCTTCCCGCTGCCCCGGTTCGCCTCGGCGTCGTCGCAGAGCTCGGCGATGGCATCGGCGCGGTCGGGCGGTGGGGTGGAGGAGTTCGATCCTGCCGGGGCCGGGGCGGGTGCGTTCTTGAGGCCGTGGGAGTCGCGGTCGGGTACGCCCCTCGTTCGGTGGTGCCTGAGCAGGTGTGATGGGCGGTTGTGGGATGGCCGAATGTGGCCATCGTGATCGTCTTGACCTATCGCTTGGTCGGGCTCATCGTCGAGAGGGCTTCGACGGCGAAGCGGGCGGGGAGGGGGGCGATGGGGGCCGGGGATGCACTGATCAACGTCCACGGGGACCTCGCGTACACGCATGTGACGTCGGCGATGGACGCGAGCCGGCGGATCGCCTACAGCGTCCTGGACGCGACCAAGGGGGAGCCGGACGCGGCGTACACGGCCGACGGCCCCGCCGAGCCGCCGTTCAAGCGGAAGGTCACCGATGGTCGGTCACGGGATCGCGGGCGCGGCCGCGATGCCGACGGTCAAACCTGGCGGCAGGATCGAGGCCGGCGCGCCCCCAGTGCCGTCGGAGAACCTGAAAGGCGCCGTCACCTGCGCCGGAGCCCGCAGCGTCGACTTCAACGAGGCCGACCAGGTCGTCCACAGCGTGCCAGCGATCGCCGCTCGAAAAGGCGATGCGCACCGAGAACACCGACAGCAACGACGAACCCATCCAGCGCCTGGATGCGGACTGATCGGCAAGGAGCTCACTTCGTGCACGACAAGAACCTGATCAAGGTCTACAAGGACCGCGAGTACACCTCCACGACAATGGTCCGGCACAACGGCACCGTGGTCGGCTTCGCCCTCGGCGCCGACCGCCGCGTCTACTACAGCGTGCTCAGCCTGGACCAGGCCGATCGGGCGCGCGGCGCACTCGACGCGGCCTACTGGAACGCCGACCCGGCCGTGTTGGTGTTCCCCACCGAGATCGTCGACGTGGGCCCCGAGACGCCCCAGGTGGCGGTCATGCCGGTCGTCAAGAAGCTGGGCTCGGCAGAGGTGCCGCCCTCGGAGAAGCTGCTGCCCGGCGAGGAGGACCCGTTCCTGTCCACGACCGCCCGGCTGACCTCCGAGTTCCCCATCCAGGTGGTTTCCGACGGCCGCTACCTGCTGGTGTTCCGCCAATCGGTGGCGGCGGGCGCGGCCGGCTCGGTCTATGAGACGACCACCGGGCGGCTGACCGGCGACGCCGCCGGAGGCAAGGCGGCCAAGGCCGACGCCGCGCTGCTGTGCGACCGCTTCGTCCTGGTGGGCGCCGAGCTCAAGCCGGTGGTGGACGTCCGCTACCAGCGCAGCCGCAGCCGGATCCTGCCCGCCTCCGGCGGTGACACGCTGGGCACCCGGGACATGGAGGGCCGGCTGTTCTACGAGCCGACCATGAAGCTGTCGTTCGCCGGACGGCTCACCGGCGGCCTGTTCACCGCGCTGACGCTGCCCACGGCCGTCACCGGGCACACCCGCTGGCAGATCTTCACCGCCGACGCCTCCGGCACCGTGCACGGCCACAACCTGGAGCAGACCCCCGACGGGCTGTTCAACCCCGCCGGAACCCAACTGTGGACCAGCCCCGACCCCAAGTACGCCGCCTCGGTGCTGGAACGGTCCCCTGGGATCGACTCGCACACCCGCAAGCTGCTGGTTCCCGTCAAACCGCCGCAAGACCGGGCCGGAACAGCGTTGCGCTTCGACGGCACGGGCGCTCCGGTGATCGCGGGCGTGGACGTCACGGCCGCGCCGGCGGGGCCGTACACGCTGGAGGCCTGGATCAAGCCCGCCGCCGCCACCGGGACCGGGCTGATCATCGGACGCACCCAGCGCACCAGCATGGACAGCCCTGTGCACGTGAGCCTCCAGGCCGACGGCAAACTGCGGTTCGGCCACGGCACGCAGACCCTGACCTCGACGACGGTGGCGCCGATGGGGGTCTGGGCGCACGTGGCGGCCGTCTTCGACGGAGCGGCGCTGCGGCTGTATGTGAACGGCGCGGCGGCGGGCTCGCTCACCACGTCCGAGCAGGTCGACGTCAGCGCCCGGATCGTGGTCGGCGGGCGCGGCCTCGGCCAAGCCTCCGCCGACGTGTTCACCGGCCAGATCGACGAGGTGCGGGTCTGGACGATCGCGCGCGCCGACTTCGCCACCCGGGGCCAGCGCCTGTCGGGCGGCGAGACCGGCCTGTACGCCTACTTCCCCCTCGACGAGGGCGCCGGCGTGGAGGTCCGAGACCGGAGCGCCAACAAGTTCTCCGGCCGCTTCGACCCCGGCCCCGTGTGGGCCGACTCCGATGCCCCCGTCTACGACGGCCCCGGCATCACCCGCCAGTCGTTCACCGTCACCGGCCGAAAGGCTGTCGCGGGCCTGACCGCGACGCTGTACTACCAGCAGCAGTCCTCGGTGACGGGCTACGGCCAGGCGCCGGTGCCCGAACGCAGGCAGGCGCGCGTGATGCTGGCCTTCGCCACCTCCGGGCCGCCGCCCAAGGGCGAACCGGCCGATCGCTCCTACGTCGCCACCCTGGACTTCGCCGTCTCCAAGGACGGCCGGCTGGCCAGGCTGCCCGGCGTCGTCGACCTGGCCTGGATCGGCACACCCGACCCGACCAAGGACACCGAGCGACTCCGTCAGGCGGAGGAGGCGGTGACCGTCGCGCGCGGCAAGCTCTATACCGACCAGCAGCTCACCGACTGGATGCCGAGCAGCGTGGCCCGGCTGAAGCAGCTTGAGGAGGAGTTGACCAGGGGCGGCATCTTCAGCCTGTACACCCTCAACAGGACCATCGTCGGCCCGGCCAGGAACGCGGAGCGGCAGCGGGAGGCCGAGATCATGGCCGAGGCGGTGCCGCTGGCGCAGAGGTACCTGCAGCAGTTGGAGGCCTCCCAGCGGCTCGGCGCCGACAAGGCGGCCCTGGACGCCGCGCTCAACACCCTGGCCACGCTGACCGGCGCGCAGGCGGGCGCGGCCGAGGCGGTGCTGCCGATGCCCACGCTGCACACCGACCGTGCCGGGCTCACCACACTTGGCGCGCTGCTGTCCTTCGCCTGGACGGGCAACGCCCCCGCGCTGCTGGACAGCTCGACCGGCGAGGTGGCGCTGTACTTCCGCGGCGGCGCCGGCCAGTATTTCGCCACCTACTACGCCGCCACGATCGCCCCTGCGGTCAAGCAGTTCACCGTCGCCGACGGCACGTTGCGGCTGTCGGCCCGCGACATGGCCCTGCGCTCGGCCGACTTCGCGGTCAAGGTGACCGCCACCGGGGCGGGCCTGTGCACGGTCGAGGTCAGCCGCGGCACGACCAAGGAGACGTTCCCCTCGGTGCCCGACCGGGCCGACCAGCTGGCCTCGGTGCTGAACGGCACCGCCAAGGGAGCCGAGCTGGGCACGGTGCTGTCGCTCCAGGACAAGGTGGTGACGCTGATAGAGCCGCTGGCGACCGCGCTGACCGCCGGCTCGGCTGTGACGGTCGGCGCCGACAGCCGGACGGCCGAGGCGACCCCGGCCGGCTCGGCGCAGATCACGCTGACCAGCGGCGGCCTGACCGCCGGCACGGGCGCCAAGGTGCGCACCCCCGCCTACGACTACACCAAGGCCACCTGCAGCGCCCCCGGCGTGTCGGTGGCCTCGGGTTCGCTGATCGTCAGCGCGCACGCCCAGAGCGCCACCGGGCCGGTCCCCGCCGGGACCGCCGCCGACGTCAGCCAGCCGCTCGGCCCGCGCTGGCACGGCGACTCCCCCGGCCGGGCGTTCTCCTTCGACCGCGACGCCAAGAACCGTCTGCACCTGGCGGACACCGCCAACATCGCGGCCCTGGCCGCCTCCGGCGACCTGACGATGGAGGCGTGGATCAGGCCGACCGTGGTCAACAACGGCGCCCTGATCCTGGCCACCGACACCGGCCCCACCCGGTACGCGCTGAGCCTGACGCAGCTCTTGAAGGGCGACGGCTCCTTCGCCTACCAGATCGACGCGACCGTCAACGAGCAGAGCGTGCGCACCGTCGACCTGTTCCCGCCGGGGGAATGGGCCCACCTGGCCGTCGCGTTCACCCAGGACTGGGCGATGCGGATGGACGGCGTCGGCTACCTGGACGCCGGCGGTCCCGGCGGCCTGGACATCGTGGAGAACCTGACCATCGAGGCGTTCGTCCAGATCGAGTCCAGCGGCCGGCACGGGCTCGTCGGCAAGGGCGTGCTCGGCGACGGCGGTCAGACGGCCGTGCCCTACTGCCTGTACGTCGACAACGACAACCGCCTTGCCTTCGCCTTCGAGGCCGGATCCGGTACGGCCGCCCCCGTCGTGCACAAATCCACCATGGCCCTCACAACTGGCAGGTTCCACAGGGTGGCCGTCGTGCGCAGGAACCCGACCGGCATCGAGACGGGCGTGGAGATCCGCTTCTACGTCGACGGCGCCGACGCCGGGACGCACCGCTACAAGGGCGCCAAGCCCGTGGGC
Organism: Nonomuraea sp. NPDC049684; assembly: GCF_044465345.1. Taxonomy (NCBI): domain Bacteria; kingdom Bacillati; phylum Actinomycetota; class Actinomycetes; order Streptosporangiales; family Streptosporangiaceae; genus Nonomuraea; species Nonomuraea sp. NPDC049684. The sequence continues at coordinate 86,367 of NZ_JBITLO010000018.1, read as the reverse complement.
AACGGCGCGCCCGCCGAGCTGGGCCGCATGGTCGAGGGCAAGACCGTGTCCGGCCTGAAGGGCATCCTGTCGGAGGTGCGGATCTGGAACGTGGCCAGGGACGCCGACCAGATCGGCGTGTCCATCAGTCCCAAAGCGCAGGGGCTGGTCGCCTGGTGGAGGTTCCCGGAGTCCAAGGGCTCCACCACTCAGGACATGTGCGGCTCCTATCCCGCCACGCTGCGCGCCGTGACCCGGGTGCGCACCCCCGACCCGGCGGGCAACAGGTTCACCCTGTACCGCAACGGCAGCCCCGTGGCGACGGAGCCGGCGACGCAGGCGGCCGTTGCCCGGTCCGCCGCGCCACGCTCGGTGGTGGGCGAGGGGTTCACCGGCGACCTGGACGAGATCCGGGTCTGGCGGACCGCCCGTACGCAGGAGCAGATCCTGGACAACATGTTCGGCCGCGTCAAGGGAGACCGGCAGCACCTGCTCGCCTACTACCCGTTCGAGGCCGACGACACGGTGGCCGGGGCGCTGGTCAAGGACGCAGGGCTGAGCGGCCAGCACCTGACTCAGTCGGCGCCCGGTCCGAAGATCGTACTGTCCACGGCGCCGATCTCCACCGACGCCGCCCGGATCCGCTCGGCGCTGACCGGCATCAAGACCTCCTTCCACGGCACGATCGCGACCACCCCGGCCGCCACCGAGTACGGCGACGTGCAGCGGCTCCCGGACGACTCGATCATCGGGGTGCTCAAGCGGGCCTACGGCTACCTCCAGGACGACAAGTCGTGGGCGCTGAGCACCGGTTTCAAGGTCGGCGAACTGGCCACCACCTGGGTCGGCCAGGTGCAGTTCGACCCCCAGCTCATCGGCTACATCGAGGGCGCGCCGCCGATCCCGTCGGAGAACATGATCGACGAGAAGAAGGACTACGCGGGCACCTCGTCGGTCGCCTTCGTGCAGGCCGACAACGTCGTCAACACCTTGTCCTCCCAGCGGGACGTCAGCGTCGACAGCGCGATGAAGATCGCCTTCGACCAGGCGTTCGGCGACGAGGTCTGGGCCGTCCTCGCGCCGCTGGGCGCCGGCACCGCCAAGCCGATGAGCGCGGTCAAGCAGGAGTGGGGCTTCTACCTGTCCCTCGACTTCTCCAACAGCTGGAGCGACACCACGGAGGTGTCCCAGGGCGCCAACACCACCCGTACCAGCAAGGTCACCCTCGCCGGCGGCTGGGAGGACGCCGACGGCACCAAGCACGTCAACCCCACCGTCGGACGCCGCTGGGTGCCCGCCAACACCGGCTTCGCCGTCGTGCAGTCCGAGACCGCCGACATGTACGCATTGCGCTTGACGCACACCGGCGCCGTCGTCGCCTACCGGATGCTGCCCAGCCCCGACATCCCCCGCGACTGGAACCTGATCCCGTTCCCGATCAACCCCCGCTACACCAAACAGGGCACCCTGGACGGGATCGTCGGTTTCCACGAGTACGGCCAGGTACCCGGCCTGCGTCCGTTCCCCGACCCGCACTTCCCCAACGCCGCCGACGGGGTGAGCGGCGAGTACAGCTACTACCGACCCGCCGAGGCCTACCGGATCAAGAAGCGCATCCAGCGCGAGCAGCAGCAGTTGCAGGGCTTCTACGACTCGGTGTCCATCCAGACCCACACCTGGGACCCCACCCACGGCCAGGCGGCCAAGGTGCTGAACGGGATGACGGGCGGCACCGGCGCCACCACCGAGGCCGGTTCCGGCGGCGACCCCGAGGCCAATCGCGCGGCCACCAGATCAGCCTCGCGCCGCAACATCGTCAACACCTACGTGTGGACCGCCGCAGGCGGCTTCTTCGCCGAGACGACGGCCACGACCGACCAGGTCACCGAGACCACCTCGGGGGCGTTCTCCTTCAAGTCCACCTTCGGCGGCAACTACGCCATCAGCTTCGACGTCATGGACTTCGGCCACAAGTTCGGCCTGGAGGCGTCCATGAGTGCCGGGTACAGCGTCACCCGCAAGAAGTCCAAACAGGCCACCCGCACGTTCAGCCTCGATGTGAGCTGCGGGCCCGGCGCCGAGCTGCAGAAGTTCGTCGGCGACAAGCCGCAGTTCGACGCGGCGGGCAAGCCGATCCTGGTGCCCGGCCGGGTCGACGCCTACCGGTTCATGACGCTCTACCTGGACACCACCACCGACAACTTCGAGGACTTCTACGGCAAGGTGATCGACCCCGAGTGGCTGGACCGGGGCACCGACCCGAACGCGCTGGCGCTCAAGCGGGCCCAGCAGGCCGAGACCAAGCCGCCGTGCTGGCGGATCATGCACCGGGTCACGTTCGTCAGCCGGGTGCTGGACACCGGTGTGAGCACACCGTCACTGGCCCAGGAGATGGGGTCGCTCGGCATCGCCAGCGACTACGCGCTCATCACCAAGCTCCAGCCGCACCTGACCGGCGCGACGAAGGACTTCGCCGCACTCAACAAGGCGGCCAGGGCCGCGCTGGTGGGCAACTTCGCCCGGCTGGCCCCGTACGCCGACACGATCGTGGGCCGCCTGGCGGCCTACTACAACCTGCAACCGGACGACGCCCCGCTCACCGCCGCGCCGCCCGCCGCGGCGGCGGCCCCCGACGGCAAGGTCACCCTGGGCGCGACGTCGGTCCCCAAGGGCACGAGCCTGACCTTCACCTACTCCACGCTGCCCGCCACGGTCAGCGACAAGAACTGGATCGGCCTCTACCCGGCCACCAAGGCCCCCAAGGACGGCGAGTCCATCGACTGGCGCTACACCCCCGGCGCGACCGGCACGCTCGTGATGCCGACCGACAGACTCCCCGGCCCGGGCGCGTACGCGGCGTACTACCTCCACAACGACGGCTACACGGTTCTGGCGGGCCCCATCCGCTTCACCGTGACCTGACGTACCAGGCGACGCCGGCCGGCCCCGGCCGGCGTCGCCGACGACAGCGTTCACCCGCGTCCTTGGGAGGCGTCCGCGGTCCGCCCGAGCCGGCCCTCCCACTGCGCGAACACACCTTGCTGCCGATCAGCCTCACCGCGCGTCACGGCCGCAGGTGGGCTGGAATGGTAGCCCGGGAAGTGGGCGGCCCAGTCCTCCGGCATGAGGTCGAAGCGCTGGTAGGGGAGGTGATCGCCGGCGACGTAGAGGACGTCGCCGTCCAGGCTGATGGCCAACACGAGATCGCCGGCAGTGAGAACGGGTGCCCCATGGGTTGCCGTGTTTCGGCGTCCCACAGCTGAATCGCGCCGTTGGCCATCCCGACGGCGAGCACGCGCGCATCCGGGGAGAAGGCCAGGGCGGTGACGTCCGCGGCCGAGGTGGCGTCGTACGTTGCCGTTCCAGAGGGCGGTCTGCCCGCTCCCCGGGCCGACGGCGAGGTAGCGCCGTCGGCGCTGAAGGCCAGCGCGCCGGACGCGCCGATCCTGCCCGCGCGGCGGGTCGGCCCTGCTGCGGTGAGATCGGCGACATGCCCCTGCGAGCTGACCAGTAGCCGCTCGGTGGGGTCGACGGCGAGGCGGCCGCTGATGAAGGGCACGGTCGCGGAGATGCCGCCTTTGATCGGATCCTAGACGATGGTCTTGCTGAGGTGGGAGGCATCGTTGCCGAGGATGGGATTTCCGCCGATCAGGATGCTGTCGCCGGCGAATGCGAGGCTCTTTCCGTCTTGGAGGGGCGGGGAGGTGGCACTGAGGCGTCGGCCGTCGAGATCCCAAAGCCATGCCCTGAACGGCGGTGTCTGCAAGATGTCGCTGTAGGCCAGGACCCGGCCGTCGCGCCGGAAGGCGGCGACCACCAGGCATCCCGCCGGCACTTCTGAGGCGGTTACCGGACAGTGCAGTGGTGGCGGGCCGGGCAGGCACTGCCCGGTGCTGCCGTCGCGTAGCTCGACGCGGTCACCGTACGTGATGGCAAGCCGGTGGCCGTCCGAACTGAACGTCGCCATGGTGACGCGGTCGTCTCTCCGGCCGCCGTCGGAGAGGGCAGTGAGCCGACGCGTGCGGGCGCCTGCGGGACCTGACCCGGGTCACCCTCGTGCGCGATGAGACCCCGACCGAGATCGCCAAGCGCTATCCGCACGCCGGGCCGCTGCTGGGCGCGCTGGAACGAGGACTTGGTGGCCGCCTGCTGGCCGGATCTGCTGCGGATGGCCGGGGCGTTGAAGTACGGGCAGGCCACCGCCTCGCTGATCGTAGGCAAGTGGTCGGCGGCCTCCCGGCAGAACCCCCTGGCTGCCGCGCTGAAGGAGTGGGGCATGCTCAGAAGGACTGTCCACCTGGCCGAATAGCTGTCGGATCCGGCCTTCAGGGGGAAGATCTCGCGGCAGCTGAACAAGGGGGAGAGCCTGCACGCGCTGCGCCGCGACCTGCATCACGCCCAGCAGGGCACGATCATCCGCCCGCATCTGGAGCAGCAGGCCGAACAGGCGTGGTGCCTGACCGTGCTGACCAACTCGGTGGTCGCACATCTCGCCCGGCCACAGCGACAACATCAACTTCCTCGGCGTCATCAACGTCGACGTAGAGGCGGAGCCGGCCAAGCTCGACGCCAGCGGATGGCGGCCACTGCGGCCCGCGCAACAGCGCCAGCTGGGACCGACTCCCTGAGCAGCCATCGCTTCGTGCCGTTGAAGGAGGCACGGGCAGGGTGAGATGGCCCCGCGACCGACGACGGGCCATCGTGCTGCCGGCGGGGCGAGCCGGAGTATGCCGTAGACGTCCGTCATGGGGGCCCGGCCGTGAATGTCACGGTGCGCCTGCGTCTGGCGGCACCCAGGAGACGAGCGCGGGGGTTCGATCGATGCCTTCCGCGTGGCGTGTCAGGCGCGCAGGAGATTGATGGCGCGCTCGTCGAGCTGCTGGGCGCAGCGTAGGCCGCGGGCGCGAAGCGGGACAGGTCGCGCCGCATCTCGGTGATGGTCCTGCGGGTGCGGGCGGAGGCGACGCCGTCCATGTGGTCCATCGCCCGGCCCCATGGGGCGCAGGCTTGTTCGATGTTGCCCTGGGCGAGGAGGAGTTCGGCCTCGGCGGCCAGATCCAGCATGACCGCAATTGGATACCTCGCCGAGTTGGAGGCGCTGGCCGGAGGCGAGTGTCCGGCCCCGGCCCGCACCGCCTGTACGTGGACGAGATCTCCTTCTCCTGCGCGCGCTGCGGCGGCGGCCCCGTGAGGATGCCCGGCGTGACCGGCGCCTGGTACGACGCCCACCCGGAGCCGATCGAGGTGGCCTGCGGCTCACGTGGCCGGCTGTACTCCCTGCGGGCCGCATACGGTGCCCGCCGCAGGTAGGCGCAGGCTGATCAGATAGCGGTTGACGTGGGCGATGATGCAGGATTTGCCGGCGTTGTAGAGGCCGTGACCGTGGTCCTGGTACTCGACCGTCCCCGATCCGGGCACCCGCCGTACGAGGTCCGCGGTGGCCTCGAAGTCCGTCCAGGAGCCGACGCCCAGGTAAGGCGGCAGGCCTGTGGAAGGCAGCGGCGCGGGTGGGTTGGTCGCGGGGGCCGGCCAGCCGACGCAGGCGAGCGGGTGCCACAGCTCGGTTCCGGCCAGGTTCGGCAGCAGGCGCTCGCCCTCGCGGCGCGAGGCCCGGTACTCCGCGTAGTCGCGGAAACCTAGGCCGTCGAGGCAGTGGGTCATGTTCATCCCGGTGAACGAGGGGACCTTCGGGCTCTTCGTGCTCTGCCGGACGTAGTCGGCGAAGCCCGAGGCGTCCCCGCCGGCGGCCCGCTTGATCGCCTCGGCGAGCTCTGTCCACCGGGGGTAGCCGGGCGCGGGGCCTGGGGAGACGATGCTGGGAGCGGCTGCCTCCTTGAGGTCGAAGCCGCTGTAGGCGGCCTGCGGCGGCTCGCCCTCGACGGGCACCGGGACGCGGTCGGCCCGCGCCACCAGCGACCGCCAGACCTCGCCGACGTCCTGGCCGTGCAGCGCGCAGGCAGTGCTCGCCGTGCACCAGGCGGCGAAACGGGCGAACGACTCCTCGTGTGGAAGCCTGGTCTGCGCCCGGGACATATACGGATTGGCCGTGCCGTCGAACACCATCGCGCGCACCCGGCCGGGGAACAGCCGGGAGTAGGCGATCGCGGGGATACCGCCGTAGGAGTTGGCGATGAAGCTCAACTGGTCCTCGCCGAGGGCGGCGCGGACGGCCTCCATGTCGCGCGCCACGGAGGCCGAGTCCATGTGGTCGAAGAAGTCGGGGTCGGCGGCACGGCAGCGCTCGGCCGCCGCCTGGTTGCGCCTGCCCAGCTCGGCGTACTCCGCGCGGGTGTCGGGCCAGGTGATCCAGGGGCCGGAGACGAGGCAGTCGTAGGGCAGCACGCCCTTGTCGATGGTGTTGCGAGGCTCGACGCTGACCACGTCGAACCGGTCGCGCAGCTCGGCGAAGCTGCCCGCGTTCTCGCTCAGCTCCGCCACTCCCGAGGCCCCCGGTCCGCCGGGGATCGCGAACACGGCACCGATCCGCCGCTGGGCGCCGGTGGCGGGCAGCAGGCCGACGGTCAGCTCGATCCGCCGTCCTGACGGCTTCGCCCAGTCCAGCGGGACGGTGACGGATGCGCAACGCAGCTCTTCGGCCAGCCGCTTGTCGGCGCAGTCCGCCCAGGCCGGTGTCGACGGGCCCGTGCCCGTGTCCGGCAGGCCTGTCACAGCCGGGAGCAGGACGACCGTGGCCACGCCGATCGCCGCCACCCTGATCCGGCGCCCGGCGGGCGCCATCACGGTGGCGCCCGCCGTCAACGCGACGGCCACGTACCCGACGAGTAGGACCGCCGCCACGGCGGGTGGCAGGATCCCGCCGCCGGTCCCCGCGATCTGGAACGGCAGGTTTTCGATCATGAACGAACCCGCCTGCGCGCGCAGCGGCATGGGCAGCGTCCTGGCCACCACCGGCAGCACCACGATGATCACGGCCAGGGCGACCAGCGCGCCGGGCGTGGAGCGGACGACGGCACCGACGCCGAGCCCGATCAGCGCGACCGCGGCCATCGACAGCCCGGCGACGATCACCGAGGCGAGCACCCCCGGCTCAGACAGCGGCGTGCCCAGCGTCACCCCGACACGCAGGATCTGCCCGGCCCGATCGCCGAGCACCGCCATGGAGGCCGCGTGCATGGCGAACGCCAGCACCTGGCCCGCCACCAGCGCCACCGCCGCCAGGGCCGGAATCTTGGCCAGCAGCAGTACCTGCCGGCGCGGCACGGCCACCAGGCTCGCCTGGATCGTCCCGGTGCTGTGCTCCGAGGTGATTGTCAGGGCACCCAGGACGGCGAGGACGAAGTAGGCGAGGGCGATCCCGTTGCCGATGCCGTCCCCGTTGGTGGGGAAGGCCAGCCGCTGGTCCAGGGGCTGGCGGTCGAAGCCGCGGCCGATCATGAAAGCTGTCGCGGCGCAGGCTCCGATGGCCGACGCCGAGCAGGCCAGCAGGTAGAGGTTCGAACGCAGAGAGCGGAACTTCAGCCACTCGGAGGCGATCACGTCGATCATCGCGCGGCCCGCCGTACTGGGGCGCGCCCAGAGCCCTCGCCGGTGACGGTCGTGTAGTCGGTCCTGTCCTCGCTCACCGTCGTGTACTCCGTGCTGTCGCCGGTGAGCCGCATGAACGCCTCCTCCAGGGACGCGCCGCGCGGCGACAGCTCCACCAGCGCGATCCCCGCCGCCAGCGCCAGCTCACCGATCCGGGCCGCGCCCAGGCCGCGCACGGACAGGGCGCCGTCGTCCTCGGTGGTCACCGTCGCCCCCTGCGTGCGCATCACGGCGGTGAGCCGTTCGGGACGGGACGTGCGCACCAGCACGTCCCCCTGGAAGTGCCCCGCCAGGTCGTCCATGGTGGTGTCGGCGATCAGCCGGCCCCGCCCGATGACGACGACGTGGTCCGCCGTCACTGCCAGCTCGTTCATCAGATGGCTGGACAGCAGCACCGTGCGGCCTTCGCCGGCGAGCGAGCGCAGCAATCCTCGGAGCCAGCGGATGCCCTCCGGGTCCAGGCCGTTCAGCGGCTCGTCCAGCATCAGCACCGCCGGATCGCCGAGCAGCGCCGCCGCAATGCCCAGCCGCTGCCTCATCCCCAGGGAGAACCCCTTGATCCGCCGGTCCGCGACGCCGGTCAGGCCGACCTGTTCCAGGACCGCGGCCACCCGGGCCATGCCGATGCCGTTGCTGCGGGCCAGGCAGCGCAGGTGGTCACGGGCGGTCCGACCGCCGTGCACCGCCCCGGCATCGAGCAGCGCCCCCATGGTGCGCAACGGACTGCGCAACGACACATACGAACGCCCGTCCACCAGCGTCTCGCCTGCGGCGGGAACCTCCAGCCCGAGCACCGCCCGCATGGTCGTGGACTTCCCCGCGCCGTTCGGCCCCAGGAATCCGGTCACCAGGCCCGGTCTCACGGTGAAACTCAGATCGTCCACGGCGACCGCGCGACCGTACCGCATGGTCAGGCCTCTCACTTCGATCAAAACGCCCCCTCGTCGATGGCCTCGGGACCGCCCGGTTCGGCGGCGTGGCCAGCCTGATGGCCGAGGAGCAGAACCTCCATGGGCCTGCGCCTACGGGGCAGGTGGACAATTGCCACCAAAGCAGGTGGGGCCAGCCCTACCTCCGCAGTCCTGCGAACAAGGCAGACTGCAACGATGATCCGGACACGACCCGCACCCGGCAGCCGGTCAGCCGCCCTCGCGCTCAGAGCGGCGGCCGGCCCGGTGGACCTCCCACCCGCCCACGCGGGAACCGGCCGTGCTGCGTGAAGTACTTCAGCAACAGCGCGAAGGCCAGCGAGTGCCCTCCTGTTTCGCACTGACCAGCCCGACCTCATCGCCCAGCACAGTCCAGTGCTCGATGAGTTCAGCCATGCCAAGCGGCGGACGTTCCATACCCATGGACCCGCGCCAGGCGCTTCGGCATTTCTTGCTGGGGGTCATACTCGAGATGCTCTGCGACAGGTAGTGCTTGCAGGCTTCCTCGGCCTTCGTGAACTCCGGGGTGTTGGCTTTGTCGTTCTTCGCGAAGGAGCCGTCTGCGCCGGGGGCGGGGAACGACGGCACGCCGTTCTCGCGCATGCACTTGGCGAAGGCCACTGCATCGCCCTGTGACGCCCTGGACGCCTCGGTCCGGCCGGGTTCCTCGTCACCTCCGCAGGCCGCGGCGGCCAATGCGACTGCGGCTAGGGCGGACGGCCGCCGTGATGTTCCTGCGCGAGCGCCCCTGACCGGGGATGCCATCCATGTCGATCTCCATCGTCGTATGAATGTCCGAGGTCGTCGGGGCGTCGGTCGTCGGCGCTGCGGGGCGGGGTTGCGGTCGGCCTCACCCGGTCGCTCCACGGCGCGCGGGGATTCATGACCGACCGCAGGCCTCGGGGCAGAATTTGACCTCGGGGTAGCGTGATGACGGCTTGTCCATGAGGGGTTGCCGTTGGGATTTCAGATGCTGGTCGAGGAAGGCTGCCACGTAGGTGCGGGTGAGCTCGGCGGCGCGCGCCGCGGGCAGAATCCCGTACGCGGGCTTGATGCCGAGGGCGCCCGCCAGCAGCGGGCCGTCGGTGAAGGACTGGTGTTCGGCGCCCGACAGCACGATCCAGCGCTTCCACCCGGTCAGCAGCTTCCAGTCGCGGCCCCAGGAGGTGTCTCGGCCTCCGGGGATGTGCTGCGGCGAGCCCAGGAACATGAACGGCCGAGAGAATCCGCTCTTGGGGATGCGGGCGTAGGTGGTGCCGTCCATGTCGATCCCGGCGCGCACCCGGGAGTCCCTCACCATGGCCGCCAGGGCGCCGGCCCCGCCGATCGACTGGCCGGCCATCGCGATCCTGGAGCGGTCGATCCGGTCGGAACCGTCCCACTGCGATGGCAACTGGTCGAGCACGAAGGAGACGTCGGCCGCCCGGCCCTGAACCACTCCCGTGCCGAAACCCGGGTCGGCGTCACTGTCGCAGGCGAGGCATTCGGCGACCCGGCCGTCGGACAGGGTGGTGGCGTAGCTTTCGTAGGTGTGGTCGATGCCGGCCACGACGTACCCGCGGCTGGCCAGGTCCTCGGCCAGGGACGTGAGTGTGCTCATCGGCTTGGTGAAGCCGGGGGACAGCACCACCAGCGGAAGCTTCCGTCCCGTGGGTTCGGCGTCTTTGATGGCGTTCGTGCGCGTCTTGCTCAGCGTGTCGTCCGGCACGCCCGTGATCCCCAAGCTCTTCAGGGTGAGCTCCGATTCCCTCGGCGTCATGTACGGCGCCCGCTGCCCGTCCCGCTGCTTGGTCGGATACCACAGGGTGACCTTGAGCTCCCTGGCGTCGACGTCGAGGTTCCACGGATCGGGGCGGGAGGCGTCCTTCAGATACAGGGCGGTGGTTCCCACCGGCTGGTCGCCGGTGGGGGCCGGCAGGGTGGCCGGCCCGGTCGGCGTGGGCGACGGGGCGGCGGAGCGGGGCGGCGCGGGTGCGGAGCAGGCCGATGCTGCCAGGACGGCCAGTCCCGCGGCGACGGCCAGGAGGTGTCTCATCGAGCGGTCCTCACTGGTGCAGCAGGGTCAGGGCCTTGGCCAGGGCGGGGTCGCGCCCGGCGGCCGCGTCCTTCGGGGTCAGGGGCACGTGGTGGTCGGGCGGCACGCCGATCCGGTCGATCACCTCGCGGTTGGGCCCCAGGTGGTGCCTGGCGGGGAAGCCCAGCGTGGTGTTGTTGCCGAGCAGGTACGACTGCGCCGGGCCGGAGATGACGCCGGCGGTCCTGGTGCCGACCAGCCGGCCGATCCCCAGGTCCTTGACCGCGGAGCTGAAGTGCTCGCACGCCGAGGCGCAGCTGCGGTCGGTGAGCACCATCAGCGGCAGGTTGAGCAGCTCGACGGTGTCGTCGGTCCACGAAGTCTCGCACCTGCCCTCCACCGTGCACTGGTAGGCGGTGACCTTGCCGTGGGCGAACGCGCTCACCAGCCGGATCGCCTCCCTGGGGCTGCCGCCGCCGTTGCCGCGCAGGTCCAGCACGACGCCGGTGAGGGTCCGGCCGGTGCGCAGCCTGGAGATCGCCTTGAACACCCTGGTCGCGGAGTCGGGAGCGAACCCGCGCAGCCGCACATAGGCGATGTTGTCGTCCAGCAGCTTCGACTGCACCACTTGCAGGGTGGTCAGATCCCGCTGGTAGAGGCCGGGCTTGAGCGTCACGCTCCAGCGGCGGCCGGTGCTCTGCCGCAGGAGCCGCAGCCGGACCGGACGCGCCTGCGGATATTGCGGGTTGAGGGCCTCGATCGCGGGCGTGGCCTTCCCCTCGATGAAGGGCGCCGAGCCGTTGATCGATTCGATGATGTCGCCCGGGCGCAGGCCGGCGGCCTGCGCCGCGCCGCCCTGCACTTCGGTGACGAACAGCGGGGCCAGCGCGACGCCGGGGTTGCCCTCCACCTGCGGGCCGTTGACGTTCGCCTGGAGACCCAGGCCGTAGCCGTCGCCGTCGTAGGAGTCGGGGTGCCGCCCCCCTAAGTCGTGCGCCCAGTGGGCGTGATTGTCGCCGAGGCCGGCCACGATGGCCTCGAGGGTGACGACGGCCAGCTTGTCGCGCAGGTCGGGGACCCGATCGGTGATCTTGCGATAGACGGCCTCGAATGCGGTCCAGTCGGCTTTGCGGTCACCGGTCAGCGCCGGCATGGTGGCCTCGGGCAGATCGCGTCCATTGCGGTTGAGCTCTTGGGTCAGGGCGATGAATCCGGCGCCCAGCAGCGAGCGGGCGTCCAGCGTAGCGCCGCTGTAGTAGTTGCCGAGGATGCAGAAGTAGGCCTGCTCGATGACGTCGATCGTGGTGGCCGTCTCCGCCCCGGGAGGTGCCTGGGGCGCTGCGCAGACCGTGCCGGCTGCCGTGTTCGTCTGGCTGCGCGGCGGCGCGGGGGCTGTGCAGGCCGCTGCCAGGAGGAGGGCGAGCCCGGCGGTCGCGGTCCTGATGACGGTCATGACAGGCGCCTGCGGATCCACCAGAAGGACAACCATGTCAGGCCGAGGGTGAGCAGGGCGTAGATCCCGGTCTCGATCCACTGGAAGGGCCAGAAGCGCTCAAGGGGCTGGTAGGTCGCCTGCTGCCGGTAGCCGAGCCGGTTGATCTCGACTAGGCAGCCGTCCCCGGGGCCTGCTGGCGGTGCGCAGGGGCCCGATGTCGTGGAGACCTTGATGGCGGCTCCCTCGCCGCTGGTGGGGATCAGGCGTCCGGATGGGTCGAGCAGGTTGTTGGACAGGATCCAGGAGCCCAGGTGGCCGGGTACGGCCGGATTCAGGGAGAGCCGCGGGGGCGCGCCTCCGTCCCGGGGGATGTTGAGGCCGTCCACGTTCGTTATGCCGAGCTCGAAGGTAGAGGTGATCGGGGGCATCAGGTGGGGCCGGACCAGCAGCGGCATGGCGAGCTGGATCGCGGCGAAGGCGGCCAGGGTGAGGGCCATGGCGGGCAGCGTGCGGCGCACCAGCATGCCCACGGTGATGCCCAGGACGAAGGCGAAGGCCGCATACCCCATCGGGGCGATGCCACGCGCGCCGAACACCAGGGGAGCCATCAGGGCCAGGTCTTCAGCGGCTACTTTGTCCAGAGGGTCGGACCACCAGGTCACCATAAGGCCGCACAGGCCGGCGGCGGCCACGGCGACCAGGCCGGTGAGGGCGAGCTTGACCGCCAGCCAGCGGCCGCGGGTGATGCTCTGGTTCCACACCATCAGGTGCGTGCCCGCCTCCAGCTCGCGGGTGATCAACGGTGCTCCCCAGAAGAGCCCGACGAGAGCGGGCAGGAGCAGCACGACAAGGCTGACGGCCATGAAGGAGAACTCGTGCCCGCCGAAGAATTGGTCGTAGAAGCGGTCGCAGGTGTTGGCCGGGGTACAGGCGGCGATCCCAGCAGAGTATCTGGCGGCCAGGTCCGGGCCGGTCAGAGCCAGCGCGACGGCGAGAATGACGAGTACGGCGGCCATCATCGCGGCCGAGCCGCGCAGCTGGCGCCAGGTCAGCCAGATCATCGCTGCACTTCCAGGGCGACTCGCCGGTTCTCGGTGGCGTGCTTGTCCATGTAGGCCAGGACGATGTCTTCCAGGCTGAGCTGGGTGACCGTCCAGGCGGGGTCGTGGATGGGGGCGTCGGTGCGGATCACGTACGTGCTCTGCCGGTCGGTGTGGCTGGCGGAGATCACGTGCTGGTCGGCAGGGAGCCGGTCGGGATCGCGGCGCGGGCCGGTGAGCCGGTGATGGGTGGCCAGCAGCTTGTCGGTCTCCCCGGCCACCTGCACGCGGGAGTCGACGAGCACGATCAGGTAGTCGCACGTGCGTTCCAGGTCGGAGACCAGGTGAGAGGAGAGCAGCACGCTGAACTTGTGCTCGACGGTCGCCTCCATCAGGCCCTGCAGAAACTCGCGGCGGGCCAGCGGGTCGAGCGAGGCGACCGGCTCGTCCAGGATCAGCAGCTCGGGCCGCTTGGCCAGGCCCACAGTGAGGGCGAGCTGGGCGCGCTGGCCGCCCGACAGCTTGCCCGCCCGGTGGGCGGGATCGAGACCGAGTCGCGCGATTCGTTCGCGCGCCATGGGGGCGTCCCAGCGGGGGTTGAGCCGTGCTCCCAGCCGCAGGTGATCGGCGATGCTGAGCCCGGCGTAGGTGGGGGTGTTCTGGGCCACGAAGCCGACCTTGGCCAGCTGCGCCGGACCGCCGGCGGGCCGGCCGCCGAGCACGGTGATGCCGCCCGCCGAGGGCTGGAGCTGGCCGCTGGCGAGTTTCAGGAGCGTGGTCTTGCCGGCTCCGTTGGGGCCCACGAGCCCGACGACGTGGCCCGCCGGGATGTCGATGGTGCACTCGCGCAGCGCCCAGCGTCTGCCGTATTTCCTGCCCAGTCCCTGGGCCTGCAGGACCGCGTTCACGCTATGTCCTCCTGAGCGAAGGTCCGAAAGGTGGTCATGAAGAGGGCCTCGATGCTTTCCTCGTCGAGGCCGGCCCGGCGGGCCTTGGCCAGCCAGCGCTGCAGCTCCATCCGCAGCGGGCCGTGCGCGGCCAGCGAGGTGTCGGTGAGCGTCGCCGTCACGAACGTCCCCACCCCCGGCCGGGCGGCCACCAAGCCCAAGTGCTCGAGCTCTCGGTAAGCCTTCAGGACGGTGTTGGCGTTGATCGCCAAGTGCGCCACCACCTCCTTGACGGTGGGCAGCTGGTCACCCTCGCGCAGCACGCCGAGCCGCAGCGCCTGCCGTACTTGCTGGACCAGCTGCAGATACGGCGAAACGCCCGACCTGCCGTCCAGATGGAACTCGATCACCTGGATCCTCCATATATCTAGCCTGCTAGCACTTTAGAGTCACAGATGTTAAAGGAGCATAAGCATCGCCGTGAAGGTCTCGCCCAGTGACACCCGAAGTGGTCCATCGCCCCAGCCCGACCGCGGCCCTACTACGCCGAGGCAGATCTTTGCCGCGCCGAATGACTGCCGCAGTACATGCCGCATTTACTGCGGCAATGGTCCTGGAGGCGTCACGGTGCACATGATCTACATCGACGACAGCGGGCAGAAGGAGTCCCGCCGTCGACAGATGGGCGAGCTCGTCTCGGTGGGCGGTGTGATCGTCCCCGAACCTTCGGTCGCGGGGTTCGCGTCCGCGCTCGACGGCATCCGCACGGAGCTGGAGATTCCCGAGGGCGAGGAGATCAAGTGGAAGCCTCACATTCCAGGCATCGGCGGGCGGACAACTGATCACTGAACCGCGCCAGCGGATGCTCCAGGCCGCCATCGAGCAGGGCATCAAGGCTGCCGTCGTGGTGTGGGATCGCGGCCACCTGCCGTGGGAGAAGGCTGATGTCGAAGCCGAGATCCTCAAGTACCTCTACGAGCGGGTCACATTGCATCTGCGGGAGCGGAATGATGTCGGCATCATCATCGCTGATCAGCCGGGCGGTGGCCGCAAGGACGAAGTGAAGTGGCTGGCCGACACCCTCGGCCTGACCCGGGACGGCACTCGCTTCGCCACACCCGATCGCGTCGTCTCGCCCATCCTCACCGCGCCCTCCCATCACGTTCCGCACCTGCAGCTGGCAGACCTCGTCACTGCGGCGACCACCGCGGCGGTCGCCGGCCAATTCGCCGGGATGAAGCTGGCGAAGTGGCTGAAGGAACTGGCCCGCACCAACGCGCATGGACTCGTCGGCCAAGCGGGCGTGGCGCTGTGGCCTCCCGATTTGGTGGACCTGCACTACTGGATTCTCGAAGAAACCCACTACGCCAAGGGATCCTCGGGGTATCCACTCGGTCCGTCCCTCGGCCCTTTCAGCCAGCCTGGACGGACCTACCAGCACGACGATGGCCTGTCTGAGCCTGGTCAGGCCGCGAACGTATCCACATCCATGACGGGGAGCAGCAGCGCATGACCGTTCACGCCCTCGATCGCAGCACGCCCGCCGACTACAGCACCGCCGTGGAGGCATACCTTCTCTCGGCTGGAATAGCTGCCTCCTCCCAGCGGATCTACCGGATCTCACTGCTCACCTGGGCCTGGCTGGCCACGGGGCAGCAACCGCCATTGGGCCGCAACCGGCGCGGCGCCGAGCCACCCGCCGTGGCGGTGGCCTCGTTCGATGAGGTGCCAGCCGACGTGCTCGCCGAGATGTTCGCGCAGCGGGCCCGGCTGGTCGACGCCGATACCGTCAACCGTGAACTGTCGGTGATGAAGGCTGCCGTCACCTGATGGCGCGCCCGCGGATGGCTGGCCCGCAACCCGATCAGCGGCATCGAACGCCGGCCCGCGCCCCCTGACCGGACTCGGGCGCTGCCCCGCGCACAGATCGCCGCGCTGTTCGACCTCAAGATCGGCGTACGCGAACGTACGCTCTGGAAGGCCCTGTACGAGACGTGCGCACGAACCGAGGAGATCCTCTGCCTCGACGTCGAGGACCTGCTGCTGGCCGACAAACGCGGCCGCGTCACCTCCAAGGGCGGCACCATCGAATGGGTGCACTGGCAATCGGGCACCGCCCAACTCCTGCCCCGGCTGCTCAAAGGCCGCACCCGCGGGCCCGTGTTCCTCACCGACCGCCGGGCGCCTGCCCACGTCCCCACGCGTGACACATGCCCGGTTACCGGGCGCGCCCGCCTGTCCCATCGGCGAGCTGCCGAACTCTTCGAGGCCCTCACCCGGCCACTCGCTCATCCGGGCATCACCGACCCAGCCGAACTCGAGGCACGCGGCGGGTGGACGCTGCATCAACTGCGCCACTCCGCTCTGACGCATGAAGCCGAGGACGGCACCAACACCCCAACCTTGTTGGC
This sequence comes from Nonomuraea sp. NPDC049684, assembly GCF_044465345.1. Classification (NCBI taxonomy): domain Bacteria; kingdom Bacillati; phylum Actinomycetota; class Actinomycetes; order Streptosporangiales; family Streptosporangiaceae; genus Nonomuraea; species Nonomuraea sp. NPDC049684. Next base: position 70,127 of record NZ_JBITLO010000018.1, on the reverse strand, counting down.
CCGCTCCCGACACGCCTCCGTACGCTCCCTGGAGCGCTACGCCCGGCCCAGTGTCGACGCCGTGGCCGCCCATGTCGCCGACCGCGATCCCCTGCGCCGCCGGAAGCGAGGCACCACCGCATGAGCTCCGGCGTGGTGCGCTACCGCAAATTCCTGCGGACTTCCTCCTCGACCCCGTGTATGAGGCCCCCCACTCGGGTCCGTGTCACCAGCCACAGAGCTCCGCTCGGGCGCTCCGCCTGAGCGGCGCATCGCATCCACTGCCGGCACCGTCGCTGAGGACTACCGCCAGCTCGGCGCCGAGATCCTGCAGCTCCTGGCCGCCGCGGAACAGCAGTCATGAACCAGCCCAGCATCGACACCCCAGGCAGCCTCGGCAGCGTCTTCGGGGCCAGCGCCGCCGGCGGACTCGGGGGAGCTCGGGTTCGGTTCCGACATGACTGCCTCTCCGTCTCCATGACACGCCCTTGCAAGAGCGAAAGACGGACTACCGCGACTGGCCGGCCCCCGGGGTGCTGGACCTGATTGCCGGTGTGGGCCAGGAGAACTGGGCGCCAGTATTGAGGAGGGACGCCTCCGCGGAGCGAGGTCTATCGGAATCTGTTCATCGCCGCGGCGAGCGGTGCCAGTGTGGTCGGGCAGTACCGGCCAAGGCCGAAGGCAAGGAAGGCTTCCATCCAGGCCAAGAAGGGCTTCCCAGCACCCTGCCCATGCGGCGTGATCAAATGACTGCAGTTACCAGCGGTATGGATACCCTCGTCGGCAAGCCCCTTGCTCTCGCTGACACGTTCTTCCGGTCAGCGAGGCAGGCGTTGCCCCCAATATGTGAGGTTTCCGAACGAGAGCGTCGAAGAAGACCGCAGAGCGGGACACGACGATGCACGTCATCCAGGAGGATCTGCCGGCCACCAGGAGCGGTGGCGAGGCATTCGAGGAAGGGCATGCAGATGGTGCGTTCGGGCCGGACTGCTACGAGGACGGAGCCGTCGTAGTCACCGACGCCTGCACACCCCGTGCGTCCCGGCCGCCTACGCGTCCCGCGACGCCATCCGCGTACCGGCCATCCGCGCCTGCACCTGCTCGGTGAACCGGGCGAAGACTTCACTATGTCCTGGGGGAGGCGGACGAGTAGGCGGTGTTGCCCGACAGCGCCGTTGCGGGGCATGGCCCGGACACTTCATCGGTTCGGGTCGAAGACAGGTGTGAACCATTTCGGTCTGGCGCGACAAGAGTACGTGTGACCGGCATACGCCAAGAAGGGGTCGACATGCATGACCCCATACGCGACGTCATCAAGGCTGACGATGCGACCCTCATCGAGAGGTCGCTGAACGAGCCGGAGACCTTCGCCGTTTTATTCGACCGGCATGCGCCGTACCTCCATGGCTACGTGGTCCGGCGACTGGGTCCCAGCCAGGCCGAGGACGTCGTGGCCGACACCTTTCTGACCGCCTTCCAGCGCCGGGGCGATTACGACAAGGCCCGCGCCAACGCCCGCCCATGGCTGTACGGCATCGCCTCCAATTTGATCGGCAAGCATCGGCGCACCGAGATGAGCCTCTACCGCGCCTACATCCGCAGTGGGGTGCATCCGGCGGAGGTGTCCGGCGCACCGGTCGAGGACGGGGTCGGCACCCTGGCCGTCAACCGGCCGCTGGCACGGGCGTTGCTGAAACTCAATCGAGCCGATCGCGATGTGCTGCTGCTCGTCGCCTGGGCCGAACTGAGCTACCAGGAGGTCGCGGACGCACTAGCCATCCCTGTGGGAACCGTGCGCTCGCGACTCAACCGGGCCCGCACCCGGGTTCGTCAGGCACTAGAACGAGGAGCAGAATGATGGACGAGCTCAAAACCATGTGGGTGACTCCCCCGGGCACTCCGGACGACCTCGCCGGAGCGCGGCGGCGGCTGCTGGACGGAATGGACGGCCCGCCCGCGCGCCGGCGCATCTTCGGGGGAGGCCGGGCGATCTTCACCGGTCCACGGCTGCTGGTCGCGGCCGGCGTCGCGGTGGCCGTTGTCGCCGCACCGCTGGTGATCGGGGACGGCGAGCCCGCTTACGCGGTGGCGAAGAACCCCGACGGCACGCTGATCGTGACGATCAACGAGCTGCAGGATCCCGGAGGCTTGCAGGCCGCGCTGAACGCCCAGGGCATCAAGGCCGACGTCACCTACAACCCACGGGACAAGAAGTGCGCGTCCGGCCGGTTCGTCGGCGCGGACCATATGTACGGCTCGCCCAACCCCAAGAACTTGACCGCGGAGCAACGTAAGGAGTTCTACCGGCCAGAGAACTGGCGGTCCAGGGACGTCATCCGCCCCGTCTCCAAGGGCAAGTTCAGGATCTCCCCGAAGTTCATGAGGCCCGGAGAGACCCTGGTGCTGGAGTTCAGGCTCGGCAACGATCCGGGGGTCAGCTGGAGCCTGGGGGCCTGGCTGGCCAAGGCGGGTAGCTCCGTGCGGCCCTGCACGCTCGTGGATGAGGGAGGGCACGACAAGGAGCACGCCGAGGAGATGGCGGGAGGCTGACAGTGAGGCTCCTGCGGGGCGACCATGGCCCCGCAGGAGTGCAGGCCCGCGCCGACCAACCGGTGCCCGCGGTAGTCAGTTCCTGGTGCCGTTGGCGGCGTACGGCCAGCGGGAGTGTCACCGCGGCGCCGACGCCGGCGCCGGCCGCCGGCGCGGTACGGACGGCGCGCCACAGGCGCTGACGCCTCAGACCGCCGCGCGGCCAGCAGCGCCGCAGGCAGAGCCCACCACCACATCGACCGTGGAGGCCACAGGTCGGGTGGGCGAGACAGCGGCCGGAGAGAGCGTCGGACAAGCCTCACGTACGCGATTCCGCTCCTGGCGGCCTGCTGTTACGAAGCGGGGGCTCAGTTCATCAGCGGGCCCCCGTCACCTGCGATACGTGCGCGACCCCGCGACGGCGAGAAGTGCTGGGACTGCGCCTACCGCCAGGCCTTCGAGTTCAGCCAGGCCACCTGGGGCTCGAGCGTCACATCAACTGGCTGACGCGGCTGCGTGCCGCGCATCGGAGCCTCTCGAGCACCCGGGCCGGGACACCAGGATCTGAGGTCCTAGATCGGCGAAGGTGATGTTCGGTGCAACGGTGGCCAGTAGCCTGGGTGGAGACCGGCTGCCGGTCTCCACCCGGGCTACGGTCAGTGGCCCTCCTGGCTCTCGCGCTCGGCCACGCAGGCCCGCCACCCAAGCCGATTCACGCGGTGACGCCCGACATCGACGGCGTCCCCGACGCATGGGTGGAGATGATCGAACGCTGGCATGCCACCTCCACGCTGTCTCCCAAGGTCAGGGGCACCTATCGGACGATCATGGCCAAGGCGGCACGATGGCTCGCGGCAGAGCATCCCGACGTGATCGAGCCCGGCCGGTGGACTCGGGAGATCTGCGCTGCGTGGGTTGCGGCCATCGACCGGATGACGGTGGGTGACTACGTCCAACGCCAGGCCGGCCTTGAACGACACGGCGGAAAACCGCTGTCTCCCCAGACCAAGGCCGGCTGTCTGAGCGCCACCCGCGCCTTCTTCCGGGACGCTCAGGAGTGGGGTTGGATCGTGCGTCGCTTCGACCCGGCCCGCGCCCTGGCCACCCCCAGAAGCATCGCGGCCCTGCTCGCGCCCAACCCCCGCGTCATCGCCGACGACATCTGGGCCAGGATCCTCTGGGCTGGGCTCAACCTCGAACCCGAGGACTGTCCGACCAACACCTACGGGCTGGGCTATCCGATGGAGCTGATCCGAGCGGTCACGCTCACCTGGCTGTTCGGCGGCCTGCGCAGTGACGAGATCTCCCGGCTGCGCGTCGGATGCATCCGATGGCAGCACGACGGCGTCCCGATCTCCGCCGACGCACGTGACGTGCCGGCCACCGAGGCGGTCTGCCTCCTGGACGTCCCCACGCACAAGACCGGCACCGCGTTCACCAAACCCGTCGACCCGCTGCTCGGCCAGGCGATCGAGGCGTGGCAGACCGTCCGGCCCCAGCAGCCGGCCATGCTGGACCGCAAGACCTCTGAGCAGGTCCACTTCCTGTTCGCCCACCGCGCCAAGCGCATGGCCAAGACCTACATCGACAGCGCGGTCATCCCCTCCCTCTGCCGGAAGGCCGGAGTGCCGAGCACCGACGTCCGCGGCAACATCACCAGCCACCGGGCCCGCTCCACCATCGCCACGCAGCTCTACAACGCCAAGGAGCCGATGACCCTGTTCGAGCTTCAGGCCTGGCTCGGGCACAATTCAGCCGACACCACCCAGCACCACGCCAAGATCACCCCGAACACATTGTCCAGGGCCTACCGCGACGCGGGCTACTTCGAACGCAACGTCCGAACCATCGAGGTCCTGGTCGACCGGGAAGCCGTCGAGAACGGGGCCGCGGCCGCCGGCGAGCCGTGGCAGTACTCCGACCTGGGACACCGGTTCTGCAACCACACCTTCTTCGAGCAGTGCCAGCACCGGATGGCCTGCGCCAAATGCGACTTCTACCCCCCGAAGGACTCCTCCAAGGCGCTGCTGCTGGAGGCCAAGGACAACCTGCAACACATGCTTGCCGCCATCCCCCTCACCGACGACGAACGCGCCGCGGTCGACGACGGCCAGGCTGCCCTGGACCGGCTGCTCGGCCAACTCGCCGACATCCCCACCCCGCCGAGCCCACACCCCGGCACATCAGTGCCCCGGCCCAGGCGACCCTGCTGCCGGTCATCGAGATCAACCGGAGGCCGACCTGGTCAGGCCGCGCCGCAGCCGAGTGGGTGCCGCACCCACTCCGGGTGGGCGTCGCCGACCTCGATGCTGTTCTCATCAAGAGCGTTGGCGATATGGAAGCGGCCAGTGTCGTCGAACACGAACTCCACAGCGAGGGTCCCAGCCGCCATATCGCGACGTGATGGCCGCCACTCAAGCAGCGCCACCTCGCGCAGCTCCTGGCCGATGAACGGCTCAAGCTGTTCATCGGCTCCGGACCACGCCGGAGTCAGCTCGAACCACTCCCAGCCGGCGATCGCAGCCGTCGTGTCGATGGTGTTCCAGCCGATCGACAGCTCATCGAACTTCGAGTGGCTGATCTCTACCTGGACGCCGTCGAAGTCCAGGACGACGGGGCAGTCGGCATACCAGTCCCCGTCCTCGACGAAACGCACGAGCGCGAACCCGGTCAGACACCGGCCGACCAGCGCGGCCAGGCCCGGTCCGTGTTCCTCGCTGATGGCTTTGAGTCCGACGAGGAAGGTCGGCTCGAAGCCGGAGATGCCCATCACGACAGGCGATTGTCCAGGTTCATCGCGAAACCGGCCAGCCGATATCCACTGCCGAGCCGCAGGGCCACGCTTGACAAATCAGATTCCACATAATGCTGCGGTATCTGGCGGGCCCGGCGCTGCGGGCGCGGGTCACCGCGGCGACCAACAAGGTCGAGTCCTACAACGGATTTTCCAAGTGGCTCGGCTTCGGCGGGGTGCTGGCCGACAACGACCCCGAAGAGCAGGAGAAACTGATCAAGTTCAACACGCTGCTGGCCGACCTGGTCGTCTTCCACAACGCCCTGGACATCTCCGACGTCGTGCGGCAGCTGGTTGCCGAGGGCTGGAGCATCACCGCCGACCAGCTCGGCCAGATCGCGCCCTACCTGCGGGCCCACATCAGCCGCTTCGGCGCCTACGCCACTGACGAGCTGCGCCATCGGCCGGATCCGTTCGACCCCCTGCTGTAGGAGGTCGACTTCACCGACGTTGAGCTGGCCGCGTGATCTCCGAGGCGCCGGCGGGGCGTCTGCGCGGAGCCGGTTCAGCAGTCCCGGTAGCGTGCGGTCATGACCGAGATGCTGACGCTAACGCCCGATGATGCCTTGGCGATGCTGCTGGAGGGCGACCAGCGGTTCGTCGCCGGCGCGCCGGAGCATCCCGACCAGGACGCCGCCCGCCGCGCCGAGACCGCGCCGGAATTTCCTGGCCATTGACCACCGGGACTCACAGCCCGGCTGCTGCCGGCGCGCTCCAGGTTCGGCATGGCCGGGAAGGTGTCCGCCGAGTCGCATGCGGTGCGCGAGCTCATCGGGCCTCGTGCTTGTGAGGCCGGATGAGCCGGTGATATCGAGTGATTACCGGGAACTCGGCGGGCACATCTCCGCTTCCATTTCCTTGGTGAGGATGCTGATCGGGTTGTCCCAGTCGCCGTTGATGTTGGTGACGACCATGTGCTTGCCGTCCCGGGTGCCCATCGCGTACGTCCAGGAGCCGTGGATCCTGCCGCCGTTGCCCCAGACCGTCGCGCCGCAGGACAGCTTCTGGGAGAAGACGCCGAGCCCGTAGGCGGTGTTGTCGATCCAGTGCACGCCCTTGGTGGAGACGGTGGTGAACATCTCCTTTTGCTGTGCGGGCGGCAGCACACGGCCGCTCAGCACTGCCCGATAGAAGGTGTGCAGGTCGCTCATGGTCGAGACGATGCTGCCGGCTGCCCCGGCCCAGGAGGGGTTCATGTCGGTGAGGTCGTAGGGGGTTGTGGTGTCCTCGCCGACCAGGAACTTGACGTAGTGCCGTGCGTGCGGCTTGCGCAGCTTCGTGACTTCGCCCGGCAGGTACGTCTTCCTCAGGCCGAGCGGGCGGATGATGCGCCGGTTGATCTCGTCGGCGTAGGACCTGCCGGTGACCTTCTCGATGATCATCCCGGCGAGGATGAAGTTGGTGTTGGAGTAGCCCCACCCCTTGCCGGGCTCGAAGGAGGGTGGGTTGCCCATGGCTGTCTTCACCAGGTCCTCGGGACGGTAGCTGTTGAAACGGACCTTGAGGAAGGCGGTGCTCCACTGTTTGGTCGCCAGGTCCGCGTCCGAGGTGTAGGGGAAGATGCCGCTGGTCTGGTTGAGCAGCTGCCGGATGGTGATCTTGCTGCCGTCGTGGCCGTTGCCCTTCACCACGCCGGGCAGCCACTTGTCCACGGTGTCATCCAGGCTCAGCCGGCCCTCGGCCGCCAGCTTCAACACCACGACAGCGACGAATGTCTTGGTGGTGCTGCCGGCCCGGAAGTAGTCCTGCCGGCTGCGCTTGCGGCCGGTCTCGGTGTCGGCCACGCCTGCCGTACCGAACCATGACCTGCGGCCGTCGCGGACGTCGGCCATGGCGCCCGGCATGCCGTCAGCCACGGCTTGGTCAAGCACCCGCTGGAGTCCGGCGTGGTCGTCGGCCGCCGCCGGCGACGCGCTTACGGTCACGGCAGCTGCGGCGGCGAGCAGGCAGGCGGCGGTGCGGAGGGTCTTGATCATGGGTTGATCGCCTTTCATGCAAGTGAAGTGTTCGCATGGGGAAATCCGTGAGTCAGCTGGTGACACGGTGGAGCAGGATGTCGCCCTGGGCGACGTGGGCGTGGAGCTCGACGGTGTTGCCGGCCGACATCCCGGGGTCGTCGCCCAGGTTGTCGCGGACCCTGCCGAGCGTGGTTTTGGCGTCCAGCAGTACGGCGCTGCCGTCCGGGATCCCGACGTCGATCGTCCCGGCGCCGACGTCCAGATCGGCGCGCCCGCGCGCCATCGCGCCGACCTTGACGGCGCCTTGCTCGACGGTCACGCGCAGGCCGTCGGCGGCCCGGTCCACCGTGACGTCCCCGGCGCCGTTGCCGATCACGGTGGCGCCGATGCTCTCGCCGACCTTGATCTGGCCGCGGGCGGTGGTGAGGGCAGCCGTGCCCCCGGACGTGGCCACGGTGATGTCGCCGTCGTCGGTGCTCAGGCGCGACTCGCCGGTGCGGGCGAGGTGGATGTGGCCACGGGAGACGTGGGCCCGTACCTCGCCCAGGCGGCCCTGGCCGTTCAGGTGCCCGTCGCGGAGGCTGATGTCGAGCGCCGAGCCGCTGGGCAGCTCGACCGTCACCGCGACGCGGCCGGGCAGGGATCGGATGCTCGAGCGGTCCTTGACCGTCAGGCGGCCGCCCGCGTAGGTGACGCGGGCGCGTTCGGCGGCCGCGACGTCGGTGGCGTCGGCCGGATCGGCCGGCCGTACCTCGACGGCGGTGTCGGTGCGCTGGGTCGCGCTGATGCGGATGTCGGCCGCGGTGAACGACACGACGGCGACGATCGGCTCCGGTGTGTCAAAGGTATCCATTGATGGTCCACTTTCAGCGGGGGTCGGTGGCGGGCGGCGTGCTTACGCACCGATGGAAACGCCGAACTCCGCTTCGATGACTTTGAACATGGGGTCCCAGGACTTCCACTCGGTGTTGGTGTGCACGGCGACGGTGTGCCGGCCATCGGGAGTGCCGACCGCGAAGAAATAGGAGCCCCAGAAGCTGCCGCCGACGCCGCGCAACGTCCGGCCGCCGGTCGCCTGCTCGTCGAATTCGAACAGGCCCAGGCCGTAGCGGGTGTGCGGCATCCAGTAGCTGCCCTCGGTGGAGACGGTGGTCCACATCTGCCGGTGCTGGGAGGGCGGAAGCAGGCTGCCGGTGGTCATCGCGTTGAAGAAGCGGATCATGTCCGTCGTAGTGGTGACGATGTTGCCGGCCGCGTAGCCCGCTGAGGAGTTGAACTCGGTGACGTCCAGAGGCGGCAGGCCGGGCTCCTCCATCAGCGATTGCCAGTTCTCTGGGGTGACCGCTGCCGGGTCGGCGCCGTCCTTGAGGAACTGGTGGGAGTAGCCGCGCGGATGCGGACTGGGGTAACCGGTCTCGGTGGGGGGGCGCACGCGGGTGTGGGTCAGGCCGAGCGGCTGGACGACCCGGCGGTCGACCTCGTCGGCGTAGCTGTTGCCGGCGACCTTCTCGATGATCGCGCCGGCGATGTAGAAGCCGCCGTTGGCGTACTCGAAGCGTTCGCCGGGCGCACCGACCGGCGGCTGGGACACCGCCACCCGCAGCAGCTCCTCGGTGCTGAAGGTGTCGAAGCGATGCCGGTCGAACCCGGAGCGGGTGGCGTAGCGGTGGCTGACCTCCGGGGCCAGGCCGGTGGCGAACAGGCCGCTGGTGTTGCTGAGCAGGTGCCTGATGGTGATCTTGTCGCCGTCGTAGCCGTTGACGTCCAGCACGCCGGGCAGGTGGGCGTTGACCGGGTCGTCGAGGCTGAGGCCGGCCTCGGCCTCCAGGGCCAGAAGCGTCGCGGCCGTGAAGGCCTTGCCGCTGCTGCCGGCGTGAAAGTACTCGCCCGGCACGCGCGGGGAGCCGGTTGTGATGTCGGCCACGCCAGCGGTGCCGAACCAGGTGCGGTCGCCGTCTTTGACCTCGGCGACGATGCCGGGAATGCCGACCTCGGCCACCGACCAGTCGAGCACCTGCTGCACGTTCTCGTGTGCTGCCATTGCACTGCCTTTCGGACGTTTCTTCCGTACGTCCTCCAGGGTGTCCACCGGCGCTTACATGCGTCTTAGAACGCTCTTTTAGCCGGTATGGCGCCACTTTCAAACGGCACGTGCGCGTCGTTGTGCTCATAGCCTTTGTGCATGCGGATGGAGTTGCTGGGACCGGTCCGGGCCTGTGCCGACGACGGCACGCCGATCGAGGTCGGCGGCGTCATGGTCCGAGCGCTGCTGGCCCGGCTGGCTCTGGCCGAGGGCGAGATGGTGCCGGTCGACGCGCTCGTTGACGGCCTGTGGGGGGAGCATCCGCGCGGGGGCACCGTCAACGCACTGCATGGGCTGGTGCATCGGCTGCGCAAAGCTCTGGGCGAGGCCGAGCTCGTGGAGAGGGCGGCCGGCGGGTACCGCCTGCACGTACGCGCCGAGGACGTCGACGCCTGTCGGTTCGAGGAGAAGGCGAAGCGGGGCGGTCGCGAACTGGCCGCGGGTGACGTGCGGCGAGCGGCCTGGCTGCTGGACGAGGCGCTGGCGCTGTGGAGGGGAGGCGCGCTGGCCGACGTGCGTGACACCCCCTTCGCCGCCACGGCCGGCGCGCGGCTGGACGAGCTACGGGTCGCGGCCATGGAAGACCGTTTCGAGGCGGAGCTGCGACTGGGCCACCACGACGAGATCTTGGCCGATATGGCGGCGATGGCCGCCGGTCACCCGCTGCGCGAACGCCTGGCCGGATTGCGCATGCGAGCGTTGCAGGCGGCAGGCCGCCAGTTCGACGCGCTGGCCGTGTTCGACCAGGTCCGCGGCACCCTCGCCGAGGAACTAGGCGTCGACCCCTCCGAGGACCTCCGCGAGACCTACCTCGCCGTACTGCGGGGTGAGCGGGAGTACCCCCAGGCGCGACAGGCTCGGCCGCACGCAGTGCCAGGACGTCTGCCCGCCCCGCTGACCAGCTTCGTCGGCAGGCAGGAGGAGCTGAGGTTGCTGGCCGGGTTGCTGGAGTCCTCCCGGCTGGTCACCGTCGTGGGCCCCGGGGGAGTGGGCAAGACCCGGCTGGCCGTGGAGGCCGTGAGCCGGCATCGGGTCCATCAGCGAGGCCGGGCCTGGCTGGTCTCCCTGGCCGCGGTGAACACGGCCGACGGGCTGGTGGAGGCGGTGCTGAGCACGATCAGCCTCGCCGGAGCCCAGCCGGCCGGCACGCTACTGGAGCGGGTGGTCAACCTGCTCGCCGGTGGTGAAGGCGTGCTGGTTCTGGACAACTGCGAACAGATCTCCGGAGCCGTCGCGGAGTTCGCCGGGCAGTTGCTGGAGCGCCAGCCGGACCTGACCATTCTCGCCACGAGCCGGGAACCGCTGGACGTCATGGGTGAGGCGCTGTGCCGCCTGGGACCCCTCGGCCTCCCCCCGGCGCACGCGGATCGCGATCGTGGCTCCGCATCGGCCGCGGTGCGGCTGTTCCTCGACCGGGCGGGAGCCGTACGACCCGGCTTCGCGCTGGACGCGTCGACCGCGCGGCCGGTCGTGGACATCGTGCGCCGGCTGGACGGGCTGCCGCTCGCCCTGGAACTGGCCGCGGCACGCCTGCGGACCATGAGCGCCGAGCAGATCGCCCGGCGGCTGGATGACCGCTTCCGGCTGCTCAGCACCGGTAACCGGACCGCCCAGCCCCGTCAGCAGACGCTGCATGCGGTCATTGAGTGGAGCTGGGATCTCCTCACCTCACAAGAGCGCACACTGGCCGCCCGGATATCGATATTTCCGGCGCGGACGGGTATCGCGGTGATCGAAGCGGTCTGCGCGGATGAGACGCTTCCCGCGGACGAGGTCGTCTACGTCCTGGACTCCCTGGTCGACAAATCCATCGTGGAGCGGGCCGGCGACGGCTACCGGATGCTGGAAACCATCCGGGCATACGCGGCGGGGAAGCTTCGACTCGCAGGAGAGACCGACGCCGTCCTGCGTGGGCTCACCCGGTACTTCGCGGACCTGGCCGACGCGCACGAGCCGCTGCTGCGCTCGGACAAGCAGGCGGAGTCGCTGCGGCTGTTCCAGGCCGAGTACGACAACCTGATGTACGCCCTGCAAACGGCCATCGACGGAGACGACGCCGAGACCGCGGCCCGGATGCTCGGACCGCTGTACTGGTACTGGGTCATGCTCCGCTACGACGCCCGGGCCGAGACCTACATCGCCAAGGTCACCGAGTTCGGCGACGCGCTGCCCGCGGACGCCCGCGCCGCGTTCACCGCGATCCACCTGGTGGGCGTCGAGGGCGGCCCGATCACTGACCACGAGCGGCTCTGCGCGCTCATCGGCGACTGCGCGCGCACGGGCGCGCTGCGCCGCTATCCGATGCTGCTGACGATAGTGCTGGTGATGGCGGCGATACTCGGGCTGGACGAGCTGGTCGATCAAGAGATCGCCCGGGTGCGCAGCGGCCCGGACCGCTGGGCGATCGCCTGCACCTTCATGATCGAAGCCATGCGCCATCGCGAGCAGGGCGACCGGGAGAGCACCGCGACCGCGATGACCACGGCACTGCGCCTGTTCGAGGAGACGGGCGATCGGTGGTGGACGGCGAAGGCGCTGTACGGCCTGGCCCAGATCCACGCCATCGCCGGAGACCACGACCAGGCGATCACCGCCTACGAGCATAGCCTCGCGATCGCCACCGACCTCGGCTCGCAGGATGAGGTCTCCACCCGGCTCGGGCTCGCCACGGAACGCATGCGCGCCGGCGACCTGGCCGGCGCGAGGCGCGACATCGACACCGCCGAACGAGCGGCCTGGCGGCGTGGCCAGCCGGCGTTGGAGATCGAGGTGCTCGGCATCCAGGCAGAACTGCACCGCCGCTCCGGAGAGGTCGAAAGCGCCGATCAAGCGCTCGACCGGATGGAGGCGCTCCTGCGCAAGCTGCCCCAGTCGGCGGAGGCCATCGACCCTCGGCTGCTCCTCGCTCGGGTAGCCAACCTCCTCACCGCTGGCGACGCCGTACGCGCCCGCGAACTGATGCCCCGCGCTGTCGAGGCGGCGCAGGCGATCATGGATGCCCCCTTGGCTGCTCAACTCCTGGCCAGGCTCCTGTTGCTGGAGGGCGATCCGGCAGGCGCGGCCACCGCGCTCGGCCTGAGTCAGGCCATCCGCGGCGCCTTCGACCACGGCGACACCGAACTGCGCTGCCTCTCGGAGATGCTCGCTGAGTCGCTCGGCCGTACCAACTACGACAGCGCCTATGAAGGGGGCGCCGACCTGACCCCACACGAGGCCACCGACCGTCTGACAAAGCTACGTGTATAGGTCCAGGCTGGCAGAGGCGTTTGAGCCGATTGTCGTACATGAGGCAGGTCAATTACGAGGTGAACGGCCCGGATCGGCTGGCCGATGACGGCAACGAGCACTGCGGTGCTGCCCCGGTAGCGAGCCGAAACACCATCGCGGCTCCTTGGGACAGGACACATTCACAGCGCAGCCGCCGGCGCCGCCCTCGGCTCGGGGCTCACGAGCACTCCTCGTTGATCGGCGGTGTCTCCGGCTCGCGCGGCGTCGCCCGGATCGCCGGGATTCCCCGCGCGCGTGGGGCGCGTCCGTCTGTGGAAGGTGTCGCGGGTGGCCGGCTTGCGGCCGGCTTGGGAACGCTCCCGCGAGCGTAGGTTTCGCCCCCTGCCCGGTCCAGATCTCCCATGCCGCCCGCCGCGCCTCTCCATGTCCAAGCAGCGGGGACGGCAGGCGGTCCGCGCACCTGACGGAAACCGCGACGGTCGCCACGTCTCAGCGTTTGACAGTCTGGGAACCTCGCCGTCCGATCTGGACCAGGCTCGTCCGGCGTTCAGCAGGGTCCCGCCGTGGCGGGGCGGGTCAAGCCGCCCCCGTCCAGTCCAGCAGGGCCTGCTGCTCGGCCTCCATCGGCCCCGCCCAGGCGAGGTGCCCGTCCGGCCGGACGAGGAGCGCCTCGGCCTGCTCCAGGTCGGGCGAGGGCTGCCAGGCCGTGGCGGTGACGATCTGCATGCGGTCGTCCCGGCCGCCGGGCGTGCCGGCCCGCTTTCCCGTATGGACGAGCAGGAATCGCCCGTCGTGCAGCAATTCGTACAGACGCTCAACCTCGGGCCGCTCCGCGACGCTGATCGGCAGATCGGGCACCCGGGCCCCAGCCGGGAAGCCGTCGCCGTAGTGGGTGTCGATCGCCGAGACCGAGGCGGCGAGGTCGTGGTTGACCTCCCCGATGCGCAGGAGGCCGTCGAGCATGCCGCGCAGTGCCATGACCGGCCGCCGGTACTGCGGCACCAGAGTCAGTTCCATCAGCAGCGTCTGCACCTCGGTGTTGGCGGTGACGGCCGCGCCGACCGGGCGGCGCTCGGCGTCGTAGGAGTCCAGCAGCCCTTCCGGAGCCCAGCCCTTGACCTGGGCGGCGAGCTTCCACCCCAGGTTCATGGCGTCCTGCAGGCCGGTGTTGAGGCCCTGTCCCGCCGCCGGGAAGTGGATGTGGGCCGCGTCGCCCGCCACCAGGAGCCGGCCCTGCCGGTACCGCCCGGCCAGGCGGGTCGCGTTGCCGAACCGCGACAGCCAGCGCGGCTCGGCGACGCCGAAGTCCGTGCCGGCGACGTTCGTCAGCGCTTGCCGGAACTCCTCGTACGTCAGGGGCAGGCCGGACGGTACCCGCATGCGTTCGGGATCGATGACCACGAACCGGGTCAGCCCGCCCTCCAGCGGCACGGCCAGCACGCCGCGGGCCTCGGCCGCGCGCACGGCGTCCGGCTCGGTGACGGCGAAGTCGCCGAGCATGCCGGACAGCGTCTCGTCGGTTCCGTCGAAGGGGATGCCGGCCGCCTGCCGGACGATGCCGCGTCCGCCGTCGCAGCCCACGACGTAGGAGGCGCGCAGCGTCTCTCCCCGGGCTGTCTGGACGACGACGCCGTCCGGCTCCTGCCGCACGGCGGTGACCTGACAGCCGCGGACGATCTCGGCGCCCAGCTCGCGGGCGCGGGCGTCGAGCAGTTCCTCGGTCCGGGCCTGCTCCAGGAACAGGGTGTAGCCGTGCCGGGTGTCGAGGGCGGTGAAGTCGAGGCGCGTGTTCAGGCCCGCGAAGTGCCACCCGGGCAGGGTGTGACCGCGGGCGAGGAAACGGCCGGCGATGCCGCGCAGGTCCATCACCTCGATGCTGCGCGGGTGCAGCGTGAGCGCCCGCGACTGGCTGGTGGGCGCGTCGTTCCGTTCGAGCACGCGGACCGCCACGCCCGCCAGGGCCAGCTCCGCGGCCAGCAGCAGTCCGGTGGGCCCGGCTCCCACCACGATCACGTCGATGTGCACGCTTGCGTCCCTCCTATTAAATGAACAACGTTCATAAAATCGAGGTCATTAGTATCACTGGGCATGGGACCCACGTCAACCTCCTCGTCCGCCCAGCGCTCCCGGGGCCGCCCCCGCAAGATGGGCGTGCCGGAGGCGGTCGCCACCGCCCTGCGCCTGGTCGACGAGGACGGGCTCGACGCGCTGACCATGCGCCGTCTGGCCGCGGCCCTCGACGTCCAGGCGGGCACGCTCTACCGGCACTTCGCCACCAAGCAGACGCTGCTCGCCGCCATGGCGGAGGAGATGCTCGCGGGCTGCGCCGACCCGCTGCCCGACGGGCTCGCCTGGCGCGATCAGCTCACCGAACTGGCCGGACGGCTGCGCACCGCGCTGCTGTGCCACCGCGACGGCGCACGCGTCTACGCCGGCACCCACTCCGTCGGCCCCAACACGCTGAACTACGCCGAGACGCTCGTGGGCGTGCTGCGCGAGACATGCCCGACCCCCGAGGCCGCCACCCGTACGGCACTCACGATCATCCACTTCACCGTCGGCCACACCCTGGAGGAACAGGCCGCCCAGTCTCTCGCCGGCTCCGAGCTGCCCGCCTCACTGACCCTGCTGCACGCGGCCCTCGACCCCGACGCCTACCCCAACCTGGCCGCCGCCGAAGCCACACTGACCAGCACCGATTTCGCCGCCCACTTCGCCCACGGCCTGAACCTGATCATCACAGGACTGACCACCGACTGACAGTGATGATGTAGATGAGCGCTTCCCGCCAGGGGCTGACCCACCGACTGACTGACCTTGGGTCCTCAACGGGATCTGTCGTCCCCGGCCGGGAAGCGCTCATCTGCACTCACCGGACGTGGCGCCTGTGACTTCATAGGAGCCTGGCCAGAGGCCCCATCACTGTCTTGTCCGCTTGCCCGGCTGGTGCGTGCCGCCCTGCCCCTCGGTCAAGACGACAGGACGACGATGACCTCCATCACACCCGACACCGCCCCGATCAGGCCTGTCGTTAACGAAGCCGTCACCGGGTACATGCGATCGCGTCGACCCTGGTCGACGCGTCGGAGCGGTGCTTGGCATGAGCGTCGGGCGGAGCACGTAGCTCAACGGCTCGTCCGGTCGCGGTGTCGGCGGGCGGCGCGGATCTCGGCGTCGGCCACCTTGTCGTCCAGCAGCGCGTACAGCTGCGTGGTTTCGGCAGAAGCGTGGCCGAGGCGGCGGCGCACCGCCTCGATGGAGACGCCGGCGTTGATGAGTTCGGTGGCGTGGGCGTGGCGCAGTTGGTGGATGTCGATCTCGACGCCGGCGGTGGCGCAGTAGGTCTGCCAGCGGTGGTGGGCGGCGTCGTAGGACAGCGGGCCGCCGCGGCCGTTGATGGAGGCGCGAAACAGCGGCCCGGCGCTGTAGCCGGCGCGGGCTAGATACAGGCCGCAGACTTCGGAGGCGCGGGCGCCGCACACATAGGCGGTCTCGAACAGCACCCGATCGCGTAGCCGGTCCAGCGGTAGATCCTTGCGCGGCCGCCGCGAGCAGATCGCCGCCAGCACCTTGGCGACGTCGGCGGCCGCGGCCGGGCGGGGCAGGGTCTTGGGCACCTTGACCGTGTCGATGCGGTCCATCGGGTTGGCGGTCAGGAGGTCGTGCCGGACCGCCCACTTGGCGAAGGAGGCGACGGCGGCGCGTTTGCGCTTGCGGCTGGCCGGTGACAGATCGGCGAGCTCGGCCAGGAACGCCCGGACCGGTCCGGCGGACAGTGCGCCGAGTTCTTCGCCGTGGTGGGCGGCGAAGGCGATCAGGTCGCCGCGGTAGGCGCGCCGGGTGTGCGCGGAGGCGCCGGCGTTGGCCAGGTCGGTGAGGAAGTCGTCCAGGTGCCGGGCGAGTGAGTGTGCGCGGCCGAGTTGCTCGGCGATGACCGGATCCATCGTGTCGACCTCCACCACCCGCCGGGTTGCCAGATAACCGGGAATCGAAGCGTCCGCGCCGGGCGACGGCGGCCCAGCTCGCGCTATGCCGGTGATCGCTATCTCGCCAGATAACAAAAGTCATCTAAGAACTGGTCGTGCCCCACGCCTCTCTGACTTCCGTGGTCGATCAGGACCGCTTGGCCCTCAGCGGCCCTACCTCTCCGCCGGAGGGGTAGGGCTCGGGCTGCAGGGAGGCAGGGCCCTGGCCGGATACGACAAGCAGCAGGCTTACCCCGAGGCCGTCGCGGCCGCGCACGCCGACTTCGCCACCCTGCGCCCCCGAACTGCACGGGAATACACGACACAGGATGTCGTGATTCGTTGGGAGGCTTAACGGAGTGATCCCTCAGACACCCTGAGCGGTCACTCCATGCGGGTCTGGGCGCGCAAGCAGTTCCGGGGGCCGAAACCTCGGCGGTCGAGCTGCCAGGTTCGGACAACCGTCGGTGCCTGCTGCTGCGGTCCTGGCCGTTCGCAATTCACTCACACGAAGGAGCATCAGATGGGGTCTCAACTCAACCCGTGCCTCGCTTTCAACGGGAACGCACGGCAGGCGATGGAGTTCTACGGGACGTCTTGGGCGGCAAGCTGGAGATGGGCACGTACGCCGAGTTCGGCTCGCCGGACGCACCCGCCGACCGAATCATGCATGCCACGCTCCGCACCCCGGACGGCTACACGCTGATGGGTTGGGACGTCCGGGAAGAGATGCCCCACACCCCGGGCAACAACGTTGCGGTCTTCCTCGGCGGCGACGACGCCGAACTCCGCGGCTACTTCGAGAGGCTGTCCGCCGGCGGCACCGTGACGTTGCCCTTGGAGAAGCAGTTGTGGGGTGACGAGGCCGGCTCGCTCGTGGACCGGTTCGGTATCACCTGGATGGTCAACATCACCCAGCAGCGGTCGCGGCCTGGGTCATCTTGAACAGGATGTTCTCCTTGCCCGAGACGCGTTTCAGCTCGGCGACGAACTCCTCGGTCACCTTGGTGTCGGCGCGCGCGTTGATCCGCTTCACGGTGGTGATCAGCAGGTCCGTCATCGCGTCGATGATCTCCCGGCGGCGGCAGTGCAGATAGGCCGCCGGCAGCGTCACCCGCAACTCGTGACCATGCCGGCGCAGATGGCTGGGCGAGGACACCGCCACGCGCGCCCGCCAGGACAGCAGAACGCCGGGGGCGATGTCGTCGAAGACGTCCTGCGGCAGCCCGATCGCCTCGATGGCGCCGAGCTTGAACACCTCCTTCTCCATCGTGGTGACGCTCACGTTGCCGGGGTCCTGCCGGATCGCCGCGAACACGTCCACGCCCTCAGCCTCCGCCGACACCTCCTCACCGCCGTCCCCGATCTCACCACCGGCCTGTGAATCCCGATCTTCTGTCTCGGCGCCGTCCTCGCCGCGGCGGGCGATCAGGGTGAACATGCGCTCGGCCACGTCGTCACTGACCCGTGACCAGACGCGCAGTGTTAGTGCCTTCTCGGATTGGTCCAGCGCAGAGCCGACGATCCGCTGCAGTCGCTGCTTGGCCGGCGGCTCGATCCGCTCATCCTTCAAATGGGCCAGCAGCGCCGCCCGTACCCGGTAGGCCCGCCGCTCGGACAGGCACACGTCGCCGGACAGCCACTCGGCCGCCTTCTCGGCATCCTCGACACCGCACTCCCGAAACCCGGTGAAGGCACGCACGTCGGCCCTATGCGCCTTGCTGGTCCGCCCGTCCCACTCGTAGAACGCCAAGTCCGCAGCCGGGACCTTCACCGCGGCGGCAACGTACTCGACGGCCTCGTCCGGCAGCTCGCCACGCCCGCGCGGAAACCAACCATGGAGCTGGTGAAACTTCAGCATCAACGCGAAGACCAGCTTCGTCGGCCCGCGACGCCCTGACAGGAGCTCCATCTCCTCATCAAGCAGCGTCCAGTGGCCGACCAGTTCGTCTTCATCGAGGGCACGCGCCATGGCACTTCAGGCTCTCTGCCCAGGGGTTGCCAGCAATCAAGGCCAGCTACCGCAAGTCCGATCCCCCGAGATCCGGACCAATTGCATACCGCACACGATCCGACACGTCCCGCAAACCCCGAAAATTCTGGGAGGGACCCTTCCAGACGGCTCAATGGCCAGGGCAAACGCGATCGCGTGTACCTGGTGACAGCTTCGTTAACGACAGGCCGATCAGCGAAGTCACCGGCGGGGTCGACACCCACCAGGACACCCACACCGCAGCGGTGATCGACGGTGTCGGCCGAGTGCTGGGCACCGAGCAGTTCCCCGCCACGCCGGCCGGATACACCGCCCTGCTGACCTGGATGCGCTCCTTCGGACAACTGACCCGGGTCGGCGTCGAAGGCGCCGGCGTCTACGGAGCCGGCCTGACCCGGCTGCTGCAGGCCGAGCGCATCGATGTGATCGAAATCGACCGGCCCGACCGCAAGACCCGCCGTTTCCAGGGCAAGTCCGACCCGATCGACGCCATCGCCGCCGCCAAGGCCGCCCTGGCCGGCGACCGGACCGGCACCCCCAAGCAGCGCGAGGGCCAGGTCGAAGCGCTGCGCTGCCTGCGCATCGCCCGCCGCTCGGCCATCGACCAGCGCGCCGACACCCAGCGCCAGATCAAGGCCCTGATCGTCACCGCCCCCGACCACCTGCGCTCCCAGCTGCGCCGCCTGCCCACCAGCAAACTGATCGCGACCTGCGCCGCTCTGCAACCCGACCACGCTCAGGCCGGCGACCCAGCCACCGCAACGATGATCGCTCTGGCCCGCCTGGCACGCCGCCACCACCAGCTCACCGCGGAGATCTACAACCTCGACGAGCTGCTGCAGCCTCTCGTGGCCGCCATCAACCCCGCCCTGCTCTCCGTGCACGGTGTCGGTCCCGACACCGCCGGGCAGCTCCTGGTCACCGCCGGAGACAACCACGACCGGCTCGGCTCCGAAGCCGCCTTCGCCATGCTCTGCGGCGTCGCCCCGACCCCCGCCTCCTCCGGCAAGACCCACCGGCACCGCCTCAACCGCGGCGGCGACCACCAAGCCAACGCCGCCCGCTACAAAATCGCCCTGGTCCGCCTGCGCTGGGACCCCCGCACCCGCGCCTACATGCAACGACGCACACAAGACGGCCTGTCCAAGAAAGAAATCATCCGCTGCCTCAAGCGCTACATCGCCCGCGAGCTCTACCAGATCAACACCAAAAGTGATCATGGCCCTAACGGTTGACATCAATAGGAGCATCGCCGGCGTCGAGAGCCGGATCACGAAAGGGCATCTCCTCAGGCCAGGCGGGCCGCAACCGTCGGGGAGTCCGCGCAGGGGGCGGCCGCAGGAGACCAGGTCGTCCAGGACGGGGCGAGCCCGGTCGGGACCGCGGCATAGGCGGCGGTCAGGGTGGGCGCGGGGATGACGAGCGACCCGACATAGGTGTCGTGCATCCAGACGACGGCTTCCATGTAGCGGGTGCGCTGGGTAGCGAAGTCGGTCAGGGCGATACGTCACGGTACATGGCAGCTCCAGGAGGGTCTGGGCGCTCGGCCCCGTATCCGCGTGCTGGGAAGAGCGGGAGGTCCCCGGGGAACGCCGATTTGATCGACAGCAGCCGGTCCGGCCGTACGGCCACGCGCGAGGCCTGCCACGAGCCTCCCGGCGGGGACAGTCCTGGAGGGCTGCTGACAAGCCAGCCGGGGAAGGCTGCGCTCGCAAGTCCGGCCTCGCTGCGGCGGGGATGATCCGCAGTTGTGTTGCAAGGTGCGGTCGGCCCCGCCCTGGCGGGGTTGCCTCCATCCTTCCGGGATCGAGGCCGGCGCGCGTTACGGCACCGGCTCGACATGCTGGCCAGCCAGCTCGGGCACCAGCTCCTCGAGCCGCGTCAGGAAGGTTTCGATCTCGCTGCGGCCGTGGGCCAACAGCCACACGAGGCGGATGATCTGCCAGAAGGCGTGGCCACGATCCTGGGTCAGGCCGGCAAGCCCCAGTCGTCGCCATCGGTCGGCCTGGCCAGGGATGCTGCGCTCCCACGCTCGGCGAGCGTCCTCTGCGTCGTCGTCGCCAGGCAGTGGCGGGTAGAGGCGGGCCTCAACCTGGGCGGGGCTACCGAGACGTCCAGCGTGCTCGCTCATGGCGGCTTCGTAGCGGTTGAGCAGAGCCTCGGTCAAGACGTACCGCAGGGCGAGCAGCTCCTCGGTGAGCTGCTGCTGGGCGCTCGTCTTCAGCCTGCTCGGCGAGGGCGGCGATATCGTTGACGGCGTTGGCGTACTGCCGGCAGGAGAACAACATCGACGGGAAGACCTCGCCGGCGGCGACGAGGGCGGCGCCCGTGAGGCGGCTCTCCCTGATGATCTTCCAGCAGTGCGCTTCGCTCATACGTTCGATGCTGGGGTGCACTCTACCTTGATCGCCACCGGCCATGCGGGGGATCCCGTGACAGCGAACCTTGATTTGCGAACAACGAGTTGGAGCGGTCACCTGCGCCGTCCACGGTAAAGACGGCGATCCCGGGCTGTTCTTCGCGCAAGCCTGACGCCGAGAACGACCGGGTGAGGCCAGCCCGGGCGTTCACCCCCGAAAGTCGAGCGTTGGCCGTGTCCAGATGGTAGGAGGCGATCGGCCACTCAGGTTCGCCTGCCGCCGCTTCGCCGCCTGACGATTCGAATCAAGCAGGCAGGACGGGGGACGGTCTTTCAAGCAGGCTTCTCAGCCCTGCGGGCTCAGCCCCGCCACGGCCAGCCGGAACAGCCGGTCCGCGCGGGCCGCCGGGTCAGGGTGGTGCTCCGTCGCCAGGACGACACCGACGATCAGCGCGATCAGGTCGGCGACGGTGACGCCTTCCGCCACCGCCCCGTCCTGTACGGCGCGCTGCAGCAGGGGGTTCCCCGCCTCCGCCATCATCGCCGAGCAGGTGTTCTCGTGTACGGGGTCGGTCTCGGCCCCGTCGTAGGCCAGTGCCGCTGCCAGCCCTCGGGCCGCGACGCAGTAGGCGACGACGTCACTGAGCCATTGCAGGAGCGCGTCACGGCTGTCGCCCTTGCCTGTCAGCTCGCGGGCACGGGCGGCCAGGGCCTCGATGCGTTGATGGGAGACCGCCTCCAGCAACGCCCGGCGGGTCGGGAAGTGGCGGCGCACGGTGGCCGAGCCGACCCCCGCGACGCGCGCGATCTGTTCCAGGGAGGCGCCGGCTCCGTGTGCGGCGACCTCCTCCTCGGCCACGGCGAGGATGCGCGCATAGTTGCGCCGGGCGTCTGCGCGCTGGCGGTCGGGCATGGGCGTCATCTCCAGGGTTGCTAAATGGCGGGGGCCGCCATATCTTATCGCACAGAAAACGGCGACCCCCGCCGTTTATAGCTCCGAGGAGCACAATGACTGCACATCCCGCACCCGTCCTGGTCACCGGTGCCACCGGCAGGCAGGGCGGCGCCACCGCCCGAGCCCTGCTCGCCGCAGGCGTACCCGTACGCGCCCTGGTGCGTCACCCCGACACCCAGCGAGCCAAGGCCGTCGAGGCGCTGGGCGCCGATCTGGTCACCGGTGATCTCCACGATCGCGATTCGGTGGTGCGGGCCGCCACGGGTGTCCGCGCCGTCTTCTCCGTTCAGATGCCCGCCCTGGCCGCCGAAGGTTTCGATTTCGACGGAGAGGTGGCCCAGGCCGTCAACCTCATCGAGGGCGCGCAGGCTGCGGGAGTGCCGCAGTTCGTGCACACCTCCACCAGTGGCGCCGGTCAGCACACCGAGGCTCCCGGCTGGATCGCAGGACGCTGGAGCTCCTTGGACGCCAGCCTGGGAGCCAAGAGTACGATCCAGGACCGGGTCCGTGCGGC
Source organism: Nonomuraea sp. NPDC049684 (assembly GCF_044465345.1). NCBI lineage: Bacteria > Bacillati > Actinomycetota > Actinomycetes > Streptosporangiales > Streptosporangiaceae > Nonomuraea > Nonomuraea sp. NPDC049684. The sequence continues at coordinate 47,770 of NZ_JBITLO010000018.1, read as the reverse complement.
CGGCTTCTCCCGCTGGACGATCCTCAAACCGGGTTTCTTCATGGAGAACTTCCTGCCGTCCATGGCTTTCCTGTTCCCGCGGGGTGTGGAAGGCGGTTTGGTGAGCGTCGTGAAGCCGGACACCCGGCTCTCCCTCGCCGCGGTGGACGACATCGGCAGGGCAGCCGCCGCAGCCATCGCCGAGCCGGAGCGGTTCCACGGGGTCGAGCTGGAGCTGGCGAGTGACCACCTGTCCATGACGGAGGTCGCCGAGGTTCTCTCCCGCGCGCTGGGCACACACCTGCCCGCGCCGGACATGACCGAGGAACAGGCACTCGCCGCCGGAATGCCGGCGATGGGCGCCTCACACGAGTGGATGAACATAGCCGGGCAGCCGGCCCGCCCGCAGTACGCCAGGGACCTCGGCCTTCCGCTCACCAGCTTCGAGGAATGGGCTCGGCAGCACCTGCGGCCCGCGGCTTGACACAGAGGGGACGGCCGACTGCTCGGCGTCACCCCGGAGCTGGTCCTCATCCCTGCCCCGACCATCGTCTTGCTGATCTCAGCCGTCAAGATGGCCCGCCACGCCTGACCGTGCGCACCTCCTTGCCTTACGTCCTTGACACTCCACAAATGCAGCTGACCAGCTATTTCGCTCGTCAATCCGAGATCACCGTCGAAGACGGGGCAGTCGAGGGTCACCGAGGCGGAGTCACGCCTTCTCGCTGAAGTGCTGCGACGGGAGACGGCCCGCTCAAAGTAGATCGGATAGGCGCTACGCCACGCCAAGAGCGGAGCTGGTCAGCCGCCGAGGACGAGCTGCGCCGGGCCGGCACCGACCGCGACCTCCAGCGCGAGCGCGCCGCGGCCGCCGAGCAGCAGGCCCAGGCCGCAGAGGCCGGACGCGAGCGCGCTGCCGAGCAAGGGCGAGAACTGCGCGACCGGCTGGCCGTCGCCCAGGCCGCCGCCGGGCTGGTGCTGTCCGACCTGGCCGACCTCAGCGGCGACCTCGGCGACGGCGTGCGCGGGGTGCGGTTGCCCGAGGCCGGCCTCGCCGTCGCCCGGCAGCCGGACGGCGCCGTGGTGCTGCACCACCAGGGCCGGCAGATCCGGCTGAGCGACGGCCGGCACGCTGCCGCGCACGGCCGCGCCTTGGCCGCCGCGCTGCTGGCCCTTGCCTCGCCACGATCCTGAGCGCCCTGCGCCCCGTCCCCATCTGCTGTTCGACGCCGGCGACGGATGGCCGCGCTCTCCGATCGTCGAGGAGGCTGAGTGCAGAGATCAGCGGTACGCCTGTCGCCGCGCTCCGGGCGGGAGAGGAGGGTTTACCGTCTGCGCAGCGTGCCGCGAGCGGGAGGAGGGCAGGCCCACCGTCGGGACATCGGCCCGCGGAGGTGACCGCACCCCGTTGGCCGGTTGCGGACAATTCCCGTCTCCGCCTACCCGAGGGGTGTAATCAACCCCTTGCGGTAAGTAACGTCAATGCCGGTCCGGTCCGTGCGGGACCGGCCGTGATGGAGGTAGCACATGCCATATCCCACGCGCGCGGAGCGACTGGACCGCGTCCGGGCCACCCTGCAGGGCCGCCCGGCCACCGAACGCCTCGCCCGCCGGGCAACGCGGCCCCCGGCCGTCTTCTTGCTTGTCGGGGTGATGCTGCGCGGTGCCGCGCGCCTGGAGGCCGGGCTGGAGCTGACCGAGCTCGAACAAGAACTCGTCGACATGCTCCGGACACTGGCGGACGACGACGAGGAGGTCCGCGCGTTCGGCCGCACCTTCACCGAGGAGAACGCTGCCGCCACCCGCCAGACACTCTCCGCCACCGTGGCCGATCGCCCCCTCACCGAGGGCTACACACAAGACGACCTGGCCAAGGACATCGCCGCCCTGGGCGAGGAACTCCGCGCCCTGCCCAACGTGAACTTCGTGAACATCGATGCCCTCGCCGAGGACGAGCCCCTCGACAGCGAGGACTTCCTCCGGGCCATGGCCGACTACGGCTACGGCGTCACCGTCGTCGGCAGCTCCCGCTCTGACGCCGCGACCCCGGTCTCGCCCCCGCCGATAGACCTGAGACTGGACCTGCAACGGTTCGAATGCCGGCGCAGTACCGGAGACACGGTGTTCGGCCCTCAAGACGAGATCTACTGGGCCTACGCCTCAGCCAATGAGACCGCCAGGAACAAGTGGAACAAGACGCGGGAGTACGGCGACGTCCAGACCGGTTCGGTGCGCGTGTTCGATGCGGGCACCACTCTGTTCAACGGCCGGGTCGGCAACAGCCTGCCCATCCACATCCAGTGCTGGGAAGCCGACGACAGCCCCTCCTCCTGGCACAGCAAGCTCGTCGAGGACCTGAAGAAGATCGGTGACAAGCTGCAGCAGATCGCCTACCAGTTCAAGGACAATCCCGCCTGGTACTGGGAGGGTGGCGGATCGGACATCGGGGATTACCTCACTGTCATCACCGCGCTCGTCCAGGCGCTGATCGAGTGGTTCCGCAACGACGACGACCTGGTGCAGAGTCGCACCATCGTCTTCAGCCGGCCCGCGCTTGCCGCGCTGGCCAACCGCCCGGGCGCCATCGACCACTGGGGCTTCAACGGCATCGGCCGTTTCGATCTCCACATCCGCCTTACCCTGCCTGACGAGGAACGGCTGCGCCTGACCACTTCCTCCAACGCCGGCACCTGGAGCCAGGGCGCGCTGCTGCCCACCGCCACCGCTCGCACGGGCGCCGCGCTGGCTGTCTTCGACGACAAGCTGTACTGCGCGCACACCAGCGGCGACTTCCAGCAAATGTGGTGGTGCCACTACGACGGCACCAACTGGAGCGGCGACACCCTCTTCCCCGGCCCCCTCAGCAACGCCACGCCCGCACTGGCCGCCTACGACAACAAGCTGTACTGCGTCCACCGTGGCAGTAACGACAACGAGCAGCTGTACTGGTCGACCTTCGACGGCACCAGCTGGAGCGCCGCCACGCCCATCGGCGGCCACGCCAGCCCCTCCGCGCCGGCGCTGGCGGTTCTCGGGAACACCCTGTACTGCGTCTACCGTGGCCAGGGCAACGGCCACCTGCATACGGTGTACTACAACGGCAACGGCTGGTACCACGGCAACGCCTGGGACCAGAAGAGCGCGGACGGTCCGGCACTCGCCGTGTTCCAGAACAAGCTGTACTGCGTCTTCCGCGGCCCGGACTCCGACGAAAGACTCTACTGGGCGCGCCGGAACATCATGGGCGGCGGCAGCTGGAGCAGTTCCGTCCCATTGGGCACCCACAACAGTGCCGTCTCACCCTCCCTGACGGTCTTCAACGACGGCACCGGGACCAAGCTGTATGTTGTCCACCGCGGCAGCTACACCAATCGCAACACCAAGCTCTACTGGTCGAGCTTCAACGGCACCAGCTGGAGCACCGACACCCCCTTCAGTCCCGCTGCCACCTCCGTCGAACGCCCTGCCGCCGCGGCGTACGACGGCAAACTCCACGTCGTCCACCGCGGCGGCGGCCTGCTGTAACCATCACCGCCGCGGCCCCGCCGAGCGCGCGGCCCCGCCCCTTGGGCGCCGCCTGGGGGCCCTTTGTCCAGCCACATGGTGGCGCATTGGCCGGACAAAGGCCCCTCTACCGCTCAATTCTGTACGCAGCCTCAAGGGCCCTCCTGGCCGGGGAACCCGACATCGAACGGGCAACGTCACAGGTCATAGGCGTCACTGCCCCCTTTCTCTCGTACTTGGTCTGCCCCCCAGCTTCCCCGGCTCAGGCATCCGTCACGACGGCCAACCCGTGCGGCCAGGGCTTTGTCCTGCGCAGCAGCGTTCGGGTCAATCAGCGATGGGATTGGAACAAGAAGAACAGCCGGACCTTCGTGGCTCCGGTTGCCACGATCAACGCCTACGCCCACCCCGCAGAAGGGCATGAAGTGCGCCTTTCTGTGTGATCGGCCTGTTCTCCGGCTACGTCGAAGTCGGCGAGCACCCGCTCGCCCGGAGCCGCCGCCGCGACTGTGAGCAGCCCCTGCCGCTCGACACCTGGAACGGCGAATGCGATCCTCGGCGCAGACCCGTCGCTCCAGCACAGAAAGAGGAACACGTGCTGCGATCAGCTCAACGCCCATCGAAAACCCGTCGTGCCGCAACGATCCTCCTCGCGACAGTCGTCGCGCTGGCGTCCACCACGCCCGCGCACGCGACCGCGACTCCCACCATCTCCCTGAGAGGCGTGACGGACTGGGACGGCGACGGCCACCAGGACCTCATCGCCATCGACAGCAGCACCGGCTACTTATGGCTCTATCCGGGCGAGAGCAGGCGCGGCTACAGCTTTCAGCCACGGGTGAGAATCGGCAACGGCTGGAACGATTTCTATGTCCGCGGCATGACGGACTGGGACGCCGACGGCCACCAGGACATCCTCGCCATCCAGCGCAGCACCGGCCTGCTGTGGCTCTACCCGGGCGAGAGCAAGCGCGGCTACAGCAGCCAGCAACCCGTGGTGATCGGCAACGGCTGGGGCGGCTACCACATCCGCGGGCTGGCCGACTGGGACGGCGACGGCCACCAGGACATCCTGGCGCAGTACGAGGGAAACGGCCTGTGGCTCTATCCCGGCGAGAGCAAGCGCGGCTACAGCAACCAGCCAAGGGTGGGAGTCGTCATGGCCGGCGTCCTCCGCTACATCCGATGGGTGGCCGACTGGGACGGCGACGGCCACCAGGACGTCATCGGCAACGGCACCGGAAACGATCTGCTGATCCTCTACCCCGGTGAAAGTATCCGGGGTTTCAGCAGCCAACCCCGGGTCCAGATCGGCAACGGCTGGCAGCGGTATGTCGTCGCGAGCGTCGCCGACTGGGACGCCGACGGCCACCAGGACATCATCGCCATCAACTACGACACCTGGGACCTGTGGCTCTACCCCGGCGAGAGCAAACGCGGCTACAGCAGCCAGCAACCGGTGAAGATCGGCAATGGCTGGATCGGCTAGTAGTGCTTTGTTAGGTTTGCTTATGCCTGCTGCGGCGTGACGGTTTCAGCCTTCGATGGCAGGTAGGGCATGTGCCGGTCCAGGTCGCGAGCAGCAGTTGTAACTCGCGGATGACCTTGTAGAGGGTCAGACCGGCGCAGCCGCTTTGGGTCGAGTCGCAGCATGGTGATGAACAGGTGTGCGGCGGTGACGAGGGTGACGTGGCGGTGCCAGCCGGTCCAGGATCGGCCTTCGAAGTGGTCCAGTCCCAGGCCGGTCTTCAGCTCGCGGTAGTCGTGCTCGATCCGCCAGCGGATCTTGCCGTAGCGGATCAAGTCGGCTGGTTCGGTATCGGCGGGCAGGCTGGACAGCCAGTACTTGACCGGCTGGTCCTCGTGGTCGGGCCACTGCGCGATCAGCCACCGCTCAGGCAGAGTGCCGTCGTCGGCGCGAGCGATGCGGTGCCCGGCCGGGCGCACCCGCAGGAAGACGAACTGCGAGCTCATGGCGCCCTTGGAGCCTTCGCGCCAGGTGAGCGTGACCGCGGCGTCGCGGCCGGCGGCCCGGACGTGTCCGGCCAAGTTGACGGCGGTGTCGGGGTAACGCAGGCCGGTCCGGGTGGGAGGCCGGCCTCGGCCGGACCAGACCCGGGGCACTGCGACCGCGTCTGGGGTGTGCGCGAGGGCGTCGCCTTTGACCTGCACGATGTAGCCGATCCCGCGCTCGTCCAGGGCGCCGCGGAACTGACTGCTGTCGCCGTAACCGGCATCGGCCACGACCAGCGGAGGCTGCAGCCCTTGCTCGATCAGCGCATCGAGCATCTCCACCGCCATCATCCACTTGGGACGATGCCGCTCCCGTCCGGGGATCCCGCACCGGTCTCGTCGCGCGGCCACCTGTGGATCGGTGGGTTGCGTCCACGGGAGTTGGAGTTGGCCCGGTTTGGTGGACAGCTGATCTCTGGGGAACCCTGGTTCCCGGAAGAAGGAGTCTGCTGTGCCGAACAACTATCCGCCGGAGTTTCGCCGGCAGATGGTGGAGCTGGTGCGCGCGGGACGGACGCCGGAGGAGCTGGCCAAGGAGTTCCAGCCGTCCGCGCAGTCGATCCGTACCTGGGTGCGCCAGGCCGATCTGGATGACGGCCGCCGCCAAGACGGCGTGACCAGCGCGGAGAAGGAGGAGCTGGCCCGGCTGCGCCGCGAGAACAAGATCCTTCGTGAGGAGAAGGAGATCTTGCGCAAGGCCGCGGTTTTCTTCGCGCGGGAGACGGATCTGCCGAGAGGAAGTTCCGGCTGATTCATGCGGAGAAGGACCACCACGAGGTCTCCCTGCTGGCCCGGGTGCTGGGTGTGTCGCGCCAGGGCTACTACGCCTGGGCGGCTCGCCAGGTGCGCGGCCCATCGGCTCGAGCCCGCCGCGACGCCGAGTTGACCGAGCGGATCCGCGAGCATCATCGGGCCTCGGACGAGATTTATGGTGCGCCGCGCATCCACGCCGACCTGCGTGAGCTCGACGGGGTCCGGGTCGGTCGCAAGCGGGTGGCCCGGCTGATGCGCCGGGCTGGGCTGGCCGGGGTGAGCAGGCGTAGAGGCTGCCGGACCACGATCGCGGACGGGCGCGCTGCGGCTGCCTCGGATCTGGTCAAACGCCAGTTCATCGCAGCCGAGCCGAACCGGGTCTGGACCGCCGACATCACTTACGTGCCGACCTGGCAGGGCTTCGTCTACCTGGCGGTGGTGCTGGATGTGTTCTCCCGCCGGATCGTCGGCTGGGCGATGGCCGAGCACATGCGCACCGAACTGGTGACCGACGCCCTGGCGATGGCGCTGCACCAGCGCCGCCCCGAGGCCGGGGTGATCCATCACAGCGACAAGGGCAGCCAATACACCTCCATCGCCTTCGGTCAGCGCTGTGAGCAGGCGGGCGTCCGCCCGTCCACGGGCCGTACCGGGACCTGCTTCGACAATGCGATCACCGAGAGCTTCTTCGCCTCGCTGGAGTGCGAGCTGATAGACCGGCGCACATTCCGCACCAGGTCAGAGGCCGAACGAGCCCTGTTCAGCTACATCGAAGGGTTCTACAACCCACGCCGCCGCCATTCCGCCAACGGTCAGCTCAGCCCGGCCGAATACGAACGCCGACACACGCTCACGAACGCCCAAGCCCTCGACTATGCTGCCGCGTAGTCGCAAGCCCTGATGTGTCTATCGAACCGGGGCAACTCCACCGGCCGGGCCCCCAGATGATTTCGCCGCAGTGCGCAGGGCGCCGTCTCTTGCTTTACCAATGTCTTTTCAGTCTCGTGCCGGTCATTCGCGCTCGTTGCCATTTGCGCGAGAGGAAACGCGTGGGCTCGGTGAAGTGGGGGGGGGCCCCAAAAGGGGGCCCCCCCCCGTGAAGCAGTTGGGGCCAAAGGGAAACATAAGAAAGCCAGTACAAAAACCCATAAAACAAAGCGCCACAACCCC
>NZ_JBITLO010000018.1:0-40341 GCF_044465345.1 Nonomuraea sp. NPDC049684 | reverse complement strand
ATATTTTTTTTTTTCTGTGTGGGGGTGTTTTGTGGTGGTTTTGTTGTTGGGGTTGATTGTCGTGGGGGTGTTGTGTGTGGGGGGGCCGCACCTCGGCGGGCCCCCCCCCGCGATTCAGGCTGTCGTCGCCTTGGCTATCGTCTCGACGCTCTGACGATCAGCCAGATGACGACGGCGACAAGCGCGATGAACGCGACGGGAATGGAAATCATGAGAATGATCTCCCATCCCTGCGGCTGCAGAGGATCGGACGTCATATTGCGGCCATTCCTCTTGGGAGGTGGATGTTCGCTACCAGGACCATGCGCTTCTGTTCCCCTTGACGTCACCCTTGAAGTGCAGGCCGACGACTCCGTTGAGCTTGCACACGAAGTAGGCGTCAGCGCAGAATTCCGCCGCCGCGTTCACGTAGAAGTAGTACTTCTGCGGCGACAGCCACGACCGCTTGGCCTGCCAGCGGACGAATTTGTAGATGAGCTTCGCGCGCTGGAGATAGTCGACACCATGTGTCGTGATCTCATAACGCTTCTTCTTCTTGTTGTAGGTGGAGCACCAGTTGACGTAGATGGAGACGGTGCCCATGTAATTCTGAGTGTATCGCTTACTGGTATAGCAAGCCTTGCCTGAGGTGTCTGCGTTGTTGACCGGGTCCTGTCCCGCGTATTCGTAGGCGTTGGCCGAGCCGCCCGCGATCGGGTCCGTCTGCAGGAAGCGACTGGTGGCGGGATTGTAGAGGCGGACTCCCATGTGGATCAGGCCGCCCATGGCGTCCGTGGCGGGCTGTGCCTTTCCCAGCCATCCGTAGCGGCCGGGGTTGGAGGAGTTCTCGGCGCGGGGGGCGCCGTACTCCGTCTGCTCGAAGTAGGCCTGCACACCCGTGGCAGTGGTGGCGGCGTCGCTGGTTGCGACGATGTCACCGTGCAGGTTGGCCAGTTGCAGGACGCTGCTGCCGTCGCTCCGCTGGATGGCGGCCAGGCCGTTGAAGGCCGAGATGTTCCGCGTCCAGCTGCCGTTGGCTTCGCTGATCCAGGCGGGTGTGTCCGCCCCTGACGCGTAGTGGTACCCGACCGTGCCGGGGGTGGCTCCACCCGAGGTGACCACGCTGCGTACGCGGCCTTCGGGATCGAGCGTGTAGGTGCTCGTCTGCTGCCCCTGCGTCAGTTTGGCCAGTCTGTCGCTGCTGAAGTACTCCGCGGAGACCGCGGTGGTGCCGGACACCTGCTGGGCGGGTACCTGGGTGGTGCGGCCGAAGGCGTCGTAGGCGTAGCCGCTGTCGGTGATGCGGTCGGCCGCGTCGAAGCTGGAGCTCTGTGTGGACGGTGTGGTCGCCGTCGAGCAGGCTCCGTCATCGTCGCCCGGGTAGGTGGACAGGTTGATGCGGTTGGTGCCGGCGCTGAAGGCATAGACGCGGGTGGTGCAGGTGGTGCCGTAGTTGTCGGCGACCTTGGTCAGCCGTCCGGCGGCGTCGTAGGTGTAGTTCTGGCGGCTGGCTTTGGGGCCGCTCTGCTGAGCCACGCGACCGTCCGCGTCAGGCAGTGCCGAGAACGACAGCCACGTCGTGCCGCTCTTGGCGTAGGTCAGGCCCACCGCGTTGTCCGCCGCGTCGTAGCGGCTCGTGGCGGTCAGCCCGTTGGGAAGGCCCTGTGTGACCAGCCGGCCGTCGGCGTCGTGTGCTCCGGTGAAGACTCCTGCGCTGCCTCCTGTGTCGATCTTGGTGATCAGGCCGCGGCGCTCCGCCTTGCCCAGGGCGTCGGTGCCGTCGTAGGTGTAGGTCGTCACGCCCTTGCCGTCGCCGACCGACGCCGTGAGCCCGTCGAGGGTGTAGGTCGTCGTGGAGGTGTTGCCGTCGGCGTCCGTGCTGGTCGTCACCCGGCCCAGGCTGTCGAAGCCGCTGGTGACCGTCGCTTTTCCGTCGCTTGCCTGGGTGCGCAGTCCGGTTGACGGGTCGTAGGTGAAGGTGATCTCCGGAGTGGCGGAGCCGCCCTCGGTGGCTGGCGTGACCGTGAGCGCGGACTTGACGCTGCGACCAGCGGCGTCGTAGGAGACGGTCGTGGTCCGCCTGGCCGTTCCGGTGTCCTCGGTCGTCACTGCCGGGCCGCCGAAGTAGGCGTAGGTGGTCGTGGTGACCGGCAGCGGCTTGCCCGCCGGCTGCGCCGCGGGACCGGTACGGCACACCATGCCGGCCCACTCCGGCTTGCCACCACACGCGGCCACATCCGGATGCGCGCCGACCGTGTAGTAGACGGTCAAGGTCGTCGCCGCGTCAGTTCCGCTGCTTGCGGGGGAACGCCGCTCGACCTCACGGCCGGAGGCGTCCAAACGGGTGCGCTCGACAAGATCGCTCGCGCCGGGCATCACCGTGGTCCTGCTGGTCGGCGTGGAAAGTTCCCAGCCGGAGCTGTCGCCGGACACCAGCGGCTCGTAGCCGTTCTTGACGGTGCGGACATCGGCCGCGCCCGGAGCGGCGGAGCCGTCGACGATCAGCGGGCTGGTGACGGTGGTCGTGACAAGACCGGACCCTTCGAAGCCGGCCGGGGCCCCTTCGTCGTAGGTGTAGCCGGTACGCGCCCGCGCCGAGGCCACCGCGCCGGAAGCCAGAACCGACACATGGGCCGGACTGTCGGCGGTGACGATGTTCCCGTCGCCGTCGTAGGCGGTCACACTGGCCAGCAGGTCCGCGCGTTCGGAGGAACTGGCACGGCCGGCGACATAGGGAGCGGTGTCAGCGGTCGGGGCGAGCGCTTGGGCACGATTGCCGGCCGACAGCGCCCACGTGGTGTTGCCGTTGTCGTCAAAGCGTGTCGTGGCGATCTGCCAGGCGCCCGCGCCGAAGACGGCGGTGTTGACGGGACGACCGTTCACATCCACGTACGTCAGCTTGCCGTAGGGGTAGTCCGTCGGGGCGGGGCGGTAGGCGCCGGAGCCATCACGGGCCGGCACCTTGGAGGCGGGGAAGATCGCCGCGCCGATCCGAGGCAGGTCCAGGACCTGGCTCCAGGCGGCAGTGTCGGTGGCGGTCAGGGGCACGGGAGCCGCTGTGCCGCCGATCGGGATGTCGTAGGCGACAGCTTCGGTGGCCTCACCCTGGGGGGTCGTCCGCGAGACGTCCGCGACACGTCCGGCGGCGTCGTAGCGCATCCGCCACGGGGCCAGGCCGGGCGGTGTCACCTGGCTCAGGCGGCCTTCGCCGGTGTAGTAGTACGTGCTGGCCAATCCGGTGCGCGGGTCGGTGACGGTGCGCAGATGACCGGTGGAGTCGTAGGCGTAGCCCGCCACGACGACGGTCTTCATGGCCGCGCTGTCCGGGTCGTAGGCGGTGAACGTGATCTGCTTCACCAGCCCGGCGTAGTCACCCCACCCGCTGGCGACACCCGTTGCCGTGGTGGCCGAGGCGTAGGTGATGTCGAGTGCCTTGCAGCCGGCCACCAGTCCCGTGGAGCAGTCGACGTCCCGGGGCACCGGAGCGAGGATGCGCGTGATGCGCCCCTGCCCGTCGTGGGTGTAGGCGGTCGTGTTGTCCGAGCCCGGCTCGTCGACACGCGTGACACCCCACCTGTCATCGACCGCCTCGAAGACCGTCTTGATCCCCAAGGTGCCGTCCACATGGGTGAACCGGCTGGCCGAATTCTTGGTCACGTAGGAGCCGTCGGTCGCGTCGGACACGCCTTCGAACACGCCCTCGGCATTGACGGTGTAGGTCAGCTGGGCGCCGTCGGCGCCGATCAACAGGACGTAGCCGTGATCGGAATGATCCTCGAACTGCATGCTCGACGCCGCCGCGTTCTGTCCGCCCATCGAGGCGACCCAGCCCGGGCCGAAGACCCCCTCAGCCCCCTGCTTGGTGACGGGAGCAAGCGCCGTGTGGGTACGCGCGACCGACAGTCCGAAGATCGAGGCGTCGGTCGCGTCGACCGCGTAGTCACCGGTCAGCAGCGCCACGGTGCCAGGTCCGAGCGGCTGCATGGCGTAGCTGCTGCCGAACGCGGTGCGTTCCAGCGTGAACGTCACCGGGTCCGAGCATGCCTCGGCTGCGCCGGGGAAGCAGGCGCGCAGCGCGATCGGGCCGTCGCCTCGCCGCAGGGCCGCCATGGTCTTGCCGGCGTCCCAGTACAGGTCCGCGAAATCCTTGCTGACATCGCCGCGAGTCTGCGGCCAGCCGGAGATGGGGTCGGCGGAACCGGGCGTGGTGACGACGGAGGCGGGGACGGGCGCCCATGCGCCGGTGCTCTCCAGGTCGGCCTTGTACTCGTAGCGCACCTGGGAGCGGTCGGGCGCCGCGCGGGAGGAGAGCGTGATGGCCGACTGGGTCCGGTCCCCGCCCTGTGGCTTGGTGACTTCACCGACTCCGGCGCCGAAGCTGTAGGCGGTCACCGTCGAGGTGCGCAAGACCTGGTCACGCGTCTTGACATAGAGCGTGTGCCAGCCCTGTGCCGGGTCCAGGGTGATCTGCAGCGGGTCGCCGCCGCCGTCGTTGTCCTCGGCCAGATTAGGAGTGGCCGGATCATCCAGGCCCCAGTAATAGCCCGCTCCATCGGCGGAGGTGGTGTCGAGGGTCGCCTTGACCGCCTCGGCCTGCTTGGCCGACCAGGCGTTCGCCGGGTAGGGCGGCAGGGAGATGGTGGCCGCGGCAGGCGCGGCGTTGTCCACGGTGAAGTTCTGCCAGGCGGACCAGGCGCGGGAGTAGTCGGTGCCGTCGAAGGCCCTGACTCGCCACCGGTAGTGCTTGCCGTCGGCGAGCTTGCCCGCGGCGACCGTGACCTTGCCGGTGTCGCCGGTGTTCAGACCGGCTGCCGACCCGGTCCAGACCTGGCCGGTGCCGTCGGTGAAGGCCGGGTCGTATTCGACCTCGAAGTCCAGTCGCTGGGTGTCGGATTCCCCGTCGTAGGCCAGCGCCGACAGCGTCGGAGTCAGCGACGTCAGATAGGTCCCGCCGTTGGTGCCTCCCGCCGATGGTGAGGCCTGCAGGCTGGTCACGCCGGGGTAGGAGTTCACTGGACGGTCAGCTTGGGGCCCGATCCGCCTGAGGTGGCCTCGGCCGACCGGAACATACGCCAGTCGGTCGACTCGGACTCGTTGGCCGCTGCCAGGCGCAGGCCATGGTTCGGCATGCTGCCGTCGGACCAGCCCTGCACGATCGGCTCGATGGACCAGCCCATGTCGCGCTCGGCCTCACACCCGGTGAAGCCGTAGCTGAGTGTGCTGGTCACCGCGTTGGTGCCCGTCGTGGTGGGCTGGGCGTCCAGCTTGAGGGTGGAGGCGGACCAGGCAGAGGTCACACGCCGTGCCTGGATGCCCGCACCTGCTGCGGTGCCGCACGCGTTGGCCTTGTAGTTCGACAGCACCAGGTCGGCGTTGAGGATGTGCTTGCGATTCATGCCGTTGAGGCCGAATTGCAGGTACGTGCGAGCGGTCTTGGCTCCCGATCCGAACTTTCCAGCGTGCAGCCAGTTGCTCCCGGTCTGGGACCCCGGGTAGTCCGTGGTGACGAACGTGTCGGTCTGCAGGGTGAGCTGCATCCAAGGATCCACGGTGACGGGGAATTGCACGTTCGGATCGGAGAGGAAGACCGCATCGGGCTTGAGCACGAGCGCGGGCCCGCCGGGACCCTTGACGATCTCGGAGGCCACCTCGGCGCGCTTGCCGCTGTCGGGGGATTGCTCGGCGGCCGCATCCCACATCTGGGGTGCGGGAGCGGCGGCGATGACGGTGTCGCTCGAGTCGTCGGAGAGCTGCAGACCACGGTCGGCGCGCTTGCCGAACCGCATGCCTGACAGCTCGACCGGCAGCTTGATCTCCACCGGGCCGGTGGGACGCTCACGGAAGACCACGAAGTGCACAAAGCCGCGAGCTTGTGCCTGGACCACGAGGTCCGCGCCGGGTGCGACGTTGCGCCAGGTCATGGTGTTGCCCGAGACCTCGGGGCTGCCGAGCTTGCTGGCCCATTTGAGCCCGAAGCGGCGCTCCTTACGCTGCTTCTTGCCGCGCACCTTCACCGTGGTGCTGTCGGCGATGGCGGCGAAGGCGCCGGTGCCGTCGGCGGTGAAGTCGATGTCGGCGTCGGCCGCCTTGGGGACCAGACGTGTGCCGTCCTTGACGAGCGTGGTGTCGACGGGAACCCACCCGTTGCCGCGCCGAACGCGAATGGGGCCGGTGTGGATCTCCGTGGACAGCGTTCCGTCAGGGTTGATCCAGGTCGTGGACTGTTCGGTGCGCTCTGAGGTGATCTCCACGGGCGAGTTCTGCAGGCGCGCCGCGAGGCCGGCCGACACCATGTCGGGGCTCTCTGCGATGCGCGGCTGCTGCGGCGCGGCTGCGACGTGCGGGGGAGCCTGAATGCGACCGCCGGGTGCCGCCTGGGCGGGCCACGCTGAGGTGAGCGTCAGGGCCGCCACGGTGGCAGTGACTGTGGCCCGCGCCAGATGTCTTCGCCGAGAGGGAGACAGGCGCACGGGACCGATGAAATAACCCACAAAGATCCTATTTGTCTAAAAATCGGGTAAAGCGGTCATAAGGTACCAGTGGGACAGAGGGGGCTAAGTGGGGCGACGTGTTGGGGAGATAACAGGTCGAGCACGTTTGGTTCTGCCAGGCATCGTTCCTGGGCTCAGTAGGGACGCCGGGACAAGGTTTGGACCTTCAGGCTCGCTCTGACCGACGGCTACCGCCGCACTCAGCAGGCCCGCCGCGGCGTGCATGACATCGTCACCGGCGGCGGCATCAACCTCGCTGACAACACCGAGGTGCTGTGTGACGGGCTGCCCGGCGACGCCTCGGTCTCCGTCGGCCGACCGCTGCCCGCACCCGTCCAGCATAGGGAGGGAGTGTGAGCGGTACGCCCATCCTTCCGGCCGGCTCTGGCCCCGCAGAAGCGCAGGACATCCTGGAGCCCACCGCCGTGCATCAGCCCGGCCACAGCCCCTCCGGCGAAACGGGCCCGGCGCCCGGACCGCTCGCTGAAGCGCACCAAGCACCTGCTCCAGCGCCGCCGCCCGAGCCGCTGGTGTTCAGCATCGGCGCGATCGCCGGGCTGAGCCCGCGCCGCGAGCGAGGCGATGGGGGAGAGGTGCCCGGCGCCGACGTCGACCTGGTCGACGGCCTGGACCGGCCCACCTGGAACGTGGTGGCCGGCTGGCTGCAGCACAGCACCTCTGTCTCGACCCGGCAGACCCGGCTGCAGGTGCTGGCCACCTTCCTGCGCTGGTTGAGCACCCTGACCCCGCCGGTGGCGCTGCTCGAAGTCACCGAGGATCACCTGATCGCCTACCGCGACGCCGCCGCGACCGGCGCGCTGACCATCGGCGTGCGAAAGCCCGGCAAGGCGCTCGGCCCGGCCACGGTGGCCAAGCAACGGCACAACCTGTCCAGGTTCTACGGTTACGCCCGCCGCCGCAAAGTGATCGCCTACAACCCCGCCGCCGACGTCGACGCGCCACCGGTCTCCACCGAGGGCAGCACCCGCCCCTTCACGCCGGTGCAGCACCGTCATATGCGAGCCGGGGTGGCCAAGCTCGCCAAGGCGGGGCAGCTGGCCCAGGCCGCCGCCATCGCTCTGCTGGACGACGTCGGCGGCCGCGTGGGCTTGCTGGCCGGGCTCACGGCCGGCGACATCCGCACTGTTACCGAGTCCGACGGCAGCAGGCACACCGTGGTGCGCTTCCGCAACAAGGGCGGCAAATACGCCGAGCTCCCGATCCCGGACGCCGACACGATCGCCATGCTGCAGCAGCTGCGGCAAGGCAAGCATGCCGACGATCTGCTGTTCACCCGTGAGGACGGCTGGCCGATCGACCGCTGGTGGGTCACTGCGGCGTTGAAGGCCGCGGCCGCGGCCGGTCAGATGCCTACCGAGGAGGGGGAGAAGGCGCACCCGCACCGATCCGCGCCACCGTCATCACCGAACTCCTGGACGGCGGCGCGCCACCGGAGCAGGTCCAGCAGGCCGTGCAGCACAAGTCGATCTCCACCACCTTCCGCTACAAGGGCCGTAACAAGCGTCTGAGCGGGCATGTGCTGTACCGAGGCACACGCGACACGGAAGCCACGGGCGATGAAGGGGGGCAGCCCACATAAAGCGCAAAACCCAGGCTCGCGCCCTGCTGGACGAGCACACCGCGCGGCGAAGGCGGGCACAGGCTGGGATCTGCACGAGTTCCGGCACTCCGGTCTGACCCACCTCGGGGAGCCGGGGGTGAGCCTCTCGGCTCACGCTGTGAGCGCGTGCCAGGGCTGCGATCGAGATTCCTTCGTTCTGGTAGGCCGTTCGCACTTCGTCGCGCTGGGCATCGTCGAGCGCGGGTCGGCGGCCGCGGTAGCGGCCTTCGGCTTCGGCGGCGGCGATCCCCTCGACGGTCAGTTCGTTCTGGATGTCGCGCTGGAACTGCCCGACCGAAGTGATCACGTTAATGACGAGCGCGGTCGTCGCGTCGTTCGCCGCGAGGTCGGTGAAGTTCGACAGGGGGCCGGACAGGACGCGCAGGGCGACGCCGCGGGCTTGGCACCAGGCGCGGACGTTGTGGATGTCGATGAGGTCGCGTCAGAGCCGGAACAGTTCGGAGACCGTAAGGGTGTCGCCGGGGTGGGCCTTGGCGGCGATCGTGCCGAAGGCAGGCCGGTCCAGGGCGGGGATTTTGGAGGTGGTGGCGGGGTCCTCGAAGAGCAAGACGCCGGGGGCGGGGCGGAATCCCTCGGCGACGCCTTCGGTCCGCACGAGGAGGCCGGCTTCGGTGAGGATGTGCCGCTGCCGGAGCAGTGACTGGGACGCGGTGGAGACGCGCGAGTAGACGATCTTCACCGGGTCGGCCGGGTCGGCGGCCGCCCCCCGGTGGTCGACGACGACAAGCGCGCCCCGATCCTCGCCCGCCGCGCGCGCGGGGAATCCATCCGCGCCATCGCCGCCGGCATGAAGGTCTCGGTTGGTGTCGTCCACAAGACCCTCGCAGCCGCTGAGGGGACCCTTGCTGACCAGCCATCGACTCCCTGAGACCATTCGCCGATAGAACCGGAAGCTCCAGAGCTCATCGACAACCTCGTCGCCTACGCGCTCTTGGCCGCCGGCCCGAAAGTGATCGCTCTTGATTGCGCAGGTGGGAAACACCGTGCTGCTGGGCTGCTGGAAGTCACCGCCAGACGCGTTCGCGCTCGCGAGGTCGAAGTTGAGCACCTCCACGTCCACCTCTCCCGCGTGCTCGGGCTGGCCAGTTCGTGATCACTTCCTTGGCCCGGAAGGCGCCGCTGTCATCAAGCTGGTACGGGGTCGTCAGCAGAGCCGTCACCATACGTGCTGCCCGCAGTGAGTCCCTCAACGAACGAGCGGAAGTCACCGGCCACGGCGAGCTCCGTGTCGAGGTCGGTCTCCAACCATGTAACCGAAGGCTCTCCATCCCGCCCACAGGCGCGGTAGTCGAGACCAATCCAGCAGTGCCCATCGCCGGAGAGCAGCACAAGTGGTGCTGGCAAACCCCACTCCTCGACCAAGTACGGGGTGTCGAGCAACGAGGTCATCCCGTCGCGTCGCCCGATGCCCATTAGGTTGTCGAAGGGAACGTGGTCTTCGCTCCACGAGGTCGGCTGACTGGTCGGGAACGCATCGTGATCAGCAGCCACGATGCCGCCGTTCTGAACCCGCAGAAGGTCCAGATGGGCCGATGGCAGCGTCACACCGAGCACACGCTCGGCTTCTCGCACCATCTCGTCCGTCAGGGGCCGCTGGACACCGTAATCACCGTCACCCCAGAACGTCGCCATGACCTCATCGAATCGCCCCATGGCACGCAGCCTACGGCTCAGCAGCATTGGCTTCAGCTTCAAGATCGTTTCTTAGTCCGGAAAAGCGCCGCCGGCCTGGTCGAGATCCTGGCCGCCCGGCTGCGCGAGCACGGCCAGGTGGTCGACGTCGACCACCGGCACGCGCACCTGCCCCGGGTGCTGACCCAGTAGGCCCGGCGCTCGGGTCCGTGCCACCAGGGGCAAGGTAGCTCAGAGTGAGGGCTGATCCGACAGAACGCGAGCTCTTTCGGGTCTCCCCAATCGCATCCGCCCAGGTCAGCGCCCAGGACCCCCGAACGCCATGATTCGGCCGCTGCCCGGCCCCTGTTGTCCACAGCCGTAACCGCTCCGGCGGCCACCGGCCTCAAAGGAGGATCAGACCGGATTTTGGCGCTGGGTGGAGGTGGTCAGGGGGTCACCGCGTCGATGGCGGCCTCGCGGGCCAGCTCGGTGCAGTAACAGCTGTCACAGGTGGTGCAGACCCCGCACCCGCCGCACAGCGCGCGCAGGTGGTGGCCGCCGTCGTGATCGCCAAGGCGGCCCAGTCGGTCACCGCGATCGCCCGGTACCTGAAGATCGGCCGGTCCACCCTCTATCGCGCGCTCGCGGCGGAGGAGGACCCAGCCGAGGCACCGACGTCCTCGTAGCGGGCCCCAACCCCGAACAGCACCCGCACCATCACACACCGGCGCGAGCCCGTCACCGCGCGCACAAGATCATTCTCGGCGATAACCGCTGTTCTTCCCTTCTTGGGTTCCCCAATCCCGCTGTACCGGCCGAGCAGCTCCGACCGCGGCCCGCCACCTGTACGGCACCTTCTGCGCCGAGGCCGTCGAATGGAAGTGGGCGCAGATCAACCAGGGATAGGGGCCCGACGGGTCAGCTTGCCGCCCGAGACGGGGCCAGGCGACGGAAGGCGGCGTAGGCCAGCAGTACCAGCACGACCGCGTCGATCGTCAGCGTCACCAGCGACCGCAGCACCAGCCAAGAGCCCAGCGTCGCGACCAGCCCGGCCGCCAGCAGCCCCATCGCCGCCAGCAACCCCAACCGCACTCCTAGGCCCGGCTGGGGTACCGGCTCGCTCAGCGGCCTGCGCCACAGCCACCAGCAGGCCCAGCCCAGCGCCGCAAGCGTGATCAGCGAACCCACCAGAGACACCCCCTCGTCCTTCAACAGCATCGGGTCCCCGGCGACCGCCAGCCACTCATCCACCAGGCGATCCCACACCAGGTGGGTGGCGACCCCGACGGCGGCGGCCACCGGCCACCACGCCCAGCGTGCTGCCCGCGCCCGGCCGCGACGCCCCACCCGCCGGGCCAGCATCGGAGGCAGCAGAGCGCGGGCCGGGGCGGCACACGCCATGATCACTCCCGCCAGCGCCAGCGCCAACACCACATCGGCGGCCAGCGCGCCCGCCTGCACCCTGTGGGTGTATCCGGCATCCAGCAGCGGCCACCAGGGCCCGGGAGGGATCACATCGATGATCCCGTAGGGGACGAAGTAGGGGAGGTCAGGGGCCATCGCCCCGGCGGCCAGCGCCACCGGCGGCAGAATGCGGCGCAACGGCACCGCGACAACGGGATGAATCAGGGTAAACGGCACAGCACGGCACACTACCGGCCGCATCAACTTGGTTGTGGGGCCTAGGTCGGCCCGTAGCTGGGCTCCGGCGCACCACGCGCTCGCGGCGGAGGAGGACCCAGCCGAGGCACCGACGTCCTCGTAGCGGGCCCCAACCCCGAACAGCACCCGCACCATCACACACCGGCGCGAGCCCGTCACCGCGCGCACAAGATCATTCTCGGCGATAACTGCCGTTCTTCTCTTCTTGGGTTTGCCAATCTCGCTGTACCGGCCGAGCAGCTCCGACCGCCAGTCGTCGGGGTCGACCGCGTCCGCCGGCGGCACGTTCTCGTTCACCAGGACCAGCGCGGCGCGCAGTTCCGCCCGGGAGACGACCGTCTCGATCGCCTCCCGCACCTCCAACACCCGCACCCGTTCGTCGGGCCGCCCCAACCGTTGGACGAGAACAGCGCTTCCACCGCGACCGCCAGGCGGGCGGAGGCCTTGGTGAGCTTGGGATGTTTGCGGACCTTCTTCTTGTCCGAGGCCGTCTGCGCCTTGTTCACCAGCTCGGTGGCCATCAACAGATCCAGCAGCTCAAGGGTGTCGTCGACCAACTTGGCCCCAGATGCCGGACCGTGGCCAGCAGCGGTCGCCGACCTGCGGCCGTCCGGATGCCGGCGGATCACCGAGGCGTCCGCGCTCATCCCGCACTTGGCCAGCTCGCCCATGCGCCGCGACGGCACCAGCGCCTCGGCGCCGAGCTCGACCAGCCTCAACCCCCGTGGTCTCCAAGACCTGGTCAAGCGCCTTGATGATCATTGGTCCGCTCCCGCGCGGCGGCGGCCCCTTGCGCCACCCCTGCTTCACCAGCTGCGGCATCACCGTCCGACGAGTGCTCACCGACAACGGGGATACGGGAACGTGACCACTGCGCCATCAGGCCGCCCTACGGGTGGCACTTCCCCGTTCATTCCCGGGCCGCTACTTTGGGTGGCAGTTGGATCTCAAGGAGTGGTGATGCGCCCCAAAGGATGCCTTCTCGGTAGCAACCTCACCGCCAGCGGCAGCCGCCAGGCCGTGCCAGACCCGGCGGACCGCGTCGCGTTCGTACTCGTGCCATAAGAAACCCCCGCTCGCCAGCGCTCGGACGGCGGGCGTACCCGTAGGCCGCGAACCGGGCAATGGATGGGGCACCCATGACACTCGCCGAGGGCAAGAAACTGCCGGAACACCTCGACACGCCACCCCGGGCACCGGGCGGCCGGCCACTGGTCGGACACATGAAAGCCCTGCTCGCCGACCCGCTGGGGCTGCTGGCGGCACTGCCCCACCTCGGCGACGTGGTGGAGCTGCGGTTCGGCCGGACACCGACGTACGTGGTGTGCTCGCCCGAGGCCGCCCAGCACGTGCTCAGGAACCCCGACCACGCCTTCGACAAGGGCGGCACCTTCTACGAGAACATGCGCTCCATCATCGGCGACGGCATGGCCACCTGCCCCCTGGCCCAGCACAAACGACTGCGCCGCCTGGCCCAGCCCGCCTTCGCCACCAGCCGGATGACCGGCTACGCCCGTACCATCCAAGCCCAGCTCGACGCCTTCACCTCCACCTGGCGCCCCGGACAGACCCTGGACGTGCTGCCCCAGCTGCGGTCACTGGCCACCCGTACCACCCTGGCGACCATGTTCCGCCGCCGCGAATTCGGCCCCGAAATCGCCGGACTGCGGCAGGCCGTCACCGACTTCATCGATCACCAGACCATCCTGCGGATGATCGCCCCCGGCCTGAACCGCCTGCCCACGGCTCGGAACCGCCGCTACCGCAAGAGCGAAGCACGGCTGCTGCGCTTCCTCCAAGAGGAGATCATCGCCTACCGCCGCGACGGCATCGACCACGGCGACCTGATGTCCATGTTCACCACCCACCCGGAGGACGACCGGCTCAGCGACCAGGAAGTACGTGACACGGCCATGACCGTACTTCTCGGCGGCATCACCACAACAGCCCTCAGCCAGGCGTGGGCCCTGCACCAACTCTCCCAGGACCCCGCCCTGGACGCCGAAGTGGCCGGCGAAGCGCACGCCATCACCCTGCTCGACCAGGGGCGCTCAGCCGCCGAGGTGATGGACCAGCTTCCCCTCACCCGAGGCGTCGTCGCCGAGGTCCTGCGAAGGCGAGTCGCCAGTTGGATCTTCACGCGGGTGGCCGTCGCCGACACCGCCATCGGCTCCTGCCGCATCCCGGCCAGCGCGCAGGTGCTGCTGAGCCCGTACGTGCTGCATCACCGGCCCGACCTATTCCCGTCCCCGGACAATTTCGACCCACACAGATGGGACGGACGCGACCCGCACCGGACCAAGGGCTGGCTGCCCTTCGGAGCGGGGGAATCCAAGTGCATCGGCTACGAACTGGCCTTCATGGACCTGACGTTGTCCCTGGCCCACATCACTCGATCCTGGCGCCTGCAGCCCTGCCCCGCCCCCGTACGCCCGAGGCCGCGGATGCACCTGGAACCACATGGCCTCACCTTGCGGCTGGCCGACCGGAGCCCGCACTGACCCGGGGACAGAACGAAGGCGCCCCAGCGCGGATCGCCCGATCCTCGGAGCAGGCGGTGGATTCGAGTGACCGTTCAGATGGTGGAGCCGATCAACCGATCGGTGGAGCACGCCCTCACTGACCGCCCCGGTCCGGGACGACCGTCCCGGAAGCGGAGGACGGTGAGCGCTCAGAGGAGACCGCACGCGCGGCACACCAGCGGTGCTTTCAGATGCGTGGGCCTAGCGTGCGGAGACGGCGAGCAGACCGGCGGCCAGGGCGCGGCCGTGCGCGGCGGCGTGCCCGCCGTCGCCCAGCCGGATCTGCCGGTCTTCGTGGTGCAGCACCACGGCGCCGTCCGGCTGCCGGGCGACGACAATGCCGGTCCCGGGCAGCCTCACGCCGCGGACGCCGTCGCCGAGGTCACCGCTGAGATCGGCCAGGTCGGGCAGCACCAGCCCGGCGGCGGCCTGCGCGGCGGCCAGCCGGTCACGTAGTTCCCGCACCTGTTCGGCGTCGCGTTCGCGTTCAGCTTGGGCGGCGTGGGCCTGCTGTTCGGCGGTCACGGCGCGCTCGCGCTGGAGATCGCGATCGGTGCCCGCCTGGCGCAACTCCTCCTCGGCGCGGGCCTGCAGTCGCGCGGCGGCGGCCGCTTCTCCCTGCGCGGCGACCAGGGCCAGGCGGGCGTCGGTCGCCTCCTGCCTGGCGGCCTCGGCGTGGCCTTCGGCGGTCTCGGCCCGAGCATGAGCCTGGCGGCTGTCGTGCTCGGCGCGTTCGCGGGCGAGGTCGGCGTCGGCGGCCGCGGTCCGCAGGGTTTCGGCGTGCCGGTCGAGCTCGCGCCGGGCCTCCTCCAGCGCGGCGGACGTCCTTTGCTGCTCGGCCTGGGCCTGCTCCCGCTCACGCAGGGCGTCGTCGCGGGCCTAATGTTCTTTCCGGCCCGACTTAGTGCTGCGTTCCTCAAAGGGTGAGCATCTTCTTACTGGTCCGCTGCGCTGAGCAGAGACATCGTGCATGGCAGGAGGGCTGCGCCATGCCGAAGCTGTTACGTGCCCGGACACCGCTAGATGACCGGGAAGAGCGCCAGATCCGCAGGCTGGCCGGGGCCCGGCATGCCCCGGCTGACTGGATCCAACGAGCCACCATCATCACCATGAGCTGGGACGGAGCGCGTGTCCCAGCGATCGCTGCGCGAGTGGGCTGCCATCCGGCGACGGTGCGGCGCCGTCTTCGCCGCTTTTCCGCCGACGGGATCGAGGGCCTGGCCGACCTGCCGGGGTCGGGCCGCAAGCCGCGCATCACCCAGGAGGAACGCTCCCAGATCATCGCGTTGGCCAAAAGCCCGCCACCAGGCCATCCCCACTGGCAGGACGGGGGCGAGTTGCGAGCCGCCGACGAGCAGGGCCGGCAGTGTGGACGCTGGACACACTCACCGCCACAGCTCGCAGCGCGGGAATCGACGTGCACCGCTCCCAGATCCGCCGAATCCTGCGCAAGGAAGGGGTGAGATGGCGCCGTACTCGATCCTGGACCACCAGCAAGGATTCCGAGTTCGCCGCAAAAGAACGTTGATCGTCGGCCTGTACACCGATCCACCCGCCAACGCGGTCGTGGTGTGCGCCGACGAGCTGGGCCCCATCGTCCCCCGGACCTTCCCACCCGGACCGGCCTGGTCGGCCGATGGCCACCGGATCAAAGCACCGCTGGACTACGCCCGAGGCCCGGACAAGACCTGGGTGTACGGCGCGTTGCGGGTCGCCGACGGCACCGCGCTGACGATGACCGCCTCGTCCCGCAACAGTGCCTGCTACCAGCAATTCCTCCAACAGCTCGAGGACGCCAACCCCGGAGAGGGCGACATCTGGGTGATCGCCGACAACCTGTCCAGCCACAACAGCGTGGCCACCCGAGCCTGGCTGGCCGACCATCCCCGGATCCGCCACGCATTCATCCCCGTCGGCGCCTGCTGGCTCAATCTGCAGGAACCCTGGTGGCGGATCTTCCGGCGGCACGCCTTGGCAGGAGTGTCCTTCTCCTGCCCCGACGACATCGCCTACGCCGCCCGTATCGCCACCACCCAACTCAACCATCAGGCCAAACCCTGGATATGGGGACGGCCGCCACCGTCTCCCCGACGCTTACGTCGCCGGTTCGTCTATGCCCTTTGAGGAACGCAGCACTAGTGCGTGTTTGAGATCGGCGATCTTCGTCAGTCGCAGACGATTCTGGCCTGTCGTCGAGCGGGGCCCATGCGGGTGAGACGGCGGGCCATACCGGCGATGGCAGCCCAGCGGATGATGGCCTCGGAAACGGCGGGGTCGCGTTCGTAACGCTGGTCGCCGACCTGGTCATGTACCAGACCACGCTGGACATGTCGCTGGTGCTCAACCAGCTGCGCAGCGAGGGCGAGGCGGTGCATCGCGCAGAGGTGGCCATCATGTCGCCTTACCAGGAGGACAACGTGCGGCGCTTCGGTGACTACATCTACGACCTGGACGCACCACTGGAGGGCATGGAGGTCCACCTCGACATCGAGGAGGAAGTAACGGCCTGACACGAGCCTGCCGCCGCAAGCCGCCGGCACCGTAAGCAACGACACAGGTCAGATCACCGACCCGGAGCGACGTCCAGGAGTCGCTCCCCTCTCATCTGCCTGCCCGACCACAGTGCACGTCTGGTGGACCGCTACGCGTACGTCGTCGGCGGTGACCATCAGGCGATCCGGTAGGCGGCAGCGCCGTCGTGCAGGAAACGGGCGCGGCCGTGGCCGTCAAAGCCGACCAGGGACAGGACCTGGTGGCCGCCGGACTTCGGTTCGGCGGTGATGACCGAGCTGTCGCTGAGGCGGACGACCTCGACGCGCTTCCCGGACCCGCCGAGGAAGGACTCGGCGATTTCATTGCGGGGGCGGTAGATGAGGAACGCGCGGTCGTGCTCGCTGGTCAGGGTGATGTCGTACAGGGTGGAGCGGTAGGTGCCGCACATGCGGTCCGCGTCGATCCCGGCCGGGTTCAGGGGCGGCACGGGTAGCGGAGCCGTCTCGACGCCGGCAAGGTCCTTGAGCACCGCATCGAAGATCTCGTAGGCCAGGGGCTCACCGCCCGTGCTGTTGGTCAGCACGGCCACCGCCACACCCGCCGATGGGACGACACGAAGCCATGCCTTCTGCCCCTTGGCGACACCGGTGTGGCCGACGACGCCGTCCTGGTAGAGCATCCAGCCAAGTCCCCAGCCGATGACGCCGCCGCCGAAGTCCGGGACGGATTCCACCTGGGGTTCGCGCAGTGCCGCCAGCGCGGGGTCGGTGAGGTGCAGGCGGACGAACTCCAGCAGCTCGTGTGCGCTGATCGCGAAGTGCGAGCCGCTGGGCGCGGAATAGTAGGAAACCGCCCACTCTTTCACCGGTACGACCTGTCCGCCGGTCAGGGTGTGGCCGACCGCGGCGCGGTGCAGGATCGCCTCGTAGGTGTCGAGGGCGGCGGTGCGCAGGCCCAGCGGTGCCACCAGACGTTCGCGGAGCACGTCGTGGAAGGGCTTGTCGCGTAACACCTCCACCAGCCTGCCGAGCACCACGTACCCGCTGTTGGAGTAGGACAGGACGGTGCCGGGCGGGAGAGGCTGGTCCGCCTTGGCGAGGGTGGCGACGAACTTCTCGATCGCGTCGTTGTTGCGGCCGGTGTCGGTGAAGTGGTTGCTGTCGATACCGCCGGTGTGGGTGAGCAGGTGGCGGGCGGTCAGGGACGCGGTGGCGGCCGGGTCGCTCAGCCGGAAGCCGGGCAGGTAGTCGCGAACGGGACGGTCGAGATCGAGTGCACCGTCGTCGGCCAGTTGCTGGATCAGCGTGGCCGTCCAGATCTTGGTGATCGAGCCGATCTTGAAAACCGAGTCGGTCGTGGCCTCGACTTGGGTGCTCAGACTCAGCACGCCCGCGGCCTCGTCCTGAATCTCCCCGTTGGCCAGCACGGCGACCTGTGCGCCTGGTACGTCATACTTCGCGACAAGCTCGCCAAGATCCCATCCCATCCCGCCAGGCTAGTGGTAGGTGGCCTCCACCTGATCCGGGATGGGTTTCACCCTGGAGGGGCAGGCCGCCGATGCCGCTGCGGTCGCACGCGACAGGGTGATGGTTGTCCAACCGCGCGCGGACATTCTGCTCGCGCTTCCGAGATTAATCCAATCTCGGAAGTACACTCCCAGATGTGGGTTCCGAGATTACGCGCTCCGAACCCTCACAGGCGTTCGGATCCGCTTCCGAGATTACGCGGCGCCGTCCGGGCGCCCGCCCCACCCGGCTCCCACCCGCCTACGACGGCGTCCTCGGCGAGTACGCCGCGGCGCTGGAGCGTGCGCCGCTGTCGGACGAGACCCGGCGCACCTACCGCTCCCGGGTACGCATGTTCCTGTCCTGGCTGGCCGACCACGCCGCCACCTATTCCGCCGATCCTCTCGCCGACCGGCAGGCGCGGGATTGGGCGGTGCGCGACTACCGGATGTGGCTGCTGCGCGACGGCCCCGCCAAGCGCAGCCGCGTCTACGTCAACTCCACCCTCACCGCGCTGGACGACTTCCACGTCCGCCGGGGCCTGGGCAAGGCCGACATCGCCCGCGAAGACCTGCCCAAAAGCGCACCGCGCGCCCTGGAGGAACGCGCCCGCATCCGCTGGCTGCGCGCCGTGGAGGCGCATCTGTCCCCCCGGGGCCGGTGCATCGCGCTGATCCCGTACTACGCCGGCGCCCGCATCAGCGAGGTCGTCCGCCTCGACGTCGACGACATCCAGATGTCGGCCCGCAAAGGCCGGCTACGCCTGTACGGCAAGGGCGACAAGTTCCGCGAAGTCGACACCCACCCCAAACTCCGCACCGAACTGCAACTCTGGCTCGACGAACGCCCCAACTGGCCCCACGCCGGCGACAACCGGGCCCTGTTCCTCAACGCCAAGGGCGGACGGCTGACCACTCGCGCTGCAGGCGGCATCATCGCCGAGATCGCCCAGACAGCTGGGCTGGACGACCCCACCACGGCACACATCCTGCGCCACACACTCGCCACCACGCTGGTCCGCGGCAAGACCGACCTGGTCCTGGTCGCCGAGATCCTTGGCCACGCCCGCCTGGAGACCACCCGCCGATACAGCTTGCCCTCCGACAAGGACAAGGAGGACGCCATCAAATTGATCACGGTTGACCGCTGACCGCCCACTTGCCTGCGGAAACGGGCGTCAAGATCGACTCATGGCCGGTTTTACCCGTATCTCGGCTGGACCCGTGGACCTGCAGGTGTGCAGCGTCAGCCGGCCGGTTCCGGCGAACCCCCGGCCGTTGCCCCGTTGACCAGCTTCGGGCCGACGTTGAAGCCGAACGCTTCGACCTCGATGTCCCCCGTGCGGGTTCCGGGCGAGTCGTCCGGCGAGGTGTGGCCGATGTCGAGGTGTAGGGAGCCGGACGGGACCGTCATGCTGCACCACCACGACACCCGCATCCGGCTCGGCGACCCGCAGCTCTCCAGCTCGCGGACGAGCCCTGGCCGCCGCGCTATTGGCCCTGTCCTCCGAACATCCCTGATCGCCCTGGCGCGGACGATAGCGACATTTATCGACGAATGTCCATGCGGGCATGGCTGGTTCAGGCCAGGTCCGGGAGCACCCCGTCGCGCACTCGGAGACCGGGAGAAGCCGTGGGAACGTGAAGGCTGCTCGAGGACTTGCTCGATGACTTCGGCTTGTCCGCTCTGCCCGGCCGGAAGGAGCGGGCGGCAGTTTCGATGGAGTCCAGGCCGAGGAGGGCTTGGACTTGGGCAGGGTCGGCTCCACCCTGGCGTAGGCGGGTGAAGCGCAGGCGCGCCCACGAGGTGCTGCGCCTCGAACTCCTCGCCCAGGGCGCGTGGCACACCCCTCCCCGGACGCCCTCACCCTCCTCCGTCAGGGGCGGAGCGCCCTCTTCCGCTTCTGAACCCATTTGAAACGATCTTCAGGACGGCGTGAAGAGCGTTGTGTCGCCAGGGGCCTTCTTCCACTCCGGCGCCTTGGCCGTCACCGTCACAAAGTGGCCGGATGTGGACAAGGTGTATCTGATGACCTGGTGACACTGTCAGCGCATGCTGGGGTGGATCGAGTTGGGGGGTGATGGCTGTCCGCCCAGGTGAGGGCGGCGGCGGGGCTGCCTGCTCGCGGGGCATGGGGTTGCTTGTGTCGCTTGCGAGTACCGACGTGTGACGGTCACGTCGTTGTTGTGCGCGCGTCGCCGATGGGCGGCGCGTATTCACGTCGTTCCGCGTGAGCCTTCACGCGTGCGTTCAATCCGGCCGCGTTGCCTTGGTTTTGTGCTGCGCGAATTCCTGCGTTCTTCGGGGGCTCAACAGTGGAGGAGTTCACCCCGTGCACGACGAGAATCTGGTGAAGGTCTATAAAGACCGCGAGTACACCTGCACGACCATGGTCCGCCACGACGGCATGGTCGTCGCCTTCGCGATGTCCGAGCGCGTCGTCTACTACAGCGTGCTGAGCCTGGACCAGGCCGACCGGGCGCGGGGAGCGCTGGACGCCGCCTACTGGAACAGCGACCCGGGCGTGCTGTCCTTCCCCGCCGAGATCGTCGACGTGGGCGCGGAGATACCGGCGGCGGCGGCCATGCCGACGGTCAAGAAGCGCGGCCTTGCGGAGGTGGCGCCGTCCGAGCAGTTGCTGGCCGGGGAGGATCACCCGTTCCTGTCCACGACGGCCCGGCTGACCTCTGCCTTCCCCCTGCAGGTGCTGTCGGACGGCCGGCACATCCTGGTGTTCCGTCAGTCGATCGCCGCCGGTGACGAGGGGTCGGTGTATGAGACGACCGGGGGTGCCTGGTCGGGAGACCCGGCGCGTGAGGACTTCGCCGAGGTCGGCGGGGCCAAGGTCGCCATGACCGACTCCGAGTTGCTGTGCGACCGGTTCGTGCTGGTCGGCGACGAACTCAAGCCGGTCGTGGAGGTGCGCTACCAGCGCAGCCGCAGCCGGGTCGCGCCCGCCTCCGGTGGCGACACGCTGGGCACCCGAGACATGGAGGGGCGGCTGTTCTTCGAGCCGACCATGAAACTGTCGTTCGCGGGCAAGCTCGACGGCGGGGTGTTCTCGGTGTCGTTGCTGCCGACCGCGGTGTCGGGGCTCTCCCGCTGGCAGATCTTCACCGCCGACGGCGACGGCGTCGTACACAGCTACAACCTGGAGCAGAGCCCCGAAGGGCTGTTCAACGTCCAAGGCACCCAGCTGTACACCAGCCCGGACGAGAAATACGCCAGTTCGGTGCTGGAGCGTGCGCCCGGGATCGACTCCCACACCGGCAAACCGCTGGTGCCGGTCCGCCCGACGCAGCACCAGGGAGGCACCGCGCTGCGCTTCGACGGGACCAGGAGCACCCCGGCGGGGGCCTACATGGGCAAGGCCGCCACGAAGGCCCCAGCCGGGGCGTACACGATGGAGGCCTGGATCAACCCCACCGCCGCGGGCGGGCTCATCGTGGGCCGAACCGACACGGCCGGCTCCGCCACCCTGGTCCACCTGAGCCTGGACGCCGACGGCAAGCTGGTGTTCGGCCACGGCTCGCAGAGCCTCACCTCCACCGCGGCGGTCCCGATGAAGACCTACTCGCACGTGGCGGCGGTCTTCGACGGATCGGCGATGCGTCTGTACGTCGACGGCGTGTCGGTGGGCACGCAGGCCACCTCCACGGCGGTAGAGGTCAGCGCCCAGCTCGTGGTCGGCAAGCGGACCGCGTCGAACAGCACAGCGATGGACCCGTTCACCGGGCAGATCGACGAGGTGCGGATCTGGAAGGCCGCCCGCGCCGATTTCACCGGCCGGGGGCAGCGGCTGACCGGTATGGAGCCGGACCTGTTCGCCTACTTCCCCTTCGACGAAGGCTCGGGCACCCAGGTACGCGACCGCGGCGTCAACCAGTTCGTCGGCACGCTGGAGGATGGCGTGGTCTGGACGGATTCGGACGCGCCCCTCTACGACAGCCCAGGGGTGAGCAGGCAATCGTTCTCCATCAGCGGGCGCAAGGTGGTCTCCGGTCTGGCCGCGAGCCTGTACTACCAGCAGCAACCGGTGGTGACGGGGTACACCGGCAAGCCCGCGCCGGAGAAACGGCAGGCGCGGGTGCTGCTGGCCTTCGCCACCTCCGGGCCACCGCCGGAGGGCGAACCGAGCGACCGTTCCTACATCGCGACCCTGGACTTCGCGCTGTCACAGGAGGGACGGCTGGCCACAGCGCCGGGCGTGATCGACCTGACGTGGCTCGGACAACCCGACCCGACCGAGGACGAGGACGAACTCCAAGCGGCGCAGGACGACGTCACCACGATGCGCGGCCAGCTCTACAACGACCAGGCGCTGGCGGCTCAGCTTCCGGCTCACACCGCGCGGTTGCGGCAGATCGACCACGAGGTGTACTCCGGCGGCCTGTTCAGCCTGCACGCGCTCAACAACAACATCAAAGGCCCCGCCCGCGACTGGACCGGTGACCGGGAGAAGGAGCGGAAGCTCCTGGCCGAGAAGGACCTGCTGGCCCCGAAGTGGTATGCCTCGATGGCGGCCCAGGGGCGGCTTGGCTACGACAAGGCGGCCCTGGATTCTGCGCGCAACCATCTGGCCACGCTCAGCGGCGGCCAGCTCGGCGCGGCCGAGGCGGTCCTGGCGATGCCGGCGGTGAGCACCGACCGCTCCGGCCTGACCGTGCTGGGAGCCCTGCTGTCCTTCGCCTGGACCACTCACGCACCCGCGCTGCTTGACTGCTCGACCGGTGAGGTGGCGCTGTACTTTCGCGGCGGCGACGGTCAGTTCTTCGCCGTCTACTACGCCACCACCATCTCTCCCGCCGTCAAGCAGATCGAACTGCCGAGCGGCGCGCTACGCCTGACCGGCCGCGACGTCGCGATGAGCCTGGCCGACTTCGCCGTGACGGTGGAAGCCGGCGAGACCGGCGTGTGCACGGTGAAGATCACCCGGGACAAGACGGTCGAGACGTTCACCTCGGTGCCCGATCGGGCCGACCTGCTGGCGGCCGTGCTGAACGGCACCTCACAGGGATTCGACCTGGGCACCGTCCTGTTGATCAAGGACGAGACCGTGACGCTGGCCGAGCCGCTGACGACCACCCTGGTGGCGGGTTCGGCCATCACCGTGGGCGAGGACAGCCGCACCGTGGCCACCGCCCAGTCCGGTTCCACGCAGATCACCCTGACCACCGGCAAGCTGACCGCCACGGCCGGCGCCAAGGTCCGCACCGGGGCCTACGACTACACGCTGGCTTCCTGCAACGTCCCGGGCATGTCGCCGGCCCGCGGCTCACTGCTCGTCAGCGCCCACGCGGGCACCGCCACCGCCGCGGTGCCCGCCGGGACCGCCGAGAACGTCAGCGAGCCACTCGGGCCGCGCTGGCACGGTGACGCCCCGGGGCGGGCGTTCGCCTTCGACACCGCCGCCGGGCACGCTCTGGAACTGTCGGACACGGAGAACATCTCCGCCCTGGCCGCATCGGGGGACCTGACCATCGAGGCGTGGGCCAAGCCGACCTTCATCGGCGAGATGGACTCCATCCTGCTCACCGATGTGGGCGACACCGCATACTCCCTGGGCCTGGTGAGCGCCACGCTGGACTCCGGCAAGGCGGGCTACCTCCTCCAGGCGAGCGTCAACGATCAGACCGTCGTCACCACCCAGAAGTTCGCCGTGGCCGAATGGGCGCATCTGGCGATGGTGTTCGAGCAGGACTGGGCGATCAGCATGGACGACACCGGATATCTGAACGCCGGCGGCGCGGGCGGCCTGGACATCGTGGACGACCTGACCATCGAGGCGTTCCTGCAACTCGACAAGCTCAACATCCTCAGCTTCCCCGTCCGCCATGGACTGGTGTGCAAGGGCACGTTCGACGCCGGGAACCAGACGGCCGTCCCCTACTGCCTGTACGTGGAGACGTCGCAGTCAGTGGCGCTGTTGAAGTTCGCCTTCGAGGCCAGCTCCGGCAGCTCAAAGGTCGAGCAGTACGTCTACACCGCGCAAATACCCCTGGTGAAGGGCCGGTTCTACAAGGTCGCCGTCACCCGCAAAAACCCCACCGGCACCGAAAAGCGGGTGGAGATCTGCTTCTACGTCGACGGAAAGAAGATCGGCGAATCGCAGTGGTACAGCGGCGCCAAGCCGGTCGGCAACGACTCGCCGGTGGAACTGAGCCGGAAGATGCCGGGCACGACGGCGGGCACGCTGTCGGAGCGCCTGCAGGGCACGCTGTCGGAGGTGCGGATCTGGAACGTCGCCAGGGATGCCGACCAGATCGGTACGCCGATCACGGCCAAGGCCTCCGGTCTGGTCGCGTGGTGGACCTTCCCCGAGGCGAAGGGCTCGCGCAGCGAGGATCTGTGCGGCTCCTACCCGGCCACGCTGCACTCGGTCACCCGCGTCCGCACCCCTGACCCCCAAGGCAACCGCTTCATCCTCTACCGCAACGGCGACCCCGTCCCCGGCACCGTGTCGCAGGGGGGTATGGTTTCCGGATCTCCCAACTCGATCGTGGCCCACAATTACACCGGCGACCTGGACGAGATCCGGGTGTGGCGTACCGCGCGTACCCAGGAGCAGATCCTGGACAACATGTTCGGCCGCGTCCGCGGCGACCGCCAGGAGCTGCTGGCCTACTACCCCTTCGACGCCGACGACACCCTGGCCGGGGCGCAGGTGAAGGATGCGAGCCTGGGCGGTCATCACCTGACCCAGTCGACACCGGCCCCCGACATCGTGCTGTCCACCGCGCCGATCTCCGCCGACGCCGCCCAGATCCGTTCCGCTCTGACCGGGATCCGCACCTCCTTCCACACCACCATCGCCCACACCCCGGCCGCCACCGAGTACGGCGACATCCAGCGGATCGCCGACGACGCGGTGATCGGAGTGCTGAAGCGGGCCTACACCTACCTGCGCTCCGACAAATCCTGGATGCTGAGCACCGGCTACAAGGTCGGCGAGCTGACCACCACGTGGGTGGGACAGGCCCAGTTCGACCCCCAGCTCATCGGCTACATCGAAGGCGCCCCGCCGATCCCGTCGGAGAACCTCATCGCCGGGACCGCCGACGACTACGCGGGCGCATCCTCGATCGCCTTCGTCCAGGCCGATGAGGTCGTCAACGCCCTGTCCTCCGACAAGCACCACAGCGTCGACTCCTCCCTGAAGGTCAAGTGGGACCAGGAGATCAACGACCAGGTCTGGGCCGTCACCGCCCCCTTGGGCGCCGGCACGGCCAAGCCCATCGCCGAAGTGACGGCTGCCTTCGGAGCCAGCCTCGAACTCAAGTACTCCAACACCTGGAGCAACGAGACCAGGGTGAGCCAGGGCACCAACACCACCCGCGCCAGCACGGTGAAACTCAGCGGCGGCTGGGAGGACCCCGACAGCACCAAGCAGGTCAACCCCGTCGCCGGGCGGCGCTGGGTGCCGGCCAACGTCGGGTTCGCCGTCGTGCAGTCCGAGACCGCCGACCTGTACGCGCTGCGCCTGCTGCACAGCGGCGCCCTGGTCGCCTACCGGATGCTGCCCAGCCCCGACATCCCCCGCGACTGGAACCTGATCCCCTTCCCGATCAACCCCCGCTACACCAAGCAGGGCACCCTGGACGGCGTCATCGGCTTCGGCGAGCACGAGACGAACAACGGCCTGCAGCCCTTCGCCGACCCGGACTTCCCCAACGCCGCCGACGGCGTACCCGGCGAATACAGCTACTTCCGGCCGGTGGAGGCGTATCGGATCAAGAAGCGTATCCAGCGCGAGCAGCAGCAGCTACAGGGCTTCTACGAATCGGTCTCCACCGAGACCCACGCCTACGATCCCACCCACGGCCAGGCGGCCAAGGTGCTGAACGGGATGATGGGCGGCACCGGCGCCGAGGTCACCCAGGGCGGCAACCCCGAGAAGGGACGGGCGGCCATCCGATCGGCCGCACGCCGCAACATCGTCAACACCTACGTGTGGACCGCCGCCGGCGGATTCTTCGCCGAGACCACCGGCACCACCGACCAGGTCACCGAGACCACCACCGGCTCCTACACCTTCAACGGCACCATCGGCGGCACCTTCGGCCTCGGCTTCGAAGTAGGCGGCTTCGGCTGCAAGTTCGGCGTCGAAGCCTCCATGGGCACCGGCTACAGCATCACCCGCAGCAAATCCAAAGAAGCCACCCGCACCTTCAGCCTGGACGTCAGCTGCGCGCCCGGCGCCCGATTGCAGAAGTTCGACGGCGACACCCCCCTGTTCGACGCCGACGGCAAGCCGATCCTGGTGCCCGGCCGCGTCGACGCCTACCGCTTCATGAGCCTCTACCTCGACACCAGCACCGACAACTTCGAAGACTTCTACGGCAAGGTCATCGACCCCGAGTGGCTGGAGCGCGGTAAGGACCCCAACGCGCTGGCGCTCAAGCGGGCCCGCCAGTCCGACCGCAAACCGCCCTGCTGGCGCATCCTGCACCGCGTCACCTTCGTCAGCCGTGTCCAGGACACCGCCGCCACCACCACCCCGTCCCTGTCCCAGGCCATGGGCAGCCTCGGCATCGCCAGCGACTACGAGCTCATCCACCGCCTGAAACCCCACCTGACCGGAGCCACCGCAAGCTACAACGCCCTGAGCACAGCGGTCAGGACCGCCCTCGCCACGCACTTCACCCGCCTTGTCCCCTACACCGACACCGTCGTGGACCGCCTGGCGGCCTACTACGAACTCGTCCCAGAAGCCCCCGCCGTCACACCGGCTCCGGCTCCCGCTACGACTCCGGAGCCGGAGCCGGAGCAGACGAACACGCTGACCACCACCGCAGCGTCCGTCGCCAAGGGGACGAACTTCACCCTGAAGTACTCCACCGCCCCCGCCACCGTCAGCGACAAGAACTGGATCGGCCTCTACCGCGTCGGCGACAAGCCCGGCGTGAAAGAGTCCCTCACCTACAAGTACGCCCCCGGCGCCAGCGGCAGCATCACCCTGCCCACCAGCAGCCTGTCCGCGGGAACCTACGCGGCCTGGTACCTCCACAACAACGGCTACACCACCCTGGCAGGAGCCCTCACCCTCACCGTGACATGACCCACCAGGCCACCGACCAACCACCGTCGTCCCACCCGGCCCGGGACGACGGTGGTGTGGCCTCCCCGTCGAGGCTGCCGGGTCTGGTGGTGGCGGGTCATACCCGCCGCACTGCTGATCAGGACCGCCACCTGGGGCACCGTGCGATGGCTTCCGCAAGACCTGCCCCATATGCCGATCCCGCAGCAGGTCTCCACCCGGTGGTGCGGACCCGTAGTGGGACGTTGCGGCGGATTGACGGCGAGAAGATCTGCGCTCATCGGGGCAAGGAGACGCCAGTCGGCCTCCCAGAGGGTGAGTCGCTTGCGAGCCTCGTGACCGAGGAACGGGATGACGTTGCGGGCGGTGTCGGCAAGCGCGGCCCCGTCATGGTCCTGAGCGATCACGTGCCGGGCTCCAGCGGTCAAGGCGGCCAGAGTGATCAGGCCAGCTCCGCACCCCGCGTCCAATACGACCTGGTCTCGGGTGTCGTCCAAGGTGGAGGCGAGAAAGGCGGAGAAAGTCGACGGCCGGTGCACACCCGGGCTGGCTTCCAGCTTGCGCCCCACGCTGCCCCATGCCGAGCAGTTCGCCGAGGTCCTCAACCGGACGCTCGCCGGACGGCCGGCCTCGACGGGGCCTGGTGGATCGTCAGGAGGCGGGGGCGGCCGACGAGGAGACGGTGAGGGGCGCGGCGGCGATGACGGCGTCGAGTAGGTCACGCGAGGCTTGCAACTCATCGATGGCGCGGGTGATGCGTTCACGCTGGTGTTGCAGCTCGTCGATGATCTCCGGGCAGACGGGCACCAGGTTCCCGGCCTTGACCCGTATGCAGGGCAGCACCTGCCCGATGGTCTCGGTGTTGAGCCCGGCCGACAGCAGACGGCGAATGCGCAGGACGGTGTCGACATCCGATTCCTGATAGTAGCGGTAACCGCTGGCCGCTCGTTCCGGCCACAGGAGGCCCTGCTTCTCGTAGTAACGCAGCAGCCGCTCATGAACCCCGGTACGACACGACAGCTCCCCGATACGCACGACGCCTCCATTTGACTCTGACATGGATGTCAGAGTCTAACCTCCCCGCATGAGGCGAACGTTTCCGGTGCTTGCCGCTCTGTGCGTGAGCGTCTTCGTCGTCGGCACCGCTGAGTTCCTGGCCGCCGGCCTGCTGCCGCAGATCGGGTCCGATCTGGGGGTCTCGGTCGCCGTGGCCGGGCAGGTGGTGACCGCCTACGCGCTCGGCACCGTGGTCGCCGGGCCGCTGGTGGCGATCGCCACCATGCGACTGCCGCGCAAAGGGCTCATGCTCGCCCTGATGGCGGTCTTCGTCGTGGGCAGCGTGGTGAGCGCCTTGGCGCCGAACTACCCGGTGTTGCTGGCCGGGCGGGTCGTCTCGTCGATCGGCCATGCCACGTTCTTCGCGTTGACGCTGATCGCGGCCACCAGCGTGGCCGGTCCCGGGCGGGCCGGCTCCGCGATCGCCGCCGTGACCTCCGGACTGACCGTGGCCAACCTGCTCGGGGTACCGCTCGGTTCGGCGCTCGGCCAAAACCTGGGCTGGCGCTTCCCCTTCGCCGTGCTGGCCGCGCTGGCACTGGCATGCCTGGCACTGCTCGCGTTCACGCTGCCGCGCGTCCCGGCGCAGCTCACGAGCGTCGCCGCAGAGCTCTCGGTGCTGGCCCGGCGGCCGGTGCTGGTGGCCATCGCCACCACGGCCGTCGGCTTCGCCGGGGTCGGCGTGGTGTTCACGTACATGGCGCCGATGCTGGTTCAGGTGAGCGGGTTCACCCCGTCCGTGGTCTCCTGGCTGCTGCTGGCCTACGGAGTGGGAAGCCTGCTGGGCAACCTCGTCGCCGGACGGCTCGCCGACCGGTCCGTGGGGGCGACGCTGCGCGGCATCTTCGCCTCCCTGACCGCGCTGCTCGCCGTGCTGCCGCTGGCCGTCGTGCACAAACCCATGGCGGCCGCCGCGGTGCTCGGGCTCGGGCTGCTGGCCACCGCCACCGTCGCTCCGTTGCAGACCCTGATCGTGCAACGCGCGGGCGCTGCCCCGACCCTGGCGGTCACGATCAACGTGGCCGCGTTCATGCTCGCCCACGCGGTGGGCTCGATGATCGGCGCCGGCGTCGTGACCGCCGCCGGACTGCGCTGGACGGGCCTGGCCGGAGCCGTGCTCAGCGCTGCCGGGTTGCTGCTGTCCTACCTGGCCGTGCCCAGGCGCGCCTCCGCCACGAGGCCGCCGGAGCGCCCGGCCGCATCCACAACAGTGAGGAAGACCCATGACCTTGGCCGCTGACCACTACGACCGGCTGCTCGCCCGGCACTACACCTGGATGCTCGGCGGCGACCTGGCCGCCCTGGCCGCCGAGCAAGCCGACCTGCTGCGCAGCCTCGGCGTCGCTCCGACAGCCTCCGGCGCCACCGCCGTCGACCTCGGCTGCGGTCCGGGCAACCAGAGCCTGGCCCTGGCCCGGCTGGGCTTCTCTCCCGTGCTGGCCGTCGACACGAGCAAGGCATTGCTCGACGAGCTGGCCGCCGCAGCAGATGGAGACCCCGCGATCCGCCCCGTCCAGGCCGACATCCGCACCGCGCTTCCTCTGATCACCCGGCCCGGCGACGTGGACGTCATCGTCTGCATGGGCGACACGCTGACCCATCTGACAAGCAAGGACGACGTGATCGCCCTGCTCGGCGACATCGCCGTAGCCCTCGCCGAGGGAGGCAGGCTGGTGATCACCTACCGCGACCTCACCCTGCCCCTGACCGGCACCGACCGGTTCATCCTCGTCCGCGGCACCGCCGATCGACTGCTCACCTGCTTCCTGGACTATGGCGGCGACACCGTCCTCGTCCACGACGTGCTGTACACCCGTACCGGGGACACCTGGAACCAGCAGGCCAGCAGCTACCCCAAGCTCCGCCTCGGCGCCGACTGGCTCGCCGCTCAATGCGCGGCGGCCGGACTTGCGGTGCGGCGCGACGAGACCGGTCCGCGCGGCATGCGTCTGCTGATCGCGGTGAAGGCCGGAGCGGAGAGGTGACCGTCCACTTCGCCGGCCCGCTCGACCGGGCCAGAGCCGGCGATCTGCTCGTCCCCGCCGTGCTCGGCGGAGTCCTCACCGAGCAGATCGTGCCCGAGCTGCGCTGTGCCGCCATCGCCGGACCCGCCAACAACCAGCTCGCCACCCCGGACGTCGCCGACCTCCTGCACCGACGCGGCATCGTGTGGGTGCCGGACTACGTCGTCAACGCGGGCGCCGTCGTCAACGCGATCAGCATGGAAGTGCACCACGGCACCGCCCTGGAGGCGCGCAAGCGCGTCGAGGCCATCGAGAACACCGTCGCCGACCTCCTCGACGCGGCGGACTGTCAGCAGGTGACACCCGCCCAGGCGGCATCGCGGCTGGCCCGGCGCCGCCTCGACACCATTCCCTCGGCCTCCGCTTCTCTGTGACGGGAAAGGAAGATCGACCACGCCCATGGCCACGAAACTCGTGACGACCTCAAGCCCCCGCCGGCGGTGAACGCGGCCGCGGTGATCGGGCTCAGCCTGGGCGCCCGCCTGAGCGACCCGCTGGGCGGCGACGGTGTGGACGCCGGCTGAGGATGGCAGGCGGGCCTGAACCTGCACCCGGTCGCCGTCCTGATCGCTCCCGCCGAACTACGAGAGCTGCACCACCGCGCCCTGGCCCAGGATGACCTGATCACCGTGGGCTTCAACGAGGTGGCCCAGCGCGC
Organism: Nonomuraea sp. NPDC049684; assembly: GCF_044465345.1. Classification (NCBI taxonomy): domain Bacteria; kingdom Bacillati; phylum Actinomycetota; class Actinomycetes; order Streptosporangiales; family Streptosporangiaceae; genus Nonomuraea; species Nonomuraea sp. NPDC049684. The sequence continues at coordinate 9,658 of NZ_JBITLO010000018.1, read as the reverse complement.
CCGAGACTACGACGACCACCTCGCCGCGTTGAAGACCACCCCGTCGCAACACGTCAGCCTCGTAGCCGTCGCCGTGTTCGGGCGGCGTAATCGCGTGACTGCCCTGACCAAACGGCTTCCCCTGCTCGCGTGACTCAGAAAGGCTGAAGAACATGACCAACACGAGCCGCCGGAGAAGAAGTGAGATCCTCGGTGGCGAGGACGACAGCCGGTTCACCTTCCCCGCCTTCGGAGACGAGCGAACGATGCTCGTCGACGTCCTCGCCGCTCAGCGAGCGACGCTGAAGTTGAAGTGCGCGGGCCTGGACACCGTGCTGGCCCTGCGGTCCGTGGAGCCCTCCACGCTGTCGCTGCTCGGGCTGGTCCGGCACCTCGCCGACGTCGAGCGCCGCTGGTTCAGGGCAGTGCTGGCCGGTCAGGACGCGCCGCCCCGCTTCTCCTCCGCCGAGGACCCCGACGGCGACTTCGACGGCGCCGTGCCGGACCCCGAGGTTATCGACGAAGCATGGCGGGCCTGGCGGGAGGAGGTGGCCTTCGCCGACGCCTACGTCGCCGAAGCGCCCCACCTCAACGTCGAGGGCCACGACGCCTGGCGTGGGCGGCTCTCGCTGCGCTGGGTGCTCATCCACATGATCGAGGAGTACGCTCGCCACAACGGCCACGCCGACCTGCTGCGCGAACGCATCGACGGGGCGAGGGGCGTATGAGCGAGAAGCACACGAGCGAGGGAGCGCATAAGCCAGGCAGGGCCGGGCCTTCGCCTGGGCGGCATGGTCATCGACGCCGTCGACCTCGATCGGCTCGCCCAGCTCTGTAGCCTGTTGCTCGATGTGCAGGTCACCCGCCGTAGGAGTGTACTTCCGAGATGGCGTCAATCTCGGAAGTACCCTTCTGATCACCGCGATCCTCGCTCTCCCGGCTCTGGCCTTGGTGCTGATCCCGTTCCATGACGAGACCGGTGCGACCGACACGCGCAACGGAGTGGCCGGACTGCGCACCCGGGAGACGCTCGCCTCGCGTGAGGCGTGGGAGGCGGCGCATGCCTGGATCAGGAAGCCCAAGCGACGGCTGGCGCTGACCATGGCGGGGGGCTCGTGGCAGCGGTGGCGGCCGAGGTGGCACTGGAGCCGCCGGAGCCTGCCGGAGTGGCGATCGTGTTGGCGCAGGCTTTCCTGCTGGTGGGCGGTCTGCTGGGGATCGGCCGGCGCGCACACCTCGTGGCCGCTCGGGTGAACCGACTCCGTGGAACGCCGTTCATGCTGCGCGTACCCCATCTCAACACGACAGAACTACTGGGTACGGCCGATGCGCGCGGGCGATCCAGGACTGGGCCGCGCACTGCGATCAACTCCGCGGGGAGCCCGCGGGTCCACAGGAAATCCTGCCCCTGGCACTGCTGCTGAACGACCTCGGTGTGGCCATCGTCGGCGTCGTCCAGTTGGTCGCGCTCGGTGTGGTGGCGCCACGCCGGCAGGATACGACCACACCGAGCAGCCGATCAGCTGGACCCATCATGGGCGCGACTCTGCTGCTGAGCTCAGCGATCAGCGCGGTGATCGTAGCCCCCGGACTGTGAGGTGGCCGCGGCACGCCGTTCCACCGGGCGTCCGCCCCACCTCGTCCAACGTCAGAGGGCCTGCGCGCGCTGCGCCATCCCGACGACGTCGTCCTGCTCATTGCCGACCTGAAACCGGGCGCAGCACCCTCCTTCACGCCTTCGGCGCGAACACATAGCTGGAGGCGTTGGTCACCCAGGTCGATCGAACGGCACGGAGTGACCGCCGTCTCCCGAAGCATCACCGCGAACGCCGAGACCTTCCCGGGCCGCAAGCCCGAGGGCGCCCAGTACCCGTGGACGACCGGCCTGACCAGCCGCCTGACCTCATGGAGCACCTCCATCTCGCGCCAGGTCGCCAACCACATCTCCAGCATCCTCGCCACACTCCGGGCCGCGGCCCGCGCCGCCGCTCGCCGATGGCGGCCGCGGTTGCCGCCGCGCGTTGAGGCGGGGTGGTCGGGGTGGGCCCGGTCAGTTCGTACGTCGCCTTCGCGTGGCCGGTCTGCGTCAGCGTCACGGCGGCGATGTCGTCGGGGTCGACCACGAGGAGGCCGATCTCGGCGAAGGGGGCAGCGACCGTACGCGCCGTGTTGGTGGACGGCGCCCAGGCGTAGGCGTTGGAGGCGAAGACAGGATCGCCCATTCGGTGGCGGAATCCATGACGGCCCCGCTCGTACGCGGCGAAGGCCCGGCTGTGCGACAGGGCGTCGGGGCGGCCACCCGCGCCTCCCCGTACACCACGCCCCGCCGGCGACACCCATGGAACGAGCGGCAGGACGAGCGGCAGGACGAGCGGCAGGACGGGCGGCAGGACGGGCGGCAGGACGGGCGGCAGGACGGGCGCCTCGGCAAGGTACTCGCCGAGGGGGCGGAACAGGGTGTCGACATCAGGTGAAGATCGCCCTGTTGGCAACCGAGAGCATGTGAAGTGATACCAGTCTGGGGCTCCCGCAGACTAGGAGTATGGAGATTACGTACGAGTTGGGCGAAATCGCCGTCGAGCGGCAGCTGGAGGCTCTCGCTGGGGACGGTACGCGCAGGCCGGTGACGATCAGATTCGGCACGCCGCGCCTCGACCAGTTGAGCGTGAACGGCGACTGGTGCTGTCCCCACCAGATCCTGGGGCTGGGCGACCAGGAAGTCGGGGCGGCTTTCGGTGTGGACTCCCTGCAGGCGCTCCTGCTGAGCGTGTACAAGGTGCGATTGAAGCTGGAGGAGCGGGCGCTGGCCGCGTCGGTCCGGCTGGACTGGCTGGGCTGGCCGGACCTCGGGTTGACGGTGGGCCCGGGGCCCCGTCCGGCCTTGGATGTCTGACTGTCACTTCGAATCGTGCGGTTCTCGGGAGGACGGAGGATGGCAGGCCCGCCGGGAGGGCTGTTGAGCAGGCACGACCCGTCGTGCGCCTCGCCCCTGCGGCGTCCAGGAGCCGGCGGCTCCGAAACCTGCTCGCCCAACCCGACGTGACCGTGCAGGTCGGCGCCGAACCGACCCACCTGTGGGGGACGACGACCGGTATCTGGCCCCTCTACGCCGGCTACCAAAGGCGGATCCCGAACGTCATCGTCGAGCGCCCGCCGACGCCGCCTCCGGCCTGACCAAGAGCGAACTCATCCTCGAACGGGCGGCCGACGCCGATGAGGGACGCTGGACACTCCGAGCCCGCCTTGGACGCAACCCGAACCGCAACGCCGGGCGCTCCGGCGGGCTCCTTCCCCGGAACTCTCGCAACCGCGGCTGCCAGGCTCCCGACCGGACGCGGGACGATCGACGGCACCCGGCAGGCTGAGCGGACGCGGCACGAGCGTGCCCCGCTCCGCGGGATCGCCGCACGAGGCAACGTCAACCACACAGGAAATGAGCATCCACCATGGGCAAACCGGTACTCGAACCCGCGGCGCAAGCGTTCGTCGAGGCGACCGCGAACCCCTGCCGACGACAGCGAGCCGAAGCGACTGTCCGGTCTATCTAGGGTCGAATCGAAAAGATCCCCTGGTCAGAGGTGAAGGCGATCTGCTGCCTGGCCGGCAGCGCCAGCGAGGCCGCCCTGCGGATCTAGGCCATGGCGTTGAAGGCGTCCATGGACGCGTCAGCCTGGGCGCCGTCGGCGGCGGCGCGGGCCTGGGCGGCCAGGCCCTGTCGCTCGGCGCAGATGAACTCGTCAGGCTCGTCGGCCTCGCCGTGTCGCCGTTGCCGGGTGACCTCATCAACCCGCGCGCGATCTTCTGCGTCGGCGGCCTGGCGGGCGTCGGACCGGCGCGTGGGCGAGGCTCTGCACATCTCGCTGCGCTAGCCGTCCGCCGTTCGCGGCAGGAGCACACCCGGTGCCTGGCCGGCCGCCGCGGTCAACCTCCGCGCCGCGGGCGGGCCACGCGGCCAGGGGTTGACTGCGGGGCCGGGCGGCTACAGGGTCCTGCCGGTGGCGTATCGGTAGGAGGCCGCGACGACGCTTCTGGCAGTCTCCAGCTCTTGTGGGCTGCGGGGACCGTAGAGCATCACCACGTTGATCGTGGGTGAGTACAGGGGATGGCGCTCGCCCCAGCCCTTGGCGATGAGCTCTTGCTGGTCCTCTTGTGACAGGGCCATGTGCAGGCTGCCGTCGGCGTGGACATGGGCGAACTCGGCGACCAGTCGGGGCGGCAGGAGCACCGCTCCCTGCGGCGGCACCGCGTCCTGGTGCAGGAAGAAGGCGAGCGAGCCCGGCTCGGAGATCTCGCTCGGCCTGATCTCGGTGCCGGGAAGCCGGGTGCTCATCCACTGCGCGAGCTGTTCGCGGATCTCGCCGGGGCTGTTCTGGCTGAGCTGGACGTGCGGAACGGACGGGCCGGTACGGGGACGGTCCCCGGCGCGGGTGGGAAGGGACAGCATGACGGACTCCTCAGAAAGTGATGACGATCTTGCCGCGCGTGTACTGGCCTTCGGCCAGGTCGCGCATGGCCTGCGGGGCTTCGTCGAACGGGTAGGTCGCGGCCACCTCGATGCTCATCCGGCCCGCCGCGACCCGTTCGGCCTGCCGGTGCAGGTCGCCGGTCGATGCCTCCATCCGGACGTAGACGGGCGCGACCCCGTCCACCTCCGCCGGGCCGTACAGGGTGGAGACGAGCCGGCCGCCGGGCCGTACGAGCCCGGCGGGGGACGCGAGCGCGGGACCGGCGTTGATCAGGTCGACGACCACGTCCAGCCCGCCGGGGTGCAGCCGCCGGGCCGCACTCAGAGTGTCGACGGCGGTGTGGTCGATGGTCTCGTGCGCACCGAGCGCGCGGATGTAGGCCGTGTCGGCGGGTGCTGCTGTGGCCAGCACGCGTACGCCCAGCTCGGCGGCCTGCTGGACCACAAGGGCGCCCACGCCGCCGGTCGCGCCGAGGACCAGCGCACTGTCGCCCGGCTCCAGGGCGGCGGCGGCTAGGACACAGTGCGCGGTCATGGCCGCCATGGGCAGCGCGGCGGCATGGGCCGGGGACAGCGCGCGCGGCCGGTGGACGAGCTCGGGCCCCTCGCCGACCAGCGCATACTCGGCGATCATCCCCGAGGCCGCGCCTGCGTAGGCGATCACCTCGTCACCTGCCGCGAACCGCGTCACGCCTTCTCCCACGGCCGCCACCACCCCGGTGGCATCCACGCCGGGCACGCACGGGTGCGTCACCGGGAACATCGCACGCAGCTCACCCGTGACCAGCTTCACGTCGATGGGATTGAGCGCCGCAGCCTGCACGCGGACCTGCACCTGGCCAGGGCCGGGTGACGGGTCGGGCACGTCATGGACACGCAGCTGCTCCAGGGGGCCGAAGGCAGCGGCCACGAGAGCTTTCATGATCAGCGGCTCCTGATGTGGCGGCGAATCGGGCAGGGCAAGCCTGCTCGCCGGCCGCCCTCCCGCTCATCGTCCGTCCGGGCGGCATCTGCTACCCGAACGGGCAGCGACCTCCCTTGCCCGGCGTCGCCTAGCATCAGCGCATGGACATGCCCGACCCGCATACCGCGCTGGCGGCAGCCGCCTCCGTGCTGCGGGCGCCGACCGGCGCCATGCTCGAGCCGCTGTCACAGGCGCTGGCCGGGTTCTTGCCGCACCGGGCGGTGGCCGTGCTCACCGGCGACTGCGCCCGGCATCCCATGAAGGCCCACGGCGAGACGGCGATCATCGAGAAGATCACCAGCGCCGAGCTGTCCCGCGTGGGCGGCACGGTCGGCATGGGCCAGCCCTGGTCCGGCCGGGCGCGCCTGGCCGGCGAGGACCTGCCGGTGCTGGCTGTCGCCTCCCGCCCGGCCGGGGCCTCCGGCGGCCTGCTCGTGGTGGTGACCGTCGGCGGGGACGCGCCCACCGGCCCGCCAGCCGAGCTGGTGCAGCGGCTGTGGGACCTGGTCGCCCTGCAGCTGATGCACCGCGCCGAGAACCTGCCCCCCGCCGACCTGACCGGCAACCGGGTGGCCGCCGGCGAGCGGGCCCGCGTCATCGCCGAGCTCACCAGCATGCACGCCGCCACACTGCACTCCCTGCTCGGCACCTTGCGCAGCCGTACGCTCGACGACGCCGCCGCCCGGCGCACCGCCACCGACCTGGCCGTGTCAGCGTTGATCGAGTTGCGCGCCGCGGCCGACCTGAATTCCACGCTGAGTGAGGAGCCGGCTGGGGCGGCCTTCGACCGGCTGGCAGGCAAGCTGGCACCCCTGGCCCGCCACAGCCAGGTGTCGCTGGAGCTGGCCGGGCCGCGCGACCGCGACCGCGTCCTACCGTCCGACATCGCCAACACCGCCCTGGCCCTGGTATGGGGCGCCGTGGTCACCATGCTCGAGCAGGACGGCCTGACGAGGGTTCGCGTGTCCGGGGAGCCGGAGGGGGCCGAGCTCCACCTCGTCGTTCGCGACGACGGGCCGGGCACGCTCGCGGCCGGCGCGCTTGCCCTGCGCCGTCTGGCCGAGCTGGCAGCCGCCGTGGACGGCCGTTTCCTCCTCGACGCCGTCCCCGGCTGGGGCACGACGATCAGTGCCGCGCTGCCGCTCACCCCGCCCGCGCCCCCGGCCTCGGACGCTGCCCTGGCCGCGCTCAGGCCACGCGAGCTCGAGGTGCTCGAACGGCTGGCGCGCGGCCTGCGCAACCGGCAGATCGCCGAAGACCTGCTGATCAGCGAACACACCGTGAAGTTCCACGTGGCCAACATCCTGGCCAAGCTCGGCGTGGGCACCCGTACCGAGGCCGCCGCCCTTGCTCACGCCACCGGTCTGACCACGTCGGCTTGACCGCGCCAGCCTGACCGCGCCAGCCTGACCGCGCCGGGCAACGCCCGGCCGCCGTGCTCGCTACGCCGACAGCGGCCGTGGAGGTTTCTGCCCGTCCACGATCTCCTTGACTGACCGCCTTTGATTCGGTCATGGCACAATGCCCGCCATGCGTATCCGGATCATGGCCCTGACCGCCGTCGCCTTAACGGCCGCCGGATGTGGTCAGCTACCCCCCGCGCCCTCGGCGAACGAGACCACCGCGCCGCCTCCCGCGCCTTCGACCAGCGCTCCTTCGCCCTCCGCGAGCGGCGACGCGACGTCCGGCGGCCGGGACACCCGGCCCGCGCTGGCCACCGTCCAGGGCACCGTCGAGTCGAACTACAAGGCCGAACTCGTCGGGCTCAACCGCGTCGGCGGCAAGCACCTGGTCGTGCAGCTGCGCCTGTCCACCAGCACCGACAAGCCGCTGCACTGGCAGGCGCCGCTCGCCGACCCGATGCGGCCGCTCAAGTGGCGCTGGCCCTCCGGCATCGCGGTGCTCGACGCCCCGGCCCACCGATGGCTCATGCCGTACAAGCCCGCCGACGGCGAATGCCTGTGCAGCGACACCGACCGCGACGACCTCAAAGGGATCATCGACCCCGGCGAGTCGCTGACGGTCTACGCCGTGCTGCCCGCGCCATCCGGCAACCCCGCGACCACGACGATCGTCACACCGATCGGCCCGCCGATGGTCGACGTCCCGATCAGCGACGACCCGCCCGTCCCGCCACCCGGCCAGCAACTGCCCGACGCCGACGCCTCCCAGGTCGAGACCGTCAGCCACCTCATCGAGACGCCGTCGCAGTCGCTCGACCGTACCGAGGAGACGACCGACGACGGCGCCGACCTCAAGGTCAGCCTCTCCTCCGACGTGCTGTTCGCGCTGAACAAGGCGACGCTCACGCCGCGCGCCCGCACGGTGCTGGCCAAGACGGCCAAGCTCATCGACACGTCCGCGGACACGACGATCGAGGTCGACGGCCACGCCGACTCCTCCGGCACCAACGCCATCAACGAACCGCTGTCCCGCCGCCGCGCGGAGGCGGTGCGCCAGGCCCTCATGCCGCTGATCACGCGCGACCAGGTGACGTTCAGGGCCCGCGGATACGGCTCCCGCCGCCCGCTGTACAGCAACAGCTCCGACGAGGGACGGCGCCGCAACCGCCGGGTGACGATCACGTTCGCCAAGCCCGCACCGGCTGAAGTGCCGGCCGCCGGCACCACCACGTCCCCGCTGCCTGAGGGCGAAGGGACGAAGGCGACGGTGCGCGCGAAGGGGGTGCCATTCGACCTGCAGGTGACGGCCTTCCGCCGGATGCCCGGAGACCTGGGCCTGCTGCGCTACTCGATCACCAACCGGGGTGACGGCAAGGCGTGGTACCACGACCTCAACTGGGCCGACGATTGGAACGCCTTCAAGTACCACGCGGCGACGAACATCCAGGTGACCGACCCCGCCGCGCGCCGCCTGTACCGCCCGGCCCGCGTGATCGTGGCCAAGGGGGAGGAACCGGGCACGTACTGCGCGTGCACGAACACCTCCGGGGTGGCGTTGTCGGCGATGAACTTCGAGCCCGGCGAGACGAAGGAGTTCTGGTCGCTGTACGCCCTGCCCGCCCAGGCTGACGCACTGACCGTCAAGGTGGCCACCTGGCGCGCCCTGCAGGTGCCCCTGTCCTGAGCCCGCGCCTCGTTGCAGGCTCCGGCCCTCGGGCCCCTGTGGGCCACAGCTGACTCAAACCGGATACTCGACAACCCGCAGAAACGTCGCATCCGGGGGTGCTACTCCGTCGGTTGCCGGGTGTCGGCTGCTGCTCGGGCGAAGGCGCGGATGAGCGGCGTCTCGCTCGCCGTACGCCAGGCGAAGGCCCACCGGCACGGCGGGGCGTCGCGGATCGGGACGAAGGCGAGGCTGGGCCAGGGGTAGAAGGTCGCGGCCTCGGCGGTGACTCCGGCGGTCGCCTGGCCCGAGGCGACGGCGCTGAGGGTCTCCTGCCAGGTGGTGACCTTGGGGCCGCGGCGGACGGGGCGGCCGGAGGGGGTGTGGCAGGGGTTGAAGATCTCCTCCATGCAGGTGGGGATCGACTGGCCCTCGACCACGGTGCAGTCGCCGAGGTCCTCCAGGCAGATGGAGTCCCGTCCCGCGTAGGGGTGGTCGGCGGAGACCATCAACACCACGTCGGAGGCGTACGAGGTCGGTTCGACGGTCAGATCGGGCTCGCGGATCGGCAGCCACAGGTGCGCCACGTCCACCTCGCCCGACTTCAGCAGGTCCAGAGGGGAGGCGGGCTGGATCTCGCGGTGCTGGAGCCGGGCGTTCGGGTGGCGGGCGAGGAACAGGTCGAGAACGTCCTTGATCTGCGTGGAGAGCGGGCCGAGTGTGCCGAGGGTCAGGGTGCCCGCGGTGCCGTCGGCGGTGGCCTGAGCGGTCGCGATCCCTTGCATGATCTGCCGGTGGCCGCTCTTGAGCGCCTGGTACAGCTGCTCGCCCAGCGGGGAGAGGCGGACCGCTCGGGTGGTGCGGTCGAACAGGGGAGCTCCGACGCGCCGCTCCTGCTTCTTGATCGATTGGCTGACGCGGGCGGGGCTGATGCCCAGCCGCTCGGCCGTACGGCTGAAGTGCAGCTCCTCGGCCAGCGTCAGGAAGATCTCGATCTCTCGCATCTCCACGGGCGGGCCTCCGGATTCTTCATCTCAGGGTTAAAGGACGTTATCGGATCCGTCGTAGATGTGAGGGGGGCGGGCGGGGGAGGCTTGGCGCGTTCGGAGGAAATGCTGATTTGGAGGCTCGGTGCCCGTCGGATATCTGATCCCCGTGGTGCTCGTCGCGATCGGGACGCTGTT